>NZ_JBVHDS010000010.1:0-263958 GCF_055563255.1 Streptomyces sp. NPDC002958 | reverse complement strand
CACGGTCCTGGCCGACGGCGTGCTCCGGCGTTTGTGGTGGGCGTAGTAGGTGGAAGGGGCGATCTTGCAGTCGTGCTCGGTGAGCGTCCTGCAGATCGGCTCGACGCCGCCGAAGCGGCCCTTGTGCTCGTCGATGAACGCTACGAGCGTGTGTGTGGCCGGTCGAGCTCGGCCGCGAAGAAAGACGCCGCCGCCTTCAGGATCTCGTTGGCCCGCTTCAGCTCGGCGTTCTCCTTCTTCAACACCTTGAGCTGGGCGGACTCGTCCGTCGTCGTCCCCGGCCGCTGCCCGGCGTCGATCTCGTGCTGCTTCACCCAGTTCCGCAGCGTCTCGCGGGACCCGATGTCCAGCTTCTCGACCACCGCCTGCAAGGCCGCGGTCTCGGTCGGGTGGTCGCCGCGGACCTCGGCGACCATGCGCACCGCACGTCGGCGCAGCTCAAGCGGGTAACGGGAAGGTCGTGCCATGACTCGATCCTTTCATGAAATCGAGCCTCCACCTGACCCGGGGCGGTTCAGTGGTCAGCGTGAGGATGCGCTGCATGACGCGGGTGACGATGCCGGCGGGTGTGCGGCCGTGGTGCCGTTCCAGGTCGAGCTGGGCGACGAGTTCCGGTTCGGCGTCGAGCAGGTCCAGCGCTTCCCGCTGCGCGACCACCCGTCGAGCCCGTGGACACCTCGATGCCCGCTAATTTCGTTGAGCCCGCACCCTGCAATCGTGTTGGCTAGCGGCACCGAATTGTCAGTACCGCAGGTGTCCGCTTGGCTGTAGCAGGGAGTTAAACGTGCAGGACATTGTTGTCGACCCGGTTGCCCACAATCGGGCAGCCTGGGACAAGTATGTCCAAGAGGGCAACGAGTGGTCGAGGCCGGTGAGTGCTGAGGATGTCGAGCGCGCCCGCATGGGCGACTGGTCGATTGTTCTCATCGGGCGTGAGCCAGTCGACCGCTCCTGGCTGCCGACGGACCTGACCGGCAAGGACGTGTTGTGCCTGGCCTCCGGCGGTGGCCAGCAGGGTCCGATCCTCGCCGCCGCAGGGGCGCGGGTCACCGTATTCGACAACTCACCCCGCCAGCTCGGCCAGGACCAGATGGTGGCGGCGCGCGACGGGCTCGAGCTGCGCACCGTCCTAGGCGACATGCGCGACCTCAGCGCCTTCGGCGACGCAACATTCGACATCGTATTCCATCCGGTCTCTAACCTATTCGTACCAGACTTGGCACCGGTGTGGCGTGAGTGCTTCCGCGTCCTGCGACCGGGCGGAACTCTGCTCGTGGGCTTCCTCAACCCTGATGTGTACTTGTTCGACCACGAGGCGCTCGACGAGCGCGGCGAGCTGATCGTCGTGCACAAGCTGCCCTACAGCGATGTCACGCAGTACTCCGCCGAGGAACGCGCCACGAAGTTCGGCGCGGATGCCCCTCTTGAATACAGCCACACCCTCACCGACCAGATCGGCGGGCAACTCGCCGCGGGGTTCGTCCTCACCGGCTTCGCGGAAGCGCCGCACCAATCCAACGCATCCGCTCAATACATGTCGAACTATCTTGCGACGCTGGCGGTCAAGCCGGGCTGACCCAGCCGTGGGGCCGGCCGAGACGGCCGGGTCTCCGAATGGCCAAGTGGAGCGCTGTGCCAGCCCGACCCCCCACTAACTTCGCTGAGCCCCATCCGGCCAGCTCGGAGCGTTTGACCGTCTCGCGGGAGCGGCCGCATTCCACGGGCGTGGAGTCCACGATCCATGCGTCGTCGCTCCACACGGATGTGTCGGTGGCCAGCAGCCGGGTGATCCGGCGGAACAGCTCGACGGCCTTGCGCAGGCGCTTGTTGTAGCCGGGCTGCTGGGGCAGGTACGGGAACAGACGCCGCAGGTGAGTGGGGGCGTGGCGGAGTCACTTGGCCTCGGAGGTGAACCCGAGCAAGGCTTGCATCACCGTGAGGGTTACCAGCTCGGCATCGGTGAGTTTGGGAGTGATCCCGACAGCCGGTCGCCACGGCCCGAGATGCGGCGATGCCTTCAGCATGTCGTCGGTCTTCACGTACAGGGCGGTGGCGAGGGAGTCCAAGTCTGGCGTCACAACCGCACTTTGGGCTCCCTCGCCTCATGCGCGCAGCCGATCCCTTGGAATCGATAATCTAGGGCCAATACCGGTGTTTTAGGACTTCACTCGTGGGGTTGGGGCTGTTCTGGTGGGCTCGGCGAGGGCGACGACGGGGTTGTCCGGGCGGGGTCGGTTGTTGTGTTCGGTGCGTTTGAGCGGCCAGTTGGACATTTTGCGTTTGATCACTCGCGGGTTGGACCGTAATCGTCTTGGTGCCAGGAGACGTTCGGTGATCTCACGCAGGGTCTGCGTCAGTGCCCGGGCGAGCCGGGAGGGGGGAAAATCCCGCCTGGCCGGTGGTCTGCCGGCGGACGACGCGCAAGGTGCGGGTGAAGGACATCCGGTCCGGGTCCTCTCTCTGCAGCTGGGCCGCCTGGTGCATGAGGTCGCGCAACGCGTGGTGCACGAGGAGGAACGCGAAGATCTCCTGCTCGACCCCGGCCGGATGCTGGGAGCGCAGGACGAAGCGGGGGCCACCCAGGTGAGTCTTGATCTCATCGAGGGTGGTCTCGATCTCCCAGCGCTCGGCGTAGAGTGTGGCCAGTTCTGTGGCCGGCGCGGTGGCCGGGTCCAGGAGCGTGGTGACCAGACGGTAGACGGTGCCCTCTCCGGGAGGGCCCAGGGTGTATTCGATGACGCGGACCGTTGCCGGGTCGGCTCGCCGGTTCTTGTCCCGGGCGGCAACAATCTGCGACAGGTACGAGCCATCGGACAACGCGGTCACCACAGGCAGGACCGCGTTGCTCCTGACCCGCCACAGCAGGTCCGCGCCGGTCGCCGCGGCGGCCCGCCACAGGTCGAAGCCGAGGAAGCCCCGGTCGGCTAGGAGTAGCATCCCCCTGGTCAGCGAGGGGAACAGGCGCCGGGACAGGACCGTCTCGTGCACGGCCAGCGGCGCGGCCTCGGCGGCGAACACGGCATGGGTACCGCACTCGACCAGAGCCACGGTCCTGGCCTGCGGATACGCGCTCCTGCCCTGGCCACGTCCCGTTCCCGGCCGCCCGAAGAAGGTGGCGTTCGCCTCCGTATCGGGAAGGTCGAATGTCGTCCCGTCCACCGCCACCAGCCGCAGACTTCGAAACCAGGCGCCCTGCGTCTCCCGGACCGCCACCGGCTGGCAGACCCGGGCGAACAACGCTTTCAACGGTTCATGGAGCCGTACTTGCCGATCGGCAGGTACGGCCCGTACCCCGAGCGACTGCGGCAGCAGTTTGAGGGTGCGATCTGGCGGTTCCGGACGGGAGGGCAGTGGCGGGAGATGCCGGAGGAGTTCGGCGCCTGGCCGACCGTCCACAACCGGTTCCGGCAGTGGAGGGATGCTGGCATCTTCGAAGCCCTGCTGGAGGGGATGATCGCGGAAGCCGCGAAGCGGGACCGAGTGGACTTGTCCCTGGTCAGTGTGGACTCCACCACCGTCCGAGCCCACCACGACGCCGCCGGGATGCACCTCGGCCAAGACGTCGGGCATCAGAAGCAGGGAAGGGGACCTCCTCCCGTGAACGGCGAGCCGTAGGAGGAGTGGGCCGCATGCCGGGACGCCCACCGGCCCGCGCCCGGCGCGCGCAGCGCCGTCCTTCTCGGTGAAGGCCCCGCGCGGGCTGGGCACGTCGGCCCGGAAACGTCGCGCAGGATGCTGGAGTGGGACGACCACCATTGGGTTCCCTCTGGTGTAGCTGACGACCATGCTGCGGCTGTGGAGGAGACCGGCTCCCAGGACGCAGCAGCTTGTGTTCCCCTTCCGCGGTTCAGTGCTCTGCCACCTGCTCCGGAGCCATGGCGGCCCACCGAGGAGTTCTGGCGTCCCTGACCCGGCGACACCAGAGGGCCCGCACAGCAGCTCCGACTGTGCGGGCCCTCCTTGCTCCTGACTTTGCGATAGCGCACGACGATACTGCCTGCCTCTCCGGCTCCTGCGCGGGACAAAAGCGGGAGAAGGCTGGGAGACAAGTGGGAGACGATCATGACGCGCAGATGCATGGAGGTGCTAGAAAGCGCTAGATCGGAATAGAAGTGGAGAGTGGATCATCCGGCGGACTCGCCCGCGTGCGGGCTCAGAACCCCCGCGCCGACCAGGGCAAAGAGCAAAATGCCCAGAATGATCCGGTAGATGACGAACGGCATGAAGCTCTTGGTCGTGATGAACTTCATGAACCAGGCGATAACGGCATAACCCACTCCGAACGCGATGATCGTCGCGAAGATCGTCGGCCCCCACGACACATGTCCCTCACCTGCGTCCTTCAGCTCGAAGATGCCCGAGGCGAGCACCGCCGGGATCGCGAGCAGGAAGGAGTAGCGGGCCGCCGCTTCACGGGTGTACCCCATCAGCAGACCGCCGCTGATGGTGGCGCCGGAGCGGGAGACACCCGGGATCAGGGCCAATGCCTGGCAGAAACCGAAGATCAGACCGTCCTTGACGCCGAGTTCCGCGAGCGTCTTGCGCTCCCTGACAGCCCGGTGCCTGCCGCCCGCCTCGTCGCGGGCGGCGAGGCGGTCGGCGATCCCGAGGACGATGCCCATGACGATCAGAGTGGTGGCGATCAGTCGCAGGTCCCGGAAGGGCCCCTCGATCTGGTCCTTGAACGTCACGCCGAGCACGCCGATGGGGATGGAGCCGACGATGACCAGCCAGCCCATCTGTGCGTCGTGGTCGCTGCGCATCGACCGGTCTGTCAGCGAGCGGAACCAGGACGAGACGATCCGCACGATGTCCTTGCGGAAGTAGATGAGGACTGCCGCCTCCGTGCCGATCTGGGTGATGGCGGTGAATGCCGCACCCGGGTCGTGCCAGCCGGCGAACGCTGCGGTGAGTCGCAGATGCGCGCTGGAGGAGATCGGCAGGAACTCGGTCAGTCCCTGAACGAGGCCCAGGATGAACGATTCGAACCAGCTCATGGGGCTTTGGCCATCCCGGAGGTGATCATGCATCGGCCGACGGTCGTGAGGGCCGTCGGCAGCGTGCGGATTTGCGGGCGAATGAGGGCAAGGTCGTGCAGCGCCCGGAGATTTTCGGTCGGTCGCGGGCAGAGTATCGCTCTCAGATGAACAGCGTTACGCATGCCCCCACGCCGCCCACCGCCCCGGTGCCCTCTCCGACGCGTACTGGATCACTCGGCGGCGAGGCGGTGGCGCTTGCGCCAGGCGACGACGGCCGCGCCGAGCCCCGTCAGCACGATGAACCCCATCGCGACCAGGAACGCGGGCGACGTCGGCGACGAGGCCTCGCTGCCCGCGACGACATATGCGGCGGTGTTCGGGACCGAGCCGAGCCCGGTGGCCACCAGGAAGGGCGGATACCCCATGCGCGAGACCGCCGCGCAGTAGTTGGCCGCAGCGAACGGCACACCGGGGAACAGCCGCAGCGCCAGCATCGAGCGGAAACCGTGCCGGCTCAGCTGACCGTCCGCCGCCTTGAGCCACCGCCCGCGCAGCAACGTACGGAGCGCGTCCTGCCCCAGCACCCTGCCCAGCCCGAACGAGACGCCCGCGCCGAGCACCGTGCCCGCCAGCGCGGCAGCCAGGCCCGACTGCGAACCGAAGAGCGCACCGGCGGCGAGGTTGAGCAGTGGACGCGGTATGAAGGCCACGGTGCACACGCCGTACGCGACACCGAACAGCACGACCGCGGCGGCGCCACCGCTCAGCCGGCCGGGCCAGCCGGTGGTGAGCAGCCGTTGGGGTTCGAGGAGCAGCATCGTCGCCGCGGCGGCCAGCAGCACCACCACGAGCAGCGAGAACCGGGACCAGGGCGAGAGCAACGCCCTCGTGCAGCGCACGACGAGGCCGGTGGCAGGCCGGGCGGCGGGGACGGGGTCGAGCATGCGGGGAGACTAACCGACGCCCGTATGTCATCGCCGCAATGCGAACGGTACGAGCCGGGCGGCCCATGCCGCTCCCGCGCCCGCTCCCGGCATCCGGTGGACGAGGCACCTCCGACGGCGGAGCGGAGGCCGAACTTCCGTGGCCGACCTGCTGCGTCCGCCGGAAAACCATTCGACGTGGCCACGTCCGTCGGCCATGATCGGACCCATGTTCCGGTACGCCTACCTCGCAGCGCAGTCCGCAGTCGCGGATGCGCCGAAGGCTGCCGTGAACCCCGCCACCGCAGCAGCAGTTGTCGCAACAGCGTTCACCGCTGCCGCAGCGCCCACCGGCGGCGCCCGAAGCTGACCCTCCCCCGACAGTCCGGCGGACCCCGCAAGGGGAGGGTCGGCGGGGCCCTGGGGTCTTCTCTCTCAGCTTCGAATTCCAAGGAATCAGCCATGCCCAAGACGGCATACGTGCGCACCAAGCCGCACCTCAACATCGGCACCATGGGTCACGTCGACCACGGCAAGACCACCCTGACCGCCGCCATCACCAAGGTCCTCAGCGACCGCGGAACCGGCACGTTCGTCCCGTTCGACCGGATCGACCGCGCGCCCGAGGAGACGCAGCGCGGCATCACCATCAACATTGCGCACGTCGAGTACGAGACCGACACCCGTCACTACGCGCATGTCGACATGCCGGGACACGCCGACTACATCAAGAACATGGTCACCGGCGCCGCCCAGCTCGACGGGGCGATCCTCGTCGTCTCCGCGCTCGACGGGATCATGCCGCAGACCGCCGAGCACGTCCTGCTCGCCCGCCAGGTGGGTGTCGACCACATCGTCGTCGCCCTCAACAAGGCCGACGCGGGCGACCCTGAGCTGACCGACCTGGTCGAGCTGGAGGTCCGCGAACTGCTCTCCGCGCACGGCTACGACGGTGACTCCGTCCCCGTCGTACGGGTGTCGGGCCTGAAGGCCCTGGAGGGCGACCCGCGGTGGACCGCGGCAGTCGAGGCGCTGCTGGACGCCGTCGACACGTACGTACCGGTGCCGGTCCGCTACACCGACGCGCCGTTCCTGCTGTCGGTGGAGAACGTCCTGACCATCACCGGACGGGGCACCGTCGTCACCGGAGCCGTCGAGCGCGGCACCGTCCGGGTCGGCGACCGGGTGTCGGTGCTCGGCCCGGACATCGAGACGGTCGTCACCGGTCTGGAGACCTTCGGCAAGCCGATGGAGTCCGCCCAGGCCGGCGACAACGTGGCCCTGCTGTTGCGCGGGGTGGAGCGCGACCGGGTCCGCCGCGGCCATGTCGTCGCGGCGCCCGGCAGCGTGACCCCGAGCCGCCGCTTCACCGCGCAGGTGTACGTCCTGTCGGCGCGGGAGGGCGGCCGGACCACCCCGGTCACCACCGGCTACCGGCCGCAGTTCTACATCCGCACCGCGGACGTCGTCGGCGACGTCGACCTCGGCGCGGTGGCGGTGGCGCGACCCGGAGACACGGTCGACCTGACCGTCGAACTGGGCCGTGACGTCCCGCTGGAGACCGGACTCGGCTTCGCGATCCGCGAGGGCGGCCGCACCGTCGGCGCAGGCACCGTCACCGGACTGCTCTGAGCCGTCTCGCACCAGGGGCCCGCCTCCCGCAACCCACGGGAGGCGGGCCCGGCGCCGTACCTCGACCCGAGCCGCCGGGCCGCGCGGCCCGTGCCGGGCTCGCCCGGTCCGTGGCGTACACCGAAGCCGTCGCCGCGGTCGTGAGCAGCTGATCCGGCACCCCACAATGGGGGAGTGAACGAGTCGATACCTGTCATCCGGGATGTGGACCAGGGCACCGCCAGACTCCTCCCCGACGTGGACCGGGACAGGGCCTGGCTGCTCACCGTCGACGGCGCGCCCCAGTCGTACGTCGACCTCGACGCGCCGGACCATCTCGAATTCGAGTACGCGCAACGGCTCGCCCATGTCATGGACTGCGCAGCGGCACCGGGCGCACCGCTGGACGTGCTCCATCTCGGCGGCGGTGCCCTCACCCTGCCCCGCTACGTCGCCGCGGTCAGGCCCGGCTCCCGCCAGGACGTCGCCGAGGCCGACCTCGGGCTCCTCGCCCTGGTCACCGAACATCTGCCGGTCCCCGACGACAGCCGGATCACCGTGCACGGCACGGACGCACGCAGCCGGCTGGAACAGACCCCGCCCGGCTCCGTCGACGTACTGATCGCGGATGTCTTCGGCGGCTCGCGGGTGCCCGCGCACCTCACCTCCGTCGAGTACGCACACGCTGCCCGGCGGGCGCTGCGCGACGACGGGATCTACGCCGCCAACCTCGCGGACGGCGCACCCTTCGACTTCCTCCGCTCCCAACTGGCCACCTTCGAGGCCGTCTTCGAGGAGCTCGCGCTCATCGCCGAACCGGCGGTGCTGCGTGGCCGGCGCTTCGGCAACGTCGTGCTCGTCGCATCCCGAAGCCCCATCGACACCGCGACGCTGACCCGCCGCTGCGCCGCCGACGCCTTCCCCGCCAGGGTCGAGTACGGCCCCGCGCTGGACCGGCTCGTCGGATCCGCCCGGCCGGTCCGGGACGGTGAGGCGGTCGCCTCACCCGAGCCGCCCGACGGAGCCTTCGGCATCGGCTGAGGCCGGCCCCCGAGACTTGTCCGTCACCACTGCGGTGGTGGCACCGGCACGGGCCAGATTGCGTACCTCGGGTACGAACAGCACGGCGCCGGTGACCAGCACGATCAGCACCGCGCAGCCCCACAGGGCCTGACTGCGTCCGACCAAGGTCTCCACCGGACCCGCGAGTGCGGTGGCGACCGGCATCATCGCCACCGAGCCGAACCAGTCGTACGCCGAGACGCGCGACAGCTTCTCCTCCGGGATCTCCTGATGCATGGCCGTCATCCACGAGACCCCGAACACCTCGATGGCGACGCCGCTGACGAACATCACCACGCAGAGCCCGGCCACCGGCAACGGCACCGCGAGCCCAGCGGACGGCAGGGCCAGCGGGAAGACGCAGAGGGTTCCGGCCAGCAGCAGCCGCCGGGGCTTCCAGCGCGTCATCAAGAGCGCCCCGCCCAGCGTGCCGACGCCGAAGGCGGCGAGCGCGAAGCCCCAGGGGCGGGCACCACCGAGCTCGTCCCTGGCGACCAGCGGTCCGTACACCGACTCGGCGGCCCCCACCGCGGCGACCACTACCGAGAACTGCGCCACGATGCTCCACAGCCAAGGGCGGCCGATGAACTCCTGCCAGCCTTCCCGCAGATCGGCGAGCAGGCCGCCGCCCGGTGCGCGGGACGGAATGTGGCTGACGTCCAGGAAGGCGCGCAGCGCACCCGCCAACGCGAAGGACGCGGCGTCGATGGCCAGCACCCAGCCCGGGTCCATCGCCGCGATCATGGCGCCGCCGAGGGCCGCGCCGCCGATCGTCGCGCCCTGCATGGACATTCGGAAGAGGGCGAAGGCACGGCTCGCCTGCTCGCGGCTGACGCTGGACATCAGCATGCCCTCAGCCGCCGGGTTGAAGAACGCCTGTCCGGTTCCGCACAACGCGGTGAGCAGCATCATCTGCCACAGTTTCGGATCGCCGGCCAGGACCAGCCAGGCGAAGGCGGCCTGCGAGACGCAGTTGAGGGCGTTCGCGGCGACCATGACCCGGTGGCGCGGCAGCCGGTCCGCGACGGCCCCGCCGACCAGCAGGAAGAGCACCAGCGGTGCCGTCCTGGCGGCGGCCACCAGACCGACGTCGCCGCCGTCGCCGCCCGACTCCAGAACCGCGAACGCCGCCGCGATCAGTGCGCCATGGGTGCCCAGGCCCGTGATGATCGCGGCGGCGGTCAGCAAGCGGTAATTGCGGCTGGGGCGGTGCGGCGGGGACGCGGGGGCGGAAGCGACAGTCACCTGGGGACTATCGCCGCCGGGCTCCCTGCGTGCAAGTTCCTTTTCCGAAGGCGGTGTACGGGGTCAGGAGGACGGGGCGACGTCCACCAGCCGCACGGTGCTGAGGATCTTCTGGATCGTCGTGTCAGGGAGTTCGTCCTTGACGGAATCCGCTCCGTACAAGACCCAGGACGCGAATTCGCCCTTCTTGTTCTTGAAGGTGAAGGCGATCGTCTTGCCGTCGCTGTCGCACTTCTTCCGCTTCGTGACATCGGGAGCGGTGGCCGTGACGACCTGGCCGGTCAGACCCGACTTGGTGGTGTACTGCTTGGGGTCGCTGATCTTGATGGTGCTCTGTGGCATGTGCTGCGCATAGGCGGCCCACGCCCATGTGCCGGCCTCGCTCCGGGCGTTCTTGGCGGCGTCGGTGGCGCCCTGGGCGCCCCTGGTGCCGGCGCTGGCCAGGCTCATGTCCTCCTTGGTGCCGTCCTTGTCGGGATCGTCCACGCACCACTTGCTCTGGTAGTACGTCGGTGCGGAGAAACCGATGAGGGGCGAGCCGTCACCCTTCTTGTCGTCCTCGAAGTACGAGAACGTGCCGGGAGTACCGACCTCCCAGTCGCCGGGCACGTCGAACTGCGTGCCCCACTTGGGGTTGGTGACGACCTTCCAGCCCGGGATCAGGGGCTCGGCGTCGTCGGTGCCGCGCGGGTTCGCCTCGGGCGAGGACGCGGACTGTGACGGCTTGGCGGTCGCCGACGCGTTCTTGTCGTCGGCGACGTCCTTGCCCTTGTCGTCGTCCTTGTTCAGCACGACGACACCGGTGACCGCGGCAGCCACGACGACCGCGGTGGCCGCGACGATCGCGACGGCCGTGGTCTTCTTCTTGCTGCCGTCGGGCTGCGGACCACCGGGCGGACCGGGTACCGAGTACTGCGGTGCCGTCGGCTGCTGGTAGGGGTTCGGCTGCGGGTAGCCGGGCTGCTGCCCCTGCTGGCCTTGCTGCGGGTACCCCGGCTGCTGTGCGGGCTGTCCGTGCTGCTGATATCCCGGCTGATGATAGGGATTCGGCTGCTGGTACCCCGGCTGCTGATACGGGTTCTGACTCGGGTCCTGCGGGTTTTGCTCGCCCCCGGGCGGCTGCTGTCCTGGCCACATGGCGAGTAACGATAGAGGGGCGGTGTCCGGTCGGCTACGCCCGCCCCCGTGAGCGGAAGGTGAAGGATGCGGTCGGGGGCGGGGCACGGAGGGATCCGGAGATGGCCAAAAAGTTCTACTCGTGAGTAACATCTGGTCATGAGTGCTGAACAGATGACCGCCGGCGAGATGCTCGCCGCGACGGTTCCGATGGCCCGGACCCTCAATCTCGAGTTTCTCGAGACAACCGCCGAGCGTGCGGTGGTCCGTCTGCCGGACCAGGCCGACTACCACAACCACATCGGCGGACCCCACGCCGGAGCGATGTTCACGCTCGCGGAATCGGCGAGCGGTGCGATCGTCATCGCCGCCTTCGGTGACCAGATGTCGCGTGCTGTGCCGCTGGCGGTCAAGGCGGAGATCGGTTACAAGAAGCTGGCCATGGGCGTCGTCACCGCGACGGCGACCCTCGGCCGCCCGGTGGCCGATGTCGTCGCCGAACTCGACAAGGGCGAGCGGCCCGAGTTCCCCGTGGTCATCGAGATCCGGCGTGCGGACGGCGCGGTGACCGGCGAGATGACGGTCGTGTGGACGCTGCGCCCCAACGCCTGATCCGGGACGGCTCCTTGAAGGGTCGCCGCGTACCCCGACAAAGGGGGCATGGCGGCCCTTCGTGCTGTTCGGGCAGATGGCGGGACAGGTAGCATTCCCGCCGTGCGCCGAGGAGTTGACCGGCGGGCAACGGGTCATCAGTAGGGGAGGAACCGGCGTTGCACATCCAGGAGTGGCTGGAGACAGTTCCCGCGGTCAGCGTTTACGTCCTGGTGGGCGTTGTCATCGGACTGGAGAGCCTCGGCATTCCGCTGCCGGGTGAGATCGTCCTGGTCAGCGCGGCGCTTTTGGCCGCCGGGCACGACGGAATCAACCCCTGGATCCTCGGGGCCTGCGCCTCGACGGGCGCGGTCATCGGTGACTCGGTCGGATACGCCATCGGTCGCAAGGGCGGACGGCCGCTCCTCGCCCGGCTCGGCGGGAAGTTCCCCAAGCACTTCGGCGACAGCCAGATCGGCATGGCGGAGCGGTCGTTCCAGAAATGGGGCGTGTGGGCGGTGTTCTTCGGCCGCTTCGTCGCGCTGCTCCGGATCTTCGCGGGGCCGCTGGCCGGCGTACTGCACATGCCGTACTGGAAATTCCTGATCGCCAACGTGCTGGGCGGCATCGTCTGGGCCGGTGGCACCACGGCCGTCGTCTACTCGGTGGGAGTCGTCGCAGAGGCCTGGCTCAAGAGGTTCTCCTATCTCGGCCTGGTGGTCGCGGTGCTGATCGGCGTGACCTCGATGCTGGTCCTGAAGAACCGGGCCAAGAAGGCGGCGGCACAGTCGTCGCTCGTTCCCGCGCGCGACGCGGGGACCGTACCGGCCGCGGACTGACCCGGCCGGGGCTGTGCGGGGGCGCTCGAACCCCGTTCGGTCCCGCTCAGCTCTCGTGTGCCTGTCGGTGTGCCTCGGCCAGCTCCACATAGGCCGCCGCGTTGAACTTGATGCCTTCGAGCTCCTCCTCGGTCAGCTGCCGCTTGACCTTGGCGGGGACACCCGCGACGAGCGAGCCCGGGGGTACCTGCATCCCCTGCGGGACCAGTGCCTGCGCCGCGATCAGTGAACCGGCGCCGATGTGGGCACCGTTGAGAACGGTGGATCCCATGCCGACCAGGACGTCGTCCTCGATGGTGCACCCGTGCAGTACGGCGTTGTGCCCGACCGAGACGCGCTCGCCGACCGTGACCGGGAACCCGGGGTCGACGTGGACGCTGCAGTTGTCCTGGATATTGCTGTCGGCGCCGATGACGATGGGGCCGCAGTCGGCGCGCAGCACGGCGTGGTACCAGACGCTGGAGCCCGCGGCCATGGTGATCTCACCGATCACGACCGACGTCGGCGCGGTGAAGGCCCTCGCGTCGATGTCCGGCTCCTTGCCGCCCATCCCCGTGATCAACGCCTGTTCTGCCATTGCCCGTTCCTCCGGTCACCGCTGTTCGATCGCGTCAGGGAAACGGTATGCGACGGGCGGCGGACAGCCGCCGAGTGGGGTGAACATCACAGGCGACCGCAGTGATCACGCCGGGCGTCGCCGACTACCGTGTGCGAGTGCCCAAGAACAGGAACGCGTTCTCTTCCCTCGCCGCCTGGCGGCGGCGCGCGCAGTCCCGGGTCGTCCACCGCGGCTGGCGCTGGGTGCAGGAGTCGGGCGCCGTCACCGCGGAACACCCCGGCGGGCTGCGGTTCCGCCGGATCGGCGCAGGCACCCGGCTGGCCTTCCCGCAGGGCACGGTCTTCGGGGAGCCGTGGATCGAGCTCGGCGCCCACTGCGTGATCGGTGAACAAGTCACGCTGACGGCCGGACTCATGCCCGACCTGGACCTCGGTTCCGAGGCGATCCTGACGCTGGGGGACGGAGTGGTGCTCGGCCGCGGCAGCCATGTCGTCGCCGACACCAGGGTGAGCATCGGCTCGGACACGTACTGCGGCCCGTACGTCTACATCACATCCACGAATCACAGTTACGACGATCCGCACGAGCCGGTCGGCAAGCAGTGGCCCCGCATGGAGCCGGTCTCCATCGGGCCGGGCTGCTGGATCGGCACCGGAGCGGTGATCCTGCCCGGGGCCACGCTCGGGCGCAATGTGGTGGTCGCCGCGGGCGCGGTGGTACGGGGTGAGGTGCCCGACCACGCGGTGGTGGCCGGTGCTCCCGCCCGTGTCGTACGCAGCTGGGATCCCGAGAAGGGCTGGCAGCCTCCTCTACGCACCCCTGCTCCGGTGCCGATCCCGACGGGTGTCACGCCCGAGCAATTGCTGGCCCTGTCGGAACCGGGTGAGACTTCGGGCCCGTCCGGCGACTGAGGCGGCTGGTGTCCGGCCCTCAGCCGGTCGCCAGCAGCACCGTGCCCACCAGGGCGAGCCCCGCCCCGGCCGCCTGCACCCCGCGCAGCCGTTCCTTGAGCACTCCGCGCGCGGCCAGGGCCGTGACCACCGGATAGAGCGAGGCGAGCACGGCGGCCACGGTGATCGGGCCGTGCTGTGCCGCGATCGAGTAGGTGCCGTTGGCCGCGACATCCGCGAGCCCGACGAACGCAAGGGCGGGCAGCGAGGCCAGCACCACGGCGGCCCCACCCTCCTCCGGCAGCGCGCGGGCCCCGCGGCGCACCGATACGTACAGGGCCGTACCGCCCACCGCGATATTAGTGAGGCGCTGGACGAAGAGCGCAAGGAACAGCCCGGTGATCGTCGTGGACGCCTCGGCGATCAGGGACATCACCGCACCGAAGCCGAACGCGGCCACCAGGGTCAGCAGCACCGCCCGGCGCTGCACCGGCGCCCCGCGCAACTGCGGACCACCGGCCAGCACGATGCCCACCACGGCGACGCCGACCCCCGCGAACTGCGGCAACCCCGGCCGCTCCCCGGCGACGAGTCCGACGCTCACCGGCACGGCGACGCCCAGCGATCCGAGCGGGGAGACGACGCCCATCGGGCCGAGCGCCAGGGCCTTGTAGAAGCTCAGCATCGCCATCGGTCCGACAGCGCCCGCCGCGACGGCGAACCAGAGCTGCGGGCCCGCCTCGCTCCAGCCGCCAGTGGCGATCACGATGACGCCCAGCACCACGGCCGCGGTGGTCTGTGAGACGACGACCACGGTGAGCGCGGGCGTACGTCGGGTGAGCAGCCCGCCGCCGAAGTCGGCCAGCCCCCAGAGCAGGCTGGTGGCCAGGGCGAACAGTGCTGTCATTGCATGCCTCGCAGTACAGTGCGATGAACGGTTGGGTGCACCACACCGACACGCTGCTCGATGACGAGCAGAGCGCACCGGTCCGGCTGGTGCCCGAGAGCCAGGCGGTGCGGATGTGGTCCACGGAGGCGGGCAGCTTCACCACCCTGCTCGTCGGTGCGGAGGCCGGGGGCCCGCTCGAACTCTGGTCCTGGCGCCTGATGCCGGGCGAGGGCAGCACCTCCGATCCGCATTCCGAAGGCACCGTGTACTGATCGGCAGCGGCAGCCTACGGGGCAAGCTGATCGTCCCGGGCAAGGCGCTGGCGGCGCTGCCGGGCGCGGTGGTCGTCGACGGCCTCGGCATCAGGGGCTGAGACGACTGCCGCCCGTCGCCAGGAGCCGTGGTTCTCAGCCGTGCGTGTGGCACAGGGCCTGGAACGGCACGCCGCTCCGGTACGACGGCAGCCAGTGGGACGCGAAGTCGACGGCGTCGGTGAAGCGGAAGAGTCGACTCGTTGATGACGAGCCCACCGGGCCGGTGCGGACGGCCGCACCGTCGGCGGAGCGGGCGAAGTCCGCTCCCAGGGCCGCGAAGTCGCTGTCGTCCAGCGCGACGTCCTCGTACTCCCACCACTGGCGCCGGCCGCCGGAAGCCACCACGCAGCGATAGCTGCGGCGGGGCGGGGCGGGCACCCGGTACTCGCCGAGATGGAACGCGGTGCAGGTGTCGAACCCGGTGCCCAGCAGGAGCACTTGGGCCCGCAGGTCATAGAGGCGGGCCAGTGGCGAGTCCTCGCCGAGGTGGCAGTCGGGACGGTGGTGCGCCACCACTTCCCGGGCCGAGGGGCCGAGCGCGGCGAAGGACGTCTGGGGGTGGCCGCTGCGCACCGCCCCCTCGGTGAGCCGCACTGCCTCGGCGAGGCGACCCATCGACGGTGCGGCCGAGGTCGCCGGGTCGAAGGGTGGCATGTTCGCCCGTACGGCTTCCCGGGCTTGGTCGGTGAGGCCGCGCACCCGGTCGAGGTAGTGCGGGGAGGTGTCGGAGTTCTCCGGGGTGAAGGCAGGGACGACGAGTGTGCCGTGCGCGCCGAGGGCATCCCGTAACGCGTCGACCACCGCCCGGACCCCACCGCTCACCGGCCCCACCGCGCGCATCGACGCATGCACCAGGAGGACGCCGCTCCGCTCCACGCCCAGCTCGGACAGCTGCCCGGCCAGAACGGTTCGGCTGTGGCGGACGGTTGGCGCAGTCGAAGTACTCACAGCGGGTCATTCTCCCAGTCGGACGCCGGGTGTGACACCACGCACATTCGGTCGATGGGGGCATCGCCGCGTCGGTGAAGGAGTCGGCGGCCGACGAGACCCCGGCGCGTCTCGCGCCGAGCGCCGCGGTCGACAAGTGCGGTAGTCGGCATGCGTCGCGGACTCATTTGGCTGGAACCTTGTTGCCGAACCTGACGGTGGGTAGGTTCCCCACCGATGTCAGGTCCCGGGCACAACCCGAATAGGCGCCTCCGCTCCGACCAACGAGTGGAGGTCATCCTGGCTGCTGCAACGGCGGTGTTCGCGGAACAGGGCTACGATCGTTCGTCCATGCGCGAGATCGCACGTTTCGCCGGCGTGACAACGCCGGTGCTGTACGACCATTTCCAGAGCAAGGCCGATCTCTATACGGCTACCGTGGAGAGTCAGGCCAAGCTGCTGGTCTCCCAATGGGTGACCGACTCGGCGTCGGTGACGCCCGGGGAACTGTTCAACTCGACAACGGCGGCATTCTTTCTCGCGGTCAGCCGTTCCGAAGTAACCTGGCGACTGCTGTTCGCAGACCGGCCCAGCGCGCCGGAGGCCGCGGCGGTGCAACAACAGGTCCAGCAGTACGCGACTGAGGCCATCGTCGCCTCGCTGCACAAGCTGCCGAAGCTGAAAGGCCCGATCGCCGTGGATGACGGCCGTGCCTACTACGCGCTCGCCGAGGCGATCAAAGGTGCGGGACACTCGCTGATCGAGTGGTGGCAGAACAACAAAGACGTACCGATAGAACAGATCGCATCGCTGAACAAATTACTGATCTGGAACGGTCTGGCCAGCATGGCCATCGGCCCGACGGGTCAGCGGGATGAATGTGATGAGCCGGTATACAAGGGAGACGGTGAAATAGTGTGACGCCCTCGCTGCCGTTCCGGTGCGATTTTTATCGCGCTGATTCGGCTGCGCTGCGGCGACTTGCGTGAAGATTAATCAATCGGGGGTTCCATGCTCATGAACGTGCAGTCAAAAAAGCTACGCGTGGCGATCATATTCCCTGGTCAGGGGGCACAGCAGGCGCGCATGGGCGTCGGCCTGTATGGTGTCGAGCCCGTTTTCACCCAAACCATGGACGAATTCTTCAGGGCCGTCGGGGACGACGGACCCGCGCTGCGCGCCGATTGGCTCTCGGCTGATCCGGGGCCGGAATTCGACGACTGTTCACGTGCCCAGCCATTGCTGTTCGCACTCGGTCATGCGCTGGCCGCCGCGGTGATCGCCCGCGGTGTCGACGCGAGGGTGCTCGTCGGCCACAGCGTCGGCGAGCTGGCCGCCGCGGTCACCGCCGGGGTGTTCAGCATCCAGGACGGTGGTCAGGTGATGTCGGCGCGCACCGAGGCGATGGCCGCGACCGTGCCGGGCGGGATGCTCGCGGTGGCCGCGGGCGTGGACCAGGTGCGCGAAGCGCTCGGTCGTACCGGCACCGACCGCACCGCTGCCAACGAGATCGGTGAGGGGGTCGCCGTCGCCGCCGTCAACACGCCGAAGCAGACGGTGCTCGCCGGATCCACGACTGCGCTGGCCGCCGCGGCGACTCGCCTGTTGGCCGGCCGGATCGCCTGCCAACGGGCGAGGGCGCGGCAGGCGTTCCACAGCCCGCTGTGCGAAAAGGCCGCCGCTGAGTTCGGCGCCGTGTTCGAGCGGATTGAGCTTCGCCCGCCGGCCATCACCATCCGGTCCACCTGTACCGGCCGGGACGTCACCGACCGACAGGCGCTCACTCCGGAATTCTGGGCCGGTCAGCTCGCGAGACCGGTCATGTTCTGGTCGACGATGGACGATCTGCTGAATTCCGGCCGGTACCTGCTGCTGGAGGCAGGGCCGGGCGGCAGCTGCGGCACCATGCTGCGTCGGCATCCTGCCATCAGGTCCGGGGAAAGCCGTGTGCTGCCCCTCCTGCCGGTGCTCGCCGAGGGCGATGCTTCTCGGGTTTTCGAAGGAGCCGTCCTGGACGCTGTCGCGCTGTCCGGCGAACCGGCAGGCACTCCGTAGTAGTCAGTCGGAACCGCGCCGAGAAAAATCTCTTCGAATCAAACAGGACGGTCATTTTCTGACCGCATGCACGAGCGGGCATTCACTCGTTGCTGAAACAGGGGGATTGTCAAGGTCATGCCCAATTCAGCCTATGAGTCGTGGTGCAGGCGACTCCATGATCATATTTCACCGAATTTTTCCCGGGCCGAGCCCCGGTTGAGGGCATGGACGTATATCCATGGCCTCGCCGATGTCTCGGTCGACAACCGCAGCTCACGAAAGCACCTGGCCACCTACCCCGGTGAGCGCAGGGCGGACGGCGCGCAGCGTCTGCTGACCAGCGCGCAGTGGGACGAGGACAAGGTCAAATCCGATCTGATCGGCTTCGTCAAGACCAGGTTCGGTTCCACCGGCGGCATGCTGTACGTCACCGAGATGGCTTTCCCCAAGAAGGGCACGAACGCGGCCGGAGTCGAGCGGCAGTTCAGTGTGGAGAGCGCGCGTCAGGAGAACTGCCAGATCGGCATCCTGCTGTTCTACGAGGCGGCCGACGGATCGCTGGTGCTGATCGACCGCGACCTGTATGTGCCGCGCAGCTGGATAAGTGATCCGGAGAGATGCCGCAGGGCGTCCATGCCGATGGGGATGGCGTACCGCTCGAAGTCGGCGATCGCGGTCCAGTTGGTCCGCCGCGCCCTCGCGGCCGGCATCGCTCCGCAGTGGACGCTGATGTCGGTGCTGTGTCCGGACAAGACGGCCGCGCAACGGGCGCTGCAGCAGGACGGCCTTCAGCACGTGATGCCGTTGACGCCCAGTGAGTTCGGCGCGTTCGCCCGTGCGAGCGGTCCCCAGCCGCACGCGGTTTCCCACGAGTTGTATACCGATGGCTTCCTGGCCGAGATGGCCGACCGCTCGGAGCGGCACGGGGAACCCGACCAGGCGGTCCGGTGCCGGCTGCGCCGGATAACGCCGGCCGCCGGCCCCATGTCCCGCTTCGATATCTCGTATCTGGTGGACAGCGTGGCCGATCGGGGAACCGGGCGCTCTCCGGGCCACTACTACGCCTGCACCGCGCGCGACCTCTCCAACGGCAAGCTGGCCGAGGCGGTGTCGACCCTCAAGCGGCTGGCCGTGAATTCGAGCCGGGTACGGCACGAGATCGGCATAGACCGGTACGAGGTGCGCAGTTGGCGCGGCTGGTACCGGCACATGACCCTGGCCATGATCGCGCACACCGCCATGGCCCTGGTGCGCAACGACGAGTTCGGCCGCTGCGCCTAGGTGTACTGACCCGTGAGGTTGGGGACGCGGCTGGTCGGCCTGATTCGTCGGACAGCCCCCCGGCGGCCCCGCCGGGGTGACCCATGGCCCCCGTTCCACTGCCCGGAGGGGCAGGGGTACACCGCGCGGGGACAGCATTGGTCGGCTGGACGAGGAAGATGGCGGCGCCGGCGGCGGGGGAGCGACGTGCGGACAACTACGGCTGGGCCGCACATGCTCACCCCGCCGTCCGGCACCGCTCAGCCATGGACCGAAACCCCTTCCCGGTCCCGGGCCACGGTCACCGCGGTCAGGGCCAGGCCGTTCGCGACCAGCCAGCGGCCGGTCATGTGGGTGAGGGCGGCTCCGCCCGCCTCGGCCGCGGGAGTGCGCAGTCGAGCGGTGAACATGTCGGTGCCCGGCCGGAAGGTGAGCAGCGCGTCGCCGAAGTCAAGCCAGCGTCCGGTCAGTGGGAACCACGCTTTGTAGATGCTCTCCTTGGCGCTGAACAACAGCCGTTCCCAGCACACCGACGGGGCCGACCGCCGCAGTGCCGCGATCCGTTCCCGCTCCCACTCGACGGTGATCACGTCGATCAGGCCGACGGACAACGGCCGGTGCGGCTCGGCGTCGATCCCCAGCGAGATCACCTTCCGGTCGAGGCAGGTGGCCGCCGCCCGGTAGCCGTCGCAGTGAGTGATGCTGCCGACCACCCCGGCCGGCCAGCGCGGCGATCCGCCGGCATCGCGTGGTATCGCCGTCGGCGGGAGGCCGAGCTTGCCCAGCGCCCGCCGCGCGCAGTCCCTGGCCGCCGTGAACTCCACGCGCCGCCGATCACCCGCGCCGCCCAGCAAGGCCTCCTCCTCGGGGTACGTCGAGTATGCCGGGTGGGCCAACGTGCCCTGTCCGGCGGGAAGTCGGCCGACGGACTCGGCCACGGCCACGGTGTCCGGCAGGATTGCCTCGATCATCATGCCTCCGTGCCGGCTGCTCACACGACCGTATCCGAATGGGACAACATCGCGGCCAGCCCGTAGGCCAGCCCCATCACGCCCAGTTCCAGGCCCGCCCAGCCGAGCAGCGTGGTGGACCGCCCGGCCACGATGTGCGGCATCAGCCGGTAGCGGATCCGGCCACCCAGCAGGGCGAGCAGCAGTACACACCCCAGCTTGGCCAGTGCGATGGCGCCGTAATCGGTGTGCCACAGCGTGGCGATCCCGGCATCGGGGGTGGCTGTCATCTGCACCACCGCGTCCACCACGCCCGTGCAACCGACCAGGACCAGGGCCACGGTGGCCAGTTGGGAGAACCGTGGCAGGGCGACCGCGAGTTCGGCACGGTGCGAGACCACCAGTAGCACCAGGGCCAACAGGCCACCGGTCCAGGCCGCGGCTCCGATCACATGCGCTCCCCGGGTGAGGATGATCAGCCCGTGGTAGGCGGAGTGCTGGCCGTGGCCGGTCAGCGGCAGCGGCAACAGCGCGGCGCCGGCCGCGATCAGCCGCAGTTCGGGGGGCACCGCGTCGGGCCGGGACCGGCACACCACGTTGATAACCAGGCAGAGGAGGCCGATGGCGGCGGTGGCCAGCAGTGCCAGTCCGGTGCGCTGGGCGCGTACTTGCTCGGTGAGGAGACCGAAACCGCCCTGCCGGCCGGACGCGCCGTCCGCCGACTCGAGCACCAGGGAAACCACGGCCGCCACCACGAGCAGGACGTTCGCCGGCACCGACGCCCGCAGGGCCGCTCGGCCCATCACGGGCGAATTCTTCACCAACAACACCGGAAGCAGCCCGAAGCCGAGCATGGCCGCGGCGGCGAGGCCGGTCAGCGCACGGGCGACCGGCAGACCGTAGTCGATCAGCGCATCGGGCACCGAGGCCGCGAGCTGTGCCCCTGGGATCTTGACGGTCGTGGCGACCAGCACGCTGATGACCACGCCGGCGAACAGGCCCACCACGGCCGATGTCCGTGGGCGCGGCGATTGCGGGTCCGCCATCGGTTCATCCAGCGGTGGAACGGTCGTCGTCGCGCAGCAGCACGGTGAGCACCGCGTCGGTGGCCACGATGGCCGTCATACCGAGCACGAGCCGGTTGCGTCGGCCGCGGTCCGGATGGGTCGCGACGATCGCGCCCAGATCGATCAGGTCGGCGACTGTTCCGGCGAACATCCATTTGTGCACGTTCCGGCGCCTGCGCAGGGCGCGCTGCAGACCGGCGCCGAGCGCGAGATCACGCAACACGTAGTGCTGTGCGGCGAGTCGGGCGACCGGGGTCTTCGCCGACACGCCGAACGTCTGGCCCATCATCTTCGAAGGGGCGGCCATGAACATGAAGCTGACCCCGTAGCGGATGCCCATCACGGTGTATCCGCAGAACCGGGGGATGCGGGAGTGAGCGCTCATGGACGGGCGAACCAGCTTTCGAACTTGGTGGCGGCCATCATGTCCCCGGCGACACGGATCTTGCGGGTGAGGAACGCGCGTACCGGAGCCATCGTGCCGGTCAGCACCTGGAGGAACACCGGGATCTCCATGGTCATGGTGACCCTGGGCGCCGGCAGCTTGCCGCGCCCGCAGCGGCAGGCGCCGTCCCGCACATCCGCGAAGTAGTACCGCGGGCCGGTGCCGGTGGTGATCTCGTACTGGAAGCTGATTTCCTGCGCGCCGGCCTTCTCCGGGAGGAAAGCGCCGGGCATCTCGTCGAAGACCAGGTCGAGAAGGGAGTCGACGCCACCCTCGCGGCCATCGACGTAGGCGCGGATCTCCAGGTCGCTCCGCCCGTTGATGCTCGTCTTGATCTCGTAGAACGCGGCCGTTGAACTGTTGGTCACAGTTCGGCTCCTTCGTGGTCGGTGAGTGTGGTCAGCAGGTTGTGCGTCCTGGCCTGTTCCAGCTCGGAACCGATGACCAGGGCGTTGAGATCGGTCACCCCTGACTCGCCCAGCTGCTTGATGCCGCGGATGATGTCCTCCTCGCCGCCGACCAGCGAGATGTCCCCGCCGTGATCGGCGTTCTCCCGGTCCAGCATGGCCCGGTAGTTGGGGAGCGACCGGTAGATGAGGAACATCCGCGCCGCCAGTTGGCGCGCCGCGTCCGGGTCGCCGGTCACGCAGACCGGGAGACTGGCCACCACACGCGGCCGCGGCCGGCCGGCCGCTTCGGCGGCCCCGGTCAGCACCGGCACGGTGTGGTCCTCCAGGGTGCGTGGCCCGGTCATCCAGGTGATCACACCGTCCGAGCACTCCCCGGCCACCTCGAGCATGCGCGGCCCGAGCGCGGCGACGAGCACCGGTACCCGGCGTTCCACCGGAAACGACAGCGAGCCGTTGGCCCGCACGGTCTCCCCGTTGAACGACGTACTCCCCGCTTCGCACAGCTGGTTGAGCACAGTCACGTACTCCCGCATGCGCAAGGCTGTCCGGTCGTACGGATAACCCCACTGGTCCTCGACCACATGCCGGTGGGACACGCCGATGCCGAGGGTGACCTGGCCGCTGTGAGCGGCCTGCACCGTCAGCGCCTGTTCGGCGAGCACCATCGGGTGGCGGGGGAAGGTGGGCACCACGCAGGTGCCCAGCTCGATGTCGTGCACGGCCTGGGCGGCGACAGCGAGCGCGGTCAGGCTGTCGTAGCCGAACAGTTCGTGGCGGGTTCGCCGGCTGCTCCGCGTGCGCGGACCGGAACCGGGGCTCTGTGGCAACCAGGCACTCGCATAACCGGCACGACTCGCGTGCTCGACCTTTTCGATCAGCTCACTGAAGTGCCGTCCACCGTCGATGTTCAATCCTATTCGCACGGCGGCAACGGTAGGCCGGTTTGTATTCAATGCAGAAGTGACAAGTGCGGATGTGGCTCTTCTTGTCGCATCCCATTCTCATGTGCGGTTTTGGCTTCGGCGGACAGCAAGTGCGGGTCTGGGGTTGATCGCTCGGGAGCGCCCGTGTTCAATGACCGCAACTCGGCGCTGTAATAGCCGTTTTGCTGTTCTTCGATCAGGTCTGACAAGGGGTGAGCTTTGATGTCTGTCGATCGTGGTGAGATCTTTGAGCGGCTGCGGGTGCAGATGGCGAAGAACTTGGAGATCGGTGTGGAGGAGATCGAATTGGAATCTCGTCTCGTCGATGATTTGGATGCCGATTCGCTCGATCTGCTCGAGCTGATTCTCGCTCTGAAGGGCGAGTTCGGTATCGCGGTGAATGACGGTGAGGTCAAGCAATTGCTGACCGAGCTGGCCCGATTCCTGCCCGATGGGTTGGGCACCGACGGCCAGCTGTCCGATCAGGATCTGGCCGAGGTCTCGCGTCGGCTGTCGGTGGGGAACGTGGTCGAGTTCATCGCCGACCGGGTCGGTGCCGGTGTCTGAGCGGGTATTCATCACCGGGTTCGGCGCGGTGACCCCCGGCGGCTGGTCGGCCGAGGAGACCTGGGCGACCGTGACCGCGGGCAGGTCGTGCGTCCGTACCGTCGACCGGTTCCACACGTTCCCGTCCTCCAGCAGGGTGGCCGGCATGGTGCCCGGCCGGGAGAACGCGCTGCCGGAGCACTCGCTGTCGATCGAGTACGGCACACACGCGGCCCGCGAGGCACTGGCGATGGCCGGGCTGCCCGGCAAGGGCGACGGCAGCGGCGCCGACGACCGGGCGCCGGCCGAGCCGGCCGTGGACCTCGCCATCGTGGCCAACCACGGAGAACGCCGACTGCCGACCGAGCAGGGCAGCGGCCGCGTCGTCGGGGTACGGGACATAGCGCGCCGGATCGCCGAGGTGGCCAACGCCCGGCAGAGCAGCGCACCGTACGGCGCCTGCGCCGGCAGCGCCCAGGCCATCGGCATGGCCAAACGGATCATCGAATCCGGTCGCGCCGACGTGGTCCTCGCCGGCGGGTGCGACGCGCTGGTCACGCCGTTCGACTTCTTCTCCTTCTCCAGCCTGTACGTGATGTCGACGCGGGACTGTGACCCGGCCGAGGCGAGCTGTCCGTTCGACATCCGGCGCGACGGATTCGTTCTCGGCGAGGGCGCCGCCTTCCTGGTGCTGGAATCCGAGCGGCACGCGCAGGAGCGCGGTGCCCGCCCGCTGGCTCTTCTGGAGGGCTTCGGCCTGCGACAGAACGCGTACCACATGTTCGCCCCGCCGCCGGACGGTCTCGGCCCCGAGTACGCCATGCGGGAGGCACTGCGCGACGCCGGGCTGGACACCACGGAGATCGACCACATCAACGCGCACGGCACCAGCACCAAGGACAACGACTCCTCGGAAACCCTGGCCATCCGCCAGGTGTTCGAGAAGCACGCCGAGTCGGTGCCGATCACATCCAACAAGAGCCAATTGGGCCACACCATGGGCGCGTGCGGGGCGATCGAAGCGGTGCTGAGCATCCAATCGCTGCGCGACGGCATCATGCCGCCCACCTCCAACCTGCGGGAGCCGGACCCGTCCTGC
Source organism: Streptomyces sp. NPDC002958 (assembly GCF_055563255.1). Taxonomy (NCBI): domain Bacteria; kingdom Bacillati; phylum Actinomycetota; class Actinomycetes; order Kitasatosporales; family Streptomycetaceae; genus Streptomyces; species Streptomyces sp. NPDC002958. The sequence continues at coordinate 239,276 of NZ_JBVHDS010000010.1, read as the reverse complement.
GACCTGGACTACATACCGGGCCCAGCCAGGAAGGCGCCGCTGCGGCACGTGCTCAGCAACAGCTTCGGCTTCGGCGGGCACAGCGCCTCGCTCGTGCTGGGGAGGGTGGCATGAGGTATCGGGTCAACGCCACCCACCGCAGCCCGGACAGTGCGGGCGGCCTGCGTGAGGAGGCCAGGAAGCTGACCTCCCGCAAGGTGCTGCGATTCCTGGACGCCGCGTCGTTGGCGCCGTTCGTGGTCACCGCGGCCGTCTACCGGCTCGACCCCGCAGCCGCACCGGAGGATGTGGCCCTCTACACGGTGGGCGGCTGGGACGGGGACATGCCCGATCAGCCGTTCGTCTCCGACGGGTCGGCCGATTCTGACGCTCTGATCAGCCGGAACATCTTGGAAGAGGCCAACCCCGTCAACTGGCTGCGGATGCTGTCCAACAACGCACTGTGCCAGGTGTCCATCTCGGAGGGGTTCCGAGGCCCCAACGTGCATCTGGTCGGGGGCCCGGAGATCCTTGAGCAGGTGCTGGCGGTGGCCGCCGCGGACCTGCGCGGCGGCGCCGCGAAGCAGGCCCTGATCGTCGCCTATGACACCGCGCCCGAACACCGCAACAACCCTTCGGGCCGGGCACCGAGTGCGGCCGCCGCGCTGTCCCTGGTCGCCGCCGACGACGACCGCGGCGACGCACTGCCCGAGCTCTTCGAACTCGCCCGGAGCGCCGCGATGACCTGCGACTCCGTGCTGGACGTGATGCGCACCTGCGTCGCCTCCCTGGCCGAGCCCGAACCGGCCGTGCGGGGTGCCCGATGAGAAACCGTCGCGTCGAGCCGCCGCTGGTGCTGCCGAGGCAGGTCGTGATGGACGGCATCGCGCACTACTGCAAGGACTTCGTGGAACTGCTGCAGTCCTTGGACCCCTCCGAATGGCGCGCGTCGAGCCGGTGCGCCGGGTGGGAGGTGCGGGACGTCGCCGGACATGTGGCCGGCCTGTTCGCCGATGTGGCGGTGGGCCGGATGGAGGGCCAGGGCCTGCCCGAGGTGACCGCGCGGCAGGCCGCCGCACGCAGGGACCGCACCCCGGCGGAGGTGGCCAAGGAACTGCGCAAGGCCGGCCGGCTGTGCGGCAGCGTGCTCGACGGATTCACCGACGAGGCATGGCTGGCCCGTGCTCCAGGTGGCTTTCCCGGGCCGCTGCGCCGGGCCGTGCTCGTGCTCTGGTACGAGCTGTACGTACATGGCGACGACATCCGCTCCGCGATCGGCCGCGCCCCGGACACGGGCTCCGGACTACGGGCCGGCGTGGTGCATGTGGCCGAGACGCTCGGCCTGTGGGGCTGGGGACCCGTCACCCTGCGGCTGGACGGGATCGAGGACCTGCCGATCAGGGGCGGCGGCGAGCAGGTGACCGGCGATCCGCGGGACTTCCTGCTCGCGGCGACCGGCCGGCTGGACCCCACCCGGATCGGTCTCGACGACCGGGTGAACATCTACCGAGAGGTGGCCGCGTGAGCAGCCGACGTGGACTGCCCACCGGCGACGCGCCGACCGAGGCGTCGGACGGGCGGCCGACCGAGCATGTGCACACCGCGGTGGTCGGTGCGGGCGTCGCCGGGCTGGCGGTGACCAGGTGCCTGCTGGACCGTGGCGTGGACGTGCTCGCATTCGACGAGAACGCCGACATCGCGCACACCTGGCGCAACCGGTACGACAACCTGCGGCTCAACTCGGTTCGCTGGCTCTCCCAGATGCCCGGCCGCGCCATACCCAAGCACTACGGCCGCTGGGTCAGCAGGGACGACCTGGTCACCTACATCACGGACTACGCCGAGCCGGTGCGGCATGTGCTGCGCACCGGAGTGCGGGTGACCGGCATCGAGCGCGGCCACGACAGACGGTGGCTGCTGACGACCAGCAGCGGCCAAGTCAGCGCACATCACGTGGTGCTGACCACCGGCCTCTACCACCAGCCGTTCATCCCGGACTGGCCAGGACGGGACGCGTACGGCGGACGGCTGCTGCACGCGGCCGACTACCTGCGGCCGGACCCCTTCGAGGGCGAGCGGGTGATCGTCGTCGGTGCCGGGGTGTCGGGTGTCGACATCGCCAGTGACCTGCTGCGGCGGACCAAGGGAACGCTGTCCATCGCGGTGCGCACCTCACCGAGCTTCCTGCCGCGCGAGCTGTGGGGCGTGCCCCTGCAGGGGCTCTCGGTGAGCAACAAGCACCTGCCCATCCGATTGCAGGACATCGGCGGCAGCATTATCCAGCGACTGTCCGCCGGTGATCTGGGGAAGACCCCGCTGGGGCGGCCGACCGAGGGCATGTTCACCAGGCTGCTGCGCACCGGGGTCAGCCCCTCCGTCGACGACGGGGCGTTCCTGGCGGCCGTGCGTGACGGCCGCATCGAGGTGATCCCGTCCGTGGCCGAGCTGCACGAGGACGGCGTCGTCACCAGCGACGGGCAGCGCCGGGACGCGGACACGGTGATCGCCGCGACCGGCTACCGGACCGGGCTCGACTCGCTGATCAGCGAGCCGGGAGTGCTCGACGAGCACGGTGTCCCGCCGCAATACGGTCCGGACAACCGGCGGTTGGCCGAGGGCGGACTGCATGTCATCGGCTTCACCTCACCACTGACCGGTCACCTGCGGGAGATCGGGCTGCTGGCCGGACGAGTGGCCAAAACCATCCACCGTGAGCGGGCCGGCTGGCAGGATCGGAATCTGTCGGCCGGATGAAGCGACCGCGGAGGAGTGACGATGGCAAGTGGTGAGGCGCGGTTGTTCATCGAACGGCCCGCCAAGGAGATCATCGAGTTCATCCTGGATCTGAACGCCTACAGTCAAGTGGACGCGAAACTGGGCAAGATCTACCGGATCGAGCGGACCGGCAACGAGGTGGTGTTCACCTTCCGGCCGCGCCTGCTCGGCCTGCCGGGGCCGAGGACGACCCAGCGGGTGGTGCTCGCGCAGGACGAGAAGTCCATTCGGATCAGCGGTGTGCCGTCCTGGACCGACCGGCTGGCCGGCTTCGGCGCATTCTTCACGTTCGATGAGCGGGACGGCGGCACCTGGGTCACCCGGCGGGTGGAATTCACCTTCACCAAGGCGGTCGCCCGGCTGCTGGACCCGGCGTTCGGCCGCTGGCTGCGCAAGGACGTGGCCGGCGAACTGGCCGCTGCCAAGTCTCTGTTGGAAAGCGCTGCCCAGGCCTGAACATCCGGTACCGAACACCTGCGTACGAGAGAGGCCCCCGCCCATCGGGGGCCTGTCTCGTACACGGCGGACCAGGGCCTGTTCTGAGTCGAGATCACGGGGCGGCCGGCTGCCCGAGCCGGTCATCGCCGCCGGGCGCTGCGACCACCACGCCACGACACCCGTCGACCTGGAGCCGGGCGCCCGCCTGCTCGCCCGCGAGGAACTGCTCCTGGGCCGCCACGGCGCAACCCCGGGCCCGGTCCGCCAGCACCTGCGGGTGACCCTCGTAGGCCGCCCCCTCCACGACCAGGAATCCGCCGTCGGCCCGGACGCCCCGGGCCGGCACGGCCCAGCCGTGACCGGCGGCCACCGAGCCCTGGGCACGCTGCTGGTCATCGACCCCGACCAGCCGTCCGGCACCCACCCCCGCTGTCCGCGGCGGACGCTGCCGCCCCCGAGGTGCAGGCAAACAGACATGCAGGCATGGGCCGATACGACGGCGTGGCCGCTTTGGCCAAGTTCTAGTGGCGGTTTCCAGCCAACGGTTGCTGGTGGGGCAGCCGGGGAGGCGGTGGGGGCTATCTCGGTTGACCATTGATCAATTACCTTGTGTCGTAAGCCAGTCACTGACCTTGAGGAAGCCCCATGCCCACCGCGCAGCAGGTGCCCGACATCCTCTCGCCCGAGTTCGCCGCGGACCCCTACCCGGCGTACCGTCTGATGCGCGATACCGCGCCCCTCATCTGGCACGAGGCCACGCAGAGTTACATCATTTCGCGCTACGAGGACGTCGAGCGCGTCTTCAAGGACAAGAACGGCGAGTTCACCACCGACAATTACGACTGGCAGATCGAGCCTGTGCACGGCAAGACGATCCTCCAGCTCAGCGGCCGTGAGCACGCCGTGCGCCGCGCTCTCGTCGCCCCCGCCTTCCGCGGTGCCGACCTCCAGCAGAAGTTCCTCCCCGTCATCGAGCGCAACTCGCGCGAACTGATCGAAGCCTTCCGGAACTCCGGCTCCGCCGACCTGGTCAACGACTACGCCACACGCTTCCCGGTCAACGTGATCGCCGACATGCTGGGGCTCGACAAGGCGGACCACGCGCGCTTCCACCGTTGGTACACGTCCGTCATCGCCTTCCTCGGCAACCTCTCGGGTGACCCCGAGGTGGCCGCGGCGGGCGAGCGGACCCGTGTCGAGTTCGCCGAGTACATGCTGCCGATCATCCGGGAACGCCGCGAAAACCTGGGCGACGACCTGCTGTCCACGCTGTGCGCCGCCGAGGTCGACGGTGTGCGGATGAGCGACGAGGACATCAAGGCGTTCTGCAGCCTGCTGCTCGCCGCCGGCGGCGAGACCACGGACAAGGCGATCGCCAGTATCTTCGCGAACCTGCTGCTCCACCCCGACCAGCTCGCCGCCGTCCGCGCGGAGCGCGACCTGATCCCGCGGGCTTTCGCCGAGACCCTGCGGTACACCCCGCCCGTCCACATGATCATGCGGCAGTCCGCGACCGAGGTGAAGCTCAGCGGCGGCACCATACCCGCCGGCGTCACCGTCACCTGCCTGATAGGCGCCGCCAACCGCGACGAGCGCCGCTACCGCGACCCCGACCGCTTCGACATCTTCCGCGACGACCTGAGCACCACGACCGCCTTCTCCGCCGCCGCTGACCACCTCGCCTTCGCGCTCGGCCGGCACTTCTGCGTCGGCGCGCTGCTCGCCAAGGCGGAGGTCGAGATCGGCGTCAGCCAGCTGCTGGACGCCATGCCCGACATACGCCTCGCCGACGGCTTCGACCCGGTGGAGGAAGGCGTCTTCACCCGCGGACCGCAGCGCCTGCCGGTGCGGTTCACGCCCGTGACGGCTGCCTGACCGCCTTACCGGCACCACCGCCGAGGTGATGGGCCCCGCCCAGGGGCCCGTATGCCCGCGCTGCCGCGCGACCGGGTGGGCCGGGCTGTCGCACCATCGGGTGGGCCGGGCTGTCGCGCGACCGGGCGTCCGCCCTACCGCATCACCGGCGTGAACTGCACCGGCAGCGCCGTCAGCCCCCGCATCCAGATCGACGGACGCCAGGTCAGCGTCTCCGGCTCCACCGACAGCACCAGGTCGGGCAATCGCTCCAGCAGCGTCTCGACCGCCGTCCGCGCCATCACGTCCGCGAGCAGCGGTGCCGGATAGGGGCAACGGTGCTCGCCGTTGCTGAACGACAGGTGCGCGGCGTTCTCCGCGCCCACGTGCGCCTCCGGCCAGATCTGCGGATCGGTGTTGGCCGCGGCCAGCCCCAGCACCAGGCAGTCGCCCGCCCGGATCTGCCGCCCGCCCAGCTGGGTGTCCCCGACAGCCCAGCGCCCGATGAAGTTCTGCGTCGGCGTGTCCAGCCACAGCGCCTCGTTGAGCGCCTCGCCCACACTGAGCCGGCCGCCCGACACGTTCACCGCGAACCGCTCGTCCGTCAGCAGCAGCCGCAGCGTATTGCAGATCCAGTTCGCGGTCGGCTGCTGCGCCGCGGCGATCACCGAGATCAGGTCCTGGACGATCTCCTCGTCCGTCAGTCCCGCCGGATCCAGCAGCATGCGCGAGGTGACGTCCGGACCGGGGCTGACCCGCTTGTCCTTCACCAGCTGCCGCAGCCGCTCGCCCACACGCCCGTACGCCGCCACCGGGTCGTCGCCCTCCGCCGCGTCCAGCGAGATCCGCAGGTCCTCGACGAGCTGCTGAGTGTCCGCACCCGAGGTCGGCATCCCGCACATCTGCACCACGGCCCGCATCGGCAGGGCATGCGCGTATCCGGTCATCAGCTCCGCCTGCCCGCTGCCCGCGAAGTCGGCGATGAGCCGGTCGGCGATCAGCTGGCAGTTGCGCGCCAGCTCGAACTGGTCGACGCCCTCCAGCGCCTGAGTGATCACCCCGGCCCGCCGCCGGTGCTCGTCGCCCTCGGTGAACAGCACCGACGGCTGGTAGCCGACGTACGGCAGCAGCGGCCAGTCCGCCGCGATGTTCCCCCACTGGTTCCAGCGCCGGGAGTCCCGCGCGAACAGCTCGTCGTGGTTGGTCACGTACGTAACCTCGGAATAGCCGAGCACCAGCCAGGCCGGGATGTCCCCGTCGAGCAGCACCGGCGCGACCGCGCCGTGCTCGCGGCGCAGCGCGCGGTACAGCTGCGACGGCGTCTGCTGGTACTCGAGCCCCGCCAGGCGCACCGCGTCGGTGTGGGCGGGGCAGCCCGGCGGAGCCGGTTGCGCGGAAGAGGGGTCGGTCATGGTGTCGCCTCCTGGGCCATCGCCAGTTCGTACAGGTGGTCCACGAGGGTGATCAGCACGTCCTTGCCGGACTGCCGGACCCGCGCGTCGCAGTCGAGCATCGGCACGTGCTCGGGCAGCGCGAGCGCCTGGCGGATCTCCTCCTGGGAGTAGCGCTGGGTGTCGTCGTCGAACCGGTTGACGGCCACCACGAACGGCGTCTTGTGGTGCTCCAGCCGGTCTATCGCGTACCAGGAGTCGTTCATCCGGCGCGTGTCCACGAGCACCACGGCCCCTAGCGTTCCGGAGAACAGCCTGTCCCACAGGAACCAGAAGCGCTCCTGGCCCGGCGCGCCGAACAGGTACAGCACCATGCGTTCGTTGAGGCTGATCCGCCCGAAGTCGAACGCCACTGTCGTGGTCGTCTTCGTCGCGACCGCACTGGTCTCGTCGACGCCGACGCCGGCCTGCGTCATCACCTCCTCGGTGTTCAGCGGCCGGATCTCGCTCACTGAGCGGACCAGGGTCGTCTTGCCGACACCGAAGCCGCCCACGATGACGATCTTCAGGCCGGTCTCCGCCGCGTCGGCCAGTGGCGTGCGGTGGGAGGGCAGCTCAGAGGTTGCGGAGCCCATGGAGCACCTCCTTGAGAAGGGCGGAATCGGGGATCGAGGCGACAGACTGCGCCGCGCGCGGGTGGCGGGCGGTGATGCGGCCCATGTCGAGCAGGTCGCCGAGCAGGATCCGCACCACCGTGATCGGCAGTTTCAGCTCCGCGGCGATCTCGACGACAGCCGCGGGGTGTTGGCACAGCTCCAGGATCCGGGCGTGCTCCGACTGCATTCCCGCCGTGGGCCGGCACTCACTGACGATCAGGGTGACCAGGTCGAAGGAGTCGTCGGCGCGGCTCCGGCCGGCCGTGACCGTGTAGAGCCGGTCGGGGTCACCGGTGTCCACGGGCTTGCGTATCACGACGCGGCACTCCCCGGAACGGGCTCTCGGGGCTCGGCGCGCAGGTGCTCGCCGATCTGCTCCACCAGCTCCGTCATCTGGTGGCCCACCACGCCGGGGTCGGCGTCCTCCTCGGCGAGGACGGCCAAATGCGCTCCCTCGCCGGCCTCCACGATGAACAGCAGGCCGCCGTGGAACTCGGTCATGGACTGCCGGACGCCGCCGGTGCCGTCGCCGAACTCCATGGACGCGCCTTGGGCCAGGGCCTGGATGCCGGAGCAGATCGCCGCCATGTGGTCGGCCTGGTCGAGTGTCAGGTGTTCGGTCCAGCAGAGCTTCAGGCCGTCCCGGGACAGGGCCAGAGCGTGCCGGGTGCCGGGGGTGCGCTCCAGGAGGCTCTGGAGGAGCCAGGTGAGGCTGTTGTCGGTGGTCTGCATGATGGGTTATGGGACGGTGGCGCCCGGTTGACCGGTCACCGGCCCGTTCCTCCAAACTCAGGAACTTGACGGGAAGTGGGCGCCGACGTCCCGGGCGCCGTACGGGAAAAGGGGTCGGCAGCTACGGGGCGGCCGGTGGCTCGGACTCGGGCCGGGCGTCCGGCCCGGCGGTGCCGCTCGCGGACCGGCGCCCGCGGTGGAAGGCGCCGAACCGTGCGCCGGCGTTGCGTGCCGGACGCTGCTCCGGGCGGTCTCGGTCCGCCGTCTCGGACACCGACCGGCGCTGCTCGCGCTCCCGCTCCGCCTCGGCCATGGTGCGGCCGGGAGCGCGGACGGGCAGGCCGTTCAGCGTGGAGCCGGTGGCGTGCCGGGGCTGTCCCTGTTCGGGCAGCTCCGGCCGGGCGGCGGGCCGCTCCGGGACGCCGGGGCGCGAGGTGGGCTCGGGCGCCGGGGCCGGGGCGGGCGAGGCGGCAGGGGCGGGGCCCGGCGTGGGCGCGGTCCCAGCGGCGGGGCGGTCGGCCGGCCCGCGCGACACCGACTCGCGCTGCTGGGCGAGCAGTTGCTGGGGCAGCAGGACGACGACACCGGTGCCGCCGCGCGACGAGGGGCGGAAATTGACGCTGATGCCGTACCTCACCGCGATCCGTCCGACCACGGCGAGGCCGAGCCGGGTGCCTGGGAGCGAGGCGAGGTCGGTGATGTGACCAGAGACCGCCGCCTCGGCGCGACGCATGGCCGCGTCGGCCATCTTCAGGCCGCTGTCCTCGATGGTGACGACCATGCCGGCGCTGCGGTCCTCGACGTAGACGTGCACCTCGTCGATGGGCGGGGAGAAGTTCGCGGCATTGTCCATCAGTTCGGCGAGCAGATGCATGACGCCCTCGGCGGCGAAGCCGGAGATCGCGGCGGTGGTGGAGCAGTGCAGGCGCACCCGCTGGTAGGCGGCGATTCGGCCGACGGCGCCGCGCAGGATGCTCTCCATCACGATCGGCTTGTTCCAGGCGCGGCTGGACCGGCCGCCCATGAGCAGCGCGAGCCGGTCGGTCATCAGGCCGAGCTGGGAGGTGCTGTGGTCCAGCTTCAGCAGGTCGCCGAAGACCTCCTCGCCGTGTCGTTCCTGCATGTCCCGCAGGTCGGCGAGCATGCTGACGGACTTGGCCTGGACGCGGCTGAGCGCCCTGGCGGAGGCGGCCTGTGCCGCGGCGGCGCGCCGCTCGCTGTAGGCGAGTTCGCGGACGAACGACTCGGTCGGGGTGCGGACCATGGGCAGCCGCGACAGGTCGAGTTCGGCGAGCAGCGTGTCGGCGGACTGGCCCTCGCGCAGCCGGGCGACCGCTGCGGGCAGGGTCTCCTGCGCCAGCCGCTCCAGCGCGGCGGCCGCCTCGTTCAGCTCGTACTGGGCCTGCCGGTGCTTGCCGTCCAGGGCGGCCGCGTGCTGCACGCCTTCCTCGACGGCGGCGGCGAAGGCGTGCACGATCCGGCCCACCTGCGGGTCGGACGGCGGGGGCACGCTGCCCAGCGCGTCGGCCGCGCTCGTGCCGTCCCGCAGCTGCTTGGCCACGGCGGGCAGCGTCACGTTGACCCAGTGCGCGGTCTCCGCCGACAGCTGCGCCGACTGCGCCTTGAGACGGCCATTCTCGGAGGTCTGCGCGGCGGCCGTCCGCCGGGCCCGCTGGACGAGCCGGTGGCTGACGAGGACGGCCGCGGCCACGCACACCCACGCGACTGCCGCCACGGCCAGCGCCCAGGTGCGGGCGCCGGACGGCGCCAGGGCGACGGCCACGCCGCCGGCCGCGGCGCTCACCACCAGCACGACCAGGGGCGTGGTCGGCGAGGTGCGCGACGCCTTCGCCGGCCGGTGCTGACGGGGCGGTGCAGGCACTGACATTCCGCGGTCCCTCGGTCCATGAGATCAGAAGAAATGCGGCCGCCGACTCACGGCGGCCGCAGGTCGGAAAGGGGGTCGCCAAGAGGACGACGATCTTCCGACCGGGTACCTGCTCATGCTAGCCACACTGCCGCGCGAGAAAATCTGACTAACTGCACAGTCCGCCGGCGAACCGAGATCGTCCTAAAGCAACTGCATGAACGCCCTTGCGTGATACGGGGCATGGTGTGCCCTCAGCCGGTTGACGCGCAGGAGACAGGCGTCAAATGTGGTGACGAAGTGTCAAAGTCGTAAAAATGAAAGCCGTCCACACGTCAACTCCGAACAGCAACAACGACTTTCCAGCCAACTACACGAAGGCACCGAAGTCGAATCGGCCCAACTTCTCGGGCTGTTGGGACACCCGGCGAGGGCGACGGCGAGGGTGAGGCGAAGGCGAAGGCGGCGGCTACTGAGGTGAACCCTGGTCAGCGGAGGGAAGGCACGCCCCGGGCGAGGTGAGCGGCAGCGGCCGGCAGCGGCGCTCGACCGCGAGAGAGCGCCAAGCGTCATGACGCCGGTTGCAACCGATCCTCGAACCCGCTGGGGAGGAAACAGCGAATCCGTGATCTGGACTCGGAACAGGCCCTAGCAATCCTCCTCGCGTTCCTTGCCGAGCAGCAACAACAGATCCTCGTGGAGTTCCAGCCAGATGTCGTGGTACGAGTCGGTGAACGGCTGCAGCAGCGCAGCCGACTCGCCGGCCCGGAACCGTCCGATCGCCGCGTCGAGCCGTGGCCGGTAGAGCGCGAACCGGGACAGCAGCGAACCGATCCGGCCGAGCAGTTCCACCGCGTGCCGGTGGATCTCCTCGAAATCGGTCGTGATGGCCCCGTCCCGGGCCCCGGCAGCCGTACCCGAGGCGCCGGACAACTGCCAGCGCGTGCACAGCCGTTTGAACTCGACGTTCAGCGCGAGGAATTGGCCGTCGTACAGCTCCGTCATCCCCACGGTGTCGAGCTCGGCCCGCTCGGCCGCGCTGTGCTCGTCCCACCGCTTCTTGCCGTCCGGCGTGAGCAGCCACCCGGACAGTCTGCCGGTACGCCGCATCGCCAGCCCGTCGGCGACGCCCTGCTCCAGCACCCGCAGCACGGCCTCCTCCTCGGTCGCGATCGCCGCCGCGATACCGGCCGCCTCGCTCCTGCCCTTGATCCGCAGACAGTGCAGTACGGTCGTGTCCAACTCTGTGCTCCCCTCTCCATGTCCGCTGCTTCTCTTGTCAGTTGTGCTTGCCCTGAGCGACCTCGGCCCGCCACCGGGCCAGCAGCTCGACCGGAGTGGGTTGCCCGGAGCCGCCGTCCCCGGCCGCCTCCGGCCCGGTCCCGAGGACATCTCCGGCGTAGACCCGGCCGGTGTTCCCGTCGAGGGTGACCACCTGTCCGCGCAGCCGCTCGACTGTGCCGTCTCCGCAGCCGACCACGCAGGGCAGCCCGAGCTGCCTGGCCACCACCGCGGCGTGCGAGGTGGTGCCACCCCGCTCGGTGATCACTCCCTCGGCAACCAGGAACCCGTGGATGTCGTGTGTGCTGGTGGTCGCTCCGGCCAGCAGCACCGGCTGCCCGCGGTCGGCCATCTCCTCGGCCTCGTCCGCGCTGCCGACCACAAGGCCGGTGGAGACCCCGGGCGATACGCCGATTCCGCTCGCCAGGAAGGGACGTTTCTCATCGAGGCAATCGGTCACCTGCTGCTCGGGCACCGAGTCGGCGGGCACCCTGGAAAGTGCCTCGGGAATCTCGATCACGCCGGCGTGCACCAGGTCGACCGCCCAGCGCGCCGCGGCGGTCGGAGTGCTCGACGAGTTGCGCACCTGCAACAGGTAGAGCTTGCCGGACTCCACCGTGAACTCGATCTCCAGCACGTTACGTTGGGTGCGTTCCAGCCGTTGGCCGAAGCCGATCAGCTTCTCGTACACCTTCGGCATGGCCGCACGCAGCTCGTCCAGGGGCTTCGGCGTGATCCGGCCGGCGACCAGATCCTCGCCCTGCGCCCTCGGCAGCCACTCCCCGAACGGGGCCTGCTCACCGGTGATCGGATTGCGGGTCACGTACACGCCCGTGCCCGAACGGTCGTCCAGGTTGCCGAACACCATGACCTGCACCGTCACCGCCGTGCCGAGATCGTCCGGGATGTGGTTGGCCGCTCGGTACGTACGCGCCCGCCCGCTGTGCCAGGAGTCGAAGACGCGGGTGATCGCCGAGCGCAGTTCACGCAGCGCGTGTTCCCTCGGCGAGGACCCGGGGGCCGAGGACAGCGCGGTGGCGCGGCCATGGGCCCCATACTCGCTCAGCGCTTCGCGCAGCCCGGTCGCGTGCCGCTCGACGCCGAGCCACTCGAGCGCTGCCGGGGTGAGACCGACGTTCAGCAGCGTGTCCATCATGCCCGGCATGCTCACAGGAGCTCCGGAGCGCACCGAGACCAGCAGCGGCGGGGTGCCCCCGAACCGGGTGCCGGTCCGCCGCTCCAACAGCTCGATCTCGCCGAGCACCTGGTCCCACAACTCCTCGGACAACTCGTTGCCCTGCTCGAAGTACTGGCCGCACGCCGTGGTGGTGATGGTGAACGCCGGCGGCACGGGGATGCCGAGCTGATGCATCTGCTGGAGGCCCCAGCCCTTGCCACCGAGCAGGCTGCGGTCCGCGGAGACCGAACCGTCCAGCGGAACCGTCAGCGGGACAGCGGAGGGCAGTGTGTTGTCGCCCATGCTTCGTGCGCTCCAGATCTCGGGGAAGAACCATTTCGTCGTGGTGTCGCGCAGATAGCGCGCCCCAGTGCTGCCCGCGGTGCCCGGGTTCGCCCCGATCGCATGGACCACGAGCAGATAGTGCCGGTACCGCCAGCGGTTGAAGGCGATGTCGTACTCGATCAGTTCCTCGGCGAACGCTCGGATGCCCGCGACGGATACGTCAGCGGTGGAGTAGACCTGGTTCACCGTGATGTCCGCCCTGGCCAGGAAGTGCCCGAAGGCCTGGCGGATGCTCGGCATCAGTGGGGCCCTGCCCAGCCGGCTGTCGGCGGAGCCGACCGCGTGTGCGATCCGCAGCGTGTCCTCCTGAGACAGGCCCGATGCCAGTTCCAGCGCGCGGAACTGCGAGGACTGCAGACCGCTCGCCGTGCCGAGCGCTCCGCGGAAGGCGTGGAACTCCCGGGTCGGCATGGTGTCCAGCACATCCAGGTGGGACGAGCACAACTCCATGATCTTCCGCAGGCGGCCGACCTTCCGCCCGGCCGTGTCCAGCCGGTCGGCGTTGAGGGCGATCACGATTTGGTCGATCTCGTGCAGCGCCTCGGAGAACCACAGCTCCAGCGCCTGGTGGGTGACGATGAAGAGGTACTCGTCGGGCACGTCGGTGCGGGGCTGCTGGCGGCTCAGCAGTCCGTCCAGGTCCAAATAGGCGGAGTAGGAGACCGGTTCGTCTGCGCGGCTTTCTCGCGATGCCATCTCGTCACCCGTTCCCGGCCAGCCGCAGCCAGCAGTTCTTCAGCACCGGTCGGCGGTCGAGACTCGCGCCGACCAGATAGGTGTTGGCGGCGGCGGACGTGTGCGCCGCGAAGTCGACGGTGCTGTCCGGGAACACCGGCCGGCTGAACCGGGCCCGCAGATAGTGGAGCCGGTTGTGCCGCTGGTCGCGCAACACGTTGACCAGCGCGCTGATCCCGGTGGCCAGCGTGCACATGCCGTGCACGATCCGGCCGGGGTGTCCCGCCTCGCGGGCTGCCTCGTCGTCGAGGTGCAGGGGGTTGTGGTCGTCCGCCGCGTCCGCGTAGCGACGCGGGGCGTCCGCGTCGAACTCGCAGCGCAGCGTGGTGGCAGGGGCTCCCTTGCCGGGCTGGGCCGCGCGGCGGCCGGCCGGCGGGAATCCGCTGCTGCCCTGCACGGCCAGAGTGCTCTCCATGGTGATCACCGGCCGTCCGTCGGCATCCAGCAGACGGCTGCGGATGATCGCCGCGTCGTTGAACCCGAAGCCCACCACATCGGCGACCGTCGCCTGCGCGGTCAGCTTCTCGCCCAGGTGCAGCTCGCGGTGCGCCAGCAGGCGTTGTTCCGCGTGCAGCACCCGCTGGTCCTCGGTACCCAGTTCGGGTGCCTGATAGATCGACCGCCACAGCGGCGCGACCAGCCGCACCGCGTAGAACGGCGACGCGGTGCCCCGGTCGATGTGCCGGCCGGGTTCGTCGTCGATCGCCTCGTGGTACGCGTTGCTCTCCTCGGCGTCGACGCGCAGCCCCACCGACTCGTACCGGCGGCCGATCAGAGCTCTGCGGTCTGGCATTCATCCTCCCCGTCCGGTCGGCTCGTAGCCGCGTGATCACCTTGCGCGACTGGCGTAGTCGCGACGGACGATAGGCGCTGCTGCAGATCGCTACAAAGATGCAAGTGCGGATGTATCTGTTGCATGCCACATCCTGCTTGTCGCCCGGGATTGCATGTGCGGTTTTGGATTTCATCCCCGGCAAGTGCGGTTCTGGGTTTGATCGGCCGAAGACGCCCGTGCTGAACTGCGCGTGCATGACACGTTCATCGGGTTCATTTCGAGTTCCTGCGTTTCCCGACGCGGGATTTCGACCCAGAGGAGGCTTGTGGTGTCTGTTGATCGTGGTGAGATCTTTGAGCGGCTGCGGGTGCAGATGGCGAAGAACTTGGAGATCGGTGTGGAGGAGATCGAATTGGAATCTCGCCTCGTCGATGATTTGGACGCCGATTCACTCGATCTGCTCGAGCTGATCCTCGCTCTGAAGGGCGAGTTCGGTATCGCGGTGAATGACGGTGAGGTCAAGCAATTGCTGACCGAGCTGGCCCGATTCCTGCCCGATGGGTTGGGCACCGACGGCCAGCTGTCCGATCAGGATCTGGCCGAGGTCTCGCGTCGGCTGTCGGTGGGGAACGTGGTCGAGTTCATCGCCGACCGGGTCGGTGCCGGTGTCTGAGCGGGTATTCATCACCGGGCTCGGCGCGGTGACCCCCGGCGGCTGGTCGGTCGAGGAAACCTGGGCCGGCGTGGTGGACGGCAAGCGGTTCGGTCAGCGCCTGGATCGGTTCCCGCTGTTCGACGCCGGCACCCGGGTGGGCGCCCCCGTGCCGGGCCGGGCGACCAATTCGGAAACCGCCTCGCACGCCATCGAGTTCGGGACCCATGCGGCGGCCGAGGCGCTGACGATGGCCGGGCTCGCGGGCGCGGACCGGGCGGTGGACATCGCCGTGATCGCGACGCACGGTGAGCGGCAGCTGCCCGGCCAGGGCCGGGTGGCCCAGATAGGCCCGGCCGAGGACATCGTGGCAGCCATCAGGCTCGCCTCCGGAGCACGCCGGGCCACGGGCCTGTACGGTGCGTGCGCCGGCGGCGGACTGGCCATCGGCTCCGCCATGAAACTCATCGAGTCCGGCCAGGCCGATGTCGTGCTCGCCGGAGGTGCCGACTGCCTGCTTCGCGAGATCGACTTCTTCTCGTTCTGCAGCCTGTACGCGATGACTGCGCGGGACTGCGATCCGGCCGAGGCCTCCTGCCCCTTCGACGCACGCCGGGACGGATTCCTGCTGTCCGAGGGCGCCGGGTTCGTCGTCCTCGAGTCACAGCGCCACGCCGAAGCACGCGGTGCCGAACCCCTGGCCTCCGTCGACGGATTCGGCTTCTCACAGAACGCCTATCACATGGTCGCTTCCCCGCCCGACGCGCTCGGCCCGAAGTACGCGATGAGCAGAGCGCTGGACGATGCGGGAATCAACCCGGCCGACGTGGACTACATCAACGCGCACGGCACCAGCACAAGAGACAACGACTGGTGCGAGACGCTCGCCATCCGGCTTGCGTTCGGTGCCGCCGCGGAGTCGATCCCGATCAGCTCCGTCAAGGGCTCGCTCGGCCACAGCATGGCCTCGGCGGGCGCGGTGGAGACCGTGCTGGCCGTCAAGGCACTGCGCGAGAGCGTGATCCCGCCGACGGTCAATCTCGGCACCCCGGATCCCAGGTGCGACCTGGACTACGTGCCGAACACCGCCCGTGAACGCGGCCTGCGCAAGGTCGTCAACAACAGCTTCGGGTTCGGCGGCCACAACGCGTCCCTCGTTCTCGGAAGTCTGTGAGGGAGAACATGACCAGCGAATCCACGCACGATTTCGCGCTGCTCTCCTCGATCAGTTCTGCCGAACTGCCCGAGGACCTCAAACAGCGTGCGAAGGCCGGTGTACCGCGCAAGGTGAGCCGGCTGCTGGAGCGCGCGTTCTACGCGCCGTTCGTGGCCGCGGTCGAGCTGGCGGACCGGGCCAAGGCCCTGGACAGCACCATCGATCTCGAGCGGTTCGCCCTGTTCACGGTGAGCAACTGGGACCCGTCCATCCCGATCCCGGACTTCGCGCAGGAGGACGCGCCCGACCTCGTCGAACGGCTCAGCCACTTCTACACACACCCGGCCAACCCGACGGACTGGCTGCGCCGGATGCCGAACAACCCGCTGTGCAACATCGCCATCACCACCGGCTTCCGCGGCCCGACCATGCACTACACCGGCGGCGCCGACTCGCTGTCCCTGCTGACCACGGTGGCCCTGTCCACACTGGCCAACGGCTCGGCCGGCGCGGCCATGGTGGTGGCCTTCGACCTGCCCGACGGCGACGAGCACCTGCTCGCCGAGGAGAGCGATTCCGCGGCCTGCGCGGTGCTGCTCGGCACCGGCGCGGGCGAGCGGACCGCCGCCGATCTGGCCGGCTTCGCCGCGGCGGCCGAGCCGGGAACTACCGCGGTGGGCGCGCTGGACGCCTTCATCGAGCACAGCAGGACCCGCACCGCCGAGCCGGCCGGGGAGCCCCGATGAGCACACAGGTCGCACTGGTCACCGGGGCGTCCGGCGCCCTCGGCGGGGCCTGCGCGAAAGCGCTGGACGCCAAGGGATACCGGCTGGCCCTGCACTGCACCAGTCACGAGGACAGGGCGCACAAGCTGGCCACCGAGCTGACCAACCCCTCCACCGTGGTACGCGCGGACGTCGGCGACTGGGCCTCGGTGACCGAGATGGTCGAGCGCGTGACCGACGAACTCGGCGCGGTGTCCGTACTGGTCAACTCCGGCGCCATCCGCCGGGACGGCCTCATGGCCACCCAGTCGGTGCAGGACTGGGCGGCCACCATCCAGGTCAACCTGATCGGCACGTTCCACACCAGCCGTGCCGTACTGCCGGCCATGCTGCGCGCCCGTTGGGGGCGCATCATCAACATCGTCTCGCCGGCCGGACTGATGGGGAGCAAGGGGCAGACCGCGTACTCGGCGTCCAAGGGCGGCGTCATGGCGATGACCCGGTCGCTCGCCCTGGAATGCGGGCGGCGCAACGTCACCGTGAACGCGCTGTCCCCGGGGTTCATGGCCACCGAACTCACCGACGATGTGCCCGACGAGGTGCGCAAGGGCTTCGCCGACCGCACTCCGATCCGCCGGTTCGTCACCCCGGAAGAGGTCGCCGAGGGCGTTGAACTGCTGGTGGATTCGGCCGCGATGACCGGACAGGTGCTGTCCATCGACGGAGGGCTGTCCATCTCATGACAACCAACGGCATCGACTTCTTCGGAGTCGCCTTTCCCGGCCAGGGCAACAAACGCCCGGCCGTGATCGAAGCGCTGGAGAGGTATCGGACGCACCCGGTGATCGCCGAATTCCTCGCCCGGTTCGGTGACGACCCCGAGGCGCTCGACTTCAACGACACCGCCGTCGCCCAGCCGGCGACCTACGCGGCCGGTATCGCCGCCGTTCAGGCCGCCTACGGCGAGCACCCCTCGGTGCCGCTGGTGATCGGGCACAGCCTGGGCGAACTGACCGCGGCGGCCTGCGCCGGAGTGATCGAGGTGTGGGACGGGTTCCGACTGGCCGTCCGACGCGGTGAGGTGTGCCGGGACCACGGCCGCGCCGGCGCGATGATCGCCCTGATGGGCGCCCGCGGCCCGGCCGTCGAATGGCTGCGCCGCAACGCGGTCGCGCAGACCGGTGGGGTGCTCGAGGTGGCGGGGCTGAACAGCACCCGGCAGACTGTGCTCTCCGGCGACCTGCGCACGGTGGACGCGGCCATCGCGCTCGCCGGTGACATGCAGCTGCTCGCGGAGGTACTGCCGATCGGCGGCTCGTTCCACAGCCCGCTGATGTCCGACGCGCTGCCGCACTGGCGCGCCGAGGTGGAATCGGTTCCCTTCCACCCGGCCCGATCCGTGTACATGTCCACCGTGGACGCCGAGGTGCACGACATCCCCGACGAGATCAGGGAACTGCTGATCCGGGCGCTGCTGCTGCCGGTGCGCTGGACCGACGCGGTGCGCGCGACCGGCGTCGACCGGCTCTACGACGCCGGGCCGGGCGACGCGCTGACCAGACTGGGCAGGAGAGAAGGCACTGTGCGATTCGCACCCGTTCCCGTGCCGGTGGGCGTCGGCCGGGCCGACGCGGACGTGGAGGCTCCGGCGTGACTGTTCTGATGTCCGGCGCGACCGGATTCCTGGGAATGGCGCTGCTTCGCAAGATCAGTGAGGCGAACGAGCCGGTGGTCGCCGTGATCCGTGGCCGGGACCATGACGGCCGGGCTCGGTCACTGGCCCGGCGCAGCGGCGCGGAGATCGAGTCCCTCCAGGGCGACATCCGCGCGCCCAAGTGGGGGTTGACCGACGCACAGGTCGATGGACTCAAGGGGCGGGTGCGGATCGTGCTCAGTGTGGCCGGTGATGTCGGCTGGTCCGCGCCGTGGTCGCGGCTTGCCGAGACGAACATCGACGGCGCGGCGCACGCGGCCGAACTCGCCCATGCCCTCGGCGCGAAGCTGATCCACGCCGGTTCGCTGTACGTCGGCTACGACTACGGGGCCGAGGTCGGCGAGTACCTGCTCGACGAGCGCGATCACCTGACCAAGTACGAACGGGCCAAACTGCGTGGCGAATGGTCCATCGCCAGACTCGCCCGCCGGTACGACCTGCCCGCGTTCATCGCCCGGATCCCGGCACTGTCCGGAGACCTCGAACCGGTCGCGGGCGGCGACAACGGCGCGCGCAAGGTGCCGCTGTCCCGGCTGATCACCAGCGGGCGCTGGCCCGTACTGCCATACAGCACCGGTGCCCGTCTGGACGTCTGCCCGCGGGACCTGGTCGCGGCCAAAGTGGTCGAGCTGTTCGACACCGAACCAGTGGACATCCCGGAGGTCCGCAACATCGGCCAGTCGGCCGCCGCGCCGATCGTCGAGGCCTTCATCCGGGAGGCCGCGGTGGCCAGCGAACGCGAGCCCAGTACGTTCCCGCGGCCCGTGCGGCTGCCCGCGAACTGGCTGAAGGCGGTGTCCCGGCAGGCCGACCGGCTCGAGGAGAGCCCGACCAACGCGGCGGCCATCGGACTGCGTTACTTCGCCTCCCGGACGGTCTACACCGGGGAGGGGCTGGGCCGGGACGTATCCGTACGCAGCCTGGTGCGCACCTTGGGCATGCCGTTGTCCGAGGAACCGGTCAGGCTGAACAGCTACTACTCGGGGTGGCCGACATGACCATGCTCGTCGTCGGGATCAGCGGTCACGTCGGCTCGTCCGTGGCCGCGCTGGCCGCGCAGCAGGAAGTCCCCCTGGTCGGTCTGGCCCGGAATCCTGCTCCCCACGTGGAAAAGTTCGCCAAGGTTCACCTCGGTGACGCACGGCGCGTCGATCTGGGTCTGGCTCCGGAGGAGGCCGACGCGCTGGCTGCCGAGGTGACCTCGATCGTGGTCGCGGTGGGCCGCTTCGACCTGTCCCTCTCGCTGGCCGACGCGCAGGCCGATCACATCGCCCCGCTGCGCGGGGTGCTCAAGTTCGCCGTGCGCTGTCCCAACCTGCGCACGGTGGTGCTGGTGTCCAGCCTGCTGGCGCTCGGGGACACCCGACAGCGGCTGCGCAGCGACCTCATCCCGGACACCATGCGGCACCGCAACTTCTACGAGTGGGCCAAGCTGCACGGCGAGCGCATCGCCCGCGCCTCCGGGGTGCCGGTGGACATCGTGCGCGCCGGGCATGTGGTGGCCGACGAGGACAACGGCGACAGGCCGGGCGAGCCGCAGGCGCTGTTCGAACTGTTCCGGCTGATGACTGCGGGCTGGCCGCTGGCCGTGGTGGGCAGCAACCGCTACTGGTCCTGCCCCGCCGACTTTGCCGCGCAGGTGGTCCTGGACCGCGCGCGGCACGGCACAGGCGGCTCGGCGGTGTGGGCTCTCGACCCGGCCTCGCCGACCTACGCGGAGATCTTCGATCTGATCAACGCTCGTTACGGGTTGCGGGTCAAGCGGGTACGCAGCGCCGGCCTCGCCCGCGCGCTGGCCGCGGTGGTCCGGCCCAAGTGGGTGGACCTGTCCATGAACCGTGAGGTGCTGGACTACTGCAACGCGCAGTGGGATCTGGAACTGCGGTGCCTCGACCAGTTGGTCGCCACCGGCCGGGTGACCCCGCCGCCGGACCGGGACTATCTCGTGCGGTCCCTTGACTACGAGTTCGCGCGACTGAGGGAGCAACTGCCGTGACGAGTCTGCCCGCCTTCTCGCTGGACACCCCGGCGACCGAGCGTGTGTCGGTCCACAGCGGACACAATTTCCGCGAGGTGGCACCGGAGCTCCTGTCCCCGCTGAGCTGGTCCATCATCGGACCGGGCATGGAGCGTGGATTCCGCGACGCCGCCGCCGACTTCGGCCGGGAACAGCCCACAGGGCCCCGGCCGCACTTCGTCAGCTACTTCGGTTTCCGCCCGTTCTTCAACATGACCACCGTCGAGCGGCTCGCCGACGAACTGCCTGTTGTCGACCCCGAGGACATCTGGGAGCTGCTGCTCGGCGGTGCCGGGCCGGACCGCCGACGGGAGAAGCGGCCCGGAAAACTCCATCGCGCCCGCCGGCTGCGCGGCGCGCTGTCCTTCCTCGGCAGCAACGCGCACGCCTTCGGCCGGGCCCAGGCCGACCTCGCCGCAGCCGAGGCGGCCACCCTGGACGCGATCAACTCCGGCGGCAGCTGGCAGGCCGGTTCGGCCTGCGACGCGGCCATCAGGGCCGGTCGGACCGCGTGGGCCCTGCACATCAGGACCACCAGCGTCGCTCTGGTCGCCGCTTCGGTGACCAAGCAGGTTTTGGGCCTGCAGTACGACCGGAGCACCGCGCTGGAACTGTTGCGGGCCAGCGCGCACCGCAAGGACGACGGCGGCGGTGCGAGCGCCCGCGGCGGCATCCTCACCGAGGACCTGCACCGCCTGAACAACTACGAAGTCACCGACGGCGGCGGGCCGTTCACCCGGTTCTCCTCGGCCGTACTGTCCTCGGCCGCGTCCGTGCTGCGTGGCAAGGGGGTGGCCGAACGAGCGGACACCGGACTCGACGAGGTCGGCATTCCGCTGGGCACGGCGCTCGGCCCCGTCTTCGACCGGACGGTCAGACTGCTCGGCCTCGCACTGGGCGAGCGGGAACGCTCCAAGGAGATCGGCCTGCGCGCGCTGCACTGCACCCGTGTGCTCCTGGACCGGGGCGCCTTCGGGGCCGATCCGGCCGAGGCCGCGCTGCTGGCCGTACAGGAGCTGCGCACACTGGATCCCCGGGCCCGCAAGCGGCTGGTGGACGAACGGGCCGAAGAGCTCGACGCGGCCGCCGCGCTCGACTACCCGGTGGATGTGCAGCAGAGCAACGGACTGTTGTCCGCCGCCCACCGTTCCCGGCGCGGCCGGGCCGCGAACGCCGGCCAGGCGCTGGCCCCCGGCTGGGCGGAGGGAGTGCTCGTCGAGGAGAGCGACGGTGAGGCCGGCCGCATCGTGGTCGGCGACCGGGTGGACGGCAACTATGTGCTCGCCGTCCTGCCGGACGGGGTGGTCAGCAAGTACGGCAGCGTGCTCTCGCACGTCGCGATCGTCTGCCGCGAACTGGGCATCCCCTTTGTCGCGGGGGTCGCCACCGACCCCGCCGACCTGGGGAAGCGGGCTGTGGTGGACGGCTGGACCGGCACGGTCGCAGTGGACGCCGGCAGCCCGACGGAGAAGGTGGCCTGACCGTGGCCCAGCGCTCAGCCGTCGGCGGCCGGGGACAGCAGGTGGAACGTACGACCGGTGACCAGCACGTACACCAGGTGCTTGCCGCCGTCCACGAGCAGCACCCGGCCGCTCACGCGCTGTCCCTTGCCGGACAGCGCGAGCAGCGCCAGCCACGGCAGCCAGATCGCGCCCAGGTGCGACAACTCCAGCTGCCAGCCGGACACACCGCGGCGCACCAGCGCCGCCCGGCTCAGGCCGCCGAGTGCGCCATAGCCCCAGTGCAGCGCCGCGTTCACCAGCTCGGGGGTGGCCTTCGCCGTGGCCGCCTCGTCGGCCGGGGCCCGCTGCCCGGTCAGCGCGGTGGCCACTTCGCCGGGCTGGGTGGTGATGCCGCCGCCGATGCCCCTGCGCTTCAGCTGGGCGCTGACCACGGAGTATCCGGCGGTGCCGACAATTCCGGCTACAACGGCCCTGGCTGGAATTCTGCCGAGCAACGGCATGATTTTCTCCCGGAGTTGATGAACTGACGCATCGAATTGACGCTGAGCAAAGTATTGATGTGCGAACCGCGATTCGGCAAGGGGCAAGGAAATGGTGACGGAAAACGCACCCGCGGCGCGCTTCGGTGCGGATAATTCGATGTGGGGCGTCATGGGTGCGCTCGGCCGGCTGGGAAAGGTGAAACTGTTCGAGATCTGGCTCGGACCGGTCATCGCCTGGGCACTGATTATCGGCGTGGACGGACTGCACCTGCGGTCCAGTGCCTTGTGCGCACTTTTCTTCGCGGTGATCGCTTTCGGCATGTGGGCCACTCATGCATTCGACGACATCACCGGATACCGGGACGGCAGTGATCTGCGCAATTATGCGCCGGAGAGGAATCGAAGCCAGGTCAAACCGCTGGTGCAGGGCCAATTGACGGTTCGGGCCGCGCAGATATTCGCATTCATCTGCGCGACGATAGCGTCGGTCTGCGTCGTACTGTTCTGCGTCATCGCGGATTTCCGACCGTGGTGGATCTTCGTCGGTGGCCTCGCCGTCGTCGTGCTCGGCGTGCAGTATTCGGCCGGCATCAACTTCAGCTACCGGTTCATCGGCGGCGGGGAAGCCGTCACCGGGGTCACGCTGGCGGCCAGTGTGCTGCTGCCGTACGCAGCCGCGACACAGCGGATCGGTGCGGCCGCCCTTATCCAGTCGGTGCTGTTCGGGGCCTGGCTCGTACAGGTGCTGATCTGCTCCAACAGCGCGGACGCCGACGACGACCGGCAGGTGGGGCGGCGCACGGTCGCGGCGCGCACCTCGCGGCGCGCCAACAAGGTGTTCGTGGCCGTGGTGTTCGGTTGCACCTGGCTGCTCGCCCTGCTCGGCACGGTGTCCGGTGCGCTGAGCCCATGGACACCGGTGCTGTTGCTGCCGGCCTGGGCGCTGCAGGCGTACGTGCTGCGCAACGGGATGCGCGGCCAGTGGCGGAACCGACGCAACTACAGCTTCCAGGCTCTGCGCCTGGCCGTGCTGGGACTGGTGATCGTCAATGTCCTCAACTGACCACGACGCGGTGGAAGCATTCGACGTGGTCGTCGTCGGTGCCCGGATCGCCGGGGCGGCGCTCTCGGCCCACCTGGCCAAGCAGGGCCTGTCGGTGCTGGCCATCGACCGGGCCGCCTTCCCGAGCGACACGCTGTCCACCCACCTGATCCAGGTCAGCGGAGTGCGTTCGATGCAGCAGCTGGGCGTGCTGGACCAACTGCGCCGGACCGGCGCGCCGTTCCTCACCGCGGCCAACGTGGTCTACGACGGGGTCGACCTGAGCACGCCGGTACGGGCCGAGGACGACTGGCCCCCGGGCGGCATCAGCATCAACCGGAACCTGCTCGACGAGATCCTGGTGAACGCCGCCCGCGCGGCCGGTGCCGAGATACGCACCCGCACCTCCCTGCGGGAGGTGCGGCGTGACGGCACCGGCCGGATCAACGGCGTGCTGCTGCGCACACCCGAAGGTCAACGCGCAGTCCACACCAAACTGTTGATAGGGGCCGACGGCCGCAACTCCAAGGTGAGCGAGCTGGTCGGCTCGCGCACCTACAACGTCACCGAAAACCAACGGTTCGTGTACTGGGCCGAGTTCGAAGGCGTCGTGGAGACCGGTCCGGCCTGTGTGCACCACCACCGGGACGGCGCCGCCCTGACCGTCGCGTTCCAGTCCGACGGCGGCCGCTTCGTGGTGATGATCTGCCCCGGACTTGAGGACTTCGCCGAATTCAAACGGGATCTGGAAGCCAGTTACGACGCCGCGGTGGCCGACTGCGCGCCGCTGAAACCCCTGTTGACCACGGCCCGCCGGGTCAGCCGGCCCATCGGCACCGCGTACGCGCCCGGCTACTTCCGTGACTCGGCCGGCTCGGGATGGGCGCTGATCGGGGACGCCGGCCACTTCAAGGACCCCACCCTCGGCCAGGGAATATCCGACGCGCTGCGGCAGGCCGAAATGCTGGCCGAACACCTGGCCACGGCCGATGTCGCGGACACCGGGCAACTGGATCGCAGACTGCGCCGCTGGCGCCGCTGGCGGGACCGGGATGCCGCGCCGATGTACTGGCTGGCCTGGGACTTCTCCAAGTCCGGCGAACTCCAACCGCTGGAACGGGCGTTGATGGCCTGCATCGCGACAGATCCCGTCATCCGCCAGCGGTTCGTGGACGGCGTGCTTTCCCACCGGGTGTCGCCGTACGAGGTGATCGGTCCCCGTCTGCTGCTGCGCACCGCCCGGCACATGCGCCGGACCGGACTGGGCGGCCGGGAAATCGCCCGCGTTCTCGGTGCCCGGCTGACCGCGGAACTGCGCCACCAGGTGCTGTTGCACCGGCCGCGCTACCAGCCGCTGCCCAAGCCATCCGGTGCGTCCTCGGCGGCCAAGGTGCGCTCCGGCGACGCCTGGGGCGGGGACATCGACGACGACAACACCGGTGTCGCACCGGCGGAGCGGACATGACGCACAAGAACAGGGAGCAGCTGTGAGGACAGACATAGAGTCGGTCGAATTCGCGCTGAACGCACGTGACTTCCGTGCCGACCCCTATCGAAAATACCGGGAACTGCAGGAGAACCACCGGATCTTCTGGCATGACGGCTACGCCGCGTATGTGGTGCCGCGCTACGCCGATGTGATGGACGTGCTCAAGAGCTCCAAGTGGAAGGTGCGTCCCGGCTCCAACTTCCTGGATCGCCAGCTGGCCGCCAACGAAACCGTCAACCAGCTGATGCAGGGCTTCTATTACTTCCTCGACGAGCCGGAGCACCGGCGGCTGCGCAGCATCGTGTCCACCACCTTCACCCCGCGGATCGTGCTGAACTTCCGCGAGCGGATCCAACAGATCCTGGACGAGCTGTTGGACGAGACGCTGGCCAAGAACGGCAGCGTCGAGTTCATGAGCGAGATCTCCTACCCGATGACCATCAGGGTGATCACCGAGATCCTCGGCGTGAGCAAGGAGGAGGACCACAAGTTCTTCGCGGACCTGGGCCTCGCACTGGCCGGTCTGCTGGAATGGGACGCGCCGGTGGACCGGGTGCTGGCCGGCGGCGAATCGATGATGGAGATCAGCAATCGCTTCGTCGACGTGCTGGAGGCACGGCAGGAGCAGCCACAAGGCGACCTGATCAGCGCGCTGATCCAGGCTCAGGCCGAAGGCCGGGCCTCGGACAGCTTCGAGATCATCTTCATGTGCGTGCTCCTGGTCACGGTCGGCTACGAGACGACCATGAATCATCTGGGCAACGGCGTGTTCTCACTGCTGTCCAACCTGGACCAGTTCGAACGGCTGCGCACCGAGCCCGGCATCACCTCGCGGGCCGTCGACGAACTGCTCCGTCACGAGGCGCCGGTTCAGGTCACCTCCCGGGTGGCCATCGAGGACATCGAGGTCGCCGGCACCACCATCAGGACCGGCGAACAGGTCGTGGTGCTGCTCGGCGGGGCCAACCGCGACCCCCGCGTGTTCACAGACCCGGATCGGCTCGACCTGACCCGGGAGAACGCCGGCAAGCACATGACGTTCGTGCACGGCCCGCACTACTGCCTCGGTGCCGCGCTGGCCAAGACCGAGGGCGAGATCATGTTCGACACCCTGGCCCGGCGTTTCCCCGATCTCCGGCTGAACGATCAGCACGAGTGGCGGGACACCGCCATCCTGCGGTCGCTCGACCGGCTGCCCATCGCACTGGAAGGCTGAGATGACCACCGACATGACACAGAACGTGCACGCGCGAGCCGCGCTGCGACTCGGGGGCTGGCTGGCCATCGCCGGCACGGTTCTCTCCCTCGTGGTCAATGCGCTGCATCCGCACCAGGACATCCCGACCGGGCCGTTCATGCACGAGGTGCACCACACCTCGGTCTGGATCCCGCTGCACGTCGGCATCGTCTTCGCGCAGATCCTGGACATGATGGCGATGCTTGCCATCGGCCGCACCCTGCGCAACACGGTCCGGTCCGACCTGGCGCACTACGCCGACGGCGCGGCGGTGCTCGCCGCCGGGGTGATGCTCGTCCTGATGGGACAGGACGGGTTCTCCACCAAGCACCTCGCCGACTACTACATGAACAGCACGGGCGTGACGCAGCAGGCCGCGTACCCGGTGGCCTACGCGTTCCTGCTCCTGCTGCTGGCCGGACTCGGCCTGTGGTACCTGGTGTTCTTCGGCGTGGCCATGCCGCTGTACTCCCTCGCGATGCTGCGCAGCGACCTCTACCCGCGCTGGCTCGGGCTGCTCGGTGTGATCGCCGGCTTCTGCGGACTGGTCACCGGCACCCTCATCTACGCCCTGGGCTCCTCCTTCCTGGTGACCACGCTGATGTTCCTGGTGTTCTCCGTGCTCGGCTTCGGCTGGCTGGCGTCCACCGGCGTGTGCCTGTTGCGGGCCGGCGGGAAGGGGACCACACCCACCGAGCGGCCGGCGGCCGATTCGCCCGATCAGTCACCGGCCGCGGCCGGCGTGACCGAGGAAGGGAAGTGACCGGGGTGAGCGCCGAGCAGCCGACCGGTACGAGCAGCCCAACGGCCAAGCAGGCGGCGGTCGCTGTCGTGCACCGGCTGTACGAGGCGTACAACGAGCACGACCTGGACGGTGTGCTGGCCTGCTGGCGGCCCGGTGGCGTCGAACACCTGCCGCTCGTCGGGGACATGGCTGTACCGGACCAACTGCGCGGACACCTGGCCGGTTTCTACGGCGCGTTTCCCGACGCCCGCACGGAGATCCTGGAACTGATCGCCGACGAGGACGGCAGGGTGGCCGCCCAGGTACGGCTGACCGGCACGTTCACCGGCACCCGGTTCGACGGGCTGCGCGCCAACGGCAGCCCATGGAGCGCCCGTATGGCGGAGTTCTTCGTCACCCAGGACGGACTGATCACGCGGATGGATGCCTATATGGACAACATGGATCTCGCGCGGCAACTCCAACTCCTGCCGCCCGAAGGCGGTCCGATGGAGAAGGTGCTTCGCGGCGCGTTCAACATGAAGGTCGCTCTCCGAGGGATGATCGGCTCGAAGTCCTGAGCCCAAGTGCGGATTTGGTGCCGTTTTGGATTTTCTTGTCAAGCGTGGGCACCGAAATCCATATCCCGTGGAATTGCGGCTGATACGGTCGACCGATGTCTGCTGGGGGTGGATGTGAGTTGGGGGAGAAACCACAGGTGAGAGACCGTCGGGTCGGTGCCCTCGAACGCAATCCGAAGTCGGTGCTCGCCGTCGCCGCGATCATTCTGCTGGTCACCCTCGGCTTCGGGGTCGGTGTCATCCCATCCCTTTCAGGCGGCGGATTCGATGCCACCGGTACCGAGTCGGACCGAGTGACGCAGGTCCTGCAGAGCGAGTTCGAGGTCGGGGACGTAGACGCCGTCTTCCTGACCACAGCCCGCGAAGGCTCCGTGGACAGCGGCGCGGCGAAGGCCGACGGCACCCGTTTCGGGAAGGAGCTGCGTGCCGAACCCGGCGTGGAATCGGTCACTTCCTACTGGGAGACGCCCGATATCGGCGGACTGCGCAGCCATGACGGCAAACAGGCCCTGGTGCTGGTTCAGCTGGACGGCAGCCAGAACGACAAGAGCTCGTGGCTGCGTGCGGCACACGACCGGTACGACCACGCGAAAGGTGCGCTCGGAATTCGGATCGGCGGTAATGCCGAGGTATTCCGGGCCATCCAGGACCAGATCGTTGTCGACCTGGTCATCTCCGAGGCGATCGCGGTCCCGCTGAGCCTGATCCTGTTGCTGTTCGTGTTCCGCAGCATGATGTCCGCGCTGCTGCCCCTGGCGATGGGCGCACTGTCCGCCGGTATCACATTCTTCGTGCTACGGCTGTTGTCGATGTTCACCGAAGTGTCCATCTTCTCGCTGAACCTGACCAGCGCGCTGGCTCTCGGGCTCGGCATCGACTACGGCCTGCTGGCGGTGACCAGATTCAGGGAAGAGCTGGCGGCCGGCCGGGCCGTCCCGGACGCGGTGCGGCGCACCATGCGCACGGCCGGCCGGACCGTGCTGTTCAGCGGCCTCATCGTGGGCCTGTCGCTCGCCACTCTGCTGCTGTTCCCCCTGCCGTTCCTGCGGTCCTTCGCCTACGCCGCGGTTCCCTCCGTCTTCGGGGCGGTCTTCGGCGCGCTGGTGGTGCTGCCCGCGATGCTGCGGCTGCTGGGCCACAACATCGAGAAGTGGCAGCTGCCCAGGCTGCCCGGACTCAATCCGAGCGAGGCGAGCTGGGGCCGGGTGGCCCGCTGGGCGATCCGCCGCCGGTACCCGGTGACCGCGTTGCTGGTCGTCGCGCTCGCGGTACTGGCCCTGCCGTTCCTGCACGTGAAGATCGGCAAGGACGATGAGAAGGTGTTGCCGGCCGATGCGCAGGTCCGGGCGGTGCAGCAGCAGATCAGGAGCGGCTTCGCCAGCAACACGGCGTTCCCGGTCCATGTCTACCTGCCGGGGCTCGGCGACACCCCGGACGGCAGGCGGGAACGGGCCGAGGTGCTCGCCGAGGTCACCTCGTTGCCCCACGTCAGCATGGCCCGCGCCGCGGACGGGATCTGGCAGGACGGCCGGCCGGCCTCATCACCGCCCGGTTCCGAGGCGGCGATGTCCAACAAGAACAACTCGTACCTCTCCGTGCTTCTCAAGCCGAACGTGGACGTGTATTCCACGCAGGCCGAGGAGACGGTGAGCGACATCAGGACAATCAGCTACGAGGGGCGGCACCCGGAGGTGTCCGGCGAATCGGCCCGGCTGGTCGACGACAAGCAGGTCATCGGCGATCGACTGCCATGGGCCATCGGGCTGATCATGGTCTTCAGCTTCGTACTGACCTTCCTGCTGACCGGCAGCATCGTCGTGCCGCTGAAGGCGCTGTTCCTCAACCTGCTCAGTCTCACCGCGACGTTCGGTGTGATGGTCTGGGGCTTCCAGGACGGGAATCTGGCGCAGCTGCTCGGGTTCACCTCCTCCGGCTATCTCGACAACGCCATGCCGG
This sequence comes from Streptomyces sp. NPDC002958, assembly GCF_055563255.1. NCBI lineage: Bacteria > Bacillati > Actinomycetota > Actinomycetes > Kitasatosporales > Streptomycetaceae > Streptomyces > Streptomyces sp. NPDC002958. The sequence goes on along the minus strand of NZ_JBVHDS010000010.1, from coordinate 210,033 downwards.
TGCTGATGTTCTGCGCCGCGTTCGGGCTGTCCATGGACTACGAACTGTTCCTGGTGTCCCGGATCCGTGAGGAATATCTGAAGAGCAAGGACAACAACGCCGCGGTGGTGGAGGGCATCAAGAAGACCGGTGCGGTGTTCACCTCGGCCGCGTTGCTGCTCGCCGTTGTGTTCGCCGGACTGATCGCCTCGCACGTCTCCATCATCAAAATGGCGGGCCTCGGTATCGTGCTGGCGATCCTGATGGACGCGATCGTGATCCGCTCGCTGCTGGTGCCCGCGCTGATGGGCATGATGGGCAGGGCGAACTGGTGGGCACCCGGATCCCTGCGCCGACTGCACAGCTCCGTGAATCTGTCCGAAGCGGACGACGAGGACGATGAAGCCGCAGGAACGCAACCGGCGGCCCGGGCCGGACACACCGCCAAGGTGGACTGAGACCATTGTGTGACGCCCGGCGTCCACGGCTCACGTACGGGCGAGAGTGCCCCTACGTGAGCCGCCCCACTTCGATGGCCGGGCAGCGGTCCATGACCATGTCGAGCCCGGCCGCCCGTGTGCGCTCGAACGCCTCGGTGTCGATCACTCCGAGCTGGAACCAGACCGCCTTCGCGCCCGCCGCCACCGCCTCGTCGGCCACGGCGCCCGCCAGTTCACCGTTGACGAAGACATCCACCACATCGACCGGGAACGGTATGTCGGCCAGCGAGGCATAGCCCTCCTCGCCATGGACCCGCTCCGCCTTCGGGTGCACCGGGACCACCCGCTTGCCGAAGCGCTGAAGCACCTCGGCGACGCCGTAGGCCGCGCGAGACCGGTTGTTCGACAGGCCCACCACCGCCCAGGTCTCGCCCGTGTCCCGGAGAATCCTGCGGATCGTCTCTGCGTCTGCGTACATGATCCGGACAACGGACGGCGGCTCCGGACCATTCCCGGCCGGGGCATAGGGTGGCCGGATGCAGGAGCAGTACCGGACAGTCGCCCGAGCGGGCGTGCACGAGACCGAGATCAACCGGTCGCGCTTCATCTGCGCGCTCGCCCCCGCCGCCACCGAGCAGGAGGCGCAGGACTTCATCGCACGCGTGCGTAGGGAACACCCGACCGCCACCCACAACTGCTTCGCCTACGTGATCGGTGCCGACGCGTCCGTGCAGAAGGCCGGCGACGACGGGGAGCCCGGTGGCACCGCAGGCGTACCCATGCTTCAGATGCTGACGCGCCGTGAGATGCGGTACGTCGTCGCCGTCGTCACCCGCTACTACGGCGGTGTGAAGCTCGGCGCGGGCGGACTGATCCGGGCGTACGGGGGAGTGGTCGGCGAGGCCCTCGACGAGCTCGGCACCATCACCCGGCAGCGTTTCCGCCTTGCCACGATCACCGTCGGCCATCAGCGCGCGGGCAGGCTGGAGAACGACCTCCGAGCCACCGGGCGGACCGTGCGCGAGGTCCGCTACGCGGAGGCTGTCATCATCGAGATCGGGCTGCCGGACGCCGATGTCGAGTCATTCCGCGGCTGGCTGGCCGACGCGACAGCGGGCGAGGCCCGGCTGGAGCTGGGCGGCGAGGCGTACGGGGACGTCTGACCGGGTCCCGACTTCCCCAAGAGGGCTTGCCAGTGGCAAACGACGATCCAGATCACCGCTGATATCCATGGCCATCTCACGCCGGACGCCGGTGGCAGACTGAGGTCCGTGATGGACCAGGTGCTGACCGGCGCTAGCGTAGTCGGCGATGTCGGCGGGGCCGGTGCTGGTTCGGCGCTGGTTCTGAGAGCGGAGTGAGGGGAAACGTGCAGGTCGGAGTGTCACATTGAGGATTCTGCACACATCGGACTGGCACCTCGGGCGCTCGTTTCACCGGGTCTCACTGCTAGAGGCCCAGGCCGCGTATCTGGACCACCTGGTGACGACGGTGCGCGAGCACGAGGTGGACGCGGTTCTCGTCGCGGGTGATGTGTACGACAGGGCCGTCCCGCCGCTGTCCGCGGTCGAGCTCTTCGACGATGCGCTGCACCGGCTCGCCGCCGTCGGTGTGCCCACCGTGATGATCTCCGGGAACCATGACTCGGCACGCAGGCTGGGCGTCGGCGCAGGCCTGATCGGGCGGGCCGGAATCCATCTGCGCACCGACCCCGCCCACTGTGCCACCCCCGTCGTCCTGCGCGACGCACATGGTGAGGTGGCGTTCTACGGGCTGCCCTACCTGGAACCGGCCCTGGTGAAGGACGTCCTCAAGGCGGAGCGCGCCGGACACGAGGCGGTGCTGGCCGCAGCCATGGACAGGGTGCGCGCCGACCTTGAGAGCCGCCCGGACACCACCCGGTCCGTGGTGCTCGCCCACGCCTTCGTCGCGGGCGGCGAGCCCAGCGACAGCGAGCGCGACATCACCGTCGGCGGGGTGGCCGCCGTACCCGTCGGCGTCTTCGACGGCGTCGACTATGTGGCGCTCGGGCATCTGCACGGCTGCCAGACGGTCACCGACCGGGTCCGCTACTCGGGCTCGCCGCTCGCGTACTCCTTCTCCGAGGTCGCCCACCGCAAGACGATGTGGCTGATCGACCTCGACGCCGCGGGCACGGTCGCCGCCGAGCGCATCGACTGTCCGGTGCCCCGTCCGCTCGCCAGACTCCGCGGTCGCCTTGACACCCTCGTCGACGAGCCCGCGCTGGAACAGCACCGGGAATCCTGGGTGGAGGCCACGCTCACCGACCCGGTGCGGCCGGTCGAGCCGATGGCCCGCCTCGTCGAGCGGTTCCCGCACACCCTCAGTCTCGTATTCGAACCCGACCGGGCCCCCGACGACCCGCTCGCCTCGTACGCACAGCGCCTCAAGGGGCGCGACGATCAGCAGATCGCGGAGGACTTCGTGGCACATGTGCGGGGCGGGTCCGCGGCGGATGAACAGGAGCGCACGGTGCTGCGTGGCGCTTTCGACCACGTACGGGTGGACGACGGTGTGCGCGAGGTGAACCGTTGAGACTCCACAGACTCACGCTCACCGCCTTCGGGCCGTTCGGCGCCACCCAGGACATCGACTTCGACACGCTCTCCTCGGCCGGGCTCTTTCTGCTGCACGGGCCGACCGGTGCCGGGAAGACCTCCGTCCTCGATGCCGTCTGCTACGGCCTGTACGGCGCGGTGCCCGGCGCCCGCCAGAGCCCCGGCACCTCGCTGCGCAGCGACCATGCCCCGGCGGAGCTCCCCACCGAGGTCAAGCTGGAACTGACCGTCGGCGGCCGGCGCTTCGAAATCACTCGGCGCCCCGCACAGCCCCGCCCGAAGAAAAAGGGCAACGGCTTCACGACGGAGAAGGCCCAGAGCTGGCTGCGGGAGTACGACCCCGACGACGGCTGGCAGCCGCTGAGCCGCTCACATCAGGAGATCGGTGAGGAGGTCACCCGGCTCATCGGGATGAGCCGGGACCAGTTCTGCCAGGTGGTGCTCCTGCCGCAGGGCGACTTCGCGCGCTTCCTGCGGGCCGATGCCGAGGCGCGCGGCAAACTGCTCGGCAGGCTCTTCGACACCCGCCGCTTCGCTGCGGTCGAGGAGCGCCTGGCCGAACTGCGCCGTACCACCGAAGCACAGGTCAGGGCCGGGGACGAACGCATCCTCGCGGTTGCCCAGCGGATCGCCCAGGCCGCCGGACCGGCCGCACGCGAATCTCCGCTGCCCGATATCCAGCCCGGCGAACCGGGGCTCGCCGACGGCGTGCTGGAGTGGGCCGCGACGGCCCGCAGCAGTGCCCGGGAACTGCTCGACATCGCCGCGTCCGTACTGTCCACGGCCGAAGGCCGGCAGGCGGCCGCCCGCCTGGCCCTCGACAGCGAACGCGAACTCGCCGACCTCCAACAGCGGTACGAGGAGACGCAGCGCCGCGCCACCGCACTCGAACTGAGCCGCCCCGACCACGACCGACTCCACGAACGCCTCGCGCGGGCCCGCAAGGCGGACCTCGTCGCCCCCGCACTGGAGCTGCGCGACGATGCCGAGCGCGCGTACCGGACGGCCTGCGAGACCCGTGACCACGCCCGTACGCTGCTGCCCGAAGCCCTGGCCGACGCCGGTGCCGAACAGCTGGCGGAACTGGAGCGAAGGCTCCGACAGGAACTCGGCGGACTGGACGCCGCGAGGCGCGCCGAGCGGCGCAGCGCGGAGATCGACGCCGAGAGGGCCGGACTGGAGCGCCAGGCCCGGGCCGACGACGAGCTGATCCACGAAGCGAGAGGCTGGCTGGCGGGCTGGGAATCCACCCGGCACGACCTGAGGGCACGCATCGAGGAGGCCCAGGAGGCCGCGACCCGCGCCGAGCAGCTCGCGGGTCGGCTGGAGCCTGCCCGCGCACGGCTGGACGCGGCCCGCCGCCGCGATGCGCTGGCAACCCAGGCGTCGGCCGCCGCCGAGCGGCTGGCCGTGGCCCGTGAGCAGGCCTCGGGCGCGCACGAGTCGTGGCTCGAGCTTCGCGAACGACGACTGCGCGACATTGCTGCGGAGCTGGCTGCGGAGCTGGTGGACGGCGAGGACTGCAAGGTCTGCGGCTCGGCCGACCACCCCAAGCCCGCCCGCGCGGCCGACGGGCATGTCGACCGGGCCACCGAGGAGCGGGCTCTCGAGGCGTACCGGTGGGCCGAGGAAGCGCGCACAAAGGCGGACCGGGAGCTCGGGGTCGTACGCGAGAAGCACACGGCGGCGCGCGCCGCCGCACAGTCGGCGGTGCCGCAGCCCAGGGACGGCGCCGATGCCGTTGAGCCGGCCGGTGCCGGGTGGGTGGCCGGGGCTGTTGCTGTTGAGCCTGCCATATCCGGGGAGTTGGCCGGCGGCGAGGCGGTTGTCATCGGTGTGGCCGGTGTCGAGAAGCCCCTTCCCGGTTCCGACGCCGAGACTGTCGCCGACCCCACCGTCACCGAACTCGGCACACTTGTCGACCGGTTGACGCGCATGCACGCCGAGGCGCACCGGACCGCCGCCGGTATGCACGCGGCGCGTGAGGCCCTCGCAGCCGCAGAGCGGGAACAGGCCGAGCGTCTTGAGGATCGGCAGCTGGCCGAGCGCCGGGCCGCTGCGCGTACCTCTCTGCGCGAGGGGCTGGACCGTGAACAGGCCGCGTTGGAAGCCGAGTTGGTGGCAGCCCGCAGTGAGTCCGGCAGCGTCGCCGCGCATGCCGGGCTGCTGGAGCGCCGGGTCGGTCTGCTGGCCGCGGCAGCCGAGGCGGTACGCGAGGAGGAGACGGCCGCACAGCGCCGCAAGGAGGCCGACGGCCGGCTCGCGGACGCCGCGTTCCGGGCCGGGTTCGACACTCCGCAGGCCGCGGCCGCGACCCTTCTCACCGATGCCGAACAGCGCGAACTCCAGCGCGTCATCGACGTCTGGCAGTCCGAGGCGGCTGCCGTCGCCGACCGTCTCGCCGAGACGGAGACCCGAGCCGCTGCCGACAACCGGCAGGCCGCGGTGGACGTCGCCCAGGCCGCGTACGACACGGCCGAGCGGGTGCTGCGGGACGCCTCCGCGACACTGGCCGCCGCACGCGAGCGCTGCGCCGAGCTCGGCCGGCTTTCGCGCAGCGCCACTGACGAGGTGTGCAGGCTCGGTCCGCTGCGCGAGGAGTACGACCGGGTGGCACGGCTGGCCGGGCTTACCGCGGGTACCTCAGCGGACAACGAACGCAGGATGCGGCTGGAGTCGTACGTGCTCGCCGCCCGCCTCGAACAGGTCGCCGCAGCCGCCACCGCACGGCTGCAGCGCATGTCGTCCGGCCGCTACACGCTGGTGCACTCCGATGCCCGCGCCGGAGGCCGCAGGTCGGGCCTCGGCCTGCATGTCGTCGACGCCTGGACCGGCCGCGAGCGCGACACGGCGACGCTCTCGGGCGGGGAGACGTTCTTCGCCTCGCTCGCTCTCGCGCTCGGCCTCGCCGATGTCGTCACCGACGAGGCGGGCGGCGTACGGCTGGACACCCTCTTCATCGACGAGGGCTTCGGCAGCCTGGACGACCAGACCCTCGACGAGGTGCTCGACGTACTGGACTCGCTGCGCGAGCGGGACCGCAGCGTCGGCATCGTCAGCCATGTCGCCGATCTGCGCCGCCGTATCCCCGCACAGCTCGAAGTGATGAAGGAGCGGCACGGATCGGCGGTACGGCACCGCACCACGGGCGAGGGCAGCGCCTGATGGCGCGCCGGGGGCTCACGGCCGGCAGCGAACCCGGCTTCGTACTCCTCGATTCGCGCTCCACCGAATCCTGGGACCAGGGGCAGGTCTCCGGCGCGGTCCCTCTGCCGACCGCCCTCATGACCGAGCAGGCTGGGAATCTCCTCGCCCCGGACGTTCCCGTGGTCACATACTGCTGGGGCCCGGGCTGCAGCGGCGGAACGCGTTCCGCCCTTGCCCTCGCCGAACTCGACTACCAGGTCAAGGAGATGATCGGCGGCTTCGAGCACTGGATGCGTGAAGGCTCCGAGTTCGAGACCTGGCAGGGACACGAAAGGTGCGAGGCCGATCGGCCCACCGCGCCGGTCGACTTCGAGGACTGCGGCTGCTGACCGGCCGGGCCGGACGGATGCCCCCTCCCGGCTGCTCCCGCCGGGGCGTTGACAGCGGCAGGGAGGGGGCGAGCGACGGGTCAGAGCTTGGACAGCTCGTCCACGAGATCGTCGAGTCCGAGCGGCCCCTGCGACAGGGCGGCCATGTGCCAGGCCTTGGCGTCGAACGCGTGACCGTGCGCCTTGCGGGCGTTCTCCCGGCCGAGCAGCCATGCGCGTTCGCCCAGCTTGTAGCCGATGGCCTGCCCCGGCATCGAGAGATAGCGGGTGAGTTCGCTCTCCACGAAGTCGGCCGGGCGGCCGCTGTGGTTGCCGAAGAATTCCTGGGCCAGCTCAGGAGTCCACCGCTCGCCGGGGTGGAACGGGGAGTCCGCGGGGATCTCCATCTCCGCGTGCATGCCGATGTCCACGATCACCCGGCAGGCCCGCATCATCTGCGCGTCCAGATAGCCGAGGCGGCGCTCGGCGTCCGGCAGGAAGCCCAGCTCGTCCATGAGCCGCTCCGCGTACAGCGCCCAGCCCTCGGCATTGGCGCTGACACCGCCGATCGACGCCTGGTAGCGGGAGAGGCTGTCGGCGACATGCGTCCACTGGGCGATCTGCAGGTGATGGCCCGGCACACCCTCGTGGTACCACGTGGAGACCAGGTCGTACACCGGGAAGCGGGTCTCGCCCATGGTGGGGAGCCAGGTGCGACCGGGGCGCGAGAAATCCTCGGACGGGCCCGTGTAGTACGGGGCCGCGGCGCCACCGGGCGGGGCGATGCGGGACTCCACCTTCCGTACCCGTTCGGCGAGTTCGAAGTGCGTACCGTCCAGCGCCTCAATGGCCTCGTCCATCAGACTCTGCAGCCAGTCCCGGACCTCGTCCACCCCCTCGATGTGCTTGCCGTGCACATCCAGATGGGCCAGCGCCTCCCAGGGGCCGGCGCCGGGCAGGACCTTCTCGGCCTCGGTCCTCATCTCGGCGAGCAGCCGGTGGTACTCGGACCACCCGTACGCGTACGCCTCGTCGAGATCCAGGTCGGTGCCGTTGAAGTAGCGCGACCAACGCGCGTAGCGCTCGCGGCCCACCGTGTCGGGCGCGCCCTCGATCGCGGGGGCGTACACATCGCGCATCCAGTCGCGCAGCGCCACGACCGACTCCGTGGCCCGTCGGGCGCCGACGTCCAGATCGGTACGCAGCGACGCGGGGCCGACGGCCGCGAAGTCCTGGAAGAAACCTGTCCCGCCGTCGCCGGCCCACTCGCCGAGCTGGTCGATGAAGGTGGCGGTGGCGCGCGGACCGCCGTACAGCTTGCGCTCCAGGCCGAGCGCGAGCGATTCGCGGTAGCCCTCCAGCGCGGCGGGAACCGCTCGCAGCCGGTCCACGACCGACGCCCAGTCCTCGTCGGTCTCGGTCGGCGTCACCGTGAACACTTCACGGATGCTGTGCGCCGGGGAGGCGAGGTTGGAGACCGTGCGAAGCCCCTCATCCGCTTCGTGGACGGCCAGTTCCGCCGTGAGGCGCTCACGCAGCAGGCGGCCGCAGCGGCGCTCGGCATCGCTGTCCGCGCCGGGCAGCTGTTCGGCGGCATCGAGCTTCACCAGGGTGGTGCGGGCGAGCTCGGCGAGAGCTTCCTGCCCCGCGGGGGAGAAATCGGGAAGGCGACGCGAGCTCTCCGCGACACCCAGATAGGTGCCGGCGATCGGGTCGAGCTCGATGAATGCGTCGACGTAGGCGTCGGCGACCTGACGGGGCAGCGCGCTGCTGGGAAAGTCTGACATGCGGACATCCTCGTACGGCGGAGGCCTCCGCGTCTTCATTCTTCGGACTCAGTGGCTTTTCCCGGACGATCCTACGGACGGTGGCAGCAGCGGTCCGCACTCCCACTGCTGGAATATCAGCCGGGTCTCGACCCGAGCCACTTCACGGCGTGAGGTGAATTCGTCCAGCACGAGGCGTTGCAGATCCGCGGTGTCGGTGACCGCGACATGGACCAGATAGTCGTCGGGCCCCGTCAGATGGAAGAGCGCGCGGGACTCGGGCAGCGTCCTGATGCGTTCGACGAACGGGCCGATGAGCTCTCTGCGGTGCGGACGGACCTGTACGGAGAGCAGCGCCTCCAGGCCGCGGCCGAGCCGCGCCGGGTCCAGCCGCAGCCGGTGGCCGAGAATGACACCGGAGCGGCGCAGTCTGGTCACCCGGTCCAGACAGGTCGACGGGGCGACGCCGACCTCGGCGGCCAGTTCGCGGTAGGTGGTCCGGGCATCGTTCTGCAGCAGCCGCAGAATGTGCAGGTCCACCGGGTCAAGAACGACTGAATCGGCCATCTGTCGAACGTAGCACGGGACATGCTCATGAAGGCCCGGTGTTTGTTCAGAGTGGTGTCATGGACACCGAATCCTCGATGGCGCCCTCGACGACAACCCGGTCCAGGGCGCTGGCCACCGAAGCCGTGCACGCAGGCCGCGACGATCTCGCGGCCCTCGGCCTGCACGCCCCGCCGATCGACCTGTCCACCACGTACCCCTCGTACGACTCCAGGGGCGAGGCCGAGCGGATCGACACCTTCGCCGCCACCGGCGCCAGGCTCGAAGGGCCGCCCGTCTACGCACGGCTGGACAACCCGACGACGGCCCGCTTCGAGACCGCCCTCGCCCGGCTCGAAGGAGCGGAGAGTGCCGTGTCGTTCGCCAGCGGAATGGCGGCGCTCACCGCCGTCCTGCTGGTCCGGGCGAGCATGGGGCTGCGGCATGTGGTCGCCGTCCGCCCGCTCTACGGGTGCAGTGATCACCTTCTCGGCGCCGGTTTGCTGGGCACCGAAGTGACCTGGACCGACCCGGCGGGCATCACGGAGGCGATCCGTCCGGACACCGGTCTGGTGATGGTGGAGACGCCCGCCAACCCGACGCTCGCCGAGGTCGACATCCGTGCGATCGCGCACTCCTGCGGTTCCGTGCCGCTGCTCGTCGACAACACCTTCGCCACGCCCGTACTCCAGCGACCCGTCGAACACGGCGCACGGATCGTGCTGCACAGCGCCACCAAGTACCTCGGTGGGCACGGCGACGTGATGGGCGGGGTTGTCGCCTGCGACGAGGAGTTCGCGGCCCGCCTGCGGCAAGTGCGCTTCGCCACCGGCGGGGTGCTGCACCCGATGGCGGGGTATCTGCTGCTGCGCGGCCTCGCCACGCTCCCGGTCCGGGTGCGGGCGGCTTCCGCGAGCGCCGCCGAACTGTCCCGCAGACTGACAGCCGATCCGCGTATCGCCCGGGTTCACTACCCGAAGCTGGGCGGTGCGATGGTTTCCTTCGAGGTGTATGGGGATCCACACCAGGTGATTTCGGCCGTACGGCTCATCACGCCCGCGGTCAGCCTCGGCAGTGTGGACACCCTGATCCAGCATCCGGCCTCCATCAGCCACCGCATTGTGGATGAGGGGGACCGGCAAAAGTCCGGCGTCGGGGACCGGCTGCTGCGGATGTCGGTCGGTCTGGAGGACGTCGAGGACCTGTGGGCCGATCTCTGCCAGGCGCTGAGCTCGCAGGATGGGGGCCGTAAGGAGGCCGACCGCCCTGAAGCCCGCCGCCGGGAAGTGTCCCGTCGGGAAGCCCTCCGTCAGGAAGTCCCGCTCCCGCAGGTCAGCGACCGGCCTGCTCGTGCGGGGGCAGCGACCGAACCGGAGCCGCGCCCAGCCGGGCGGTGATGACCAGCGTGCCCTCCTCGATCTGGTAGTCCAGTGGCAGGGACAGCGCGCGCATGGCGGCGACCATGCCGGTGTTGGACGCCTGGGTGACGGCGTAGACACTCTCGCAGCCCCCCTCGATGGCGAGCGTCACCAGGCGGCCGAGGAGCTCGGAGCCGATCCCCCGGCGCTGCCACTCGTCCTCGACGAGGAGGGCGACCTCGGTCTCGTCACCGTCCCACAGGAGGTGGCCGAGGGCGACCAGCCGGCCCGAGGCCGTCTGCACGGCCAGGGTGCGGCCGAAGCGGGGACTCATCAGGTGGTCCAGGTAGCGGTCGGCGTCGCGGAGCGGGCCGTGGTACCGCAGCCGCAGCGTCTGCTCGGAGCAGCGGTCGTGCATGGCGCGGGCTGCTTCGAGGTCACTGCGATCCGCGCGGCGCACGGTGATCTCGTTGCCCTCGGGAAGGGTGAGTACCTGCTCGCTGCGCGGGACGCGGGGGCGGAGCAGGGCGTCGAGCTCGACCAGGGCGCGGGCCCGGGCGAACTCGGTCGGGGTGAACGGAAGGTAGGGCCGTTCGATGGTGATGGTGTCGCCGGACGGGTCGCGCAATCGCATCACCGTCTCCTCCAGCGCGCCTTCGACGGGCGCCGTCTCATTGATTGTGCGGCCGATGATGGAGACGGCGGGCATCGAGTGGATGGTGCAACGGCCGAGCAACTGACGCAGGGCGAGGGGGAGTTCGGCCGCGTCCAGCGCCGTGCGCGTGGCGAGACCCAGGATGTGTGTCGGGGCGTCCACCAGATCGTGTGCGTCGGCCCGCTCGATCCAGGTGGAGCCGCCCCCCGCGGCGGAGATCGCCCGGCTCAGCTGTTGGGCCTGGAGCGGGGCGGGGGCGCGCAGCAAGAACTCGTCGACCGTGCCCTGTGCCAGCGGGTGTGTCTGCAGGGTGAGGATGTCGACCCGGTGCCGGGCGAGCGCGATGCACAGGGCGGCCAGGCTGCCCGGGGTGTCCCGCACCGTGGTACGCATCCGCCACAGCACCGTGTCCTCGGGGGAGGGGTACGGGCCCGCGGCGGCGGGCGTGGTCACGAGAGCGGTCGCGGAGGCGTCGGTGCCATGGGGCGAGGTCGCGCGGTGGCCGTCGGCGATGAGATCGGTGCCGGTTGGCGGCGGGGCGTGGCTGTGTCGCCGTGCCCACCAGGTGTGGAACGCCGCCGTTACCGCCAGAGCCAAGGCCGAGGCGATCAGTAGATACGGTCCGTCCGGCTGGTGCCCGATCAGGTTGGCGATCGCGTCGGCCACCGCGACCGCGGTGAACAGCGCGGCCAGCTCGGTCACATCCCGCCGCCAGTGGTGGGAGCGGCGGGCAGTCTTGGCGGATGTCGCATCAGTCATGCCTTCACTGTGACCGAGCGGTGTTGCCTGATCACGAACGCTCTGTGACTGATGGGTTAAGTGTGGATCCAGCCCCCTATCATCGTTTTCGGTGGATTAGTACCGTGATCGATTGCGGTTTCGCAGCAGCACGCAGGACCGTCGGCCCCGGGCCACGAGTCGCCGGTGAGGCAGCCCCTGTCCGGCCCCGGGCCATGGGTATAGGGCCCGGACAGGAGCCGTCGGGCCGGACGGCTCCCGCCCCGCCCGGCCCGGGCGAACCCATCGACCGGACAGGCCGCTACGGGGTACACCACGATGTCCTGGACCGTCACGTCAGTGTCGAACCCCGCTCCCAGGCGGCCTTGAGACGCACCGCTTGACGTACCAGCTGCGAGGATCCGCCGCGCGCGGCCATTTTGGCGAGCCCGGGTATCGGCTCGCTACCCACCGGACCACAGTGCTCCGCGCACTCGGCGGCCACGGAGAGCAGGTCGCTCAGCCCGCGAGGTCCTTTCTCGTGGGCCAGCAGCCCCGGCAGAGCGGCGGTCAGCACTGTGAGCACCGTCCGGTACGCGCCGGTGGCAGCCGCGGTACGGGTGGAGTCCGCGAGCCGATTGGGCTTCATCAGGTTGTATTCGAGGAGGAGCGCCAGCTCCTTGCCGAGCAACGCCGCGTCCAGCCGCTGTTGGGCCGCGAGCGTCAGTAGGGCGTCCACCGCCGACAGCCGGTCTTCCGGATGCCGGGCTCCCATCGCGTACGCCACGGTCAGATGGATGGCCTCGGCGGCCGGCCCGCCCAGTTCGGCGAGCGCGGTCAGCGGCTCGGCCGTGCCCCGGATTTCATCGGTCGTGCCGGTCGCGAGCATCGGCAGCAGCCATGCGGCCAGCGTCTCGCCGTCCTCGGGCAGAGTGGCGAGCCAGGGCCACGGGTGATAGCCCCAGTGATAGCAGAGGCGGCGTTCCGGGACATGCGGATGGCCCAGCCAGTGGAAGGAACGAGGGAACTCCTGCTGGATGAACGGGCGTTCCTTGGTAGCCATCAGGACACGCCGTGTCCAGTGGGCAGGCTGCTGTGCCCAGCCGCCGGCCGTGGGCTTCTCCTTCTCCAGATCGAACCGGAACGCGGGCGCGAGCGGCTCGCCCGTCCGTAGCCAGGCAGCCAGCCGGTCACCTTCCCGGGTGCCGAGCAGGGCGGCCGCCGCCGCGGCCTTGTGCTGACCGTTGCGCCGTACGCGCAGCAGGGCCTGGGCGAAGTCGGCGTCCCCGGGCGAGATCCCGAGCCGCTGATACGTACGCAGTCGCTCGACCAGCACGGCAGGGTCGAGCGAGCCGGTGTGCCACGTCGGGAAGGCCAGCAGGAATGGCGCGCTGCCGCTCAGCACGGCGTCGGCGGCCTCCCACAGCCGGGCCTTCAGCACCCCGTTGAGCGCGGCGTGGACGCAGGTCCCGGTGCCGGTCCAGGCGGCACGCCCGTCCTCCACGGCCTGTACCGACACCCGTCCGAGCAGTACGGCCACGACGAGCTCGATGCCCGCCTCCGAGCTGAGCCGCCGCTCGACAACGGACAGCTGCACCTCGTCGAGCCACCACTGACCCGCCAGCGCATCACGCAGCGCGCCGGTCAACGCCGACCGGTCGATGTGGGCGTGGCGGATCAGCCCGTCCAGCGCACGCTCGAAGGCGGTGACATCCGGCGATGAGGATCTCGCCAGGACCACCACCTCCTCGACGAGCTCGGACAGTCTCGCCGGTGCCGGTTCGAGACGCTGCGGGACCGGAGCGGGGGGCAGCAGTTCCTCGTACGGCTCCGCCGCCGAGCGGTCGGCCGGCAGATCACCGAACACCTCGGCCACCGCCGTGCGGTGCGCGGGACCCAACAGTTGGGCGGACAGGGCAAGTTCTTCCCGCACCGCGTCATCGACCGCAGGCAGATACCGCGCCACGAGTTTCAGCGCCCGTTCCTGGATGGAGATGTCCTCGTGCCCGAAGGCCTCGGCGACAGCGGGCAGCAGCTCGTCCGCGGTCGACGGATCGCGGCGCAGTGCCTTGCCGAGCAGCGTGAGTTGCGCCCGGACCAGCTTCTTCTCGGTGCGGAACAACATCGAACCCGAGACATCCGCCAGGGCCCGTACGGTCAGCTCACCGCGCTCGTCCAGCCGGGCAAGCACATCCTGGGCATGGCCGGCCACGGTCGAGATCCCGTCCGCCACCATGCCGATCCAGTCGGCGACCCGCTCGGCCTCCTCCTGCTCGGTCAGTGCGAGGCGACGCAACACGACCAGGAAGAAGCGCATGTCCCCGGGCTTTCCGCCACGCAGCAGCCGGGTCACACAACCATTGACGAGCACCGACCGCTCCAGCAGGCCCTCGTCGGCCAGGGCGGCCAGCGCCTCGGGCCAGCGGCACGGGTTGTCGGGTTCCTCGAACCAGGCCACCTGTGCCGGCAGCTCCGCCACCTCGAAGAGCCGCGGCACCAGATGGGTCAGATGCGGGTCGGCACGAAGGATGTCGACCAGTGGTCGCCTCCTCTGCCGCTGCCACGAAGCCGACGAGACCGCCTCGGCCCAGCCCCGCCCGAAGCCGTCCGTGGTGGGCACCGGGCACTGAGCGATCTGCACCAGCCCGCAGATCAGCTCGTATGCGGTCTCCGCCGTCGTGGCCCGCGCCGCCAGGCGATGCGCGACATCACCGAGCCAGGCGGGGTCGCGGTCCGCGAGAACTTTGAGGACCAGCGGGTAGGGGGGCTGCATCCAGTCGGGCAGATCCCGGCCGCCGATCCAGGTGGCGCAGGCCGCAGCCCCCGTGTGACAGCCCGCTCCGGCTACCAGCAAGCCCTTCCAGACCTTTTCCTGCTTGTGCCAGTGCCAGCCCCGTACCTCCTTGCGGAGCGACTTCAACTCTTCCAGGGCCGACTTGCGTTCGGCCCGGTCCATCCGGGCCAGCAGGGCCGGCACGTCTTCCTTGCGCCCATTCCGTACGGCGGTGAGCAGCTCCTTCATCGCACACCATCGGCAACCGGCGCACCGCGGCGGACCATCCGGACGGCCAGCGCGTGCTTGCACGGGCCCCGACGACCGCGGTAGTCGATCCACCACTGGCACGTACAACTCAGCATCCCGTCCTTCTCCCTCACTTGGTAACGGCGCTCTCCCGAGGTCACGGCCGCCACGTCCCCGTTGAGCACGACGGCGCCCGTGACGGCCAGCTGTCGGGCCGCCACCAGCCGCGGATTGTGCCGCTCGGCCCGGTCGGCGTCGTACGGCAGTTCGCGGTGGAAGTAGGCCGCGTCGGCGAGGTCGTAGCCGACCCGGCCCGCCGTCCCCAGCCGGGTGAGCCCGGCCCGTAACCGCTCAACCGTCAGACCAGACTGCTCCGCCAGGTCGGCGGGATCGATCCGTGGCTCCCAGGCCAGCAGCACGGACACCAGCTCGGCGTCGGCCGCGGCATCGTCGGTGGCCAGCGGATCGAGCACCCCGCCCTCACCGGAGAACCCGCGCGAGGCATCGGGCGACAGCGTCAGTGTGAACCGCATGCCAGGCAGCACCACCTCCCAGGCGCTCGCGGTTGCCGCCCCGTCGGCCACCGGCCCGTACACCCGTAGCGATGTGGCATGACGCAACACCCGCTGCAGCGTCACCAGCCGTTCCGGACCCGGCAGGCACACTGCCCCCGCCACCGGCCGTGTCGTCGGCCGCAGTGTCTTCCCGGCGGGAACCACCCACTGCGCGCCCCGCGATGCATTCCCCGAGGTACGAGGCAGCGAACGCAGGAACCGGACGGCCTCCGCCGCCGGCAGCTCGGCCCGCAGATCGAAACCCGCGGACACCACCTGGGCCTCGGCGAAGCCGCGCAGCCACCGGTCGGGCAAGGGCACCTTCTTCTCCACGACCGGACCGTCCATCGTGGTGACGGCCATCTCGTCCGGGCCCACCCGCATGTGCAGCGGATCGTCTCCGGCTATCCGTGAAAGCGCCTCCCGCAGCGGGTTGTTGACATCCACGTTCGTCGTGCCGTGCCCCGTCTGCACACCGTCCAGACCGTCCTGAAGCACATCGAGGCGTGCGTACACGCCGCAACAGCCGGAGAACGACTCAAAGCGCAACCGGTCGCCGTTGCCCGTCACCACCGGGTCGAGCGACGCGGACAGGGTGCGCTGGTAGTAGCGCGTGGACGCCACGTCCGCCACAGCCAGCAGACCGCGGGCAGCGATCACCGGCGATGTGAGAAAGCCGGAGAAGAACCGGGGGTGGGGCTCGGTGCCACGCGGTGTGAGACCACCGGCGGTCTCCAGACCGAGGAGATTCCCGGTCTGTGAGGACGCCAGAGCGGACGGGCGTGCGTAGGCCAATGCCTGAACGGATCGGGTCATGCAAGAACCGTAGAACCCACCACTGACAACCGGCCTCCTCCCAGAACGGTGCGAAGTCCTTGAGCGCTGCGCGTTCGGGCTCGTAGCGCTGTGCCAATGTGTAGTGGACATAGGCCGTCAGCCAGACGACAGGGCCGTCACCGACCGCTCGAGTTTCTCCAGGTCCATCTCCAGCGCCAGCAGGCCGCCGAGCGAGTTGCCGGCCACATGCGGCCGGTCCAGGCCGAGTTCCTCGCAGAACGCACCGAGCACCGGGACCACGCTCGCCAGGTCGTAGGGAACACCGTCGGGCAGTGCCGGGGAAACACCGAAACCGCAGAGGTCCACGGCTATCACATCCCGTTCCAAGGCCAGGACGGACAGCACTGGATCCCAGGCCTGACGGTGGTGGCCGATACGGTGGAGCAGAAGCAGCGGCTCCCCGAAACCGGTTCGTTTCTACGCCGCGGAAACGGTCCGGGGCCCTCGCGGTGAGTCGACACCGAACCAGAACCTGGTGGCCATGCTGGTGCTCCCAGGTGATCAGGCATGAATGATCCATGCCTGAAGGTGACTTGGACGTCTCGTCAATAGCAATTACCGCTCGGTACTTGCAGCTCAAGAGGGCCGGGCGATTCGTGCTGGACAGGCGGCCCGCGTGTCGGCTGGGATGGAGGGGTGACAGCCGACACCGCGACCGACATCTTCGAGGACCACCGCCCTGTGCTCACCGGCGTTGCTTACCGCATGCTGGGCAGGATCGTTGACGCCGAGGACGTGGTGCAGGAGGCGTGGCTGCGCTGGTCGTCCGCATCGCGTGAGGATGTACGGGAGCCGCGCGCCTTCCTCGTGAGGATTACCACCCGACTCGCGATCGACCGGTTGCGGCAGGCGCGGTCGCGGCGCGAGGCGTACGTCGGACCATGGCTGCCGGAGCCCTTCGTCACCGACTTCGGGCCGGCCGTGCCCGATACCGCGGAACAGGCCGTGCTCGCCGACTCCGTATCGATGGCCGTCCTTGTCGTCCTCGAATCGCTGTCACCGCTGGAACGGGCCGTCTTCGTTCTGCGTGAGGCGTTCGGTTTTCCGTACGCCGAGATTGCCGCCACCCTGGATCGGTCCGCGGCCGCCGTACGCCAGCTCGCGGGACGTGCGCGGCGCCATGTCGAGGAACGCAAGCCGCGCTACGACGTCGACCCGGCCCAGCGCCGTGACCTCACGGAGCGGTTCCTCGCTGCTGCGGCGGGCGGTGGCATCGAGGAGCTGCTGGCCCTGCTCGCGCCCGATGTGCGGCTCGTCGGTGACAGCGGCGGAAAGTCCAAGGCGCCACTGCGGGTCATCGAGAGCGCCGACAAGGTCGGCCGCTTCCTCTTTGCCGTTGCCCACGGTCAGATCCCGGACTTCGATATCCGGATCCTGGAGATCAACGGTGGGCCGGGCCTGCTGGTGCTCTCGGACAGAAAGCCCGACACCGTCCTCCAAGTGGACGTCAATAACGGGCTCATTCAATGCGTATATATCGTGCGCAACCCCGACAAGCTCGTTGGCCTGGCTGGAGAGTAGCTGGACCTCCCGGCCGCTGGGCCCGCTCTCAACCCGTGCAAGCGCCTCCGATCGCCCTGTAATCCCTTTGCCGCCCCTGCCCTGAGCCCCACGGTCATGCCGGCCGTGGGCCTTGTGCTGCGGGCGGCTCACAGCCCCACGAACGTCCTGTGAACGCTTTGCGGCGGAGCCTTGTTTCACTGCGTGACCGAAGGAGGATTGGTCTTGACCAAGGGGGTGTCCCGTCCTATGGTCTCAAAGTTAAGACAGGAACCTTTAATGAATAACGTCGCGGAAAAGCCGCTGGGCGATTGCGGAGGACAGGGTGGGGACCACGCAGCTGGAAACGGTGCAGGAGCCGAAGTACTGGCACCTCAAGACCGTGCTCAGCGAGGCACTCGACTCGGACTTCGCGGTGGGCGAGATCCTGCCCAACGAGCGTGAGCTTGCCGCCCGGTTCGGAGTCGCCCGAGCCACGCTCAGGCAGGCTCTGGAACAGCTCGAACTCGAAGGCAGACTGCAGCGCCGCCGCGGCGTCGGGACCACCGTCGCCCCGCCGCGCGTCGGGGTCGCCGTCTCCACAGCACAGCGGGACTGGTCCGACGGCGGTACCGGCGAGGCATGGCAGCCCGTGGACTGCACGACGGCGGTCGCACCGGCATCCGTGGTGGCCATGCTCGGCGTGGACGGCGACGAGCCGGTACACATCGTCCGCCGGATCCGGGTCACCCACGGACAGGCGATCGCGGCGGAACTGCTGTACGTCCCGTCGTCGTCCGTGCCCGAACTCTCCGCGATCGATGCCCCGTCCGGTCCCGCCCGGGCCCGCAGCGTCCTGCGTGAGCTGCACTGTCTCGGCCTCGACGGCCAGGACCGTTCGGTGGAGCTCGGCTCGGCGCGCGTGGACGACGCCAAGGAGCTCGACCGGCTTCCCGGCGCCCCCGTTCTCGTCGTCACCACCCGCTACCTCGTGGCGGGCGGCACCGCTGCGCTCTCCGTCGCCACCTACCGGGCCGACACCTGTCGGCTCACCTTCGGTGACTCGGGCGATCTGGAGATCAGCCATCACGGCCAGGAGCGCCAGGCCTCCTGAGCACGTCCGGCCCCGTCGGCCGCTGACGTTCAGGCTCAGCGGCGGCCCGTCACCGCTCCCTCCACCGCGAAGAGCTGCTCCTCGACATGGTCGAGAGCCAGTCGCAGGGCGCCCGTGGCCACTGCCGCCTCGTCCTCCTGCTCGTGCGCATGTCAGGCGGATGGTACTCGCTGCCCGGGTGCAGGGCGACTGCGGGCCGGAACGGGCGTGCGGAAGCGGCGGGCTTCAGCTCGGCGCGACGAATCCGGATTCGTACGCTGCGATCACCGCCTGGGTACGGTCCCTCGCACCCAACTTGGCCAAGACAGCGCTGACATGGGTCTTCACCGTCTCGACTCCGACCACGAGCTTGGCGGCGATTTCCGCATTCGATAGACCGCGGGCCATTAGCCGGAGGACCGCAGCCTCCCGCTCGGTGAGCGATGCCTGGTCCATGGCCGCGCGCGCCTTACTTGTGCCGTACTCGGCGGCGAGCTGCCGGACCGCTGCCGGGAACAGCAACGACTCGCCCTCTGCGACCAGACGCACCGCATGCACGATCTCGGCGGGCCGGGCACGTTTGAGGAGAAAACCGTCCGCTCCGGCACGCAGCGCCTCGTACACGTACTCGTCGTTCTCGAATGTGGTCACCACCAGGATCTTCGGCGGATCCGGCACGGTGCGCAGCACCACCCGCGTGGCCTCTATGCCATCCATCAGAGGCATCCTGACATCCATGGCCACCACATCGGGGCGCAGTTGACGCAGCAACGGGATCACTGCGGCGCCGTCGCCCGCCTCGCCCACCACCTCGATATCGGGCTGAGCCTCAAGAACCGCGCGCAGCCCCGCGCGGACGAGGGGTTCGTCGTCGACCAGAAGAACGGTTACCGGCATTGGATCAGCCTAGGCCCTTCAACGGAAGGCTCGCGTGCACCCTCCATTCACCATTGTGCGGACCCGTCCTGACTCTTCCGCCCAGTAGTGCGGCCCGCTCACGGATGCCCCGCAGCCCGCTCCCGCCACCAGGCGTACTCGTCGAATCAGTCAGCGGGTTGGTCACCTCCAACTCCAGCCGACCCTTCGCGACGCTGATCCGCACCCGGACGGGAACCACCCCGGAGTGACGCAGCACGTTGGTGAGGGATTCTTGAAGGATGCGATACCCCTCACGGGAGACCGCCCCCGGAAGCCGCTCCAGCGGACCGGACACGTCCGCATCGATCTTCGCCCCCGAGCCACGCGCGGAGTCCAGGAGCCGGTCCGCTTCCGCGAGCGTCGGCCGCTGTCCCACCGGCGGTCCCGATTCGCGCAGCACCCGCAGAACCCGCTCCAGATCGTCGAGCGCGTCCCGCCCGGTCTCCTCGATCGCTGCCAGTGCCCGCTCGGTGAACTCCGGGTCGTGCGCCGCCCGGGCCGCACCTGCCTGCACGACCGCGACCGTCAATGCGTGGCCGATGGAGTCGTGCAACTCCCGTGCGATGCGGTTGCGCTCCAACAACTGTTCGGTGCGCTCCTCCAGAGCGGTCAATCGTTGCACCGGCGAGGGGCCGAGGAGCCGACGGGCGATCATGGTGATCAGTTCGCCGCCCACCACGACCACGGCCAGCAGGACCAAGAGGGGAAGAGGGGCGAGCAGGGCGTACCACCAGTGCGGCTCCACCCCGCGGACCATCCATTTGTTGCTCGGTCCGTCGCCCGACGCGGTGAGTACGAGGTCAACCGCAGTCGCCGACAGCCAAACTGTCGCAAACCACACGGGGGCGGCGAGCAGCAGTCGTATCTCCAGCCACAACACGGTGCGCCAGCGATCCGCCCAGGTGGCCGCAGCGGCTGTGGAGATCGCGGCGCCGGAGCTCCCTTGCTCCGCGGGTGTGAGCAAGAGTTGTGCCTGAACCCCCTCGGCCAGCCGCATGCCGGGCAGCAACCCCACTGGCACAGCGAACACCATGGGCGCCCACGGTGTGTCCGTGGAGATGAACAACCACACGCTGCAAATCGCTCCCGGGATGAGGAGATGCAGCCACCGGGTGAAGGTGGCAGAGGTGGTCAGCAGGCGGAGAAAGCGGAACATGCTGTCATCGTGTCAGCCGGCACGGGCACGACGGCTCCCCCGTGCGGGGGAGATGATTCCCACCCCGGGGGGAGGCCAGAAGCTGGGCACGGCCGCGAGGCTGAGGACATGACCAGCATCGATGTTCATGAGCTCACGAAGGAATACGGCACGACTCGCGCCGTGGACAGCCTCGCGTTCAGCGTGCGACCCGGCCGCGTCACCGGCTTTCTCGGCCCCAACGGCGCCGGCAAGTCCACCACCATGCGACTCGTTCTCGGCCTGGACCGGCCCACCGGCGGAACAGCCACGATCGGCGGGCAGCCCTATGCCACGCTCGACGATCCGCTGCGCCGGGTGGGAGCCCTGCTCGACGCCCAGGCCGCCCATGGCTCGCGTACCGCGCGCAATCACTTGCTGGCTCTCGCAGTCAGTAACGGTATGGGGGCGCGCAGAGTGGAGGAAGTTCTGGAAGAGGCAGGCCTCGGCGCTGTCGGCAGAACGCGCATCAGGACGTTCTCACTCGGCATGCGACAGCGGCTGGGCATAGCGGCTGCCCTGCTCGGTGACCCGGAGGTCGTCATGCTGGACGAACCGTCCAACGGATTGGATCCCGAAGGCATCATCTGGATCCGTGAGCTGATGAAGCGGCTCGCCCGAGAGGGCCGCACAGTCCTGGTTTCCAGCCATCTGATGAGCGAGACATCGTCGTTCGCCGACCACCTGGTGGTCCTCGGCCGGGGCCGGCTCCTCGCCGATCTGCCGATGCAGGATTTCCTGGACTCCCGCAGCCGGCCCCGGGTGCGGGTGCGGGTGCGTACGAGCGAATCCACCCGTCTGTGCGATGCCCTGATCCGCGAGGGATATGAACCTGCACAGGGTGACGACGGACGTTGGACCGTCGAGGGTGCGAAGGCAGGGGAGATCGGTGCGATTGCCGCCGCCGAAAGCATTGCCGTGCTTGAACTCATCGACGAGCAGACCACGTTGGAACAGGCCTACCTCGACCTCACCGCCAGCACCATGGACTTCGCGTCCGCAGCGACCTCGTCTACCCACCGTCAGGAGGTTTGACCATGTCGACCACAGCAGTGCTGCGCTCCGAGTGGATCAAAATCAGATCCGTGCGGTCCGTCATCGGATCCTTGCTGGCAGTCTTCCTCGTGACGCTCGCCATCACCGCGCTCGTATTCCCCACCGTTGGCCAGGCCGAGGCGGACGATGTGAACGCCGAGCCGGTCTTCGACGCCTTCTATGCACTGAACTTCGGCCAGATCGCGGCCATCAGTTTCGGGGCTACCGCGATTTCGTCCGAGTACCTCAACGGCGCTCTGCGGATATCGCTCGCCGCCGTGCCGCGCCGCAATCTCTTCTACGCGGCCAAGATGACTCTCGTCGGTGCGCCGGCTCTTGTCGTCGGCCTTGCTACCAGCTTCAGCGCCTTCCTGGTGGGACAGATGGTCATGGGGAAGTACGCGATTGACCTGGGGGAGCCGGGCGCCCTGCGGGCAGCCTTCGGCGGCGGGATATATCTGGCCCTGATGGCCCTGTTCGCGGCCGGACTGACGGTACTGTTGCGCAGCGCCGTGGCCGTGCTCAGCCTGCTCATTCCGTTCGTTCTCATCGTCTCGTTCGTGGTTGGAGACGTCGCAGGTGGCGCCGCGCAATATCTGCCCGATCGGGCGGGACAGTTGGTGCTCCACCAGAACCCCGCAGGCAGTCTCGGACCATGGAGCGGGCTTGCAGTGACCGCAGCGTGGGCAGTGGCCGCACTGTTGGCAGGCTGGTGGGCGATCCGGCGCAGGGACGCATAGCCCGCTGCCATGTCCACGTCCTCAAGCAAGCGGCGCGAGACGGCTGAAAAACGCTCAAAGCTAATGATGCGGAGCGGGTTGTCAGTGCTGGGCGGTTTACTGGCGGCATGACCACCGCACATCACCTCCGCCTCATCGACGGGATGCGTACCCGGGACTTTCCCGCGGAGCGCATTCAGTCAGGCTCGGGAGTCAGCGGGCCCGGCTATCACACAACGTCCTTGCACGCGGACACCGATCACTGGGACGACGACGAGGCAAGGCGACTGGAACACCGGGCCCAGTGTCTCGCAGAGCATGACGCGCTGCTGACGCTGCTCACCAGCCGCTGGGGCGAGCCGCAGACGATCAGTCTGTGGAGTGTGCAGGAGCGGATGATGGCCGGTGAGGAGATTCCGGAGGCGTGGGCCGAGTCGGTTGCGGGGTGCGATTACCTCCAGCTCTGGCGGATCGAGGACCGGTGGGTCTCCATGGGGCTCTACCTGGAGGAGGAAGGACCCGGCTGTGAGCTGAGCGTCGTGGTGACGGAGATTGCCCCGCCGTGACATGAGCAGGCCTCTGCCCGCTGAGACGGAACCCGTCAGCCGTCAACTGGGGCCGACCCGGGTTCTTGCCCTCCGCGAGGGGTCCCTACGCCGACTCTCCGCGACGGTTCCCGACGCCAGCCCTCTGCGATGGGAGACGAACCGGCCACCATCTCAGCCCCCGTGCTGCGGCCGGTCACGGCTACAGCAGCACCCCTGCGCGCACCCGCACCCACAGCCGCGGCTGTGCGGCCATCGAGGTCAGCCCTCGTGCAGGGTGCCGGCCGGCTGTCAGGCTCCTTCGGTGGTGATGATGCCGTCGTGTTCGACGGAGGCGCGGAGGCGTCCGTACTCCTCCGCCATAGTCTGAGGGGTCCAGTGGGCGTTCAGGCCGCTGGGGTTGGGCAGGGCCCAGACCCCGGCGCCGCCGATTGTGTGGTCCTGCGGACCGATCCGGGCCGTGCGCTTGCCGAAGGCCGTGCGGTACGCAGTGACCCCCACGATCGCCAGCCACTGTGGTCGCAGCTGCTCGACCTTGGCAGCCAGGATCTGTCCACCCTCGCGGAACTCCTCGGCGGACAGCTCGTCCGCCCGCGCAGTGGCCCGGGCGACCACATTGGTGATGCCCAGGCCGTATCGCAGCAGCTCGGTCTGTTCTGCCGGCTTCAATTGCCGAGGGGTGAAGCCGGACCGATGGAGTACAGGCCAGAAGCGGTTGCCGGGGTGGGCGAAGTGGTGGCCCGTTGCTCCTGTCATCAGGCTCGGGTTGATTCCGCAGAACAGCACACGCAGGCCGCCCGCGACCACATCGGGAACGGTGCGGTCGCGGGCGGCCCGGAGCTCTTCGGGTGTCATCCGGCTGTCGCGGCGGCTGTCAGAGGATGGAGCCCGGCGTGTATCCGGCGGCCTCGGGGTGCTGCTTCGCGATCTCCTCGATGCGGGAGATCAGCGCGGTGACCTGGTCGCCCGCCGCTCCCGTGAAGGAGAGCTTGTCGGCCATCAGCGCGTCCAGCTGAGCACGGTCCAGCGGGAGGCGCTCGTCGGCGGCCAGCTTGTCGAGCAGCTCGTTGCGCTCGGCACCCTGCTCGCGCATGGCCAGGGCCGAGGCGACCGCGTTCTCCTTGATCGCCTCGTGGGCGACCTCACGTCCGACACCGGCGCGCACCGCACCCATGAGGACCTTGGTCGTGGCGAGGAACGGCAGGTAGCGGTCCAGCTCGCGGGCGACGACGGCCGGGAACGCGCCGAACTCGTCGAGCACCGTCAAGAAGGTCTCCAGCAGACCGTCGAATGCGAAGAACGCGTCCGGGAGCGCCACCCGGCGGACCACGGAGCAGGAGACATCGCCCTCGTTCCACTGGTCGCCCGCCAGCTCGCCGGTCATCGACGCGTAGCCGCGCAAGATCACCATCAGGCCGTTGACACGCTCGCAGGAGCGGGTGTTCATCTTGTGAGGCATCGCGGACGAGCCCACCTGACCCGGCTTGAAGCCCTCGGTCACCAGCTCGTGCCCGGCCATCAGACGGATCGTCTTCGCGACCGACGAGGGCGCCGCGGCCAGCTGCACCAGTGCGGTCACCACGTCGTAGTCGAGCGAGCGCGGGTAGACCTGGCCGACCGAGGTGAAGGCCTGAGCGAAACCGAGGTGACCGGCGATGCGCTGCTCGAGGTCGGCGAGCTTTCCGGCGTCGCCGCCCAGCAGGTCGAGCATGTCCTGGGCCGTCCCCACAGGTCCCTTGATGCCCCGCAGCGGGTAGCGGCCCAGCAGGTCCTCGAGCCGCCCGTAGGCCACCAGCAGTTCGTCCGCCGCGGTCGCGAAGCGCTTGCCGAGCGTGGTCGCCTGCGCGGCGACATTGTGGGAGCGGCCGGCCATGACCAGCTCGCGGTACTCGCCCGCAAGCTTGCCGAGCCGGGCCAGGACCGCCACTGTGCGGTCACGCATCAGCTCCAGGGACAGCCGGATCTGAAGCTGTTCGACGTTCTCGGTCAGGTCCCGGGAGGTCATGCCCTTGTGGACCTGCTCATGACCGGCGAGGGCGTTGAACTCCTCGATGCGGGCCTTGACGTCGTGGCGCGTGACCTTCTCGCGCTCGGCGATCGAGGCCAGGTCGACCTCATCGACGACACGTTCGTAATCGGTGAGGGCGGCGTCCGGCACCTCGATCCCGAGGTCCTTCTGAGCGCGCAGCACCGCCAGCCACAGTCGGCGCTCCAGCTTCACCTTCTGCTCGGGGGACCAGAGAACGGCCAGCTCCGTGGAGGCGTAGCGGCCGGCAAGGACATTGGGGATGCGAGGCTTC
Source organism: Streptomyces sp. NPDC002958 (assembly GCF_055563255.1). NCBI lineage: Bacteria > Bacillati > Actinomycetota > Actinomycetes > Kitasatosporales > Streptomycetaceae > Streptomyces > Streptomyces sp. NPDC002958. The sequence goes on along the minus strand of NZ_JBVHDS010000010.1, from coordinate 184,802 downwards.
GCAGACACAGCAGTCACGTGTCCAGAGTTTACCTGTCGTCCTCAGTGGTTCGTGAGCGTCCGCAAAGTCCATAAGGTCCAGGTCGGAGGGTCGGAGGCTCCTGGACCACCGGCAGGCCGATGAGCGCGTCCCGCACCGTCACGGCGCCGTCCCTTGACCACGGCCCGGACGCCTCGCCTGCCCGGCTTGGCGCACCGGCCACACCGAGTACCCGGTCGAGTGCCGGATCGTGCGAGGTTGTCGGCTACGCCATGGCCGACCACCACCGCGCCTCCCTGGTCGTCGACGCTGAGCACCTCCCACGGCCGGGGTGGCCTGCGACCCGGTTGCATCGCGCACGCGGATCGCGGCAGCGAACACACATCGGCCGCTTTGCTTCGTCGAGATGCTCCGTCGCTTTGGGTCACAGGACGGCGAAGGCGTCCTCCACGGCTTCGCACGTAGCGTCCACGTCGTCCTCCGTGACAGTGGCGGCGACGAACCAGCAGGCCATGCCGTAGGCGTTGGTGTGGATTCCCCGTTTGAGGAGTTCATGGCGGAAGGCGTTGTAGCGGGCCTGGTCGGTGCGGAGCAGGTCGCGGTACTGCCGGGTCGGTGCGCCATCAGCGGTGAAAACGGTCTGAAACATGGCGCCGACGCCCTGCACCGAGCAGGGGATGTGCCGGTCGTGGGCGGCCCGCCGGATTGCCTCCATGATTCGCCGACCGCTCTCGTCGATCCGCTTGGTGACGTCCGGCTGGTTCAGCTGCTGGAGGGTGACGAGTGCGGAGGTCGCGCACAGTGGTGAGGCGTTGTAGGTCCCGCCGTGCTTGACCTGCCCCTGTGCCAGAGGTTCCATCACGTTCCGCTGCCCCGCGAAGGCGGCGATCGGGACGCCGCCACCCAGCGCCTTGGAGAAGATGGCGAGGTCCGGAACGACCCCGAACATTGTCTGGGAGCCCCCGGGGCCGGTGCGGAATCCGGTACAGACTTCGTCGAAGACGAGCAGGATTCCACGTTGTGTGCATTCCTCACGCAGCAGGTTCAGGAATCCCGGCGCGGGCATGGTGCAGGCGTTGTTGGCGACGATCGGCTCGCAGATGACGGCAGCGAATTCCCCACGATGGGCGTCCAGGACGGCGCGGAGCGCGGCGGGATCGTTCCACGGGCAGACGACCACGTCGCCGACGACCCCCGCTGGAATGCCGGGGGAATGGGGTACGGGGTGTGGAGTGGCGTAGGGGCCGGCCTCGGAGGCGGCGGGACGATTGGATATGGCCAGGCTGTCGGTCCAGCCGTGATAGTGGCCCTCGAACTTGAGGATCGTCGAGCGCCCGGTGTACCCGCGGGCGGCGCGCACGGCCCCCTGCACCGCTTCGCTCCCCGAGTTGGCGAACCGGACAAGCTCCGCACAAGGCACCATGTCACATATCAGCTCGGCGAGTTCCACCTCGGTGGTGTTGCAGGTGCCGAACATCGTGCCGGTGTGCAGGACCGCGGTGAGCGCATCGGTGAGCTGCGGGTGGGCATGCCCCAGCACCGCGCTGCCGTAGGAGATGAGGTAGTCGAGGTATTCGTTGCCGTCGACGTCCCGGATGCGCGTACCGGACCCGCTGGCCATGTAGAGCGGATAGGGGTGCGGGCCGGTCGATGTCAGCCGGGAGGAGGAGCTGATGCCGCCGGCCAGCGATGTCTGGGCGCGGTCGAACCAGGCCCGGCTGCTGTCGGACCCGCCCAACGCCTGTATATGGCCATTCATGTGCGGCTCCTGTTTGGGTGAGGGGTGCTCGGGCACGCTCGGAGAGCCCTTCGTACGCATGGGTTTCCCTGAAGAGAGGTTGGGTGGGACGTGGCTGGGGGAACGGCTGTCGTCACGGGAGCGGGAAGCGGAATCGGGCGGGCGTGCGCACTGGGTCTGCTGGCGGACGGCTGGACGGTGGTCCTGGTGGGCCGGCGCAAGGAACCGTTGGAGGAGACGGTGGCGCTCACCCCGGCCGCCAGTCGTGCCCGCGCGGTCCCGTTCCCCGCGGACATCACCGATTCCGCGGCCGTGGACAGCCTGTTCGGGTACGTCGTGGACCGGTTCGGGCGGTTGGACGTGTTGTTCAACAACGCTGCCGACACCATGCCGTACACCCCGACCGAGGAGGTGGGCATCGAGGACTGGCACCGCGTGATGGACTCCATCGCCACCGGAACCTTCCTGTGTTCCCGCGCCGCCTTCCGGGTGATGAAGCAGCAGGCACCGCGCGGGGGACGGATCATCAACAACGGGGCGCCTTCCGCTCAGGTTCCCCGGCCGGACTCCATCGCGTTCACCGCGGCCAAGCACGCGGTGGCCGGGATGACACGCTCGCTTTCCTTGGACGGCCGCCACTACGACATCTCCTGCGGCCAGATCGACATCGGCAACGTCACCCCGCAGGACCGTCCTCAGCCGGCTGTCCTGCAGGCCGACGGGTCACGGCGGGTGGAACCCACCATGGACGTGGGGCACGTCGTCGACATGGTGCGGACCATGGCCGGCCTGCCCCTCGGAGTGAACATCCAGTCCGTCCTGGTCATGCCCAGTGCAATGCCGTACGTGGGCCGGGGATAGCCCGGCCACGTACGCTTCGAACCGGTTGCCGGGCACCAGGTGCCCTGCCCGGGCCCAGGCGAGCATGCGGTGCAGCCCGTCCAGGTGGATCAGCCCCTCGCGGACCGACAGCAACTCGTAGTCACGCCCCGGAACGGGCCGTGTGCTCAGGAACGGGGCAAGGTGAGCAGCTGTGCTCTGACGGGCGAGTTTGAACGCGCACAACGGATTGGTGCGGGCGTACGAGCTGTCGAGCATCGCGAGCCGGTCCGCCGCCGCGGCCACGGTCAGCCCGGTCCTGGGAATCAGTTCCACTTCTCCGTCCTCGCCCAGGTGCCAGGGCAGCACCACGTTTCGGACCTCCGGCCCTTCCAGCAGGACCCGGTGCCAACGGCCGCGCATCTCCAGTTCGGCGTTGCGGATGTGCCCCTCGGCCTCGTCGTTTGAATTGGCCTGGTCGGATGCGTCGAAGGGGTGCTCTTGGGTGAAGCGGTCCATGACCGCGTCGAACCGTAACGCTTCCAGAACTCTCATACGCTGCGCCTCTCCGCCCTTTCGTACTCGCTGAAATGCCGCTCCGCGAAGAGCTCCGGCCGTCCCGCGCCCAGACCGCGCGACCGGGCCACCGCCAGCACCTGTCGCCAATACGGCTTGACCGGCGGCCACAGGGTGCCCGTGCGGCAGTAGGAGCCGTCGATCACGTATCGCGGGCCGCCGTCCGCATGGTTCGCGGACGCGGCCCGGCGGGTGTGAAAGAGCGCCGAGTGGAGTACTACGGTCGACCCGGGCGGCATGTCGTCGATGACCACTTCACCCGGCAGCACGCCCGTGCCCATGTGGCTGCGGGCGTCCTTCTCGGCGACTTCCAGGTGCGAGCCCGGCAGCACCACCAAGCCACCCAGCTCTGGCTGGAGTCCGCCTATGTAATGCAACGCGTGGATCATGGGGAAGCGGCGGTCGCGCTGGGGCTGTTGTTCGTAGTCGTGGTGCCAATTCTTGCCGGCTCCGTCGGCCGGTCTCCGGTCACTGTGAAGGTGGTGGAAGGCGAAGGATTCGCCCAGCAGTTCGGGGCTGCTGAGCAGGTCCATCAGTGGTGGATACACCGCGAGTTCACCGTGCGCCTCAAGGTCCAGCTCGACCACTTGGGGCGGCCCGACCTCCGGACGCAGACAGGCATCGATGGACTTTTGACGCCATCCTGTCTCCACCCACTTGTCCACCTCAGGCATGAGACGCTCGACGAGTGCGGCGGGTAGAAATCCAGGCAGTACGAGGAAGCCGTCCTCGGTGAAGTTCTCCAGGACCTTGATGGCATGGGTGCCTCTCACGTGTTGGAACCCCCGGTTCACTCGGCTGTTGCCTCACGATTGCCGCTGTGCCCGGCGTCTTCCTGTCCCAGGTCGGTATAAGTCATGCCCATGGCACCATGAAATGGCCAAAAGGAGGCGCCCGGCGTGCCCATTGCCGGATCCCCGACGGTCAACGTCACCGGCCGCTGGGCAGCCATTGATCTATCTCGTCATGGTGCCCCTGGTGCAAGGCGTCGAACCGGCAGCTTGCGGACAGCGCCACCGCCTATCTGTTCCCTTTTCTCTGGAGGACACAGTGAGACGAATCCTGTTCCCGGCACTGCTGTCAGGGGCGCTGCTTCTCGGTGCGCTCGGAGCTGCACGGCGGCTCGCAGGCCCGCAAGGACATCGACTTCCTGGCCGTCCTTCCCGCGCAGGCCGCGCAAGCGGTACTCAAGACGTACTTCCAGGCGTGGAAGAACTGCTGGGACGGCCGCGCCGACGCCCCGAACTTCAAGGGCCGGTTCCGCACGGTGATGTCCGTGGACATCCCGCAGGGCCGGGACTTGAACATCGTGCGCGTGCACCGCCGCTGGGGCATGGTCAACATTCCCAAGGTGGGCAGGCTCCGGTTCCGGTGGACCAAGGACCTGCCCGTGGGCAAGCACGCCAACGCGGAGAACCGGATCACCGGGGCACGGCTGGTCAAGGACGCGCTCGGCTGGCACATCGCCTTCCGTGTCCAGACCTTGGAGGTCGAGCCCGAGCCCCACCAGGGGCCGGACCGGCATCGACGTGGGCGTCACCGTGCCCATCGCCCTCTCCGACGGCAAGACGTACGAGCACGGCGAATGGCTGACCAGCAAGGAGGAGGCCAGGCTTCTGCACCTGGAGCGGCGCGCCGCGCAGCGCAAGCGGCACCGCAAGCCCGGCGAGCGCACCAGCCGCCGGCTGCACCGCACCTACGACCAGATCGCAGGACTTCGCGCGAAAGCCAAGCGCAGGGCCCTGGACTGGCAGCACCAGACGACCACCGCCATCGCCCGCACATACGGCACCGTCGTGGTCGAAGCACTCACCATCACGAACATGGTCAAGTCGGCCAGGGGAACCATCGAGGAGCCAGGGAAGAACGTTGCCCAGAAGTCCGGGCTGAACCGCTCCATCAGCGGGGAGGCATGGGGCCGCACGGTCACCATGCTGACGTACAAGACCGCCCGGCTCGGCGGTACCCTGCACAAGGTCCCCGCCCCCGGCACTTCCCAACGCTGCTCAGCGTGCGGCTTCACCACGCCCGGCAACCGGGAGAGCCAGGCCGTGTTCGTGTGCAAGAACCCCGACTGCGGCTGGTCGGGCAATGCCGACCACAACGCAGCCCGGAATGTCTTGCACTTGTACCGGATGGGCCTCGCGCTCATCCCGGTTGCCGGGAGGGCAGTCGTCAGGCGTGCGAAGCGCGTCAAGCCCGCTGCCGCAAGGTAAGCAGGAATCTCCCGGCTTCAGCCGGGAGAGCACTTCAAGGGTATACGGGTCCGAACCACACTGGTGCCACTGGGCTCGGGGAGACCCACGATCCGCGCTATCAGGAGCTGTCCCGCGAAGAACTGTTCGCGATGCTGGACCGCCAGGCGTTATTCGTCGCTGGTGAGAGCGACCGTCACTTCACCGCACCGGTATGGATCAGCGAGTTCGGTATCGGCAGTGACGAGACGAATCCGCAGGCCCGCGCACGGTTCGGCAACTTCGTGGACTATCTGATCGACAGGGACGCCGACTTCGCCTACTGGCCGTTGGTTGGATGGACCGGACACGGCACCTGGTCGATCCTGAACTACGACGCGCAGGGCCGCCGGTCGGGGATTCTCGACGGCAGTGACTGGCGCGCGGCCGACTGGAGCCGCCTCGTCGGCGCAGCGCAGAAGAGCGGCCCAGTCGCGGTCGCCGATACGTGGGACATGCTCAACCTCGATCACGCAGACGCGGTCCAGTTACTCCGGACACGGGCCCGGGGAGACTGGGATACGGGAGCCCGTAAGGGAGTGTGCCCCGACGGCCAGCGTCTCGCCGGTCTGGCCCACAGGGATGGTCGAGGTCTGTGCACCGACGCCGGAATTTTCCTGACCGTCCCTGCCGGGACACAGTCCACCGTGGTGCGCGACGAACGCCATGTCCAACAGGGCGACTGGGCCGGTGGATACACCAAATACCAGTGCGGAGTGGACCAGTTCGTCTCCGGGTACAGCGTGCGAGGGCAGGAGGTGTCTGCGGTGCTGTGCACTCCCGCAGGCCGCGCACTCGGGATGAGCGGTCGGACCGTCTGGTTCGACCGTGGAGACAGCCGGCCTGCCGGGGAACCGGGCGGCGAGTTCGCCCTGGGCAACTTCAAGGGCCAGTGCCGCACAGATGAGTATGGGGCGGGTGTCGCCTTCACCGGCGCCTGGGCCAAGGGCAGGACGCCGGACGCCCTTCTCTGCCGGAAGATTGAGGGCTGACGCCCGCCAGGACTCATCGGTCCGCCATCCCACAAGCCGTTCGTGACGCCAGCGCACCGAACAGGCCTCGGTCTCGTCCAGAGCCCGTCGGCTCGCAAAGACGCGGGGGAGGCCACCTTGCGGCGGGCTCGCATCACGGCACCTGTGCCGCATGCCGGAGAGTTTCGTGGCGGCCAGTGGGCGTCGGGCGCTTCCTGTCTTTTGGTAGGCATCACCGTGCCGGAGAGGGGGCGGTTCGGACTCGTTGTAGCGGACGCTCCTACCGGAGAACACGGCGTCGCTGGAGACGTGGACCAGGCGGATGCCGAGCTCGGCCGCGGCCATCGCCACGCGGATCGGGCCCTCAGTGGTGACTGCCCAGTCGGCCTTGCCGCTCGCGGCGTTGATGGCGGCGCTCGGCGCGACCTCGGTCGGCACCTCTTCGGCACGTTCGGGGTTGCACAGGTCGAGTTGGTTCCATGCGACTTTGGGGACGCCGGCGGGGTGGGAGTGGAACGTCCCGGCCGCTTCCCACCCAGCGGCCGTAACCTGGCGCATCAGCTCGGACCCGAGCAACCCATGGCCGCCGTGATCAGGACTGTCATGGCGCCATAGGGCGGGGGACTGATGTGGGACGTGCACTTGCACACGTGGCGGAAACTCGAACTTCCTTGCTCACCCATTCGAGTGAGGGCTTGAGAGGCAACGAAAGCCTCAATGCCGGTCGGGAAAGTCTGGCTTTTGGCCCGGACCACGGTGAAGGCATCGGTGATCTCCCGTGTCCGGAGCCGAAGCCGCACGTCGTCGCGCCGCTCGACGGCGTTGATCCGTTGGATGGCTGGGTCGGCATTTCCACCACGCCCACCGCCCACCCGGCCGCCGTCAGTCCGGTCGTCCCGCCCTGCAGCGGCATCTCGGGAAGCCCTGGGGCGCGCAACACACGGCACCTCCGCGAGCGCGCCCACCGGCTCATGCGTGAGCTGGAGATGCGATGGGTGCGGCTCTACGTGAGAACCTGTGAGAGCTGATCAGTAGTTGATCTACTGAAAGCACTTTGACTGGGTCTATCCGTTCGCGTGTAGAAGAGTTTCCAGATTCTACTGGCGGTTTGTGCAGGTCGGCGCCGCGGTCCGGTTTTGTGGGTTGCTACGAGAGCTCGGGCGCGTCCACCTGGCGCCACGTCCCCACCGGTCCGGGGTCGCGGGCGTCCTCTGGGGTGACCCAGAACGCCCTCCCCAGTTCGGCGCTGTACTGGGCGCCTGTCCGCCCGTCCCCGGACGAGCGGCCGGTCAGACGGCGGCCGATCCATGGCATCAGATGCCGACGGGCGAAGCGGAGGTCGTCGACGCGTCGTATCGCCCATTTCGGGGGTACGGCGGTCGGGAGCGGCGTCCGCCAGTCGATCTCCGGCGGCAGCCCGAGCGTCTGCCAGACTGCCTCCGCCACCCTGCGGTGCCCGTCTGCTGTCAGATGCAGCCGGTCGACATCCCACAGGCGGGGGTCACCCAGGGTCGGAGCACCGTACAGATCGACGACGGCTGCCCCGTGGCGGGCCGCCAATTCGTCTACCAGGGAGAACAGCTCCTCCATCCGCGGACGGAAACGTTCCATCACCGTGCCGTTGCGACCGGGGCTGCGCATGAGCACGAGCTTCCTGCACGAGGGCGCGAGGCGTTCGACGGCCTCTTCGAGCCGTCCGCGGACCATGCCCATGTCGCACTTGGGCCGCAGCGTGTCGTTGAGACCGCCGACGAGCGTGACGACATCCGCCTGCATGGCCGCGGCCACATCGACCTGTTCGTCGACGATCTGGCTGATCAGCTTGCCCCGTACGGCGAGGTTCGCGTAGCGGAATCCCGGCGTGCGGACCGCGAGCCGCCCGGCGAGGACATCGGCCCAGCCCCGGTACGAGCCGTCGGGCAGCAGGTCCGACATGCCCTCGGTGAACGAATCGCCGACCGCGACAAGACTGGTGTAGGAGGCATTCATTTCCATGGCGATGCGATCGTATCGCTGTCGGGTCCGGCCTTTCCGACAGGTGTTGGACGGTACGGTGCGTGGCAGTGCGCTCGGAGCGGCTGCGTCCGAGATTGGACAGGATGTCCTGCCGTCACCCGGCAGTGAGGCTGTCGGTTCCTTGGGAAGTCAGGGCGCGGGCCTAGGCCCCGGCGCCTCCGCCTCCTCGTGCAGGCCGTGCAAGGTGTCGACGATCAGGTGTCCGCCCATCCAGAGCGGATACGCACTCCGGCGTACGCGGCACTCCGTACCCCACGTGTGAGGCCGCGAGAAGCGCCGTGACGCCGAGCGAGGTGAATGCGCCCCGGACCGGGGTGCCGCTCTGGATGCCGAGGACGACAACGAGTGCACGCTTGTGGCGGCCGAGCGCCGAGGTGCGCAGGACGAGGGCCGTGTCGAGGGCGGGAGTGAGGGTGAGGAACCCTACGACCAGGGCGAATGATCATATTGCGGTGCTGATTGCCGTGGGCCGTCAGCCCAACCGAGCCGGGTGGAGAGTTCCTCCGCGGGAGGGGCACGGCCGGCCCCGCACCGCGCCCCCAGCCGCCCCCGCTCACCGATCAGCGTGCCTGCGGCCGACCCACCAGTTCGCGCAGCACGTCCTCCATCGTGACCATTCCGGCCAGGCGATCGTCCTCGTCGAGAACCGCCGCCAGATGTGTACGGCTGCGCCGCAGTGCGGTCAGTACGTCGTCGAGCGGTGTGGCGGCCCGCACCCGGGCGATCGGCCGCATCGCCGTCACGGGGAACGGCACATCGCGCGGCGCGGCGTCCAGAGCGTCCTTCACGTGGAGGTAGCCCAGGATCCGCTCCTCGCTGTCCATCACCGGGAAGCGCGAGAAACCGGTCTCGTGCGAGAGCCGCTCCAACTGCTCCGGCGTCGTCCCGATCCTGGCGTACATCACCCGCTCCACCGGCATCACCACATCCCGCACCGGGCGACGGCCCAGTTCGAGGGCGTGGTGCAGCCGTTCCGCCGCGCGGTCGTCGACCAGTCCGGCATCCCCGGCGTCCTGCACCAGCCGGGCCAGTTCGTCGTCGGAGAACGTGGCGGACACCTCGTCCTTCGTCTCGACCCGCAGGAGTTTCAGCAGCGCGTTGGCGAAGGCGTTGATGGCGAAGATCACTGGGCGCAGCGCCCGGGCGAGGGTCACCAGCGGCGGTCCGAGCAGCAGCGCGGCCCGGACGGGCTCGGCCAGGGCGATGTTCTTCGGCACCATTTCGCCGAGCAGCATGTGCAGATAGGTCGCCACGGACAGCGCGATCACGAACGAGATCGGATGGATCAGTCCGTGCGGTACACCCACCACGTCGAAGACGGGCTCCAGCAGATGCGCTATGGCCGGTTCGGCGACGACACCGAGGACCAGGGTGCAGAGGGTGATGCCCAGCTGCGCCGCCGCGAGCAGCGCCGATACGTGTTCGAGGCCCCAGATGACGCTGCGCGCCCGCCGGTTCCCGGCCTCGGCATCGGGCTCGATCTGGCTGCGGCGTACGGAGATCAGCGCGAACTCCGCGCCGACGAAGAAGGCATTGACGACGAGGGTCATCAGTCCGATGAAGAGCTGGACGGCGATCATCGTGCGTCCTCCGTCTGCTCGTCGCCGGGCAGTGGCGCATGCAGCAGAGCCCGCGCGGCACGGCGCCCGGAGGCGTCCACCACATCGATCCGCCAGCCGGCCAGCTCGATTGAATCACCCACGGCGGGGATGCGGCCGACCTCGGTGGCGACGAGTCCGGCGAGTGTCTCGTACGGTCCGTCCGGCACCCGCAGTCCGATCCTCTTCAGATGGTCGATGCGGGCGGCGCCGTCGGCCGACCACAGGGTCCGTCCGTCGGCGTCCTCGCCGGCCGGTGCGAGGTCCGGCGTCTCGTGCGGGTCGTGCTCGTCGCGCACCTCGCCGACCACCTCCTCGACGATGTCCTCCAGAGTCACGACGCCGGCCGTGCCGCCGTACTCGTCGATGACGACGGCCATGGTGAGCTTGCCGGACAGCCGGTCCAGGAGGCGGTCCACGGTGAGGGTCTCCGGTACGAGCAGGGGAGCGCGCAGCATCTCCGAGACGCTTGTACGGGGCCGCTGCTCGGCCGGGATGGCCAGCACGTCCTTGATGTGTGCCACGCCGACGACGGTGTCGAGGCTGCCGCGGTAGACAGGGAAGCGGGAGAGGCCGGTCGCCCGTGTGGCGTTCGCGACGTCCTCGGCGGTCGCCTGTGCCTCCAGCGCGGTGACCTGCACCCGCGGGGTCATGACATTCTCCGCCGTCAGCTCGGCCAGGTTGAGGGTGCGGACGAACAGCTCCGCGGTGTCCGCCTCCAGCGCGCCCGCCTTCGCCGAGTGCCGGGCCAGCGCCACCAGCTCCTGCGGGCTGCGGGCGGAGGCCAGCTCCTCGGCCGGTTCCAGGCCGAAGCGGCGCACGATCCGGTTCGCGGTGTTGTTGAGATGGCTGATGAACGGCCGGAACACGGCGGTGAACGCCCGCTGTGGGGGCCCCACGGTCTTCGCCACCGTGAGCGGGGAGGAGATCGCCCAGTTCTTCGGTACCAGTTCGCCGACGACCATCAGGAACACGGTGGACAGCGCTGTTCCCAGGATGAGGGCCACGGAGGACGCCACGCTCGGGGGCAGGCCCACGGCCTCCATCGGACCGCGGATCAGCTTCGCGATGGACGGTTCGGAGAGCATGCCGACCACCAGGTTGGTGACCGTGATGCCGAGCTGTGCGCCGGAGAGCTGGAAGGTGAGGCTGCGTACGGCCTTCATGGCGCCGGCCGCGCCGCGCTCACCCTGCTCCACGGCCCGTTCGAGCTGACCGCGCTCCACAGTCGTCAGAGAGAACTCAGCAGCGACGAAGGCGCCGCAGGCGAGCGAGAGCAACACCGCCACCAGCAGCAGAAGCACTTCGGTCATCGGTTCACCTCCGTCCCATGATCGGGCAGGGACAGGAGGATCGCTCGGTATCGGCGGTGTCGACTACTGGGAGGCTCGCCCATGGGCGGACGCTCACACCTTTCGGAAAAAATCGGTCAGGAGACCACCCATCGTAAAGGATCGGCAAAGTCGATATCTTTGCGAGTGATCGCTTCAGTCCGTGAAGGGCTTCACCCAGCGGCTCCACTGAGGCTCGGGTTCATAGCCCGCGGAGCGCCACGCGTGCTGCGCGAGTTCATCGTGGTCGAGCGCCATAGCGTCGCCGCGCCGCCCGCCCAGCTGCACGAATCGCTCCTCCGCGGCGGCGAGCAGCTCCCTGCCAACGCCTCGGCGCCGCTGAGCGGGATGGACCGCGAGCGAATTCCTCCATGTGGTCACGGCGACCGGTGTACGGGGCGCCGTGGGGCTCCTCTTGCCGGAGCTAGCGCACCCGCGCTAGCGTGTTGAGGTGCCCAAGACTCAGCTGAACGTGAGAGTGGACGAGGCGACCGCCGAGGCCGCGCGACAGCGCGCGCTGCAGAGGGGGATGAGCGTGAACCGCTACATAGAGGAACTCGTGAAGCAGGATGCGGGCGAGGTCGGACACACCTTTGTCGAAGCCGCGGCCGACTTCATGAAGCAGTACGAGTCGGTTTTCGCCGAGGAGTTCGGCCCGGAGCGCAAAGGCATGCGTTGAACCTCCAGATCGACCTTTCCTGGCTGCTCATGGTGGCCGAACACAAGACCCCCGGCGACCCGCAGGTCGTCGACTGGGGGGCGCTCGTGGCTGCGGTGGCGCGTCATGAGGCCGAGATCTTCGGCAGCCCCGTCTATAGCGACCCGCACTCCAGGGCCGCCGCCCTTCTGCAGGTGCTGCTCCATGTCCCCGCGCTCGAACACTCCAACGCGATGTTCTCCTCAGCCGTCGCGTATGGCTACCTCGTCGCCTCCGGGCTGAAGGTCATCACCTCGCCCGAGCAGGTGCGCGACCTGGCCCGACTGGTGAAGGAGGGCAAGGCGGACGTCCGGGCCATCGCCGACGAACTGCGCGAGTGGAGTCTGTGACATTCTCGTACGCGGTGGTGGGCCGATGCGTCAGTCCACCACGGCCGGCCGACGCGCCACACCCAGTACACACGCGGACGTGGGTAGCCGGATTCCCCAGTCCGGCATCCTGACCCTGCGGTAGGTTTCCACCGTGAAACCGGCCCTCTCGATGGCGGCCAGGGTGTCGCGCGCCGTGTGACACCCGCCCGCCACCAGCGGCCAGACCGTACGGTCCAGCACCCGCTGGGTGGCCGCCATGGCCCGGTCATCGGCCCGCACATGCTCGAAGAAGCGCAGCTCACCGCCCGGCCGCAGCACCCGCACGATCTCCGCGAGCGAACGCTCCACATTCCGTACGGTGCACAGCACCAGTGACGTGACGGCCCCGTCGAACGCCTCGCTCTTCACCGGCAGGGCCTCCGCCGTACCCGGCACCACGTCCACCGGAATTCCGGCACACAGTGCCGAGCGCACCGCCAACTGCCGCAGGCTGCGCTCGGGTTCGATGGCCACCACCTCCGACACCGCGGGAGGGTAGTGCGCGAAGTTCAGGCCGTTGCCCGCACCTATCTCGATGACCCGGCCGGACAGACCGGCCAACAGCTCCGAGCGCACCGCGGCCAGCCCCGCCCCGGTCTCCGCGGCCACGCTCATCCGGGCGTAGATCCGGGCGAAGACGGGGTGGTGCACCGCGTCCTCCGGGATTTTCGTGCTGCGCAGACGCATGAGGGACCTCCTCGACCGGACTCTCGACCAGAAAACACGGCTAAGACCGACCGGCACATGGGAGGCGGCGTCGCGGTGCTGGGCACGCGCATCTGCGGCGTTGTCGTCAGTCAACAACTCCCCCATAGCCTTAAAGGCATGGGGGACCCCCTTCGCGTTGCCTCCCTCCTCCGCCTTGCAGCTGCACGCACCCAGCACTGCTCCTTCTTCCACCCCCCATTTGCCGGTCGATCCAATTCGATTCTCCCCCGCCCCGCCCCGCGCCGCTCAGCCGCTCATTCGGCCAGCCGATTCCCGCCCAGCTCCGCCGCCAGCCAACTCCCGGCCCGCGCACGGAAGTCAGCGGGCGCCAGCGCCCCCGCACCGGTCGGCACCGCACCCAGCAGCGGGGCACCCGCCGCCACCGGAAGGTCCTCCAGATTGCAGCGCGCCGCGAGGTCCGGCTCGGCGGGCATGCTGCCCACCACCACACCGAGGCACTCCAGCCCCCGGGCCCGCAGGGCCTCCGAGGTCAGGGCGGTGGAATTGAGCGTGCCCAGTCCGGCCGGTGCCACGACCAGCACGGGTGCAGCCAGCAGCCGGGCCGCGTCGGCGAGGGTCGCGCCTTCGTCGTCGTACCGTACGAGCAGTCCGCCCGCGCCCTCGACCAGCACCAGATCGTGTTCGGTCGCCAGCTTCTCGGCCGCCTCGGCGATCTCGTACGGTCGTACCGGCGGGAGACCGGCCCTGCGGGCGGCCGTGGCAGGCGCCAACGGCTCAGGGAAGCGAGCCAGTTCGACCGCGGTCACATGGCCGCCCGCCAGCCGTACCACCTCGGCGGCATCCCCCAGATCGCCGGGAGCCAGCCCCGTCTGCGCGGGCTTGAGCACCGCGACGCTGCGATCTCGGCATGCCGCCGCCACGGCCGCGGTCACGATCGTCTTGCCGATCTCCGTGCCCGTACCCGTCACCACCAGAACCGTCATCTCAGCCCTCCTGCGCTGCCGCGCACACGGCGCGGCAGATCCGCGCCACATCCTCGTCACCGGTCACATACGGCGGCATCGTGTAGACGAGGTCGCGGAACGGCCGCAGCCACACGCCCTCCCGGACCGCCGCCCGGGTCGCGGCCTCCATGTCCACCTCGTGATCGAGCTGTACGACGCCGATCGCTCCCAGCACCCGCACTTCCCGCACCCCGGGCAGCTCCGCTGCCGGGACGAGGCCGTCCCGCAACCCCGTACCGATCCGCTCGACCTCCTGCTCCCAGTCCTGGCCGAGCAGCAGGTCGATGGAGGCGCACGCCACCGCCGAGGCGAGCGGATTGCCCATGAACGTCGGTCCGTGTGCCAGCACCGGCACTTTGCCGCGCGAGATGACCTCCGCCACCCGTGACGTGCACAGTGTCGCCGCCATCGTCAGATAGCCACCGGTCAGTGCCTTGCCCACGCACATGACATCGGGCGAGACCCCCGTGTGCCCGGCGGCGAACAGCTTTCCCGTACGGCCGAAACCCGTGGCGATCTCGTCGAACACCAGCAGCACGTCATGCGCATCGCACGCCTCGCGCAGCACCCTCAGATAGGCGGGGGAGTGGAATCGCATTCCACCCGCGCCCTGCACCACCGGCTCCACGATCACCGCGGCCAGCCGGTCGGCGTGCTCCGCGATCAGTTCCCACAGATGACGCACGTAGGCGGCATCCGGCTCCGCGTCGAAGCCGGCCGGGGGCTCGTCGGCGAAGATCTGCCGGGGCAGTACGCCCGACCACAGCTCGTGCATGCCACCCTCGGGGTCGCACACCGACATCGGCTGCCAGGTGTCCCCGTGATATCCGCCGCGCCAGGTCAGCAGCCGCTGCTTGGCGGGCCGCCCGGCCGAGCGCCAGTACTGCAGACACATCTTCACCGCGACCTCGACCGACACCGACCCCGAGTCGGCCAGGAAGACGTGGCGCAGAGGCTCCGGGGTGATCTCGACGAGCCGAGTGGCCAGCCGCACGGCGGGCTCATGGGTGAGCCCGCCGAACATCACATGACTCATCCGGTCCAGCTGACCGCGAGCCGCCTCGTTGAGCACCGGGTGGTTGTAGCCGTGCACCGCCGACCACCACGACGACATGCCGTCGATCAACTCGTGCTGTCCGTGGGCAGGTTCGGCGAGCCGGAGCCGCACCCCGGACGCGGATTCCACGACCAGCGGCTCCTGGCGTCCCGGCATCGGGCCGTACGGGTGCCAGACGTGAGCCCGGTCCAGAAACCGCAGCTCGGCCGGGGAGAGGGCCTCAGGCATTGGGGGCGAGATCCGTGCCCGCGCCGCGACGGCGGACCGCCACCAGATCCGTGCGTGCAGCCGGTGCCTCGGAGATCTCGGCAGTCGCCGCCCGAGCGGCTTCCGCGGGCGCGTCGCCGCAGGGCGCGCACCCGCCGTCGTGCGAACCGCAGCCGCCACCCGCCCGAGTATGGTGTGCGGGCAGCGTCGTCGTCTCGGCAGTCGCCGCCCGAGCGGCTTCCGCGGGCGCGTCGCCGCAGGGCGCGCACCCGCCGTCGTGCGAACCGCAGCCGCCACCCGCCTGAGCACGGTGTGTGGGCAGCGTCGTCGTCTCCGCTCCCTCCACCTCGAAACCGGCATCCGCGATCATGTCCAGATCCGCCTGCCCCGCCTGTCCCTCACTGGTGAGGTAGTCGCCCAGGAAGATCGAGTTGACCAGGTGCAGGGCGAGCGGTTGCATCGAGCGCAGATGCACCTCGCGCCCACCCGCGAGCCGCACCTCCACATCCGGGCAGACGAACCGGACCATCGCCAGAATGCGCAGACACCGCTGCGGGGTGAGGTTCCACTCCTTGGCCAGCGGGGTCCCCTCGAACGGGATCAGGAAGTTCACCGGCACCGAGTCCGGATCCAGCTCACGCAGCGAGAAGACGACATCGACCAGATCGGCGTCGCTCTCGCCCATCCCGGCGATCAGCCCGGAGCACGCCGAGAGCCCGGCGACCTGCGCCTGCCGCACGGTCTGCACCCGGTCCGCATAGGTGTGGGTGGTGGTGATGTCCCCGTACGTCCCCTCGGACGTGTTGAGGTTGTGGTTGTACGCGTCGGCGCCCGCCGAACGCAGCCGATCGGCCTGTCCGTCGGAGAGCAGGCCGAGGCAGGCACACACCTCGACGCCCTCGTGTCGCTCCTTGATCGCCTCGATGGTCTGCGACACCCGGTCGACATCACGGTCGGTCGGACCGCGGCCGCTCGCCACGAGACACACCCGCTTGGCGCCACCCGCCACCCCGGCGGCGGCTGCCTTCGACGCCTCGTCCGGTTTCAGCCAGGTGTACTTGAGGATCTCGGCCTTCGAGCCGAGCCGCTGCGAACAGTACGAGCAGTCCTCGGGGCAGAGCCCGGACTTGAGATTGACCAGATAGTTCAGCTTTACGCGCCGCCCGAACCACTGACGGCGCACCTTTCCGGCCGCGGCCACCACTTCGAGCAGATCGTCGTCCGAGGTCGCCAGTACGGCGAGCGCTTCTTCGCGGGTCGGCAGCTCGCGCCGCAGCCCCTTGTCCACCAGCGTGTTCAGGAGGTCCATGGTGTTGATCCTGACCTACGGCACGGCCCGCAGCCAAGGAGGAACCGGACAACAGGGCCCGTCGAGGGTGTGTGTATTGCCACACCATGACCTGCTGCGCCCCCGGTTAGGCTCTGTGAGCTGCCTACAAAAGGGACCACTCATGCCCTTCGCTCCGTTCGACTGGATCGACGACGAGGCGCGCCGCCGCGCCGACGCCGGACTTGTCCGCACGCTCCGCCCCCGGCCTGTCGAACCGGAACTTCTGGACCTTGCGAGCAACGACTATCTGGGCCTGACCCGGCACCCCGAGACCACCGCTGCCGCGGCCGAGGCCGCCCGCCGGTGGGGTGGGGGTGCGACCGGATCGCGACTCGTCACCGGCTCCACCGCGCTGCACACCGAACTCGAATGCGCGCTGGCCGAATTCTGTGGTTTCGAGGCGGCTCTGGTGTTGTCGTCGGGCTACGCGGCCAATCTCGCTGCCCTCACCGCCCTCACCGACCGCGGCTCGCTGATCGTCTCCGACGCGGGCAACCACGCCTCGATCGTGGACGGTTGCCGACTCTCCCGGGCCGAGACCGTTGTCGTGCCGCATGCCGATCCCGATGCCGTGCGCAAGGCCCTGCAGACACACGAGGGGCGCGCGCTGACGGTCACCGACTCGGTCTTCTCGGTCGACGGTGACGCCGCGCCGCTGGCAAAACTGGCCCGTGCCTGCCGGGCGGAGGGCGCCGCGCTGCTCGTCGATGACGCGCACGGGCTGGGCGTGCTGGGGGAAGGCGGCCGGGGCGCCCTCGCCGCCGCCGGTCTCGCGGGCGGCGAGGGAATCGTCACCACGCTCACCCTCTCCAAGTCCCTGGGCAGCCAGGGCGGAGCGGTCCTCGGTCCGGCCCGGGTCATCGAGCACCTGGTCAACACGGCCCGTACATTCATCTTCGACACGGGCCTCGCACCGGCCGCGGCGGGCGCGGCCCTGGGCAGCCTGCGGCTGC
Organism: Streptomyces sp. NPDC002958; assembly: GCF_055563255.1. Classification (NCBI taxonomy): domain Bacteria; kingdom Bacillati; phylum Actinomycetota; class Actinomycetes; order Kitasatosporales; family Streptomycetaceae; genus Streptomyces; species Streptomyces sp. NPDC002958. The sequence continues at coordinate 167,252 of NZ_JBVHDS010000010.1, read as the reverse complement.
TCCGCCGCGAGCCGGAGCGCGCCGGCCGGGCCCGTGCGGTCGCCACCGCCCTGTACGAGCGGCTGACCGCCGCCGGTCTGACCGCCGTACGCCCGGACGCCGCCGTGGTCTCGGTGCGGGCCCCCTCGGCGGAAGCGGCGGTGCGCTGGGCGGCCGACTGCCGCACCGCGGGAATCGCGGTGGGGTGCTTCCGACCGCCGTCGGTGCCGGACGGCATCTCCCGGCTGCGACTGACCGCGCGAGCCGATCTGACCCAGGAGCAGATCGCCACCGCCGTGGCGATCGTGCGGCGAACCGCTCCCGTCAGCTGACCGAACCCCGGTGCAGGCCGGAGACGAAGGATGTCCAGGCCGCCGCGGAGAACCGCAGCGGTGGCCTGGACACGTCCTTGGAGTCCCGCACGGCCAGCCGTCCATCATCGAACGGTGCGGCCTCCACGCAGTTGTTCATACCCGTGCTGCGGCTGCTGCGCCGCCACCGTAGCTCGTGCTGTGCGAGGCAATCCGACATGACGCCCCCCTCGGGCGGTCCGGAGTCACTGACCGTCGCGGTCGATCGCGGCGATGAGGTCCAACGAGTGCTGCGGCGACAGCGCGTGTGACTGCATCGTGCGGAAGGCCGAGCTGTACGCCTCAAGGTCTTCTTTCCGCTCCAGATAGAGGCTACTCGTCAAATGGTCGAGAACTACCACGTCCAGATCAGAAGTGTTCGGAAATGAGAAGATAACGAAAGGTCCGGTGAGGCCGGCATAGCCGCCGACCGAGAACGGAAGCAACTGAATCTGTACGTGGGGAAGTTGAGCCACACGGGCCAGGTGGCGCAGCTGGTTTCTCATCACTCGGCGCCCGCCGACCTCGCGCCGCAGCACCGCCTCGTCGAGGACCGCGCTCAGTCGCAGCGGCGGATCGGTCCGCAGCACACCCTGCCGGGAGAGCCGCACCTCCACCAGCGAGTCCAGCTGGCCGGCGGGTAACCCGTCCAGCGATGCCCGGGTCACCGCGCGTGCGTAGTCGGCCGTCTGAAGGAGCCCCGGTACCACCGAGGTCTCCAGGGTGCGTGCGGTCCGCGCCTGGGACTCCAGACTGATGAAGTCGCGGTACTGGGGCGGGATCAGTCCGCGATAGGCATGCCACCACCCGGTGCCGCCACCGCCCGCCGAACCCGCCAGGGTCCCCAGGAGCGTCCGCAGCTGAGCGTCGTCCACGCCGTACGCGTCCAGCAGCCGGGCCACATCGACCGGCCGCACCCCACTGACACCGGTCTCGATCCGGCTCACCTTCGACTGGTGCCAGCCGAGCATCCGCGCGGCGTCCCGACTGGTCAGTCCCGACGCATGGCGCAGACTCCGGAGCTCCTCCCCGAGCTTGCGGCGTCGTACCGCGGGGCCGTGCTGCATCTGCGGCCTCCCTCCCTTTTCTGCCGAGCGGACAGTGTGACGCCCACTGACGGTCCTGCGGGGCAGGGTTCACCGCATTGAGCGACAGATATATGCATATCTTGGTGGATCGCCATCACAGAGGGCAGCATCAGTGGCAATCTGGCGCGAAGCGCAACCGGGCCGATCGCGGGTCGGTCCGGGTGGGAAAGGGACGGCTCGCCATGGCAGACCATCAAGAAGCAAGTGTCACTCTGCCGAGCGAGCCGGTCTCGGTCTCGGTGGCCCGGAGATATGTGGCCGGAGTGCTCACCGAATGGGGCCTGGTCACCGACACGGAGTTCGCTGACGGAATCCAGCTCATCGTCTCGGAGCTGACGACCAACGCCGTCCAGCACACGTTCGGACAGTCACCCACCTTCACCGTGGACCTGAGACTGGAGCGGGAGGAGCAGCTGCATCTGGGGGTGACGGACAGTCACCCGCGCTGGCCCCGGCGGCTGCCCGCCGCCGTTCAGCAGGACAACGGGCGCGGCATGGTGATCATCCGTGGCCTGACCAAGGAGTGCGGGGGCCGGCTCACCGTCACCCCCACCGCCGACGGCGGCAAGACGGTCTGGATCGCGCTCCCGTGGAGCATCCCCGTACAGAGCTGACGGACCTCCCGATCCGTCCGCTTCCCTCTCTCAATCCGCCCGTCTCTGCTCTCTCGAGCGCACGATCACCCGCCCTCGCCGCCCGGCCGCGCTCCTGGTGGACGGGCTGGGCGGGTGGCTGCGCCGGCCGCGTACCGCCCGCACCATCGAGGGTGGCAGCGGCGCGGCGCTCACCGCGTTAAGGCTGGTACTGGTGTTCGGCCCCCTGCTGCGCTGAGAACGAGCGGATCAGTGGCGGAGACCAGCGCTTGTCCGGCGGCCGAGCGTGGAGTCCAGCGCCTGTCCGGCGGCCGGACGGTGGAGTCAAGCGCCTCCGGCGGCCGGGCAGCGGGGCCCAGGGGACTGCCCGGCGGATCACGGCACGGCCGGGACCGCGCCCCTGATCCGCCGGACAGGCATCAGCGGACCCGCCCGTAATAGACACCCTTTGTCCAGATCTTCTCCAGCCGGACCACCGCGCCGGTCCGCGGCGAGTGCCAGATCTTGCCGTGACCGGCGTAGATCCCCACGTGGTAGACGCTGCGGCCGTAATGGAAGAAGACCAGATCGCCGCGTTTCCTGCGCGAGGGCTTGATATGGCGGGACTTGTTGTACTGCTGCTGGGCCGTGCGGGGGAGCTTCTTGCCCGCCTTCTTGAACGAATAGGCCGTCAGGCCCGAGCAGTCGAAGCGGTTGGGGCCCGTGGCCCCCCACCTGTACGGCGATCCTTTCTTCGACGCGGCGATGTTGAGTGCCTTCATCGAGAGAGTCGCTGCCTGGGCTTCTGTCGCGGCGCCCGGGGCCAGTATGGTGCCGCCGACGGCGGCCAGAGTCAGAACCGAGGCCGTACCGGCCCGGGCGAGCAGAGACGGGACATGAACCTGCGCAGCCATGCGCAACCCTTCGTCAGCCGCCTGTGAAGGATGACCTGTCGGGTTCGGGCTGGCGAAGTTGCCCGGCCGCGCTCGGCGGCTTCACCCCGAGGGTCGACCGGTGATCCGGCCGACCCGTTGTGCTCGGGTCCTCCACTCCTGCCGATCCACTTCTGTCGACCAGGCATCCGGACAGCGGCAGGACTCGGCGTCCGCCCGGACCGCCCCGCCGCGGTGGCGGGGGCTTGTCGTCCCAGGGATCTTGACTCACCTGCTGCCGGATTTCCGAGGGAGAACAGCGATATGTGTGGTTCCTCGCGACTGCACCGTTCGGGTGGACTTGATGATTTCGACGGCCGAGCCGGTTACTCGGACCGGCGTCGTACCAGGGGTGGAATGAAGGATTCCGCTCACTGGCCACGCGGAATACGCAAGTTGAGCTATCCCTCGTGAGGGGGAGTTTCTACGCCGAATGAGCGAGGAATTTCGAATTGCCTGCCGGGCGTGTCGAGCAGGGGAGTTGAGCGAAGCTGGTGGGAAGCGGGTGGAGTGAGTTGAGCGAGCCCCGTCGGGGGTGGGATCAGGGGGAGCTGACCGGTCCCTGCCGGGCGTGGAGACGAAGGGGCCGATCAACTCGTGGGAGCGGGGGGTACGGTGACGCGTCCGGCCCGCTGTTCCCCGTCGAGCACACGCAGCGCCCGCGCCAGGGTGGCGGCATGGATCCGCGTCTCGCCGCGCTCGTGCATCAGCGTGAGGGCGTCGCGCAGCGCACCCGCCCGTGAGACCAGCGCCTGTGCGGCGCGTAGTGCGCCGTAGGTGTCGCTGCCACGGGCCGGGTTGATCCGGCCCAGTTGATCGAGGACTTCGAGATAGCAGTCGATGAACTCCCCCTCGGCGCGCGTCAGTGCGGGGAGCGGCGGCAACTCCGGTGGCTGCACCTGGCGTTCACCTCGCACTGTGCGGCGGGAGCGATGACATTCGGTTCTCCATGATGTGGTCCACCAGGCCGTACGCCTTGGCGCCCGGCGCGTCGAGAATGAGGTCGCGCTCGATGTCGGAGGCGATCTGCTCGGCGCTGCGGCCCGTGTGACGGGCCAACATTGCGGTGAGCATCTCGCGGACCCGCTCCAGTTCCTGTGCCTCGATCTCCAGATCGGACGGCTGGCCCTGCACCGGCTCGGTGAGCGCGGGCTGCTGTACGACGACCCGGGCCCCGGGCAGTGCGTGCCGTCGGCCGGGAGCGCCTGCGGCGAGCAGTGTCGACGCACAGGAACCGGCCTGGCCGAGGCAGTAGGTCTCCACCTCGCAGGTGAGGTACTCCATCGTGTCGTAGATCGCGGACATGGCTCCGAACGATCCGCCGGGGGAGTTGATGTAGAGGGAGATGGGCCGGTCCGGGGCGGCGTGTTCCAGATACATGAACTGGGCGATCAGATCGTTGGCCACGGTGTCGTCGACCGGCGTGCCGAGGAAGACGATCCGTTCGGCGAGCAGCTTGGAGTACGGGTCGAGGGTCCGCGTCCCGTTGGTCGTGCGCTCGGTGAACTCGGGCAGTACGTAGCGGGCGGTGGGTCGGAACAGCATGGCGATGCCTCTCCTCCGGGGTTGTGCGGGGCCTGCGCAAGCGTCTGTACAAAATGTACAGGACGTACAGAAGGATATAATGGAGCGTGATCCTAGTGATCCACTAAAAGTCCCAGGTCGGAGGCTGTTTTCTGTTCGCTGAGGGCGGATATCTCACCATCTCTAGACGCTTGATCATCAGGCTGCTTCGCCCTCACTGAAACCGAGTACAGAAGTGAGGTGGTCCGAGGCGACGCGGAGGTCCTCGTGGCTCGGGTGGACGTACACCCGCTTGGTGAAGGTGGCTTTGGCATGCCCGGCCCATGCGGCGAGGACGACGTCCGGCACGCCGTTGACGGCAAGAACCTCGCCGCCATTCGAAAGCCAGTCGAGGTCGCAGGCCATCCCGTCACCTTCTGGGAGGAGCTGCCGCCTTACCGGCATGGCAGCCCGACGGAGGGTGCACAACTTCTAAAAATTTCACGCCTTGGCGGCCCCCGGCTTCGAGCTTGGGTATTTGAACCCCTTCGTGCGCATCGGCGAGCGCTTGAGTGCGACAATGCCTCTTCGAAACAGAGACCGTGATTGGCTCAAGGGGCTCTATGCGGATTTGAAGAATGCGTGCGCCGAGTGCCCATCGGGACGTGCAGATTGCGCCGTGCATGGGGATGCCTGGCCCGGCAACCGACGCGTCATCCCTCGACTCCGTTGGTTCCGTGAGGTGTTCCGACGGGTTTGGACTCCGGGGACCCACGCTGGCGTAGGTATACGGAGAAGGTGGCCATGCAGGCCACTGCGAGCAGCTCGGACTGCGAAGATGTAGAGGAAGAACTGCAGGTATTCCGATTGCCAGTTCTCCGTCACGTCGACGGCGAAGTCCGAGGGGACATCAGATGGGCGCCGAACCCGGTGCGCGCGAGGCCGTTGGTCGCGAGCTGGTCGTTGAACTCCGCGCTGCGTACGCCTTCGGGCCGTCCGTCAGCACAAGGTGAAGGGCTCTCCCGTTCTGGCGGACGGAGAGTCGCTATCGAAGGGAAGGTCGTCGGGCTGGCCCATAACGACAGCGACCTCGTCGAATTCCTGAGGTGTGCCGGGCTCGACGACGCGTGGGAACTTGTTGACGACCCCCACTGGATCGAATGGCAATGCCGTTGCTTTTAGTGGTACGTGCCACCGGTAGTTCAGGGTGACAACGGCCGGCGAACGATGGCTGCTGGCGGTTTCACCTGGGGCTTTGCTGGCGTAGCTGGTGATGCACGACCGGATTCTGCGGGGGCAGTCACGGGATTGTCGGCGGGTCAGCAGGCTGCGGCCGATTTCGGCGAGTCCGAGGCGTCGGTCCCGCCTGCGGGCCGAGGCGGTACTCGATCACCCGTACGGCGGGGCCTTGACGGTTCCGGCCGCCTCGCTGTGCTTGTTCGCCTCGATCCGGGCGAGGTAGCTGCCATCGGGCAGGACGCCTTGGTGGCCCAGTGTCCTGGCCCGTCCCGTCAAGGGGGGCCAAGGACGGGGCTGCTAAAAGTCGGTGTGACAGCGCCCGAGTGCTGACGGCGGCGTCCACCCCTACCGTGGGCTGGGAGACGCCGCCGCAGCGAGAGGAATGTTCCATGCCGGTCGCCAAGGGTCCACTGAACGGACGGACAGCTGTCGTGACCGGAGCGGCCCGTGGTTTGGGTGCGGCTATGGCCCGAGAGCTGGCCAGTCGGGGGGCGAAGGTAGCACTGCTCGGCCGTGAGGAGAGAACACTGGCCCAGGTCAGGGCATCTCTGCCGGGCACGACTGCCTGTTGGGAAGTCGATGTCACGGATGACCTGGCCATGGCCCGGGCCGGCGCAGAAGTTCGTGCGCGGTTCGGACCTCCTTCCGTGGTTGTTGCCAACGCAGGAGTGGCCGAGGGCGGCCCGTTCGCCGAGTCCGATCCGGCCACCTGGCGGAGGGTCGTCGAGGTAAACCTCATTGGTAGCGCCGTGACCGCGAGGTCGTTTCTGGGGGACTTGTTTGAGACCTGCGGTTACATCCTCCAGGTTGCGTCGCTTGCGTCCATCGGTGCGGCCCCCATGATGAGCGCCTACTGTGCTTCGAAGGCAGGAGTCGAGTCCTTTGCTCACGCGCTGCAGGCAGAGGTCGCCCACCGGCATGTAGGGGTGGGGATCGCTTACATAAACTGGACGGACACCGACATGGTGCGCGAAGCCGACGAGTACGCCGTGCTGCGGCAGCTTCGTGGTCACATGCCGCCGCCGGCGCGCAAGGTGTACCCCGTCGAGTACGTGGCTGGCCGGTTGGTCGCGGCGATTGAACGGCGCCGTCCGTCCGTGTATGTTCCCCGCTGGTTGTGGTCGGCCCAACTCGTGCGCGCCGCGATGCCTCCTGTGGTCACGATGCTGTCGCGACGCGAACTGCCTCGTCTTGCCGCACGGGAGCGGTTCGAGGCCACGGGGCTGCTCGGCGCAGGTGGCCAGGCCGACCAAGCCGGTTCCCGCTCGTCGCAGCGCTGAGCCTCTGCGCAGGTTTCCGGCCTGATTCAGGACACCAGGCGCCTTTCGCTTCCCCATCAAGAGGACTGGACGCGTCAGATCGGAGCGCTCTGACGCGCACCCTGCATCCATCAGCCCGCAGATCCGTGAAGTAGGTGGTGAGGCGGTACGGCCCGCTACTCCGGCAGGAAACGCTCATGACTCATGAACGGTGTGATGGTGGACATGGCGCACGCGGTCGGGGGCGGCTGGGCAAGGCAGCGACAGAGTCCGCTGATCACTTTTGGTGATTGCACCGCTACGGAAGGCGCGGTCACGCTGTGTTGGGAGGAGTGCTCGTGAACAGGGACGAACAGTGGAACGGGGAGCGACTGCACTGTCTGGTCACCGGCGCGTCCGAGTACGTCGGCGGGCGCCTGGTGCCTGAACTGCTGAGAACCGGTCACCAAGTCCGGTCCTGGCACGGTCCCCCAGTAAACTCCGAGACCACCCTGGACGAAGAACGCCGAAACGGTCCGTGGCGATGTCACGGATGCCACCTCCGTCGCCCAGGCCATGTTCGGCATCGATGTCGCTTACTACCTGGTGTGCGGCGAAAACGGCTGGTACTCCTTCCGCTCGCCTGGGCGGTCAGGGGGTGGCTGGACCGGTTCGTCGGCGGTGTGGGGCTCCGCCGTGGCCGACGCGACGCCGAGCACCTGCGCGTCGGGGACTCGCTGGACTTCTGGCCGGTCGAGGAGATCGAGCCCGGACGGCTGCTGCGGCTGCTGCGGCTGCGCGCGGAGATGCGGCTGCCGGGCCTCGCCTGGCTGGAGATGTACGCCGAGACCGGCGCCGACGGCCGCACCCGCTACCGGCAACGAGCGCTGTTCCACCCGCACGGCCTGCTGGGCCACGCCTACTGGTGGTCCGTCTTTCCCCTTCCACGCCGTGGTCTTCGGCGGCATGGCCCGCAACATCACCCAGGCCGCAGCCAAAGGCATGAGCGCGCACAAGACCAATTACCCGACGACCGCGTCCGGTAGGCCCACAGCAGGTGAAGAGTCCAAAAGCACAACGCACATCACCACTTCACGGCACCAGGAGTGACGCCATGACCGTCGCGGTCGTCCTGTTCACCTCGGATCTTCGTCTGCACGACCATCCCCCATTGCGCGCCGCGCTCGCGGCGGCAGACGAGGTGGTGCCTCTGTTCGTACGCGATCCGGGTGTACACGCGGCGGGCTTCGACGCACCCAATCGCAATGCCTTCCTCGCCGACTGCCTGGCCGACCTCGACGCTTCACTCTGCCGGCGCGGAGGCCGGCTCATCGTGCGCACGGGACCGGTCGCCCGCGAGGTCGCCGAGGTCGTCGCCAAGTGCGGCAGCACGGAGGTGCACATGGCCGCAGGCGTGACCAGGTACGCCCACCGGCGGGAGGAGGAACTGCGTGACAGCCTCGGCGAAAGAGGCGCGAAATTGCTTGTTCATGACAGTGTCGTCACGGCCGTCGCCCCCGGCAGCGTTACACCGGCTGACTCAGACCACTACGCCGTGTTCACTCCCTACTTCCGCCGCTGGAAGGGTGAGAGGCTGCGAGAGACATGCCCGGCACCGAAAGTCGTACGTGTCCCCGACGAGGTAATCGGCGAACCTCCGCCGCCCCGCGACGCTGCCGGAATCTCGCCGGGCCTGTCGAAGGGAGGCGAGAAGGAGGGGCGTAAGCGGTTCTCGCGTTGGATGCGGTCAGGATTGTCCGGGTACGAGGAACGACACGACGACCTCGCGGGCGACGAGACCTCCCGGCTGTCGCCGTTCTTGCACTTCGGCGCCATGTCACCGGTGGAGCTAGTCCACAGCACCCGCGCACACGGGGGGCCTGGTGCGGAAGCGTTTGTTCGTCAGCTGTGCTGGCGGGACTTTCACCACCAATTGCTGGCGGCCAGGCCGGAGGCGTCAATCCGGGACTACCGCACCCGTAACGACCAGTGGCGCGGTGAGGACGAGGCGTCCGATGATATCGCCGCGTGGCAAGAAGGGCGTACTGGCTATCCGGTCGTTGATGCGGGGATGCGACAACTGCGTCATGAGGGCTGGATGCACAATCGCGCCCGCCTGCTGGTGGCGAGCTTTCTGACCAAGTCGCTCTACGTTGACTGGCGGATCGGAGCCCGGTACTTCCTGGACCTACTCGTGGACGGCGACATCGCCAACAACCAACTCAACTGGCAATGGGTCGCCGGCACCGGCACCGACACCCGCCCCAATCGCGTCCTGAACCCCGTGCTGCAGGGGAAGCGTTACGACCCGGACGGCACCTATGTACGCCGCTGGGTGCCGGAACTGGCGGACGTGGACGGTAGGGCAGTGCACGAGCCCTGGCGTCTTCCGGCCGAACAGCGCGCTCAGCTCGACTATCCTGCTCCGCTGCTCGACCTCGCCGACGGGCTGGCGCGCTTCAAGCGCGCCCGTCGCCACGACTGAGGGAGAGAGCATCGTGCACTGGCTCTTCGGTGATCAGCTCGACCCGCACTTCCTCTCGCCGGGAGACGGAGGCCCCGGCCGTGACACCCCACTGATCATGATCGAATCGCGTTCGGTGTTCCGGCGGCGGTGCTCCCACCGGGCCAAGGCCCATCTGGTGCTGTCCGCGATGCGGCACCGTGCGGCGGAACTGGGCAACCGCCTCACCTACGTGCGTGCTGACACCTATCGAGAGGGCTTGGACCAGGTTGCCCGCGGAGGTCCGGTCACCGTTCACCATCCCACCTGGTACGCGGCCTCCGCCTCGTGCGAGCTCTTCCGTGACTGTGGGGCCCGCGCGGGGCTTTCTGGTGCCCATGACGGCCTTTGCGGAGTGGGCGGATGGTCACGGCGCCAAGAGCCTGCGCCAGGAGAACTTCTACCACTGGGTTCGGCGCGGGAACGATCGGCCGGACGAGCGTACCGGCAAGCACGCCCGCCCTTACACCACAGGCAACTGGACATTTCTCGAGCGGCACCGGAACCGGCTCGCGGGCAATCACCGCCCAGCCGGTGCGCCAACTGGACCGGCTCACCGATCTCGCGCAGATGCGCCGTCAGAAACTCGCCCGAGGTGACACACCACCATGACATGCACACTGCTGCGCCAGTGCAGCGACCCTGACCAGAACAGGCTCCGCACCGGGCAAGAATCAGCGCATCCGTACAAGAACACTTGCCAGAAGCACCGGGGTGCAGGTGACTGAGTAAGAAAGGGTTGTGCATGCTGAAATCGCTGCCCACAGTGGCCAAACCGGTTGGCTTCGTCGACGGTCCGCTCACGGCTCTGGACGCCGCCCACTGCGTGGAAGCGGAACTCGGGCATGTTCTAGACGACAGACTGCGCCAAGCCCGTGACGTAGACACGGTGTTCGCACGCGACGTGGCCGGCCGAGTCACCGCGTTCGTCCGCCGCGGCGGGAAGCGACTGCGCACGGCGTTCGCGTGGTGCGGCTGGCGGGCCGCAGGCGGCTCGGGCGACGCCACGGCGCTCCTGCGGACGGGAGCCGCTCTCGAACTCCTGCAGGCGTGCGCTCTCGTACATGACGACGTAATGGACGGATCACCGCTGCGCCGGGGCGCTCCGGCGATGCACGTTGACTTCGCCCGCATGCATCAGACAGCTCGCATGACCGGCGCACCGGAAGCGTTCGCGACGTCCGCCACGATACTTGCCGGCGACCTGGCTCTGGCCTGGGCCGACGATCTGCTGACCGACACAGCCTTGAGCTCGCCACACGGCGCGCGACTGCACCGCGAGTGGCAGGCTATGCGTGCTGAGATGGTCGCCGGGCAGTATCGCGACATTCACGCGCAAGCAACCGGGACGTCCGGCATCGACGAAGCAATCAGCATCGCCACGCTCAAGAGTGCCCTCTACACGGTTGAGCGACCATTGGCGCTGGGTGCAGCCCTTGCCGACGCCGACGAGCACACCCTCAACGCGCTGTACTCCGCTGGGCGATGTGCGGGGCTCGCCTTCCAGCTCCGCGACGACCTGCTCGGCACCTACGGAAACCCAGGCGAAACTGGCAAACCATCAGATGGTGATCTGCGTGCCCGTAAGCTCACTTACCTGCTCGCCGTCGGTATGCGGCTCGCCGAAGCAGCCGGTGACGAGGTGGCAACTGCCGCGCTCGGTCCTACCCCCGGCTCTCGCTCGGACGAAGCAGTGAACCGGATGAGAGCGGCACTGGACCATACCGGTGCGAGGACCGTCGTTGAGTCCAAGATCACAGAGTTGGCGGCGACGAGCCTGCGGCACTTCGCTGGGTCGGGCGCGGACCCCTCCGTACAGCGGGAGTTCACCGTGCTGGTCGAGCGTGCTTCGGGCGTAGCCCTGAAAACCACTGAGGGGGACAGGTGAGAACGGTACCAGGGCCGACGGACCATATTGTCGTGGTGGGCGCCGGATTGTCTGGCCTTGCCTGTGCCCTCCACCTGCTGGGTGCAGGCCGCCGAGTCACCGTCATCGAACGGGACTCCCGACCGGGCGGCCGGGCCGGCCGCGTGACACTTGGCGGCTACGAGGTAGACACCGGTCCCACCGTGCTGACCATGCCACACCTCGCCGACGAAGCCTTCGCCGCCGTCGGCGACAGTCTCAGTTCCCACGTCGAACTGATGGCCCTGCACCCGGCATACCGAGCGAGCTTCGCGGACGGGACATCGCTCGACGTCCACACCGACGGCGAAGCCATGGAGACGGAGGTGCGACGGTTCGCCGGACCGGGTGAGGCGGCAGCCTACCGGGAACTGAGGGCCTGGTTGGAGCGGCTGTACCGGGCGCAGATGCGCCGCTTCATCGACACCAACTTCGATTCCCCTTTCCAGCTCCTTCACCCGGACCTGGCCCGCCTGGCGACGCTGGGTGGCTTCGGACGCCTCGACCGCCGAATTGGCCGCTTTCTTTCCGACCCCCGCCTGCGCCGTGTCTTCTCCTTCCAGGCTCTGTACGCCGGAGTCGCACCGGCCAAAGCCCTCGCGGCCTACGCGGTGATCGCCTACATGGACACGGTGGCTGGTGTCTGGTTCCCCAAAAACGGCATGCACGCGCTACCTCGAGGCATGGCGAACGCGGCTGCCGACGCAGGTGCCGAGTTTTACTGGTCAGCCGAAGCGACCGGGCTGGAACGCACGGCCGGCAGAGTGCGTGCCGTACGCCTGGCCTCGGGCGAGCGGATCGTCTGCGACGCGGCGGTGCTGACGTGCGAGTTGTCCACAGCGCACCGTCTGCTCGGACGAACACCCAGTCGTCCAGTACGGCTGCGCCACTCACCATCCGCCGTAATCCTGCACGCGGGGACCAGCCGTACCTGGCCAGGACTTGCCCACCACACCCTCTCTTTCGGCGCGGCCTGGGGGCGCACGTTCGAAGAGTTGACCCGTTTGGGACAACTGATGAGCGACCCGTCCCTGCTGATCACCCGACCGACGGCGCACGATCCCGCCCTTGCCCCGCCAGGCAAGCACCTCCACTACGTGCTGGCACCCTGTCCGAACACCACCGTAGGCCCCTCAGCCGCTGACTGGGAGGATCTGGGCCCTCACTACCGCGACAGCCTGGTCGCCGAGCTGGAGCGCCGGGGTTTAGAGGGGTTCGCGGACAGCGTGCAAGAGGAGCTGCTGGTAACACCACTGGATTGGGCGGCACAAGGGCATGCGGCAGGCAGCCCTTTCTCGGTCTCCCACACCTTCTCTCAGACAGGCCCGTTCCGCCCGCGGAATCTGGTTCGTGGCTTTGACAACGTCGTGCTGGCCGGCTGTGGGACCACACCCGGCGTCGGCGTGCCAACGGTACTCATCAGCGGCAAGCTCGCCGCTGCTCGCATCACCGGAGGCGTCCCGGGTGGTCCCAAGCGTCCAACGCCGCGCGTGCCACGTGCCGCTGCGGCCTCGACCGAGGAGGGTACTTGTGACCCGTCGTGAACTGGACGCAGCCGGGATCACCGATCCCTCTCTACGCGCTGCCTACAACCAATGCAGGCAGCTGAACGCTCGCCACGGCAGGACCTACTTCCTGGCAACCCGCCTGCTTCCGGTGGAACGCCGCTCCGCCGTGCACGCGCTGTACGGCTTCGCCCGCCGGGCGGACGACATTGTGGACGACCTTGACGGGACCCGAACGCCGCAGGAACGTGACAGGCTGCTGCGGCATCTGGAGAGTGACCTCGCACACGGGCTGCGCACCGGCGATGGAAACGAGCCCGTGGTCCGGGCCCTGGCCGACACCTCCGCCCGCTACGCCATTGAACACAGCCTGTTCGCCGACTTCTTGGCGTCGATGCGCAGCGACCTGTATGTAACGGACTACGAGAGCTACGCCGACCTACGAACATATATGCACGGCTCGGCCGCCGTGATCGGACTCCAGATGCTGCCAGTGCTCGGGACAGTCGTCTCAAGCGAGGAAGCAGCGCCACACGCGGCGGCCCTCGGCGTAGCATTCCAACTCACCAACTTCCTGCGCGACGTCGGCGAAGACCTGGACCGGGGCCGCATCTACCTGCCGGCAGACCTGCTCACTGCCCATGGCGTGGACCGCCCCCTACTGGAGTGGAGCCGCCGCACAGGGCACCGCGACTCGCGGATCCGCGAGGCACTCGCGGCCGCCGAGTCCCTGACCAGAGACGTGTACCAGGAGGCGGAACCGGGCATCGACATGCTTGACCCGCGCGTACGCCCCTGCATCCGCACCGCGTTCACACTGTATGGCGGAATCCTCGACGCGATCGTGGACCAGGGGTACACGGTGCTACACAGCCGCGCAGTGGTATCGCGGCGGCGCCGTGCGGTCACTGCCGCCGCAGGAGTCGCAAGCATCGCCGCAGCGCGCTTGCGTACCGGCGCCCCGTTTCGGGCCCGCGAGCGGGAGCTGCAACACTTCCAGTGGAAGGGGCCGGCACAGTGACTGACCGAGCGAGCCGTGCCGGGTGGACACCGCCATTGAGACGGCGGCGCCAGTCGGACTGGGCCACGCAGACTCCCACTTGGCGAGAGGCGCGTCCGGCACTGATCTCCGACGCACTCAAAAGGGCTTCAGCCCGTCCTTCTGGAAACTGGTTCGTCGTCGGTTCCTCCCACAACATCCGCGCCGGTGGTCGCCCGTACGGCAGGACAGTAGGTGGTCTCGAAGTCGTACTGTGGCGTACCGACACCGGCGAACTGCTCGCCGGCCCGGGTGCCTGTCCGCACCTCGGCGCGCCCCTGCGCGACAGTCGGGTGGTATGCGGCACGCTGGTGTGCCATTGGCACGGTCTGGCCCTGGACGGCAGTTCGTTCGCCGGCTGGGATCCGTACCCGGTCTACGATGACGGCGTACTGATCTGGGTCCGGCTTGACGCGGTTGGCGGAGAGGAGCCGTCGGAGCGTCCCACTATTCCCGTACGGCCGATTACGAACGACGGAATCGATGCCGTGTTTACAACGGCGGGGCGGTGTGAGCCGCAGGACGTGATTGCCAACCGGCTCGACCCTTGGCACGGATCTTGGTTCCATCCCTACTCGTTCGTCGACCTGACGGTGACCCGGTTACCGCTGGCGGAGGCAGAAGACGCCTTCGTGGTCGATGTCTCCTTCCGGGTGACCAGCCGACTGGTGGTTCCGGTCCGGGCGGAGTTCACAGCTCCCGGACCACGTACCGTGGTCATGCGCATCACCGAAGGTGAAGGGGCCACATCCACCGTCGAGACTCACGCGACGCCGCTGAGCGGCGAGGCTGACGAGTACCCACGGACTGCCGTGACCGAAGCAGTCATCGCTGCTTCGAACAGGCGAGGTTTCGCTGTGGCTCGGGCCGCTGCACCTGCGCTGCGCCCGTTGATGCGCCGGACGGCCCGCCGGCTGTGGCGTGACGACCTGGCATACGCGGAGCGGCGCTGGGAGCTACGCAGCAACGGACGGCTTCCAGGGTGAACTCATGTGCAGGTCATAGCCCTTGCCGAACCGCAAGGCTTGCACGACGTCAACCGGCTTTCTCAAACGCTCAGTTAGCGGATGCCGAGCTTGGCAAGTGCCCGCATTGCGGATGAACGGCCCGCACGGGGTACCGTCCATAGCACCTGGCCTTGCACGCCCCAGTTGGCGAGCAGCCAGTTGGCTGCCAGGAAACCGGTTGTGGCGGCACGCTCCATCAGTGCTACGGGCAGGTCGCAGCGGATTGCGTCACCGGCAAGCGTCACCCGGGGGTGGGGGGTGAACACTGTGGGACGCCGTGAGTAGGAGCCGATCGGGAAGAGAGGACAGTCGGAGCGCCATTCGTGCCGGGCGTCCACGATCTGCGCCCGCTGTGTCTCTGGGTAGACCTGGCGCAGGCGATCAACGAGGTCGGACTGCACCGCCTCGCGTTTCGCGTCGGCGACGGCGTATGCGTGTAGTTCCACTACCGAGCCGCCACTACGGGCGGCCCATCGGGCGGCCTCGCCCTCATAGCGTTCCAGGACACTGATGTTATCGAGACCGCCGTATCCACTGGTGCCGAGAAACCCGGCGCGGTCGGCGCGGACCGGCCGGTCGAGCCAGAGCCGGGAGACGAGGAAGGGAGGTGCGGTGCGCAGGGCGGAGATATCCTCGCGCCAGGCTGAGCTGCCCAATTCGGGTGACGCCGCGACAACCTCCCGCAATGCCCCGGGGTCGAGGGCGAGAACAGCCGCGTCGTGCAGGTCTGCGGCGGTGTCCGTCTGTACTTCCACTCTGTCTCCGTCGCGCGGCTGGATGCCGCACACGGGCGTGCTGGTGCGGACGTGCGCCCCGAGGCGCCGGAGATATTCACCGAGCGGCTGCCACAACGCTTGGGGGAAGGGCCCGTTCGGCACGTCGAAGAGCAGGCCTTCGGCGGAGCCGAGGAAATAGATGTGGAACATCAGCAGGAGTTCTGCGGCGGACAGTCCGCGTGGGTCGGCGAAAAAGCTGCGCGAGAAAACTTCGAAGGCCAGGTGACGTGCGGCTTCAGGGAAGCGAATGCGTTCCAGGAAGCGGGTCGCGCTGACGGAGTCGAAGCGCCCATAGACCTCCGGCACGCGAACATCGAGGAGAGGCAGCGCCGCGCGGGCGTCCATGGCTGCAAGATCGCGCCAGCCGAACGTGGGGCTCAGGGCTGCGAACCCGAGGGCACTGAATGGTGGTGTGCGTGGGACGCGGGCAAAGCTGTCGGTAAGACCGCTGCTGTGTCGTAGCGGGTAGTCGGACAGCGGCTGGAGACGAGCGAGTGCGGGATCAGTCCGCCGCAGCAGGCCGCGCAGGTTGTAGTACTGGCGGAAGAAGGCGTGAAAGCCGCGGCTCATGGTCACCTCGCTACCGTCGGCGAGGCGGGTTGACCATCCTGCGAGTCGGCCCCCGAGTGACTCCTGACGTTCGTACACCGTTACACGGACACCTCGTTCGCCCAGGAGGGTGGCCGCAGCGAGACCTGCGATCCCTCCACCGATCACGGCTACACTCGGTGCGTCCGTAGGTGCGAACCGCTTTTTGCCGGGTGCGGGCATGACGACCTCGGCTTTGCGGTCGCGGCCCCGTTGGGCAGCACGGTGCGAGATGCTCACCGTGCGCGCTCCGTTGTCACGGCGGAACCGTTGGCGGCGACGAAAGTGTGCACGATTCCGGTCTGCCACCCGGCGACGGGCAGCGCGCGCACTTCCGTAAATCCTGCGCTTCTCAGACGGCCGGCGAATTCAGAGACCGTGTCGAAATTGAGGACGCTTCGCCACAGGTGACGGTAGAGAACCCGGTCACCGCTGAGGGTTCCCGCAGGGATGATCAGCCCTCGGCACACGGCCGTCCACAAGGCGCGATGGGCTGCCGAACCGCTGAGGCTGTACTCGTGGACGGCGAGCCGGCCCCCCGGTCGCAGCAACGCTCGGACATCAGTGAGGATGGCGTCCGGGTCGGTGACATTACGGAACAGGTAGGCAGCGAACACCGCGTCGTAGAGTCCCTTCCCGATCGCGGCCAAATCTTCGGCAGCCAGGTGCCGGAAGCGAACGCGAGCCGGCCACGGTTTGGTCCGTGCGCGCCTCAGCATTCCTGACGACACGTCGATGGCTGTGATCTGGGCGCGAGGTGCGGACTGCAGCAGCGCACGGGTGGATGTCCCTGTTCCGCAACCGAGGTCGAGGACGTGGAGGCCAGCCCCTGCCCGCGGCAGACACAGCCGTCGTGCCGAACGGAGGAGGTCGGTGCGGTAGCCGGGGTTGAATGCTGTGAGGCGGTCATAGGTGTGCGACGCGTGGTCGAAGGCGCGTGCCAGGTCGTGGTCACGCAACAGTGTCATCGGTGGCTCTCTCCGATTCGTGATACTGGGTGGAGGCGACGGGGCAGAAAGGGGAGTTCGACAGCGGTCCGAAGCATGGGGCCGATAGGGGTGTGCAGGCCGATGCCCCACTCCTCCCAGGGCGAGGTGCCGCCGTTGAGGAAGCGCAGCAGACGTTCTGGTGGGATGCTGCGGAACAGGCGGGTGAAGAAGGTGTGGCCGTCGATCCGTCCGGTGTCCAGGGCCCGCAGCAGGATCGCGTCCATGGTCATTGCTCGCCGCCCGTGAGGTCGGGGCGTGATTACGTGGCCATTGCGCAGGGCGTCGGTGATGGCCTGGCTCTGTCGCTGTACAGCGGCGAAGGTGTAGCCCGTCGCCGGGCGGGTGGCGCCCCCGGCGGTCCCGATCCGGAAGATCGCTTTCCCGATCCGACGGGGAAAACGCGCGTCGGTCATGGGAATGACACCTTGCTCCGCCGTTTCGATAGTGAACGCGCCGAGCTTGAGTGTCTCTCGGCTGTAGCGACCAAGTGCCGTCTCGTAGGCCGTTTTAGTCAGCGGCGTCCGGGAGAACTCGGTGTACTCGACAAGCGCCCGATTCGGCGCAAGCGGCAGTACGTAACCGAACGCGAGCCCGTGGCTCGGCTGTGGCACCCGGAAGTCCATCAGGTCGGCAACTGCAGCATCGAACTGGTCCGTTTCCGTGTGCACGAACCAGCCGCGGAAGTGTTGGAACAGCTGTGTCCGGGCCGGTGGCAGGGCATGCAAGGGGCGGGAGTCGAAAACACAGCGGGCGTGGAGTACCAGGGCCCGACCATCAGGTGCAGTGCAACGGACTTCCGCTCCGTCAGCCGTGTCGCGCACTGTGTCCGCCGTCGCGCGCAAGACGCGCGCACCGGGCGACCGGGCAAGCCGAGAGTGCACCCACTGCTCGAACGCTCTGGAGCGGACCATGTGGTAGCGCAGCGGAGACGGGTTCATGGCGATAATGCCGCCTTTGGCGTCATGAACCCGCAGCCGCGACCAGGAGGCGCTGACCACTTCACCGAATTCGCTGATGCCTTCCTCCCAGTAGCACCAGGTCCGCTCTGGCGGTCGACATGGACCGTCCGGTGCCTCCACCAAGGTTACGGTCACGGAACCGATCGCCGTGAGTTGCTGCGCGAGGCTGAGCCCGGACGCGCCGCCGCCGACGATGATGACGTCGGAGCTCTCGTCCGCGGCGTCGGGCCATCGGTTCACCAGGCGCGCCTTTCGATGACGAGCGCTCCGTCCGGGGCAGTGCGCAGCAGCTCTGCGTCCGCCGCCATGGCATCGGCGATGGCAACAACAACCTGACGCGGGTCGCCCCCCGCTGGCATCGGCGGTGCCGTGCCCGCGACCGCCCGGTCGGCGAAGCCGGTTTCCAAGTGACCGGGCCGGACTTCCAGTACCCGGATGCCGAGGGTCCGTGTTTCCCGGCGCACGGCGTCGAGCCAGGCACTCAGTGCGGCTTTGGAGGCGCTGTAGTCAGCCATCTCCGGCTGCGGGCGCTCAGCGACCACACCGGTGAAGGCGGCGATCACGGAACTCGATTCCATCATGGCAAGCGCGGCACGGAAGAAGGCCGCAGGTGCGAGAAGGTTGACTGCCATCAAATGCTCCGCGACCTCGTCACCTAACTCCGCCGCACGGCCAAAGGCGACCGATCCGAAGGCCGTCACAACTGCGTCCAGCCCACCCAAGGAGTCCGCCGCGCCATGCACGGCGAGGGCGCAGGACGCAGGGTCGTAAGCGTCGAACAAGAAGGTCGGAACACCCGCGTGCGCCTGGGCGGCGCGGGCAAGGCGCCCGGGGTCTCGACCCGCAAGTACCGGACGCGCTCCACGGCCGGAGAGCTCCACGGTGAGAGCAGCACCCAGCACGCCGGTGGCTCCTGCCACCAGCACGCGTGCGCCGCCGATATCCACGTCACTCTCCGATCACAGGGGCAGGTCAGCTACTTTCCTTCGCGCATCTATGAATTCCTTGAGCCGGCAGCCGAAGGATGCGCCGGGTATGCACTAATTGATCATTCCAGAATGAGGTCCGGAGTCGCCCCAAGTGGTACGTGCGCGTCGGCTCCATCCGCCAGCCCCATCGGCACGCCGTTGGGCGGCCGGTGGGGCCGGCTGACAGGGGTCGGGGCCGTGCCCGCGCGACCGTACGCCACGGCTTCATCTCGGGCCGTCTTCTGCAACGGCCAGTAACGCAGACTCAACCACGCGCCAGGTCGCTGAGCACCTCTCGGGCGGCCCGAGTGCCAGTCCCCCCGACCACGTTCCGTCTGCCGACCGTGGGGCGCCACTTCGCCCCAGTAGCCGCCGGACGGCATCTCGTCACCCGAGCGCGACCGACTCCACGGCCGAAACCGCCTCCGCGAGCCCCGGCGGATGGGGTAGCCCCGGCACGCTCTGCCCGAACCAGCCAGGTCCGAGTGTCAGGACGACTGGCTTCCTACGGGCGCCGCGCACACCCCATTCGATCGCAGCCACATGCTGGGCCAGGGCCCGGCTCGCGGTGGTACGCGACTGCGCCCATAGTCCTACCGCGACCGGCCCGGTTCTGCGCACGGCGGACTCAAGTGAATCGGCGGGCAGCGCGCTGCCGAACATGCGCACCGGGAGACCTCGTTCAGCCAGTGCGGCTGAAAGCACTTCCAGTGGCAGGGTGTGGTTTTCCGCAGGCACGCAAGCAAGAACCGTGATGGCTCCTGGCCAGTCGGCGACCACGGGCGGGGCGTGCCGCCGCAACGCGCCGGATACATGCCAGGACAGGAAGTGCTCGACCTCGACATAGCGCTCGCCCGAGCTCTCCCATTTGCGGCCGACCGCCTGCAGCGTTGGCATGATCACCCCTGTCCAGGCGGCGACCAGACCATGCTTATCAATCGCGGCCTTCAGCAGCTCGTCAAGCGCGGAGGCATCCAGGCGCAGGGCTGCGCGCGCCACTCCCTTGCACTCCTGACGCACGTCTCTCAGCTGAAGGCCGGCACGGGCCCGACTGCGCCGGCGGGCTGCTGCCCCCGGAGTGGCAGTGGGATTTACCCGGAGCAGGTGCGCTTCCGGGCTCGCCGCGCCGAGCGCTACGCGCGCGGCTTCGGCGGGTGGCAGTCCAGTAGCTGTCAGGTCGCACATCTGCTCCAACCGCGCCACATCCTTGGCCGTCCAGCGGCGATGCTGGCCACTTGTGCGCACGGTGGGGCCAAGACCATAGCGGCGATCCCACGAACGGATAGTGGTGGGCGCCACCCCGAGACGCCGCGCCACCTCACCGGTGGTAACCCCTTCATCACGCCGCGCGTCGTCGATTGGGTCGTCCAGGCTCACGCTTCTACTTTACGACGCATAACCGACGCATGTTGAGTTCGTCGTTTGCACTCACAAGACTTTTTCTCAGGCGTTCGTGCACCTCGGCGCGCGTGCCGAACAGCCGATTCGAAGTCGGCCCTTCGCCGCGCACGAGACGCATGCAGGAGGAATAGGCCATGATCACGAATACGCGGTCGAGCAGTGTGCCTTCCACGGCCGCAGAGGAAAGCCTCTATGAAGACGAATTGGTCCGTGGCCTGCGCGCTGCGGACGAGAACGCGTTCGCTGCTGTCTACCGGCGTTGGGGCGCCCTCGTCCGCACCATGGCCACCCGCTCGCTCGGTGACACCTACGAGGCCGAGGACGTGACCCAGCAAGTGTTTCTTGGCGCATGGCGCGGCCGGGATGGCTTCCGCCCGGAGCGCGGCCCCCTCGGCTCCTGGCTCGTCGGCATCACGCGTCGAAAGATCATTGACGCACTCGCAGCCCGGACGAGGCGCCTCACGCTCATCGACTCGGTTGCCCCGGACACTTGCCCGCAGCGAGTCAACGAGGCAGCCGAAGAGGTTTTGGACCGGGTCTTGTTGGTTGACGCGCTGTCAGGGCTATCGAGCCACCAACGTGAGGTGCTCTGTCTGGCCTTCTACGGGGACTTGACCCAGGCCGAGATCGCCGAACGTACCGGAATGCCGCTGGGTACCGTGAAGAGCCACGCCCGGCGTGGTTTGCACCAGCTCCGCCGAAGAATCGAACAAGACTGTGACGACGAAATTGGTCCCTGACCTCGATGTTTCGTGACGGTCCGTCGGTTCATCCAGCGGACCGTTTCGGCTGCTCGGGCAGGCGGCGGGGGTGGTCGTGGCCCGGCTGTCGCGTCGGGTGGGCGCCGGGTTCCACTGCTCCGGTCGCGGAACGGCTCGTCGACCAGGACCCTGTCGGTGAAGACCAGCTTGTGATCCGGCCCGGCTCCGGCGGCCCGCTTGCGCTCTCCGCCACGACGCTCACTCGCGGAGCACGCGCTGACCCCGCCGCTCAACGAGGAGAGCGCAGGGGAGCACGCGAGAGCCTCTGACCTGGACAATCGCTGTCGCCACGGACCACGGCGGACCAGGCGGACATTACATAGGCTAGGGAGCATGGCCTACGAGATTCCGGTAACGCAAGCCCGAGCTGAGCTCGCCGAACTGATCAACCGCGTCGTCTACGGCGGCGAGCGAGTGGTTGTGACGCGGCACGGCAAGCCGCTCGTCGCGCTCGTTTCGGCCGCTGACCTGGAGCGACTCGAAAGCGACGAGGCAGTTGCCGACGAGCAGGTGATCAGCTCGGTCTCCTCGATCGGCTCCTCGGTGTCCGCTCCCGGCGAACGGCGGCGCTTCGGTATCGCGGCGGAACACAGAGGGCATCGCGAGCCGGGCAACTGAGCGCCCCGCTGGCGTCCGGTAACGCGGAAGCGTCGTGCACCCCCGCCCGCTGCGGCGGGGGTGCACGACGTGTTCGAACGGGGGTCGGCCCACCAGGGCCGGCTCCAAGGTGCTGGGAATGGGCGCGGCCATGGCCCGGGCCCGGCGCCGACCACCGATGAGCACCGCCGCCAGTCCGAGCGCCGACCACAGGGTCAGGGTGAGCAGCGCGCCGCCCGCACCGTTGCCGTCGAAGAAGGCGACCGACCGCAGCAGTGAGCCGCCCGCATCCGGGGCATCAGCTGACCGACCGTCCCGATCGGCCGGGGCAGCAGCTCGGGCGAGCCGGTGACACCGGACAACGGGTTTGCGAGCAGCACCATCACACCTATCTGCTCACGGGCAGGACCGACCGCAGCGATGTGGCGTGCGCCCCGCACGCCACACCGAAGCCGTAACGGTCACAGGCCACGGGTACGGGCGGCCGGCGGTCTCGAACCTCCGGCCGCCCGTTCTCGCATACGGGCTCCGCCTCATGCCTTCCGGTCGTACGTCTCCAGCCCCTACTGTGATCAGCGCCAGGATCGACACGATGAAGACCGCGGTCGGCAAGACGAACGCACGCGCGGAATCGACGATCCCGCGCAGATTTACCGCGGTGATCAGGGCCAGCACGCCGAGACACAACCACAGCCGGTCGTCGTACAGACCGGGGAAGGCGGAGGTCAGCGCGGCCACTCCTGCGGTGACGGCGACCGCGACGTTGAGGACGTAGTCGAGGACCAGTGAGGCGGCGGCGACCAGGCTGGTGCGGCGACCGATGTGCGTCCTGGCGACCGCGTAGCTTCCGCCACCGTCCGGGAAGGCCGCGATGACCTGGCGGTACGAGGCCACGAGGACGGCCAGGAGGGCGGCGATCGCCACTGTGACGGGGAGCGTGAAGCCGAGCCCGTGCCCTCCCGCCGCCGCCAGCACCAGGACGATCGCCTCGGGCCCGTACGCCACCGAGGCCATCGCGTCGAGAGAAAGCGCGGCGAGGCCGGTGAAGGCGGTGAGCTTGTGGCGGGCCCCGGTGTCCGGAGGTTCCTCGGCACTCGGTGCCGTACCGGGGTCGGAGGTCAGAACAGACATGAGTTTCGCGGTCCTTCGGTCGGGTCCACTCAGGGTGTTCCCGCTTCCGGCCGGTGATGGCCGTCAATGGCGCGTTCTTGGCGCGAAGCGGTGATTGCTTCGCGCGTTCTTGACGGGGGGTCAGGATGTCGTCAAAACTGGGTGGTCAGGACGCCGTCAAAGCTGCCCCTGCCCCCATCCCCTTCGGAACTGCCGACCCGCAGCCGCACAGGACCCAGCAGGCCGCTGACACGCTGGCCCGGGAACACGAAGTGGGTCGGGCTCGTCGCGTCCAGGTGGGGCGCCAGCGTCCCGAACACAGTGATGTCGAGGGTATGGGCCCCGGGCCCGACCAGACCCGTCAGATCGAAGACGTAGGGGGAACACACCCGTACCCCGGCGGCGACCCCGCCGACCCGCACCTCCGCCGTCCCCCGGACCCGGCCGAGGTCGAGCGACACGTGCCCCGCGGCGGCCTCGGCGGGCAGGGTCACCACGCGACGGTAGCGCACACCGCCGCTGTACTCGGCGAGACCATGAGTCTCCCAGTCGCCGACGCGAATCCGCCCGGGGCCGACCTCACAGCGCACCGGACCGGCCAGGGCGGCGCCCCCCTCGTAGCCGGGGCGCGTCCGGATGCGCAGGGCCGCGGTCCGGGGCCCGGAGGGACCACCGGCCGCGAGGTCGACCGCCACGGTCCGTATGCCCCGCGTGTCGACATCGGTGACGGGGGCGGCGCACTCGGAACCGTCCACGAAGACAGTCGTCTCGCCGTGCACGCGCGCGGTCAACCGGGTGGCGCCGGGCGGTAGTGCGCACCACAGCCACTCCACCGCTCGCCGATGCCCCGGGGCCGCGAACCGTACCGGCACCACCGTGCCGTCGTCCGCGTCCGGGTCCAGCCAGGCGGCGCCCGGCAGCGGGTGAGGGCGGCGGCGCAGATGCAGGGCGGCCGGGTCGCCCACCGGCTTGCGACGCACCATGACCGGCACGCGACCCGTCGTACTCTCGACCCACCACCGGGCGTCGCTGTGCAGGGTTGCGACACGGTCGCCGTTCCCGTCGTCGAACACGGCGTCCACCAGGACCGCGCCGTCGTCGTCGCCGGATGTCTCCACCACGATGTCGTTGTCACCGATGAGCAGGGCCGCGGCCACATCATGCCGTCGCACGCGTGGGACCGCGTGTGCGGCGTAGGGGTCGAATCCGCCCTGACGGCCCACCACTTGTCCATTGACACGCAGTACGCAGGCTGTGCACGCGGCCACTTGGACGACGGCCAGGACGGGCAGGGCCGCGAGACGCAACGTCGTGCCCATCGCCCTGGGCGCGTGAATCCGATGGGGCGCGTGAATCCACTCCGGGCGACGGTAGCGCCCGGGATCACGTACGAGCGCCACATGCGCCCGCAGATCGCAGTTCTGATCAGGCGTCAGAGACAGTTGCAGCAGATGGCGGCCTGCCGCCACTCGTACCGGGCCCATCGCCAGGTGGCCCCCGTCGTCGAGAGTGACGGGGACGCCGTCGAGCCGGGCCCGCTTCGCCGCCGCGGCCCCGATCGCGAGGTGTCCATCGAAGGCGTCGTCGAGGAGCAGGTCCATCCGCAGCCGCGCCACCACTCCGGCGGCCGTGGGGCCGATGTGCAGGAACTCCTCCGGCACATGACCCTTGGGCCCCAGGACGGCGCGGTGGATCGGGTCCTTGTGCACGCCCAGGGTGTCGGACCATTCGAGGGGGGACGGGACCTCGTGGCCGGGGTGTTCGCGGAGCACGACCGCGCGTGGGCCGAACGTCGCGTGGACCGTGGCCGTGACCGGCTCATCGGCGCGGTCCGGCATGGCCCATCCGTCCGTTACGCCGTTCTCGCCGGCCGCCTCCACCCGGTGCCGGAAAGTCCGGCACTCGGTGACGGGCGAACCGGTGGGCGGGCCGGTCGCCGGGCGCGCGAAGTCGCCCCAGGTGTTGTCGAGGGTCGGGACGAGCGTCATGTCCCAGTCCGCGTCCGGAGGGATCTCGATGGCGGTGACGCCCGCTTCGGCGCCGGACTGTCCGGCGCCGGGCGGCCCGGGTGCGCCGGACGCTCCGGCCGTGGCCGCCTCCCGGGTCCGTGCCGGAAGGACCAGCACCGCTGCGGGGCCCGTATCGAAGGGGACATCGACCTCGACGGCCCGGGCGTCGTCATCGGCGGGCAGCACCGGCAGTATCCGGGGAGCGCCGCCGAACGGGTCCAGCAGGACGGCCGGGCCCAACACGTCCCGCACCCGTACCCGTGCGCCGCGCGCGTAGCGGTCCGGGTCGAAGTCGTAGCGGGCGTCCAGCCAGCCCAGCGCGGCGCCCCGCTCATCAGGGGCCGCGACGGCCGCCCGGGTCGCCCGCGGGGTGGCCGCGGTCAGGAACACCACGGTGGCGCCCTCCACACGACGAGCAAGGGCGGGGACCGGGGCCCGGACCACCGGGCGCGCCCCCGCGAGCGCCGCGGTGAGCGAGTCGGCCGGATCGTCCGTCATGGGCACGAACACGGCCCGGCCGTCGGCGAAGCACGCGCGCAGTTCGGCGAGCACGGTGGCCGCACCAGGGCCGATGACCTGCTCGGGGAGGGCGTCGAGCGCGATCACTTTTCCACCGGAGGTGGCGAATTCGATGAGCCGGTGTGCCGTTTCCTGTTCGAGGACCGTGCACGCGGGCAGCACGATGGTGGTGTACGCCTCGTCCGCGACCTTCAGCCGCACGTCGCTGTCGAACGGCACGATTCGGGCGCGCGCCACGGATGCATCGTCGATGACGTCGGCGTCGAGACCGAGACGGTCCACGATGCCCGGCCGGGGACGGAACCAGGCCATGTCCCCGACGAGTTTGAGATACGTCGACTGGGCCTTCGCCGCCGCATCCGTGACCCCGTCCATCGCGGTCCCGGCCTGGACCGTGGTGGTGGGCAGCAGTATCGCGATGTCGCACAGATGGTGGCCGAGACTCAGAATCGCGCACAGCCGGGCCACGGCGTCGGCGAAGACGCGGTGGTGGCGCCAGTACGGCTGACGCCAGTCGGTCGCGGGCGGCGCCCACTCCCACCAGCCGCCCCTGGTCGTGTAGTAGACGGCATGCGGGTTGTAGAGGGTCGCACCGGCGCGGAGCCACGGCAGCAGCCAGTCGAAGGTCTCCTCCAGCGTGCCGCCCCAGCCGGTGGAGTGGAAGGCCTCGATCCAGGTGCGGGGGCGGCCGTAGAGGTGGGCGAGCGAGGAATGAATACGGGCGTCCCCGTGGTGGTCGGAGCCGGGGGCCGAGAACCAGCGGTGGGTGCGGGCGTAATCGGCATACAACTCCACGCCCGCGACGGGGTGTCCGGCACGGGCGGGGTCCTGCTGGTCGCAGCCGATGAGCAGGCCGCGGCGGTCGTGCCAGTCGGCCAGCGGCCGGAAGAACGCCTCCTCGGCCAGCTCGGCGCGGGTCACCTGATAGTCCCTCCGGATCCGGTGCGTGTCCGGATCCGTGCTGTCGCCGTACAGGGCGTCGAGCCGCGCGGTGATGTCGTATCCGCGAAGGCGCAGAAAGGCGTCGGCGAAACCGGTGGACCAGGTGGGCAGGGACGGCAGCTCGTCCTGGAACGAGCCGACGACAACGGTCCCGAGCCGGTCGCCGAGCCTGCGCTCGAACTCCCCGTGCACCCGGTCCAGCAACGCCGCACAGGCCTGGGAACCGAGGTAGTCGAAGCCGAGTGCCACATGATGATGGAGCGTCAGACGCCAGCGTCCGGGACCCGGTGCCCGTACGACCCCGTCGTCCACCGCCACCGGGATCGCCGGGCCGACGGTCCGGCCGTCGCCGTCGACCGGTTCGGCGCGGCCCGCGAGCGGCCGGCTGTGAGGAGGGCACCGCAACTCTCCGGTCCGTACCGTCGTGGAGTCGACGACGGCACGCAGACGGTCGAGCCGACGGCCCGCGTGGGCGGGTTGCTCGTCCACGAGGCGCGCCTGGAGATCGGCGCCGGAGAAGCCGAGCTGATCGTAGAACCACAGGCTGACGCCCAGCTCGCGGGCGTCGTCGCACACGCCGTCGAGCAGAGCCCACCACGCGTCGGACAGAAAGGGCGGGTCGTCGGCGTCGGAGCCGAACAGAGGGCCCGACGGCGCCAGGTTGAGGAGAACGAGATGGTGTACACCGCCCTCCGTGAAGCGTTCCAGCTGCGCCCGAAGCCGCGCGCGGTCGAGCCGTTCCCCGCTCCACCACCAGATGGCGGTGGGCGAGAAGGCGCGCGGGGGTTCGGCGAAGACGGCCGCGATGCTCGGGGGGAGTGGAGGGAACTGGGGAAGCAGTGGGTGCGCCGGACGTGTCATGAGATGTCCTCAACCCTTGAGGCCGCCTGCGAAGCCCTTGATCACATAACGCTGGAGGAGCACGAATATCACCAGGATCGGCAGCGCGGCCAGCACCAGTCCGGCGAAGACGAGTCCGTAGTCGGAGACGTACTGACCGACGAACGCGAACACACCGACGGGCACGGTCTCCTTGTCGGAACCGCCCAGGTACAGCAGCGGGGTGAAGAAGTCGTTCCAGATGAACACGGCGTTCAGGATGATCACGGTGCCGGTGATGGGGCGCAGCAGGGGAAAGACGATCCGGGCGAACGCCTGTCGGTGGGTGCAGCCGTCCATGAGCGCTGCCTGTGCGTAGTCCTGCGGCAGGGCCCGGATGAAGCCGGTGTAGAGAAAGACGGTGAACGGCAGTTGGATACCGGTGTAGAAGAACACCATGCCCCGGTACGTGCCGAGCCAGCCCAGGTCGTCGAGGAGTTCGTAGAGCGGGATCATGCCGAGCTGGAACGGCAGCACGATGCCGAGCAGGAACAGAATGTACAGCCCGTAACCGATGCCGCGGGCGCGGCGGGCGAGGTAGTAGGCCCCGGTGGAACCCAGGATGATGAGGAGCAGCAGGCTGACGACGGTGATGATTGTGCTGTTGAGCAGGGCAGGGCCCAGCGAAGCGGAGGACCAGGCGTCGCCGAAGTTGGCGAAGGTGGGCGGGGAGGGCACCGCGAGGGGCGATTCGGAGATCTGCCGGGGGTCCTTCATCGCCAGGGTGATCAGGGCGTACACCGGGAACAGGAACACGACGGCGACGGCGATCATGACCACTTCGAGGGCGTACTGCCCGTACCGCGGCCTGCGGCCCCTGCGTACGGGATTCTGTTCCGCGGGTCCGCCGATCGTCACGGGTACGCGGGGCGTTGCGGTGCTCACGCGGTGGCCTCCCTCGCGCGCAGATAGCGGAGCTGGACCAGGGAGACCGCGGCGACGAACAGCGCGAGGACGAGGGCGACGGCGGTGCTGTAGCCGAACTTCCCGTACACGAACGCTTCCTTGTACAGCACGGTCGACAGCGTCTCGCTGGAGGTGCCGGGCCCGCCGTTGGTGGCGGCGTAGACCTGGTCGAAGAGTTTGAGACCGCCGATGGTCGACAGCATGAGGTTGATCGTCAGGGCCGGGGCCAGAAGCGGCCAGGTCACATAGCGAAAGCGTTGCCAGGAGCCGGCGCCGTCGATTCTCGCGGCCTCGTGGAGTTCGGCGGGCACGCCCTGGAGACCGGCGAGGAAGACAACCATCGAGTAGCCGGCGTACTGCCACACGACCATCGCCGCGACGGACCACAGGGCGAGAGAGGGATCGCCGAGCCAGTCCTGACGCAGACCGCCGAGTCCGACCGCGTTGAGGACACCGTTGAGTCCGGCGCCGTTCTCGGGGTTGTAGACGTACTTCCACAGGATCGCGACCATGACGGGGCTGACGACGGCGGGTGCGAAGAAGATCAGCCGCAGCAGGGCGCGGGACTTGATGCCGGCGTGAACGCCGAGCGCGAGCAGCAGACCGACGCCGTTCTGGACGACGACCACGGCGATGGTGAGCAGCAGGGTGTTGCTGACGGACTCCAGGGCCCGGCTGTCTTCGAGCAGGGTGCGGAAGTTGTCCAGGCCGGTGAAGGAGAAGCCACCGATGCCGGACCAGTCGGTGAAGGCATACATCACCCCGGCAAGGCTCGGATACAGGACGACGACGGCGTACACGACGAGCGCCGGGACCACGAAGATCCATGGCGGGACGGTGTGGTCGAGATGCCGGGCCGAGCGGCCGCGGCCGGAGCGCGGTCCGCCTCCGGCCTTGGCGACCGTGCTGGGGGCGGACCTCTTGGATGTGCTTGTCACGACTTCTTCCCGTAGGCCTCATCCATCTGTCGCAGGGCGCCGTCGACGTCCGTCTTGCCTGCGAGGAGGTTTTGTACGGCGGCGAAATGGGCGGGCTGCACCTCGGCGTTGGGCCAGCTCTGGTCCATGAACGGGACGGCCCGGTTGTCGTCGATGATGGGCAGGAATTCATCGAGGACGGGGTCTGTCTCGGTGGATGCGTCGCGCTTGAAGGGGATCGCGGCCACGGACTGCGCCCAGCGGTCGACGTTCTCCTGCTTGCCGAGGAATTCGATGAACGCCTTCGCCCCGGACGCCTTCTCGGACCGTGCAAAGACGCCGAGGCCGACGACGATTCCAGCCGGGATCCAGAGATTCGCCGCGTCGTCACCGCCGGGGAACGGGAACATGCCGAGGTCGTCCGGGGTCCGGGTGGCCTGGCGGAAGTTGGCGAGTACGGCGGATACCTGGACGGCCATCGCCGCCTTGCCGCTCGCGACCATCGAGGTCTGCTGCTCGTACGTCGTTCCGTTGGGATTGTCGTTGAAGAAGCCCCGGCGCTGCAACTCCTGGTACTTGCCCATTGCGTCGGCCCACCCGGAACCGCGGAAGTGTGCCCGCCCCGCGGCCATCTCGGCGTCGAAACCGGGGTCCTTCGCGTAGACGGCGTTGGGTACCAGCGCGTAGGTGATCAGCTGGGTGACCCAGGGAGTCTGTGTGCCGAGCGCTATCGGTACCACGCCCTTTGCCTTCAACTTGGCGCAGACATCGAGAAGTTCACTCCATGTCCTGGGCGGTTCGACTCCGGCCTCGGCGAAGGTCTTCTTGTTGTAGATGGCGCCGATGGCGCTGCTTCCCGCCGAATACAGGTACGTCTTGCCCTCGTGCCGGTACGCGGGGTGGAAATTCGCCGGGACTTCCTTGGCCCATGCCTGGTCGCTGAGGTCGGCGAGCAGCCCGGCCTTGGCCAGCTCGACCATGGACATGGCGCTGCCGCTGCCGGGATAGAGCACATGTACATCGGGGGCGTTGCCACCGGCGAGCTGGGTACGCACCACCGTCTGTACCTGGTCCGTGGGTGCGAAGGAAATGGAGAAATCGTTGTCGGGATGGGACTTGCGGTACAGCCCGACGAGCTCCTCGATCGGCTTCTGCTGGTCGGCGACGCCGACGATGCGCAGCTTGCCGGAGCCGCTGCTCGCATCCGAGCAGGCCGTCAGGGCGGGAGGAAGGGCGGCGAGCACCGCGACCCCGCCGCCGATACGGAGAAATTCCCGGCGGTCGACCGCGCTTTGGCCCGGCCGGCTGTGAGAACCCGTCGTCATGGTGTGTCCTCCTCGTGCGAACGAGCGAACGATGGTTTCGCCGCCGGTCCTGCTGCGCGTCGGCTCGGGATGGGCGACGGCCGGGGCCGGTCCACCTGAGGCGTCTCGGCGTCGACGTCTGCCGACGGGCAGGTCGCGGTGAAGCGGTAGGTGCCCGAGGACACGCGGTGGACTACGTGGTCGGAGGCGATCGTGAGCAGCGTGATGTGGCGGTTGTCGGCTGTCGGTGCCACACCCGATTCGCGGATCGAGCGGGGGTCGGCGGTGGGCACGTACACATCGGCGGTGGCGCCCGGCGGCACCAGTACGCGCAGGTCCAGCCGGTCGCCGTGCCTCTCCCAGGTCACCTCGACGGTGCCGCGAACCGATTCGTGGCGGGCGCTCGCGTGGCGCAGGGGGCCTGGGCGGGGCCGTATCCGCAGATGCCGGTATCCGGTGGAGTCCGGCGCCTGGTCGAGGCCGGCGACACCGCGGTAGAGCCATGCGCCGATCGAGCCGAGCGCGTAGTGGTTGAAGGAGTTCATCGACGGTGCGCGGAACCCCGTATCGGGGGTCCACCCGTCCCAGCGTTCCCAGATCGTCGTGGCGCCGTGCCGGAGCGGAAACCGCCAGGAGGGCACTTCGTCGCGGTGCAGGAGGGCGTGGGCGAGGTCGGCCCGCCCGTGGGCGTCGAGGACAGGCGCGGCGAGCGCCACCCCGAGGAAGCCGGTCAGGAGGGCGGGCCCGGCCGACTCGATGAGTTCGGCGAGTCGGTGTGCGGCGGCGCCGGTGAGGTCTGCGGGCAGCAACTCGAAGGCGAGCGCGACGAGATAGCCGGTCTGGGTGTCCCCGGCGATACGCACCGCAAGAGGCTCGGCGGCGGCATGCCCGACCGTGACGAAGTGCTCGGTGAATGTGCGGCGAATGTTGTCGGCCAGCCGATGGTAGCGGTCTCCGACGTCCTTGTGGCCCAGGACCTCGGCAGCCCTCGCGGTGAGGCGGGCACTGTGCGCGAAGTAGGCCGTGGCGATGACATCACGTGGAGTGGGAGCACCCGGGGCGAGCCAGTCGGAGAAGTGCGGCCCGACCCGCCTGCGCCAGACCAGGTCCGTGTTGTGACGATGGATCAGGTCCACCCAGGCGCACATGCCCTCCAGCGCCCGGGCGAGGAACCGCGGGTCGTCGTAGGTGCGGTAGAGGTGCCACGGGATGATGACGCCCGCATCGCCCCAGCCCGGCGCTCCTTCGTCGGAGACGCCCACGAGGCGTGGGGCGACATTGGTGAAGCCGCCGTCGGGCGTGCGGGCGTCATCGATGTCGCGCAGCCACTTCGTGAAGAACGCGGCGACATCCGCGTTGAGTGCGGCGGTCGGCAGGAAGACCTGTGCGTCGGCCAGCCAGCCGAGCCGCTCGTCGCGCTGCGGACAGTCCGTGGGCACACTGACGAAGTTTGAGCGCTGCCCCCACGCCACACAGTCGTGGAGCCGTCGGAGATCGGGGTCCGAGCAGTCGAACTCCCCGGCCCACGGGGTGTCGCTGTGCAGCGCCACGGCAACGATGTCGGACTCGGTCAGCTCCGGGACTCCGCTGATTTCGGCGTAACGGAACCCGTGATAGGTGAAGCGCGGCTCGAACACGATGTGTCGGCGTCCGTCCCCGACGAGCACATCGGTCGCGGCGGCGGTGCGCAGATTGGCCGTGTACAGATGGTGCGACTCGTCCAGTACCTCCGCGTGGCGGATCACCACCCGTGCCCCGGCGGCGAGTTCGGAGATCCGGAGCCGCACACGTCCGGCGAGGTTCTGGCCGAAGTCGACGATGTGGGCGTTGGGGGAGATGCGCGTGACCGAGCACGGGCGCAGCTCGGACATCGCCCGCACGGGCTCGTCGACGGACGCCACGAGCAGATGGTGGTCGGCGTCCGTGATCAGGGCCGGGGACCAGCCGGAGTCGTCGAACCCGGGCAGTTCCCAGCCGTCGGCCGCGTACCGCAGGTCGTGGCACTCGCCCATCAGCAGATCTGCGTGACGGATGACTCCTGTGCCGGTGCGCCAGGTGTCGTCGGTGACGATCGTGGTGCTGCGGCCGTCCGAACCGGTCAGGTGGAGTTCGGCCAGCAGCTGGGGGAACGAGCCGTAGTGGGCTCCGGCCCTGCGCGGTTCGAAGCCGACGAATCCGCTCCACCAGCCGTCGGCGACCGTCGCGGCGAGGACGTTCTCACCTTCACTCAGCAACTCGGTCACGTCGTACGTCTGGTACTGGACGCGGCGGTGGTAATCCGTCCAGCCGGGGGCGAGTTCGGCGTCGCCGACCCGTACGCCGTTGAGCCGGACCTCGTACAGGCCGCGCGCGGCGACATGGAGCCGGGCGTGCGTGCCGGTTGAGCCGTTGAAGGTGTGTCGCAGGACGGGGCATGGTGCGAGCCCGTGGTCGTCGAGGGCGAACTCGCCCTCGGTGGGGGCGTCCATGACGTCGACCGGATGTGGATCGTGGGTGATCCACGACGCCTGCCACGCCCCGGCGTCGGTGAACGCCGTCTCGAACCAGGACGTGGCCTCGGCGGGTGCCGCCGTCCCGGCCGGCCAGACGCAGACCCGCCAGTGATAACACGTACGGCCATGGAGGGCGGGTCCGGTGTACTCGACGGCGGTCGCATCGGGATCGGCCACCCGGCCCGTGTCCCAGAGGGGTTGACCGATCCCGTCCAGGTCCTCGGGGCGTTCGGCGACCAGGACCCGATAGGCCACGGGGTCGTCGCCGCGGCGGTCGGACGCCAGCCGCCAGGAGAGCCGGGGAGCGGGTTCGTCGATACCCAGCGGGGTGGCGCGGTGCTCGCATCGCAGGCCGTACGGCCGTAGCCTCCGGTCTTCGTGACGGTCGGCCGCTGTTCCTTCGGCGGGGCGGGGACCGGGCACATCCGCTGCCGAGGGACGGGACACGAGAACGTCCTTCCGTCGCACCGATTTTCCCGATGTGAAATCTAACGTTAATTCTGTGGCGTGGAGACTATGAGCCCCCCTGAGGGGTGTCAAGGGTGCTGCCGACCTGTACTGCGTCGCCGCGGGAAATGGTCGATGTCTCCCCAACTAACCGCTTCTGAACGGCATTACGGCCACCGATGCGTGGCCTTGTGGCGTGTGATTCCCCTGTGATATCCAGCCTGTGATTACCACATGGGCGGACGTGAAATCAGGCGCTGATCCCACCTCATACCGGACGGGATCCCGCCCGACGAAGGGACGGGTTTCATGCAATTGAACAGTGGGTCGGGTGGCACCGGAGGGTTCAAAAGGCGGGTGATGCTCGGCGGCACGGTCGGGATGGCCCTCGCCGCGGCCGGCCTGTCGGCGGGCAGCGCCTGGGGTGGCGCGGTCTTCCACGACGACCCGTTCACCCTGGGAGTCGCCTCCGGTGATCCCTGGCCGGACGGAATCGTGCTGTGGACCCGCCTCGCGCCCCAGCCCCTCGCTCCCGACGGGGCCGGAGGCATGCCGCCGTACTCCGTCGAGGTGCAGTGGGAGGTCGCCCGCGACGAACGCTTCCGATCCGTCGTACGCCGGGGACGGACCCGCGCGGTGGCCGAACTTGCCCACTCCGTGCATGTCGAGGTCTCCGGACTGCAACCGGGCCGGCACTACTACTACCGCTTCCGCGCCGGCGGTGTGCACAGCCCCGTCGGACGCACCCGCACCGCACCCCCGCCGCACAGCCGTCCCAAGGGGCTCGACTTCGCCTTCGTCTCCTGCCAGGCGTGGTTCGAAGGCTTCTACACCGCCTACCGGCACCTTGCCGAGGAGGACGTCGATCTCGTCCTGCACCTCGGCGATTACATCTACGAGAACGCCATCGACGCGATGGGCGGTGTACGCAACGTCCCCGTCGCCGCAGAACTGCGCCCCGAGCCGATGAACCTCGCCCAGTACCGCAACCGCCACGCCCTTCACCGCTTCGACCCCGACCTCATCGCCGCCCACCGGGCCCACCCGTTCGCCGTGGTCTGGGACGACCACGAGGTGGAGGACAACTGGGCGCGCGACAGATCCAAGGCCGACACCGAACCCGACCAGGACCCGGCAGTCTTCCGGCAACGTGCAGCGGCTGCCTTCCAGGCGTACTACGAGCATCTGCCGCTGCGGCTGCCGAACAAGCCGAACGGCTTCGAGACCCGGATGTACCGCAGCCTGCGCTACGGCCGGATGGCCACGTTTCATATCCTCGACACCAGGCTCTTCCGCGACGACCAGCCCTGTGGCGACGGCACCAAGAGCGGCTGCGACGAACGGCTGACACCGGGCCGCACCATCCTCGGCCCGGAACAGGAAAGGTGGCTCCACCGCGGCCTCGGACGTTCCGACACGACGTGGAACATGATTTCCCAGCAGATCCCCGTGACTCAGGTCGACACCGACCCGGGCCCCGGCCAGGCCTTCGTGATGGACTTCTGGGACGGCTATGTGGACGCACGCCAGCGGCTGTTCAAGGAGATCACCGACCGCGGCGTGAGCAACCCCGTCGTACTCACCGGTGACATGCACCGCCACCTCGCCGCCGACCTCAAGCAGAACTTCGACGACCCGGAATCGCCCACGCTCGGCGTCGAGTTCGTCGGTTCGTCCATCTCCACCGCGAAGGACGGGATGGATCTGGACCCCTCCGGTGCCAGGCTCGTCGCGGCCAACGAGCACATCAAGTTCACCAACTTCCAGCGCGGGTACGTTCGTTGCTCACTGACCCGGGAGAGTTGCCGCGCCGACTTCCGGGTCCTCCCGTACGTCACCACCCCCGGCGCCCCCGTCTCGACCCGTGCCTCGTTCGTGACCGAGGCGGGACGGCCAGGGATTCAGACCGCCTGAGAACGCCGACCGCCCCCTGCCGGGAAAGCGGCAGGGGGCGGATCGGGCCTGCGTGTCCCTTGCCCGGCCCTCGGCCCCGTCGCCGCCTTTACGGACGGCGACGGAGAGGCCGGGTCAGGCGGGTGCCCCAGAAGAGGGTGCCGCCTCTCTGGCGTCGGCTTCGGGTTCGTCAACGCGACATCCCGGCGCGCGACCGGCTCACGGAGCACGATCGCTGATGACGGGAGGTGTGCCCGGGTCCGGGCCGCGTGTTCCGCCCGTACGGGATTGCGCGCGGGGGCCGGCCTCGCCGGGGCGGTGTCTGCCCCGACATGTCCCTCACGGCCGCGGTGCCCGCCGCGGCCGCCCCGTCCGAGGACGGCCCGTCGCCTGGCAGCGGACGTTCCCCGACGCCTGTGTGATGGACTCGGCCACCGGGCCGGTCCTCCGCTGCTGAGCCCGGACCTCCTGAGCCGGGTGACCCACCCGGCTCAGGACTCGCGCGTCGCGGCCATCCCCAGGGTGATCAGGCCGAGCACCACCCATCCGAACCAGAGCCAGCCGCTGCTCCCCAGGGCCACCGTGTAGGCGGTGACCACCACCAGGGCCACCACGGTGATCACACCCATGGTCTTCGTGGATCCGGACATGCCCGCACCCTCCTCGTCGGCCGCGCGGCCGTGGATGTCATCGTCACCCCGGAGGCATGCTCACCGCTACTGCTCGCGCGCCTGCAACGAGGCGAGATAGGCGTTGTACGCCCGCAACTCCTGGTCCCCGTTCCGGTCGGCCGCACGGTCGGAACGCTTCGCGGTCCGCTGCTCGGATCGGTACCACTGGAAGACCAGTGCGATCAGCACCAGCACCGACGGGATCTCGCTGAATGCCCAGGCGATGCCGCCCGCCCAGTTCTGATCGCTCAGTGCGTCGATGCCGAGCGACGCCGGCGGATGCTTGTACGTCTCCACCATTGGTGTTGTCGCCATCATCAGCGCGATACCGAAGAACGCGTGGAACGGCATCCCCGCGAACAGCTCCAGCATCCGCATCACATAGCCGGGCCGGTGCGGCCCCGGGTCGACGCCCATGATCGGCCAGAAGAAGACCAGGCCGACCGCGAGGAAGTGCACCATCATCGCGATGTGCCCGGCCCTCGAACCCATCAGGAAGTCGAAGAGCGGGGTGAAGTACAGCGCGTACAGGCTGGCGATGAAGAGCGGAATCGTGAAGACCGGATGCGTGATGATCCTCATGTACCGGCTGTGCAGCAGCATGAGCAGCAGCTCGCGCGGGCCGGTGCGATCGCGTCCCGCGACCGGAAGAGCACGCAGCGTGAGGGTCACCGGAGCGCCCAGCAGCAGGAGGATCGGCGACAGCATGCTGATCACCATGTGCTGCACCATGTGCACGCTGAACATGACCATGCCGTAGTCGTTGAGCTTGGTGCACATCACCAGGGCGATGCTCAACACACCGAGGACGAAGAAGACGATCCGTCCGACCGGCCAGCTGTCCCCGCGCCTGCGCAACCGCAGCACGGCGTATCCGTACAGGCCGAGCGCGAGCACGCAGCCGATGAGGAAGAACGGGTCCGGGGAGAATTGGAGCCCACGCCCCAGCGTGAACGGCGGCAGATCCATGTTCATGCCGTGCCCGCTGTGATCCATTTGTTTCACTCCTGCTGGGGACATCCCCATTTCGTGCCGGCTGTCCCGACCAGACTAGAACTGCCCCCGGCCGCAGCTGCGGCCGGGGGCAGTTCGTCGGACAGGGTGTCGCTCAGAGCACGCACTCCGCCTCGGCGTACCGCTCGGCCGGGACCGTCTTCAGGCTCTCCACGGCCTCGCTCAGCGGCACCATCACGATGTCCGTGCCGTGCAGCGCCGTCATCATGCCGAACTCGCCGCGGTGTGCGGCCTCCACCGCGTGCCAGCCGAAACGGGTGGCGAGAACACGGTCGTACGCGGTCGGGGTGCCGCCGCGCTGTACATGGCCGAGGATCACCGGGCGGGCCTCCTTGTGGAGGCGCTGCTCCAGCTCGATGGAGAGCTGCGTGGCCACCCCGGCGAACCGCTCGTGCCCGTAGATGTCCTTGGTGCCCTGCTCGAACTGCATGGTGCCCGCGCGCGGCTTGGCGCCCTCGGCGACGACGACGATCGCGAACTTCTTGCCGGCCGAGAAGCGCTTGCCGACCAGCTCGGTCAGCTCGTCGATGTCGAAGGGGCGCTCCGGTACGACGATGGCGTGCGCACCGGCCGCCATGCCCGAGTGCAGGGCGATCCAACCGGTGTGGCGGCCCATGACCTCGACGATCAGCACCCGCTGGTGCGATTCGGCGGTGGTCTTCAGGCGGTCGAGGGCCTCGGTGGCGACACCGACGGCGGTGTCGAAGCCGAAGGTCACATCGGTGGAGGCGATGTCGTTGTCGATCGTCTTCGGTACGCCGACGATCGGCAGGCCTGCCTCGGAGAGCAGATGGGCCGCCTTCAGCGTGCCCTCGCCGCCGATCGGAATGATCGCGTCGAGACCGAGATCGGCGACATGGCCCCTGGCCTGTTCGACGCCGCCCCGCAGATGGGCGGGCTGGACCCGGGAGGAACCGAGGATCGTGCCGCCGCGAGCGAGAATGCCGCCGACCGCGTCGAGGTCGAGTTTGCGGTAGTCGCACTCGAGGAGCCCCTTCCACCCGTCGTGGAAGCCGATGACCTCGTCGCCGTGGTCGACCACCGCGCGGTGCACGACGGAACGGATGACGGCGTTGAGGCCGGGGCAGTCGCCGCCGGAGGTGAGCACACCAATTCGCATTGCCCGGGAAACCTTTGCAACGTGGGCCGACGACCGGACCACGTCGTCCGGTTGGATCCCCGCCACCCTACCGGCGCAGGGTGGCGGGACCGAACCGGGCGTCCGCCTGCTGGACGCCGCTCAGCTGAACGAAAACAGGAGCGTCCGGCAATCGGGGGGGGGCGGGTGAAGGAGCGGGGCTGGGCACGCGCATCTGCGGTGTTGTCGTCGGTCACCAACTCCCCCATAGCCTTAAAGGCATGGGGGGACCCCCTTCGCGTTGCCTCCCTCCTCCGCCTTGCAG
The DNA here is from genome assembly GCF_055563255.1 of Streptomyces sp. NPDC002958. Classification (NCBI taxonomy): domain Bacteria; kingdom Bacillati; phylum Actinomycetota; class Actinomycetes; order Kitasatosporales; family Streptomycetaceae; genus Streptomyces; species Streptomyces sp. NPDC002958. Next base: position 128,846 of record NZ_JBVHDS010000010.1, on the reverse strand, counting down.
CTGCACGCACCCAGCCCCGCTCCTTCATCCACCCCCCGATTGCCGGACGCTCTGTGCCTCATCAGGCAGGCTGGGTCGCTGAGGCGATGCGCTCGGCGCGCAGCGCCTCGTACCAGCGGTCGTCCGTCGGCGGCAGGGCGTTGACATCGAGGGCCAGCTTCAGCAGCAGATCCGCGATCAGCGGGTTGCGCGCCATCACGGGCCCGTGCATGTACGTACCGAAGACGGTGTCGTTGTACGCACCCTCGGTGCCGTCGCCGGTGCCGTTGCCCCGCCCGAACTGCACCCGGGCGAACGGCCGTGCCGTCGGGCCGAGATGGGTGATGCCCTGGTGGTTCTCGAAACCGGTCAGCGGCGGCAGGCCGAGGCGCGGGTCGATGTCGGCCAGTACGTCGCCGACGCACCGGGACCCCTCACCGCGAGTGGAGATCACGTCGAGCAGCCCGAGACCGGGCTCGCGCTCACCGAGGTCGTTGATGAACTCATGGCCGAGGATCTGATACCCGGCACACACCGAGAAGATGATCGCGCCGTTGGACGCGGCCCGGCTGAGCCCGCCGTCGCGGCGCAGCCGCTCCGCGGCGAGACGCTGCGGCCGGTCCTCACCGCCGCCGATCAGATAGATGTCGCCGGACGTCGGGACCGGCTGGTCGCTGCGGACATCGACGCGCTGCACCTCGAGACCGCGCTGCCGGGCCCGGCGCTCCACCACGAGCGCGTTGCCCTGGTCGCCGTAGGTGCTGAGGAGGTCGGGGTAGACCCAGACCAGACGCAGACCGTTGTTGCTCATGCTTCGTCCTCTCCGGAGGTGGCCGGGGCCGGGGTCAGTTGCCGACACGACGGCGCAGATCCTGGAAGGCGGTGTAGTTGGCGATGACCTCGATACGGCCGGGCGGGGCCTGCTGCACGGCCTCGTCGAGGTTCTCGCAGACCCGGAAATCGAGACCGGCCACTTCGAGACGGACCGCGAGGTCCAGCTTGCGGTCGCCGAGCACGAAGATCGGGTGCCCCGCCAGCTGGGTGTAGTCCACGTCCCACAGCCACGAGGTGTCCGTGCCGTCCGCGCCGCGGGCGTTGACGGAGAGGATCACCGGAGTGGGCGGCGGGTCGATCAGGGAGAACGTTTCGAGCCAGCCCGCCGGGTTCTTCGCCAACAGCAGCCGCAGCTCACGGCCGAGGAAGCTCACCACGTCGTAGCGGCCCGCGACGGCCTGCACCTGGTACATGCGCTCCAGCGCGACCTGCGGCGGCACACCGAAGACGGCGGCCACGGCGGCGGAGCTGGTGGCGTTGGCCTTGTTGGCGCGGCCGGGCAGCTGGAGGTGGATCGGCCATGCCGAACCGTGCGGGTCCAGAACGTAGTCCCCGTGCAGGACCCAGCTGGGGGCGGGGCGGCGGAATCCGCACTCGCCGCAGAACCAGTCGTCGCCGGGGCGCTGCATCACGCCGCCGCAGGACGGGCAGGACCAGGCGTCGTCCTTCCACGCCTGGCCGGCCGCGACCCACACCACATTGGGGGAGGAGGACGCCGCCCAGACGATCAGCGGGTCATCGGCGTTCGCGACGATCACGGCCTTCGAGCCGGACAGCCCCTCACGCCACTTCTCCGCGAGCATCCGGGTCTCCGCAGCGCGGTCCAATTGGTCGCGGGAGAGGTTGAGCAGCGCGATCACCTTGGGCGTCGTGTCGCGTGCGACCCCGGCGAGGTACTTCTCGTCGACCTCTATCACGCCGTACTTCGCGTCCGAGCCGCCCGCCAGCGCCGAGGTGATGCCCGCCGGCATGTTCGCGCCGAGCGCGTTCGACACGACCGGGCCCGCGGCCCGCAGTGCCTCGGCGATCAGCCGGGTCGTCGTCGTCTTGCCGTTCGTCGCCGACACGAGGATCACGTCCAGGTGCTGCGCCAGCCGCCCCAGCAGGTCGGGGTCGAGCTTGAGCGCCACCCGGCCGCCGATCACCGATCCGCTGCCGCGCCCCGCAGCGCGCGACACCGCCGCCGCGGCCTTACCCGCCGTCACGGCCAGCTTGGCCCGCGGCGACAGCGGCTCCGTGTTGCCTGCCATCGTCCTAGATCCTCCTTGCATCGGTCCAGGCCCAGCCTATCGATGTCCGGCGCGGCGACCGCACCGCGGCTCCGCCGGGAAGGTGGAGGTCACGTGGAACGTACGATTGCCGTCATGCGAAACCGCCCGATCCCCGGCAGTTCCGGACTGATTCGTGCCATGAGTCTGCTCGGCGATCCGGTGCTGCACAGTGCCTGCGAACCCGTCACGGACTTCGGCCCCTCGCTCGCCCGCCTCGTCGAGGACATGTACGCCACCATGTACGCGGCCCAGGGGGTCGGGCTCGCGGCCAATCAGGTCGGCGTTCCGCTGCGGGTGTTCGTCTACGACTGCCCGGACGACGACGACGTCCGTCACCTCGGACATCTCGTCAACCCGAAGCTGGTCGAGGCGGACGGCATCACCGTACGCGGCCCGGAGGGCTGTCTCTCGCTGCCCGGCATCGAGGCCGGAACCCCGCGCTTCGACCGTGCCGTCGTCGAGGGCGTGACCGTCGGGGGTGAGCCGGTACGGGTCACCGGCACCGGCTTCTTCGCCCGTTGTCTGCAGCACGAGTGCGACCACCTCGAAGGCATGGTCTACACGGACCGGCTGACCGGGCTGCGCCGGGCGAGGGCGCTGCGCGCGGCCCGCCGGGCGCCCTGGGCGCCCGGCGGCTGACCGCACGGCCCCTCAGAACCCCGGGCCGCCGGGCCGGTCGTCAGCGGCGGCCAGCCTGCCCCACAGCAGATCCGCCAGGCTGCGTACCAACTGCTCGCGGGAGCAAGGGCGTTCACCCAGCCACCAATCGCCCGCGGCATGCATCATGCCGACGATGCCGTGGCCCCAGATACGGGCCATGACCTCGCTGTCCGGGCCCAGGTCCACCCGCTCGGCGATCACCAGGGCGAGCTCCTCGCCGAGCCTGCGCAGCAGCGGCGCGGAGTGCCGTCCGACGTCGAAGCCCTGCTCGGTGGAGGGCGCCGCGTCGTCGGCGGGGTGCATCAGGAAGCGGTAGACCTGCGGGCGGGCCTCGATCGCCGCGAGATAGGTGTCGAGCGTCGACTCCACGCGCCGGCGGCGCTCCGCGGGTGCGTCGAGTGCGGCCCGCAGAGCGAGCAGCAGGGCATCGGTGTGGCGCTTGGCGAGGGCGCGGTAGAGGCCGCCCTTGTCACCGAAGTGCCGGTAGAGGATGGGCTTGGTGATTCCGGCCTCCGCCGCGATGGCGTTCATCGAGGCCCCCGGCCCGTCCCTGAGCACCACGCGGTCGGCGGCCTCGAGCAGCTCGCGGCGGCGGCTCTCGGCCGCTGTCCGCTGCCGCTCGGCCTGTCGTGTGGTCTCCATGTCGCCTCTCCCCACCCCTGGCCTTGCAATTGCGTCCTGCCTGCGCAACGTAACACCCTGCCCTGCGGTGTGCGGATCGGAATCCGAGTGGTTGACAGAGGCTACTTGCCGGTAACAGACTGCGGTTACCGCAAGTAACGAGTGATATTTCCAGGGCAGTTACGTGGAGGGGAACATGGCCGAGTTCACGCTCGAACTCAACGACGACCAGAAGAAGGTCCGTGACTGGCTTCACGGCTTCGCCGCGGATGTGATCCGGCCGGCGGCTTCGGAGTGGGACGAGCGTGAGGAAACGCCCTGGCCCGTCATCCAGGAGGCGGCCAAGGTCGGCATCTACTCCCTCGACTTCTACGCCCAGCAGTTCTTCGACCCGACGGGCCTCGGCATCCCGATGGCGATGGAGGAGCTCTTCTGGGGGGACGCGGGTATCGCCCTGTCGATCGTCGGTACGGGCCTGGCGGCCGTGGGCGTCCTCGCCAACGGCACCGAGGAGCAGATCGGTACCTGGATCCCGCAGATGTACGGCGACGCCGACGATGTCAAGGTCGCCGCCTTCTGCTCCTCCGAGCCGGACGCGGGCTCCGACGTGGCCTCGATGCGTACCCGCGCGGTGTACGACCAGGCCAAGGACGAATGGGTGCTGAACGGCACGAAGACCTGGGCGACCAACGGCGGCATCGCGGGCGTCCATGTCGTCGTCGCCGTGGTCGACGCGGAGCTCGGCTCCAAGGGGCACGCCTCGTTCATCGTGCCGCCGGACACCCCCGGCCTCTCCCAGGGGCAGAAGTTCAAGAAGCACGGCATCCGTGCCTCGCACACCGCCGAGGTCGTCCTCGAGGACGTCCGGGTCCCCGGTCACTGCCTGCTCGGCGGCAAGGAGAAGCTCGACCAGCGCCTGGCCCGGGCCCGCGAGCGCGCCGCGTCCGGCGGCGAGCGGGTGAAGAACGCGGCGATGGCCACCTTCGAGGCCTCCCGTCCCGCGGTCGGCGCCATGGCTGTCGGCACCGCCCGTGCCGCGTACGAGGTCGCGCTGGACTACGCGAAGACCCGTACCCAGTTCGGTCGGCCGATCATCGACAACCAGGGCATCGCCTTCCAGCTCGCCGACATGCGTACGCAGATCGACGCGGCCCGGCTGCTGGTCTGGCGCGCCTCCTGGATGGCGACCACCGGCAAGCCGTTCACCTCCGCCGAGGGCTCCATGTCCAAGCTGTACGCGAGCGAGACGGCGAAGAAGGTCACCGCCCAGGCCGTCCAGATCCTCGGCGGCAACGGCTTCACCCGTGAGTACCCGGTGGAGCGGATGCACCGGGACGCGGCGATCTACACGATCTTCGAGGGCACGAGCGAGATCCAGCGCCTGGTGATCGCCCGCACCCTCTCCGGCATGCCGATCCGCTAGCGCGGAGGGGGGTGCGGCCGCACGGTTCACGCTCGTGCGGCCGCACCCCCGTGCCGGCTGTCCTCGATCGCCGACGGGCCGAAAGCGAGCCCTTCCGGCGATCGAGGACAAAACGGCCGTAGGGCGGGACCGGTCGGTCGGGACCGGTCAGGCGGGCAGGTGGGACTCGATGGCCGCGACGAGTTCCGGGGCCTGCGGCTCCGTGCCCGGGCGGAGGCGCGCGACCGGCTCGCCCGCCGGTGAGATGAGGAACTTCTCGAAGTTCCACTGGACGTCACCGGCCTCACCGTCCGCGTCCGCGAGCTGTGTCAGCTCGGCATACAGAGGGTGGCGCCCGTCCCCGTTCACGTCGGACTTCTCCAGCAGCGGGAAGCTGACACCGTACGTCGTCGAGCAGAAGGTCTGGATCTCCTCCGCGCTCCCCGGCTCCTGACCGGCGAACTGGTTGCACGGCACGCCGAGCACGGTGAAGCCGCGGTCCGCGTACTCGTTCTGGAGCCGCTCCAGGCCCGCGTACTGCGGGGTGAGTCCGCACTTGGACGCGACGTTCACCAACAGGACCGCCCGGCCGCGGTAGTCGGCCAGGGAGGTGGGCTCGCCGGTGAGTGTGCGCAGGGGGATGTCGTACAGCGTCATGAGGCTCTCCTTGTGAGGGTGGCTTCCACTGCCATTGTGGCGCGCACAAGTTGATCGGCACGAACCCGATCGTCCGAATTCTCCGACCGACGGCGAAGCGCGGTGCTGCCCGGAGGACATCTATGGACTCGCTGCCCGATCCGATGCCCCCTGCGCGAGGCCGACCGCCTGGGCACGCGTCGCGGGCATCATGCTCGCAGGCCCGGTCGCACTCGCCAACTTCCTGTGGCCGCCTTTCTACCCGTTCTGGTCCCTGGTGCTCATCGCCATGAGTGTCTTCCTGCTCTGGGTGCTGTGCGCGAGCCCGCAGGAGGAGGAAAAGGCCTGAGGCCACGGCCGGGGTCCGTCACCCTCGACCCGGTCACGAGCCTGCCCCCGTCGGGGCTTCGGGTGCCGCGTGTTCGGCGGCAGGGGGCGGAGCGAGCCTGAGCGTGACGACATAGGAGACCACGACCGAGACGATCACCAATGGCATGACGGTGAGGCCGTCGGCCCCCAGCAGCAGGGTGGCCAGCAGCACCGACGTCATCGGGAGCTTCAGCATCGCCACGCACATGGCGCCGATGCCCATCGCGAAGCCCGACGTCAGGTTCAGCCCCGGGAGGTGGGACAGTGCGATTCCGCCCGCCGCTCCCACGAACATCGCCGGAAAGACGGGGCCTCCCCGGAAACTGCTCAACGACGCGCAGTACGCCAGCGCCTTGCAGACGACGAGCACCAGGAGCGTGGCCACCGAGTAGCCCGCGCTCTCGGTGAGCAACGGGTCGAGCGCGCTCTCCCCGGAATACAGCACCCCGGACGCGTCCCTTCCCGTGCCCTTGGCGTACACGAACGCCACCAGTCCGACGACCAGGCCCATGACCGCGGTGGCCACCACCGTCCGCCGCGCCACCCGGTCCTGGAGGAACAGGGCGAGCCGCTGAATTCCCGTACCGGCGACGGCTGCCGCGAGGCCCAGGACGACCGCCCAGCCGAACTGCGCGATGTCCGGCTCCTCGGCGTGGGGCACATGATGAAGTGCCAGGGAGTACGTTCCCAGGCCGGTCCACGAGCCGAGACCGATGAAGATGAGCGAGCCGATACCGGCGGCGAGCAGGCCCGGCACCAGGGCCATCCCGAGCAGCATCCCCGCCAGCCCGGAGGCCTCCATCAGGAGAAAGGCACCCAGGAGCGGCGACCCCAGCAGCGCGCTGATGGCGGCGAAGCTCCCCGCGGCCCCCAGCACGGCACTCGCCTCGGGACTGACGCCGGGTCTGACCAGGCGCACCGCATACACGGCAACCCCGCCGCCGAGCGCGATGAGCGGCGCCTCGGGGCCGAGCACCGCCCCGACGCCGAGCGAGGTGAGCGCCGCGCAGGCGATGCCGGGCAGCTCCACCGCCGAGGGTGCCCCCGTGTTCATCAGACCGTCGGCGGGCCGGTGACCGCCCTCCCCGGGGAGGTGGCGGACGGTCAGCCCGACCAGCAGGCCGGCCACGGCGAGCAGCGGCACCGGCCACCAGGACGGTGTGCCGTCGAAGCCCAGCGCCTCGGGCAGATCGTTGTAGGTGAGCGACTGGAGTTCGTGGACAAGGGCGAGGAAGCCGAACGCCAGCGCCGAGACCGGGATCCCGAGAAGCGCCGCCATCACGAGGAGCGCGATGTAACCACGGGTGCGGATCAGCGCGAAGGGGGACGATGGCGCCGTGGTGGGTGCTGCGACAGGCTTGGCCGACATGATCGTGGTCTCCTCGGTGTCGGAACCCATCCGGAACACGCTGTCCCGCAAGCGTCCACAAGGAGTTAGCACAATGCGGGGATACAGCTGTGATGCACCCGCTGTCTGCGGGCGGTGATTCTCGTGCGGGCCATTCCCCTGGACCAGCCCCGTGGGCGGGCCCGCCCACGGAGCCACAACGGCCGGGACCGACTCCCGGTACGGGCGCGCGTCAGAGCGGCGGGGGTCCAGGTGCAGTGCGCGCAGGCCGCGCTTCCACGAATCCTGCCCCGGCGCCGCCGGACAGACCCGTACCGCATGTGCCGGGCGGTCTCTCCTCCGCTGACACCGCAGCCGACACGCACAGCAATCCAGGCCCCGCGGCACCAGGAGCCCCCTGTCGCACCCGCCGCCGCGGCGACCACGGGCCTGCCCGAGCAGGTCCGCGCCCGCGAGCGCAACCGACGGCGGCAGGGACCCGGTCCGGTGGGTGATCAGGCCGACGGGCGCCGGGGCGGGGGACTCAGCAGGACGGCGATGTCGCCCGGCTGCGCGGTGGGCATGTGGATGTTCGTGACCGGCGCGAGCCGCCCGTCCGGGCGGACGACGAACAGCACGTCGTGCCCCACCGGGACGGCTCCGTCGACCCGATGGGTCACCACCCGGGCCCCGGCCTCGTACCGGCGGGCCAGCTCCGGCCCGGTCAGTCCCGCACCGAAGAGGGGCTCGCCCCCGGTGTACGGCGCCACCACGCCCTGGCTGTCGGCGGGCGGCCCGAGACGGTGGACCGGACCTTCGACGCTCTCCCGCAGGGTCATGGCGGCGAGTGCGTTGAAGTCGTCCTCCTCGGTGAGCAGCAGCACGCCGGTGATTCCCTCCAGCTCCGCCCCGGCCCCGGTGGCCGCCGCGAGGAGCTCGCCCGGTGCCAGGGCCAGCCCGGCCTCCTCGATCCGCGCCCGCTGCCGGCCGGCACCCGCCCACATCAGCACGTCCAGACCGGCCGCACTGAGCGCACGCCCCAGGTCCACCGCCCAGGGGGCACCGCCGACCAGCAGTGGCCGGGACCGTGCGGGGCGCAGCACGCCGAGCCGCCGGGCTACGGGAAGCGCCGTCAGGCCGTACAGCATGACGGTGGCGACGATCACCACGAACGTAGCGGGCAGGATCCGTTCGGCGCCGTCGATGCCATGCGCCACCAGAGTGGCCGAGAACGTGGAGGCGGTCGCCGCGGCGACGATGCCACGGGGAGCCATCCACCCGATGAACCACCGTTCCCCGCCGCGGACATCGGTGCCGACGGTCGCCACCAGCGCCACGAGCGGTCTGACCACCAGGACCAGGAGGGCGACCAGGGCGAGCGCGGGCAGCGCCACATGCCGCAGGGAGGCCGGGGTGATCGTGGCCGAGATGGAGATGAACAGCAGACCGATGATCAGCGAGACCAGTGTGTCGAGGAACGGCCGACGCGCCGGAATGTCCAGTCCCGGCAGGTTCGCCATGGCCATCCCCATGACGACCGCGGAGATGAGTCCCGAGTCGTCGCGGAGCGCGTCACAGGCGGCCGCGATGCCGATCACGGCGGCGAGCTGCGCCGAGGCCGCCAGTTCCTCGCTCAGCCGCACATGACGGAGCAGCAGCCACAGCAGACACGCGCCGACCGCGCCGCCCACCGCTCCCACTGCGACGCTGGCCGAGAACTGCGCCAACTGGTCCCCGAAGCCCCGGTGCTCACTCGCGGCGACGCCATGGAAGACGAGCGCCGCCAGGATGCCGCCGACCGGGTCGATCAGGGAGCCCTCCCAGATGAGGATCCGTTGCAGGCGCTCGGTGGGCCGTACGAAGTTGAGCAGCGGCCCGACGACCGTCGGCCCGGACACGACCAGGATCGCTCCCAGCATCACGGCCGCGCCCTTGGACATGTTCAGCACCGGAATGGCGAACAACGCGGCGGACACCCAGGTGAGGAGCGCCCCGAGCCAGATCAGCCGGACCACGATGCGGCGCGTATGGCCCTGGAGCCGCTTGATGTCCAGGCCGAGCCCGGCGTCGTAGAGGATCACCGCCACGGCCAAAGAGACCAGTGGGGAGAAGGCGACGCCCAGCAGTTTCCCGGGGCCGACATCGTCCGTCAGGGCCCCGGCGGTGAAGCCGACCGGTAGCAGGATCAGCAGTGCGGGGACACGCAGCCGGCTCGCCAGCAGTTGGGAGCCGACCGCCAGCACCACGATGAGCCCCACACCTACCAGGACGTGGTCGGCTGTCACGGCTGTGCCTCCTTCGGCCGCCGTGCCACTCGAACGGGGGCAGCTTCCGCCGGGGGAGTCATGCCGTCGGTGATGTCCGACGGGTCACCCGTCCGGCGGTAGGGGACCAGTGGCAGCCGCTGCCGGCCCGCGTCGGCAGGTGAAGCCATCGCTGTCTCCCGTCCTGAGCGCGCGGTGGCGCCGGAACTCCGCAGGAATTTGGGCCCGCCACGCGGACCGTCCGCGCGTGACCACCATCCGCGGCGGCGGGGGACAGGAGGGGTGCGGCTCGCACCACTCGGCCATGGGCGGTATCCGCTGTCCGTCCAATGGAGTCATCCGGGCCCACGCCCGTCCGCATCCATGACCGAGATGCGTTCCGGTCCGCCCGCTGCTGCAATGGCGGAGGCCGTGGTCTCCGGCGGAACCGGGGCAGTCGAGATTCTGAGGAGCTGGCGTGAGTGGCGAGAGCTACGAGACGGGACCGATCGACTACCTGGTGGTCGAGTTCCCGGCGGAAAGCCGAATGACGGGCGAAGGAATGCCCCTGCTGGTCGACCTGGTCGACCGGGGCATCATCCGGATCCTGGATCTGATCTTCGTCAGAAAGAACCAGGACGGAACGGTCGAGGGCGTGGAAATCTCCGAGTTGACCGGGGACGGCAGCGATGACCTCGCCGTGTTCGAAGGGGTGTCCTCGGGCCTGCTCGGACAGGACGAAATCGACGAGGCGAGCGCGGTTCTCGAACCCGGCAGCGCCGCCGGGATCCTCATCTACGAGAACGTGTGGGCGGGACCGTTCGCGGCCGCCCTCCGCCGCTCCGGAGGCCGGCTCGTCGCCAACGGGCGTATCCCGATCCAGGAGGTCCTGGCCTCGCTCGACGCGGCCGAGTCCAGGGTCTGAGCCGATCACGGCCCCGTCGACCCGGCCGCTTCCCGCGGAGTCCCGGCCGGGCCGACCGCCCCCGCAGAGCCAGTCAAAGGAGATGCACCATGCCAGGCCTTCTTCGAGGTGTCGCCCGTACAGCGGTGATCGCCGGAACCGCCACCTCGGTCTCCAACCGGGTCTCCCGGCGGCAGGCAGGCCGCTGGGCGCAGCAGGACGCCGTCCAGGCACAGGCCCAGCCCGCCCCCGCAGCGCCTTTGCCGCCCGCTCCCACGTCTCTCGCGCCGGAGGACGAGATGAGCAACAAGATCGCCCAGCTCAAGGAGCTCGGCGACCTCAAGAGCCAAGGAGTGCTGAGCGACAGTGAGTTCGCGGCTCAGAAGGCCAGGATCCTCGCCCCCTGACCGGTCCGGGCGCGCCACCTTGAGAAGATCGATTCGTGGAGTCCGCTGAGCCCTTCCCCGAATCCGGCATCGAGCCCTTGCCCGAGGACGGTCCGCCCGACCGGACCGCGCGCCGACGGGTGGTGCGCTGCCGCATGTGCGGCCGCCCGCTCACCGGTACGGAGTCACGCCGCACCGGCCTCGGCCCCGCCTGCGACGCCAAACTGCACCCGGCGCCCCCGGACATCCGCACCCGCCGCCACGAGGTCGAGCAGGACCCGCTCCCCGGCACCTGAGCCGGGGCACGGCTACTCGCCCAGGCGGCGGAACAGCCCCTCCTGCACCACGGACACCAGCAAATTGCCCCCGCGGTCGTAGATCCGCCCGCGCGCCAGCCCTCGTCCACCCGTCGCGACCGGCGACTCCTGGTCGTAGAGGAACCACTCATCCGCCCGGAACGGCCGGTGGAACCACATCGCGTGGTCCAGCGACGCCATGTCGAAACCGCGCGGACCCCACAGCGGCTCCACCGGGATACGGACCGCGTCGAGCAGCGTCATGTCGCTGGCGTACGTCAGCGCACAGGTGTGCACCAGCGGGTCGTCGCCCAGCGGGCCGACCGCACGCATCCAGACCGCGCTGCGCGGGTCCGCACCCTTGACCTCGTCCTGCGTCCAGCGCAGCCTGTCGACGTACCGGATGTCGAAGGGCTGCCGACGGGCCATGCGCTCCAGCGCCTCCGGGAGCGCCCCGAGGTGCTCACGCACTTCCTCCGCGACGGTCGGCAGCTCCTCGGGGTCGGGGACCTCGCGTGCGGGCGGCAGCTGGTGTTCGAAGCTTGCCTCCTCCGGCCGGTGGAAGGACGCCGTCAGATTGAAGATCGTCCGGCCCTGCTGTACGGCCGTGACCCGGCGGGTGGTGAACGACCGGCCGTCCCGGATGCGCTCCACGTCGTAGACGATCGGCACACCCGGACGCCCCGGACGCAGGAAGTAGGCGTGCAGCGAGTGGACCGGCCGGTCCCCGTCGGTGGTACGGCCGGCTGCCACCAGCGCCTGCCCGGCGACCTGCCCGCCGAAGACCCGCTGCAGGGACTCGTGGGGACTGCGCCCGCGGAAGATATTGACCTCGATCCGCTCCAGGTCGAGCAGATCGACCAGGCGCTCGGCGGGGTTCGTCATGCGCTTCGTCTCCACTCTCGCGGCGCCGCCGCCACGGTGTACGTTCTCACAGCTGGCCGACGGAGGTGACGCGGACGACGGCCCGGCCCTGCTCGTCGGAGGCGGCCAGATCGATCTCCGCGCTGATGCCCCAGTCGTGGTCGCCGTTCGGGTCGGCGAAGGTCTGCCGGACCCGCCACAGACCGTGCGCGGCGTCCTCGTCGATCTTCAGCAGCTTCGGACCGCGGGCGTCCGGACCGGTGCCCAGATCGTCGTACTCGTCCCAGTAGGCGTCCATCGCATCGCCCCAGGCGTCCTCGTCCCAGCCCGCGTCGCCGTCCAGCTCGCCGAGCTCGCCGACCTTGTCCAGCGCGGCCAGCTCGACCCGGCGGAACATCGCGTTGCGGACCAGCACCCGGAAAGCGCGGGCGTTGGCCGTGACCGGCTTCACCTCGTCGGCCCGCTCCTGCGCCTCCTCGGCGGTCTCCACCTCCGGGTTGGCGAGCTGCTCCCACTCGTCGAGGAGGCTGGAGTCCACCTGACGGACCATCTCGCCGAGCCAGGCGATCAGATCCTCCAGGTCCTCGGACTTGATGTCGTCCGGGATGGTGTGCTCCAGAGCCTTGTACGCGCTCGCGAGATAGCGCAGCACGATGCCCTCGGTGCGGGCCAGCTCGTAGTTCGAGGTGAACTCGGTGAAGGTCATGGCTCGTTCGTACATGTCCCGGATCACGGATTTCGGCGACACCGGGTGGTCGCCCACCCACGGGTGGCTCCTGCGGTACACGTCGTACGCGTGCCACAGCAGCTCGCTCAGCGGCTTCGGGTACGTGACGTCCTGGAGCAGCTCCATCCGCTCCTCGTACTCGACACCGTCCGCCTTCATCTGCCCGACCGCTTCGCCGCGCGCCTTGTTCTGCTGGGCGGCGAGGATCTGCCGCGGGTCGTCGAGCGTCGACTCGACGACGGAGACCATGTCCAGCGCGTACGAGGGGGAATCGGGGTCCAGCAGGTCGAACGCGGCCAACGCGAAGGTGGACAGCGGCTGGTTGAGCGCGAAGTCCTGCTGGAGATCGACGGTGAGCCGGACGATACGGCCCTCCGCGTCCGGCTTGTCGAGCTGCTCCACGACACCGCCGTCCAGCAGCGAGCGGTAGATCGCGATGGCTCGGCGGATGTGACGCAGCTGCGCCCTGCGCGGCTCGTGGTTGTCCTCCAGCAGATGCCGCATCGCCTCGAAGGCATTGCCGGGACGGGCGATCACGGACAGCAGCATCGTGTGCGTGACCCGGAAGCGGGAGGTCAGCGGCTCCGGATCGGATTGGATCAGCTTGTCGAAGGTGGTCTCCGACCAGGCGACGAAGCCCTCGGGGGCCTTCTTGCGGACCACCTTGCGCTTCTTCTTGGGGTCGTCGCCCGCCTTCTTGACAGCCTTCTCGTTCTCGATGACGTGCTCGGGCGCCTGCGCCACGACAAAACCCGCCGTGTCGAATCCGGCCCGGCCCGCCCGGCCCGCGATCTGGTGGAACTCACGGGCGCGCAGCGTACGGACCCGGGTGCCGTCGTACTTGGTGAGCGCCGTGAACAGCACGGTGCGGATGGGTACGTTGACACCGACGCCGAGGGTGTCCGTACCGCAGATCACCTTCAGCAGGCCGGCCTGGGCGAGCTTCTCCACCAGGCGCCGGTACTTCGGCAGCATGCCTGCGTGGTGCACCCCGATGCCGTGCCGCACATAGCGGGAGAGGTTCTGGCCGAACTTGGTGGTGAAGCGGAAGTTGCCGATCAGATCGGCGATCTTCTCCTTTTCCTCCTTCGTGCACATGTTGATGCTCATCAGCGACTGCGCCCGCTCGACGGCCGCGGCCTGGGTGAAGTGCACGATGTAGACGGGCGACTGCCTGGTCTCCAGGAGTTCGGTGAGGGTCTCGGTGATCGGGGTCAGCCGGTACTCGTAACTGAGCGGGACCGGCCGGGTCGCGGAGCGGATCACGGACGTGGGGCGGCCGGTGCGGCGGGTCAGGTCCTCCTCGAACATCCTCACGTCACCGAGGGTGGCCGACATCAGGACGAACTGGGCCTGCGGCAGCTCCAGGAGCGGGATCTGCCAGGCCCAGCCGCGGTCCTGCTCGGCGTAGAAGTGGAACTCGTCCATCACGACCTGGCCGATGTCGGCGTACTTCCCGTCGCGCAGCGCGATCGAGGCCAGCACCTCGGCCGTGCAGCAGATCACCGGGGCGTCGGCGTTGACGGAGGCGTCACCGGTGAGCATGCCGACGTTCTCCGTACCGAACAGCTTGCACAGGTCGAAGAACTTCTCCGAGACCAGTGCCTTGATCGGCGCGGTGTAGAAGGTGACCTTGTCCTGGGCCAGGGCGGTGAAGTGCGCAGCCGCCGCGACCAGGCTCTTACCGGAGCCGGTCGGAGTGGAAAGGATCACATTCGCGCCGGAGACCACCTCGATCAGCGCCTCCTCCTGAGCGGGATAGAGGGTGATGCCCTGCGTCTTCGTCCATGACGAGAAAGCCTCGAAGAGGGCGTCGGGGTCGTCGGTCGGGGGCAGCTGATCGATAAGGGTCACGCCCCCATCTTGCCTGCCTTCCGCCCGGATGAGGGAACCGGACGATCGTATGAAGATCACGGACGATACGCTGCCCACTCAACTCGGCCGTGCCCGGGCGGCGATGGCAGCAGGACGATTTTGGGGGCGGGAAGAACCATGATGGGACCGGCACACTCTCTGTCAGGGGCGGCGGCCTGGCTGGGGGTGGGCGCGGCGGCGGCGGCCGCCGGCCACGCGATGCCGTGGCCCGTCCTGGTCGTCGGTGCGCTGATCACCGCCGGAGCAGCGCTGGCCCCGGACCTCGACCACAAGTCCGCGACCATCTCGCGCGCCTTCGGGCCTGTCTCCCGGGGACTCTGCGAGATCGTCGACAAGCTCTCGCACGCTGTGTACAAGGCGACCCGGGGTTCCGGGGACCCGCGCAGGAACGGCGGCCACCGGACCCTGACGCACACCTGGCTGTGGGCGGTCCTGATCGGCGCCGGGGCCTCCGCCGCGGCGATCACCGGCGGCCGGTGGGCGGTCCTCGCGATCCTCTTCGTCCACATGGTGCTCGCAGTCGAAGGACTGCTGTGGCGGGCCGCCAGGATGTCCAGTGACGTCCTGGTGTGGCTGCTCGGCGCGACCAGCGCCTGGATCCTGGCCGGCGTCCTGGACCAGCCGGGGAACGGCTCGGACTGGCTGTTCAGCGCCCCCGGCCAGGAGTACCTGTGGCTCGGGCTGCCGATTGTGCTCGGCGCCCTCGTCCACGACATCGGCGACGCGCTGACCGTTTCCGGCTGCCCGATCCTGTGGCCGATCCCGCTGGGCCGCAAGCGCTGGTACCCGATCGGGCCGCCGAAGGCCATGCGGTTCCGGGCCGGCAGCTGGGTGGAGCTGAAGGTGCTGATGCCGGCCTTCATGGTGCTCGGGGGCGTGAGCGGGGCGGCGGCGCTGAACTTCATCTGACCGCCGGATTCCGACCGGCGGAACGCTCAGGCCGACTCGCGCGGCACCAGCCGGTGTGCCGGCACGATCTCCTTGGCCGTTCCCGGACCGTCCCCGTCGAGCCGGTCGCGATCGACGTGTACACCGTCGACCAGCCCCGCGTACCGGCACTCACCGCCCGCGGCTTCCTCACCGACTTCGGATGATGTCCTCATCGCCGGGCCCAAGGACATCCCGCAGGTGCCGAGCGTCGCCCATCCCCGGGGCGGCGAAGGACAAGGCTCCTCAGCCGTGCCAGGACCGCCACAGCGCCGCATAGGCACCGTCCGCCGCCACCAACTCGTCATGGCTGCCCAGTTCACAGATCCGGCCGCTCTCGACCACCGCGATCACATCCGCGTCGTGTGCGGTGTGCAGCCGGTGGGCGATCGCCACGACCGTACGGCCGTCCAGCACCCGGGCCAGCGAACGCTCCAGGTGCCGGGCGGCCCGCGGGTCCAACAGTGATGTCGCCTCGTCCAGCACCAGTGTGTGCGGATCGGCCAGGACCAGCCGGGCCAGTGCGATCTGCTGGGCCTGAGCAGGTGTCAGTGCCAAGCCGCCGGAGCCGACTTCGGAGTCCAGCCCGTTCTCCAGGGCCTTTGCCCAGCTGTCCGCGTCGACCGCCGCGAGCGACGCCCACAGCTCGGCGTCCTCGGCGCCGGTACGGGCCAGCAGGAGGTTGTCGCGCAGCGAGCCGACGAACACATGGTGCTCCTGGTTGACCAGCGCCACATGCGTACGTACGTGCTCCGCCTTCATCCGTGACAACTCCGCGCCACCGAGCGTGACTTCACCCGTGCGCGGGGCATAGATCCCGGCCAGCAGCCGGCCCAGCGTGGACTTGCCGGCACCGGACGGGCCGACCAGCGCGAGGCGCGTCCCCGGTGCGATGTCCAACGACACCTGGTGCAGGACGTCGAGCCCGGCGCGGTAACCGAAGCGCACCTCGTCGGCCCGTACGTCCCGGCCGTCCGGGACGACCTCCGCATCGCCCGCGTCCGGTTCGATGTCCCGTACGCCGACCAGCCGGGCCAGGGACACCTGTGCGACCTGCAACTCGTCGTACCAACGCAGGATCAGGCCGATCGGGTCGACCATCATCTGCGCCAGCAGCGCACCCGTCGTCAGCTGTCCCACGGACAGCCAGCCCTCGATGACGAACCAGCCGCCGAGCATCAGCACCGCGCCGAGAATCGTCACGTAGGTGACGTTGATGACGGGGAAGAGCACGGAACGCAGGAAGAGTGTGTACCGCTCCCACGCAGTCCATTGCCGGATGCGTGTGTCCGACAGCGCCACCCGGCGCGCACCCAGACGGTGCGCCTCGACGGTCCGCCCGGCGTCCACGGTCTCCGCGAGCATTGCCGCGACCGCGGCGTATCCCGCGGCCTCCGAACGGTAAGCGGACGGTGCCCGCTTGAAGTACCAGCGGCAGCCGAGGGTCAGGACCGGCAGGGCGATCAGCACCGACAGCGCCAGTGGCGGAGCCGTCATGGTGAGCGCAGTCAGAAGCAGCCCTGCCCACACGACACCGATCGCCAGCTGAGGCACTGCCTCGCGCATCGCATTGGCCAGCCGGTCGATGTCCGTGGTGATCCTGGAGAGCAGATCACCGGTCCCGGCCCGCTCCAGCACACCCGGTGGCAGCCCGACCGACCGTACGAGGAAGTCCTCGCGCAGATCGGCCAGCATCTCCTCACCGAGCATCGCGCTGCGCAGGCGCATCATCCGGGTGAACACGGTCTGCACGATCAGCGCGAGCGCGAACACCCCGGCGGTGCGCTCCAGATGCAGGTCGGTGACGCCGTCGGAGAGGTCCTCGACCAGCCCGCCCAGCAGATACGGGCCGACGATCGAGGCGATCACCGCGATGGCGTTGAACGAGATGAGCACGGTGAACGGCCTGCGGTGGCGCCGCAGCAGTTCCCGTACATAGCTCCGTACGGTGGTGGGGGTGCCGACCGGCAGGGTCGTCACCGACTCCGGCGCGGCCGGGTCGTACGCCGGTTCTGCGACGCCGATCATGCCCGTTCCTCGATTTCCTCGATCGTCCTGACCGCGCCCTGAGAGGTGAGGGCCGCGATCTCGTCGTCCGTCTCGCGTGTCACGACCGCCCGGTAGCGGGGGTCCGTGTGCAGGAGTTCACGGTGCGCGCCGACCGCGACGACAGCGCCCCGGTGCACCAGCACCACCCGGTCGGCGAGGTCGAGCAGCAGCGGTGACGAGGCGAACGCCACGGTGGTACGGCCCTTGCGCAGGGCCTTGATTCCGGCGGCGACCCGGGCCTCCGTGTGCGAGTCGACGGCGGAGGTCGGCTCGTCGAGAACCAACGCCTCCGGGTCGGTCACCAAGGAGCGGGCCAGTGCGAGCCGCTGGCGCTGGCCGCCCGAGAGCGACCGGCCGCGTTCGGTGATGCGAGTCGTCATCGGGTCGCCGTCCGTGGCGACGGACGCCTGCGCCAATGAGTCCAGCACATCACCGCATTCGGCGGCGGACAGTGCGTCCTCGGCGGTCACCCGGCCGGACGACGGAACATCGAGCAGTTCGCGCAGCGTGCCGGAGAGCAGTACCGGGTCCTTGTCCTGGACCAGTACGGCGGTCCGCGCCACATCCAGCGGGAGTTCGTCCAGCGGTACGCCACCGAGCACGACGGACGGGGTCTCACGCTCCGTCGATGCGTCGTGCGTGCAGTCCTCCGCCCCGTCCTCCGCCGCGTGCGCCCCGTTCTCCGCCGCGTCTCCATCCGCGCCCGCGCTCGCCCGGGAGCCCGCGTCCACGTGCGCGTGTCCGCCGAGCCGGTCGGCCAGCCGGCCCGCCTCGTCCGGATCGCCGCAGACCACCGCGGTGAACAGCCCGGCCGGGGCCATCAGCCCGGTGACCGGGTCGTACAGATCGCCGGTCGGTGTGGCGTCAACGGTCGACGACTGGGTCGTGCGGCGCAGCGAGAGCACCCGGACCGCACGCTGGGCGGACGGCCGCGAGAAGGAGTACGCCATCGCGATCTCCTCGAAGTGACGCAAAGGGAACAGCATCAGCGTCGCCGCGCTGTACACCGTGACCAGCTGACCGACCTCGATCCGGCCGTCACGGGCCAGGGTTGCCCCGTACACGACCAGCGAGATGAGCAGCACGCCCGGGAGCAGCACCTGGATCGCCGAGATCAGCGACCACATCTGCGCGCTGCGCACCGCGGCCTTGCGGACCTCCTGCGACGCGCGCCGGTAGCGGCCCAGGAACAGCTCTTCGCCGCCGATTCCGCGCAGTACCCGCAGCCCGGCCACGGTGTCCGAGGCCAGTTCGGTGGCCTTGCCCGCCTTTTCGCGCTGGAGGTCGGCGCGCCGGGTGGCCCGGGGGAGCAGCGGCAGCACGGCCAGGGCCAGCAGCGGCATGGAGAGCGCCACCAGGGCGCCCAGTGACGGCAGATAGAGGATGAGCCCCACGCAGATCAGTACGAGGGCGGCAGCTGCCGCCGCGAAGCGGGAGAGCGCCTCGACGAACCAGCCGATCTTCTCGACGTCGCCCGTGGACACCGCGACGACCTCGCCCGCGGCGACCCGCCGGGTCAGCGCCGAGCCGAGCTCCGCGGTCTTACGGGCCAGCAGTTGCTGAACGCGCGCGGCGGCGGTGATCCAGTTGGTGATGGCGGTCCGGTGGAGCATGGTGTCGCCCAGCGCGATCAGCACACCCAGCACCGCGATCAGGCCGCCCGCCCACGCGAGCCGGCTGCCCGAATGGTCCACGACCGCCTGCACGGCGAAGCCGACGGCAGCCGGCAGACCGGCGATGGAGCACTGGTGCAACAGCCCCCAGGACATGGACTTGAGCTGGCCGCGGAGCTGGTTGCGGCCGAGCCAGAGCAGGAAGCGTGGGCCTGACCTGACATCGGGTTCGCCAGGATCCGAGTACGGAAGATCGCGAATCTGCATGACGTCCCATGGTTCGGTGTGCCGGTTTGTTCGGTGAATGACTCAAACCGTGCAAGGTTCACCCCGCAAGGCCCGTCGGAGCAATCGATTTTCTCGACGAACGGTACTTATCGCGCCATGGTCGCGATGCGGGCGGGCGGGGAGGCCCTGCGGGGACCGGCCCGGTCGAACCGGGCCGGTCCCCGCAACCCGTGGTGTCGGCCGGTCAGGCCTTTTCCGGATTCTCCGAGTCCATCCCGGAGCGGGCCTTCTTCCACTCACCGCGCGTGAAGTCAGGTATCTGCTGCGGTGCGCCCTTCGCCTTGATGGACAGATGGCTCAGCGGTACGGGTGACGTCCATGTGGCCGCGTCGTACACATCGAAGTCGGGGACGAGGCCGAGCCGCATGCACTGCATCAGCCGGAACACCAGCATGTAGTCCATACCGCCGTGACCGCCGGGCGGGTTGGCGTGTTCCTTCCACAGCCAGTGGTCCCACTGGGTGTACTTCGAGAAGTCGCCCCAGCTGTCGTTGGTGTGGTCGGGCTCGATATAGATGCGGGCTGGGTAGTCCTCGAAGACACCCTTCGTACCGCCGAGGCTGTTGATCCGCGAGTACGGATGCGGAGTGGACACATCGTGCTCCAGCCGGATGACCCGTCCCTTGGCGGTCTGGACGAGACTGATCGTCCGGTCGCTCTCGATATAGGTCTCCTTCCAGCTCGGATCACCGGCCGGCATGTTTTTCTCGCGGTACTCGGCGAGCCCCAGAGACGGGGAACCCATGCTGGTGATGCTCACGGCACGGTCGCCGCGATTGATGTCCATGTAGTTGGCGACCGGACCGAAGCCGTGGTTGGGGTAGAGATCGCCGCGCAATCTGGTGTGCCACAGTCGGCGCCAGGGACCTTCGTAGTACCCGGGATCGAACATCAGACCACGCAGATCGTGGTTGTACGCGCCCGCGCCGTGCAGCAGATCACCGAACAGACCGGCATGCGCCATGCGCAGCACCCGCATCTCGTTCCGCCCGTAGCAGCAGTTCTCCAGCTGCATGCAGTGGCGTCTGGTGCGCTCGGAGAGGTCGACCAACTCCCAGAGCTGGTCGAGCTGGAGGGCGATCGGACACTCCACCCCGACATGCTTGCCGTTCAGCATGGCGGTCTTCGCCATCTCGAAGTGGAAGTCCCAGGGCGTCGCCACATAGACGAAGTCGATGTCCCCGCGCTTGCAGAGATTCTCGTAGTCGTCCTCGCCGTTGGTGTAGACGGCGGGCGCCGGCTGACCGGCGGCCGTCACCCTGGCAGCCGCCCGCTCGGCCTTGGCCTTCACCGGGTCACAGACTGCGACGACCTGAACGCCGCTGACGGCGAGGAAGAGATCGATCATGCCGCCACCACGGTTGCCGAGGCCGACGATGCCGACCCGGACGGTGGAGCGCCGGTCGAACGGCACCCCCACCATGGTGCGTCCCCGGCGTTTCGGAACGGCCGCCTGATCCGTGACAGCGGCCTCCCGGCTCCGGGCGGGGGCGGCGGCTGCGGTGCCGCTGCCGAGGCCGCCGAGCCCGAGCCCGGCGCCGGCCACTCCAGCGGTCGTCCACAGGACCGAGCGGCGGCTCATCGATCCTTCGTCGCCGTCCTGCGTACCGTCGTTCTGCTGTGCTGCGTCGTTCATCGATCCTCCAGAAGGGGGGTCTGACGTGCGCGGCTGATGAATGAACTTCGGTAAGGACCTTGGTCGTCGGAACTGCTGATGCGCAAGGGCAGTGATTGGACTCCTGTTCCGAAACCATGGACTTTCGTGCCCATGCAAAAGCCGGGCGGGCCCGGAAACCGAGCCCGCCCGGCGATTGAGGACATCGTCAGGACCGGCAGGTGCGTCAGGTCCGTCCTACGGCCGAGGACGAACTCGGCCGCAGGACGGCCCGGTCATCAGCGCACGACTGCCCCCGGCCGTGTGGCTCGCTCCAATTCCATCAACACCGAGTAGTACGAGCGGCCCGTGGCCCGGTCCATACCGATCTCGCACATCCGGTTGGCCGAGAGATACGCGTCGTACTCCCGCGCATTCACCTCGGCGGCCTCCTTCGCCGTCGCGGAGGCCGTCAACTCCTTGTGCAGCATGCCGCGGTCGCCCGCGAAGGCGCAGCACCCGGCGTCGTCAGGGATCACGACCTCCTCCGCGCAGGCTTCCGCGACCGTGCGCAGCTGCTCCACATCGCCCAGATGCTCCATGGAACACGTCGGATGCAGAACCGCGGAACCGGTCTTGCGCAGCACTGTCAGCTCGGGAAGCAGCTCGTCGGCCGCCCAGACCAGGGAGTCGACAATGGTCAGTTCGCGGTGCAACTCCCGGTTGTCGTCGGTGAGATACGGCACCACCTCATGGGCGATGCCCAGCGTGCACGACGAGGCGTCGACGACCAGCGGCAGCTTTCCGCCGGCCGTCCAGCCCCAGGCCGCTTCCACGATGCGATTGGCCATCACGGCATTGCCCTCGTCGTACCCCTTGGAGTGCCAGATGGTCGCGCAGCAGGTCCCCGCGACATCGTCAGGGATCCATACCGGCTTTCCGGCGCGGGCGGAGACGGCGACGACGGCCTGCGGCAGCGACGGGCCGCGATGGCCTTCGGGACCGCCGAAGATACGGTTCACACAGGCCGGGTAGTAGACGGCGCTCGCCCCGACACGGGAGGTACGGGGCAGCTTCCGGGCGGCGGCGCCGGGGATCTCGGGCAGCCACTCGGGCACCAGATCGGGCCGCACGGCCTTGCGGGCGAGAGCGGTGATGGTCTCCAGCGGCCCGTCGCCGATCCGGTCACCGATCCGGTCGGCCGCGGCGATCGCGAGCCGTGCAGCCGCCTCCACGGCCTTGAAGTTCTTCGCGGTGCGCGCCGCGATCCGCTCCTCGCGCGGCGAGTGCCGCTGGTGGCGGAAGTCCTTCATCATGGCGCCGGTGTCGATGCCGACCGGGCACGCGAGCTTGCAGGTCGAGTCGCCCGCGCAGGTGTCGACGGCGTCGTAGCCGTACGCGTCGAGCAGCTGTGCCTCCACCGGTGAACCGCCCGGCTGCCGCATCATCTCCCGGCGCAGCACGATCCGTTGGCGCGGCGAGGTGGTCAGGTCATGGCTGGGGCAGGTGGGCTCGCAGAAGCCGCACTCGATGCAGGGGTCGGCGATCGACTCGACCTCGGGAATGGTCTTCAGCCCGCGCAGATGGGCCTTCGGGTCGCGGTCGAGGACGATCCGGGGCGCCAGGACCCCGTCGGGGTCGATGATCTGCTTCGTGCGCCACATCAGCTCCGTTGCCTTCGGGCCCCACTCCAGCTCCAGGAAGGGGGCGATGTTACGGCCGGTGGCGTGCTCCGCCTTCAAGGAGCCGTCGAAGCGCTCCACCGTCAGCCGGCAGAAGTCGTCCATGAACGCGGCGTAGCGGTCGACGTCGGACGGCTTCGCCGCGTCGAAGGCGAGCAGGAAGTGCAGATTGCCGTGCGCCGCATGGCCGGCGACCGCGGCGTCGAAGCCGTGCTCCGCCTGAAGTCCGAGCAGTGCCTCGCAGGCATCGGCCAGCCGGGAGGGCGGCACTGCGAAGTCCTCCGTGATCAGTGTCGTACCCGAAGGCCGGGAGCCGCCGACCGCGGTGACGAACGCCTTGCGGGCCTTCCAGTAGCCCGAGATGACCTTGGCGTCGCGGGTGAACTCATTGGTCACCGAGGCCACGGGCGCGACCAGGTCGAGCCCCTCGACGACGGTCGCCGCCGCCCGCTCGTACGCCTCCTGGCCCGCCTCGTCCGGAGCCCGGAACTCCACCAGCAGCGCCGTGGTCTCCTTGGGCAGCTCGGCCCAGTCCGCGGGTACGCCCTGGACGCTCACCGACGCGCGCAGCGTGTTGCCGTCCATCAACTCGACGGCGATCGCCCCCGCCTCGTTGAAGCGCGGCACGGCGGCCGCCGCCGCGGTCAGGGAGGGGAAGAACAGCAGGGCGGTGGAGACGAGGCGGTCCAGCGGCAGTGTGTCGAACACCACCTCGGAGATGAAGCCGAAGGTGCCCTCGGAGCCGACCATCAGACCGCGCAGGATCTGCACGGGGGTCGAGCCGTCGAGGAAGGCGTCGAGCCGGTAGCCGTTGGTGTTCTTGATCTCGTACTTGGCGCGGATCCGGGCGGTGAGCTCGGCATCCGCCTCGATCTCGGCCTTGAGTGCCAGCAGTCCCTCGCACAACCGGGGCTCGGCACGGGCCAGGTCTTCGTCCGCCGCAGGGTCGCCGGTGTCGACGACCGTGCCGCTCGGCAGTACGAAAGTGAGGGAGGAGACGGTGCGGTACGAATTGCGGGTCGTTCCCGCGGTCATCCCGGAGGCGTTGTTGGCGACGACTCCGCCGATCGTGCAGGCGATGGCGCTGGCCGGGTCGGGCCCCAGCAGCCGGCCGTGCCGGGCGAGGGTGGCGTTGGCCCGCAGGATCGTCGTCCCCGGCCGGATACGGGCCCGAGCGCCGCCGTCCAGGACCTCTATGCCCGCCCAGTGGTGGCGTACGTCGACAAGGATGTCCTCACCCTGGGCCTGACCGTTGAGGCTGGTGCCGGCCGCGCGGAAGACGACCTCGCGGCCCTTGCCGTGTGCGTACGACAGGATGGCCGAGATGTCGTCGATGTCCTCCGGGACCACGACGACCTGGGGGACGAACCGGTAGGGGCTGGCGTCGGAGGCGTACTTCACCAGGTCGGAGACCTTGCACAGCACCTTCTCCGGCCCCAGCAGGGAGATCAGCTCGCCGCGCAGCGGTTCGGGCGTTCCCGGAGCCTGCTGGTCGGGGACCCGGTCCGGGGACGGTGTACGCACCGCACCGGGGCGGAGTGCTTCCGGCTTCGGCTCCAGCAGTGGCATGTCGAGCTCTTTTCGGCGGTTGGTCTGTACGGCGACGGCGCAGGCGCAGCACCCATCGGGTGTACGTGTGCTCGTACATGTCTAACAGGGACGCTCCGGCATTCCGTAGACCAGGGCGGACAACAGCCCGCCGAGCAGCTCGCGCTGTTCGGCGGTCAACGGAGCCAGGATCTCCTCTGCCGCGTCCCGGCGCGCGTCGCGCAGTGACCGGAGGGTGGCGAGGCCCTCCTCGGTGATCTCGATACGGACCACCCGGCGGCTGTCCGGGTCGGGGACGCGACGCACCCGGCCGCTCGCCTCCAGACCGTCGACGAGACTGGTCACGGCGCGCGGGACGACGTCCAGGTGCTGCGCGAGGTCCGCCATCCGGGGCGGACCGTCGTAGTGCGCGACGGTGCGCAGCAGCCGGGACTGTGCGGGAGTGATGCCGATCGGCTCCAGCTGGCGGCTTTGAATCCGCTGGAGCCTGCGGGTCACCCGCAGCAATTGCTCGGCGAGCACGCCATCGGCGTCGGAGGAGTCCATGGGGGAACCGTATCAGGACCTTGTGCAGTGTGAGCATAGGTAACAATGAGCTATGCTCTCAAAAGTTGGCGTCACCGGTCCGAATCTCCGGTGCGAGTCACTGCTCCCTGGCCCGAGTCGCCGGTCCGAGCGCCTGGTCCGAGTCACCACTCTGAATCCCGCTGTCGCGCGCCCGACGAAGGAGCCCATGAAACCCGACGAAATCACCTGGACACCCCCGCCCCGGGACAGGAGTCGCCCGCCCGCCGAGCTGCGCCGCATCCTGCGTCTCTTCCATCCCTACCGAGGACGGCTCGCCCTGGTCGGGCTACTCGTCGGCGCCTCGTCGCTGGTGTCGGTCGCCTCGCCGTTCCTGCTGCGCGAGATCCTGGACACCGCGATCCCTCAGGGGCGTACGGGACTGTTGTCGCTGCTCGCCCTCGGCATGATCCTCACCGCCGTGATGAACAGCATCTTCGGCGTGCTGCAGACCCTCATCTCCACCACGGTGGGCCAGCGCGTCATGCACGATCTGCGCACCGCGGTCTATGCCCAGCTGCAGCGGATGCCGCTCGCCTTCTTCACCAGGACCCGCACCGGCGAGGTGCAGTCCCGCATCGCCAATGACATCGGTGGCATGCAGGCGACCGTCACCTCCACGGCGACATCACTGGTCTCCAATCTCACCGCGGTCGTCGCCACAGTCGTCGCCATGCTGGCACTCGACTGGCGGCTCACCCTGGTCTCGCTCCTGCTGCTGCCGGTCTTCGTCTGGATCAGCCGCCGGGTCGGCCGTGAGCGCAAGAAGATCACCACCCGGCGTCAGAAGCAGATGGCCGCCATGGCAGCCACGGTCACCGAGTCGCTGTCCGTCAGCGGCATCCTCCTGGGGCGGACGATGGGCCGGGCGGACTCCCTCGCCAAGGGCTTTGCCGAGGAGTCCGAGAAGCTGGTCGACCTCGAAGTGCGCTCCAGCATGGCCGGGCGGTGGCGGATGTCGACGATCGGCATCGTGATGGCCGCCATGCCTGCCGTCATCTACTGGGCAGCGGGCTTCGCCCTCCAGTCCGGCGGCCCCGCCGTCTCCATCGGCACGCTCGTCGCCTTCGTCTCGCTCCAGCAGGGCCTCTTCCGCCCCGCCGTGAGCCTGCTCTCCACGGGGGTGCAGATGCAGACGTCCCTCGCACTCTTCCAGCGCATCTTCGAGTACCTCGACCTCGATGTGGACATCACCGAGCCCGAGAACCCCGTCCGGTTGGAGGAGATCCGCGGCGAGATCCGCTTCGAGGACGTCGACTTCAGTTACGACGAGAAGAACGGCCCGACCCTCAGCGGCATCGATGTGACCGTGCCGGCCGGCGGCAGCCTGGCGGTTGTCGGGCCCACCGGGTCCGGCAAGTCCACGCTCAGCTATCTGGTGCCCAGGCTCTACGACGTCACCGGCGGCCGAGTCACGCTCGACGGTGTCGATGTACGCGATCTGGACTTCGATACCCTGGCGCGGGCCGTGGGCGTGGTCTCCCAGGAGACGTACCTCTTCCATGCCTCGGTCGCCGACAATCTGCGCTTCGCCAAGCCGGATGCGACCGACGCCGAAATCGAGGCGGCTGCGCGTGCGGCGCAGATCCACGACCACATCGCCTCATTGCCCGACGGGTACGACACCCTGGTCGGAGAGCGCGGCTACCGCTTCTCGGGCGGAGAGAAGCAGCGCCTTGCCATCGCCCGTACGATCCTGCGCGACCCGCCCGTCCTGGTGCTCGACGAGGCGACGAGCGCCCTCGATACCCGTACGGAATTCGCCGTGCAGGAAGCGATCGACGCGCTCTCCGCGGGGCGCACCACCATCACCATCGCGCACCGGCTCTCCACCGTCCGCGACGCCGACCAGATCGTCGTCCTCGACGGCGGCCGAACCGCGGAGCGGGGCAGCCATGACGAACTCCTCCAACGGGACGGCCGCTACGCCGCACTGGTCCGTCGGGACACCCAACTGGCCCCCGAGGCAAGCTGATCGGCGAGGTCGGGCCCGGTGCCCGCGTCGAGGCCGTACACGCGGCGACGCCGCCGCTCCCGTGGGACGGAGAGCGACGGCGCCGGGCGGAGCAATGGTCAGACGAGCCAACCCACGAAGTGGACGATGCCGGCGAGCAGGTTGGTGATGAGGTTCATTCGGTGTTTCTCCTTGTGCATGGTGCATCTGTGGGACTGCGCAGTCGCGGTCTGCAGCCCGTCGCTTGCGCCCCGTAATCATCATCTGTCGCAGGGAAGTTGAGCAACGAAAAGCGAAACGATCACGCGTTCGAGCGAACGTCCGATCCCCTGTTCGTGTGTTCTGTTCGTGGGCGTGTGGGACCGTGTTGCCCGGGATGGGATTCCAGAGGCGGGATAGCGTGTTCGCATGGTGAACGAGTCTCCGGACAGCCCGCCCCGTCGCACGCACCGCTCGACCCGGCGCGGCCGCTTCGTGCTGCTCATCGGCATCGTCCTCGCCCTGGTCGTGGCAGCAGCCGTCCTCGTACCGCTGCTCACCCGGGGGCCGGAGGTCGAGCGGGCGCGCTCACTGGTGATCCCCGAAGGATGGCGGGCGTCCCAGGTGTACGCCGCGGTCGACAAGACGCTGGCCGTCGCATCCGGCACCACTGAGAAGGCCGCGGGTGCGGCAGATCTGCCGCTCCCGGCCGAGGCGAAGGGCAATCCCGAGGGCTACCTCTTCCCGGCGACGTACCCCGTCACCTCGGACACCACCCCGGAGAGCCTGCTCAGGTACATGGTCGACACGGCGATCGAGCGATTCGGCGCGGACCACATCACCGCGGGCGCGCAGCGCAACGGCGTCTCGGTGTACCAGACGGTGACGATCGCAAGCATCGTGCAGGCCGAAGCGGACACCGAGCGCGACATGGGCAAGGTCGCCAGGGTCATCTACAACCGGCTCGACCAGGGCATGCCGCTCCAGATGGACTCCACACTCAATTACGCGCTGAATCGCAGCACCCTGGACATCACCACCGGCGACACGAAGATCGACAGCCCGTACAACAGCTATGAGCGCAAGGGCCTGCCGCCCACACCCATCGGGAACCCGGGGGAGCAGGCGATGACAGCGGCTATCACCCCCACGCCCGGACCATGGCTGTACTTCGTCACGGTTGCGCCGGGGGACACCCGCTTCACCAGCAGCTATGAGGAGCATCAGAGGAATGTGGAGGAGTTCAACCGCAACCGCCGCAGCGCGTCCGGCGGCTGAGCACCCCCGTTGTCACGCCGGGGTGGGCGCGCGGCTGGGCGCCCCTGCCGTCACACCACGGCGGGCGCGATCTCCTCATCCATTGCCGTCGCTGTCTCCGCCTCGGTCTCGTCCAGCAGCCGGGTGATCGCACGCACTGCGGCCCGCCCTGCCCGGTTGGCGCCGATCGTGCTGGCGGACGGCCCGTACCCGACGAGATGGACGCGCTCGTCCCGTACCGCCCGCGTGCCCTCGACCCGGATGCCGCCGCCCGGCTCGCGCAGCTTCAGTGGCGCGAGGTGATCGACGGCAGCCCGGAATCCGGTCGCCCAGACCATCCGGCCGTCGTCCCAGGCGACCCCGGTCGGCGTGATCCGGTCGAACATCGGCACCCGGTCGAGGACCCCCTCCTCGCGGGCGCGCCGGACCGCGTCGGTGAGCGGCAGGCCGGTCACGCTCACCACACTCTGCGGCGGCAGCCCGCGCCGCACCCGCTCCTCCACCATCGCCACGGCGGCCCGCCCCTGGTCAGCGCCGAACGGCCCGTCCCGGAAGACCGGCGCTCGACGCGTCACCCAGTACGTCTCTGCCGCCACCTCTGCGATCTCCATCAGGTGTTGCGTACCGGAGGCACCGCCGCCGACCACCACCACGCGCTGCCCGGTGAACTCTGCGGGCCCCGGGTAGTTCGCGGTGTGCAGCTGCCGCCCCCGGAAGCTCTCCTGACCCGGGTAGCGCGGCCAGAACGGCCGGTCCCAGGTGCCGGTGGCGTTGATCAGAGCACGGGCGGCGTACGTGCCCTCGGATGTCTCGACGAGCAGCCGACCACCGTCGCCTTCACGCACTGCGCTCACCTCGACCGGTCGGTGAACCCGCAGGCCGAAGGTGCGCTCGTACGTGTCGAAGTACTCACCGATCACCTCGGAGGAGGGCCGGCTGTCGTCGGCTCCGGTGAGTTCCATGCCGGGCAGTGCGTGCATGCCGTGGACCTTGCCGTACGTCAGCGAGGGCCAGCGGAACTGCCAGGCGCCGCCTGGGCGCGGGGCATGGTCGAGTACGACGAAGTCACGGTCGGGCTCCAGTCCTGCGCGTCGCAGATGGTAGGCGCCGGACAGTCCTGCCTGTCCGGCGCCCACCACGACGACATCCACCGTTTGTGCTGCGGCCGTCCCGAAATTGTTCACACTTCTACTAACTTCTTCGGGGGTGAGGATCTTCCCGCGATCGGCTGCGGATCTCACTCGCAGGCGCAAGCGCCGTCCGGACGGCACCCTCGAGCGCCAGCCCCACGGCAACCCGCTGCCGTGATGTCCCCATTGCGGACGGCGGCGTCCCGTCGACCAGATCCGCTCCGGCACGGGCGATGGTGCCGGGTGGCGCGAGCGCATCGGAGTGAAGGACCCCGGTGGCACTGAGCACCTGCCACAACACGGGAAGCAGCACCGGCCTGACGGTGCGCCGGAACCAGCGCGGCACTACCCGTAGACACACCCAGGGCAGAAGCCGGAACAATCGGCCTCCACATCGAGCGACCGGTGGGCAGACGAAACGGGTGGCCGGAGCGCCCGGTCGCCGGCGGGGGATACGCTGAAAGGACGTCAGCAGCCGCGACAACACGCGGCGGAAGCCACTCCCAGCAGGTCGATGTGACCGCGCGAAGTGAGCAGAGCCGAACGGAAGATGGCGCTGAATGTAGGCAATCCACGACTGAGACGGTCAATGGCGTCTCGGCACGTGGGCGCGCGATCTCGCCTTATGAGCGAGAGGATGGAGGCATGCCTCATGCCTTCACCACCAGCGTCCTGCACATCACCACCGGAGCGACGGAGACCGTCACCGACCTGACGCACGAGTGCGAACAGTTCCTCACCCGGTCCGCCGCCGGGCACGGTCTGCTCAACATCTTCGTACCGCACGCAACCGCCGGCATCGCCATCCTCGAAACCGGATCGGGCAGCGACGACGACCTCCTGGCCACCCTCCATACCCTGCTCCCCGCCGATGGCCGCTGGCAACACCGCCATGGCAGCCCAGGCCATGGCCGCGACCACGTACTCCCCGCGCTCGTCCCACCGCACGCCACGCTGCCGGTGATCGGGGGCCGACTGGAACTGGGGACGTGGCAGTCGGTGTGCCTGGTCGACACGAACATTGCTAAAGACAACCGTCAGGTTCGTCTGAGCTTCCTGGGCTGACCAAGATCGCTCCCAGGGGTCGTGCCGCCGATTCTCCGTACCATGCGTGCGCGAACGGAGAGAATCTTGCACGGTGACAGCTGGGTTGTCGGTGAAGGTGCGGCGTCGTCGACGACCTTCTGGCCATGATCGCAGCGCAGGAGGCATGGGTCTCCCCGATGAGCACAGAGTGTCGCGGCTCCGTGATCAGCGTTTGAGACCGCTGAGGCGATTTCCGAGAACGCCGCGTAAGGTCCGCGCCGTGGCGAGACTGCACCAGCACGCGCCCAGGCTGGGCGAAGACGATCGCACGGAATCCGTCGCTCCTCTGCTCCATGACCAGGCCGTCTGGCAGCGCACACTCCGGCGGCAATACTCTCCGCGCCTCGGCGAGTCGGTGTACGGGGAGAGGCGAGGGCCATACCGCCACAATCGACACAGGTTCTGAGGCTGCTGGAGACCTACCGGGACCGGCAGCAGCCAAGCCTGTCATGACATCGCCGACGATCGCGGGCAGCGCACCCGTCGACGGCAGGTCGCCGCGATCCGGTTACTCGGCGGCGGCGGCGGGGGCTTCGTTACGGATCCTGTCGACGAAGGCTGCCTCGACCTGTGCGATGCGGTTGGCTTCTTCGAACACGCTGAGGACCTGTGCGGCGGGGATGACGACAGCGCCGGATGCGTCCGCGAACACGTAATCACCTGGGCGGACGGTCACGCCAGACACGACGACCGGCCGGTTGGCCTCGAAGGGTGTCACGACATCGCCACCCCACTTGGTTGACTGCCCCAAGCAATAGGCGGCGAAGTCGTAGGTCGCGATTTCGGTGAAGTCCCGGAGACGCCCGTCGGCCAGGACGCCCGCAAGACCGTGTGCTGCCACCAGCGAGAGCTTCGATCCGCCTCCGAGCGATACCCCGGGATGCCCGTTGCCGGCCAGCACCAGCACCCGCCCCTGCGCACCGTTTTCGATGGCGTCATGGAACAGCCGGGAGAAGTTGTACTGCTCGAGTGGGAGTGCTTCCTCGCACGAGGGGAGGAACGAGATCGTTATCGCGGGGCCCAGGAGGATACGGCCCGGGGTTGGGGTCACCAGGTCGTTGATGTGACACCGGTGGCGGTGCATCCGTCCCATGGCATCGGAGACGTCTGGGGTACGTACTCGCGAGGCAAGACCTTGCAGGCGGTCGTTCTCGTGTGCCATGAGGCCTCCCGTCCGGTCGTGCAGTCGTACGTCAGGCCGGTGTGGGGATCTTGACGTAATCCAGTCCACCGGCGTCGAGCCACATCTGGGTGGGGGAGCGGACCAGGCGAAGCAGGACGCTGTCGCAGCCGGGACAGCGCAGCACCATCCCGGGACCACCGAGGTAGGCGTGCGTTTGGGCAAGCATCATCTGTTCGCCGCAGCCACGGCATCGTCCGGAAGCCATGGTCATGTCGGTTCCGAACAGAGACTCGAGGTCCCCGGCAGCGGCGTTGCCGTCAAGGAAGTCAGGCGTCAGGGTCACGGAATTCACCTCGCTTTGTGCCGATGCACCCGGAGAGTCGTCGCCACTGGTGAGCCCGGCCACTGGCGGGGTACCACCCATGGCCGCGCACGCCACCTGCCTCGCGTCATCTGCTGGGTCCAAAACGCTCGGTTCGGATACGGCCAGGGTGGTGGCCGAGAGCCACCAGCAGTCCGGCGGCCTTTTCGACGAAGCCGGTGGAACCGCAGACGTAGCAAGTGGGTTCGAAATCCGGTGGCCACCCGGCGTCTGACAGGTCAGAAGCGGTGAACCGCCCCGGGGGCCGTGGCCACTGTGGTGGGGTGGAGCGGGAATAGAGGTACGTCTTGTCGAGGCCCGGGTCGTCCCGTCTCAACTCCGATACGAAGAGCTGGTACTCAGGGCTGCGCACGGAGTACACCAATCGGAAGGGCGTACGGCTGCCGATCGCGCGGCGCATGCGGATCATCGCCATCAGTGGCACCAGGCCGGAGCCGCCGGCCACGAGCAGAATCGGCTCCTTCTGTTCGGGACGCCACACAAACCATCCGCCGACCGGTCCGCGCAGCTCGACCACGTCGCCCACGGCGAGTTCGTCCGTCAGGTACGGGGAGACCTCGCCGTCATCTACGCGCTGAACGGTCAGCTCGACGCTCTTGCCGTCGGGTGCCGACGCCAGTGAGTAGCTGCGCTGTGTGCTGTAGCCGTCCTCCGCCGTGAGCCGCACATCGACATGCTGTCCCGCCAGATGACCCGGCCAGTCGGGCACCTCGAAGACGAGGGTGCGCGCGGTTTGGGACTCGACGCGCCGATCGGTCAAACGGGCAGCCTTCCAGCGCAGCCGGTCGCTCAGTCGCCTTGATACCGCTGCTCGCGCCATGGGTCCCCATAGTCGTGGTAGCCGATGTTCTCCCAGAAGCCCCGCTCTTCCTCGTCGAGTAGCTGGATGCCGCGCACCCACTTCGCGGACTTCCAGAAGTACAGGTGCGGAATCAGCAACCTGGCGGGGCCGCCGTGCTCCGGCGCGAGTTCCTCACCGTCGTATCGGTAAGCGATCCATGCCTGCCCGTCGAGGAGGTCCTCCAAGGGGACGTTGGTGGTGTAGTCGCCGTAGGAGTGAACGAGCGCGTAATCGGCACTGGTCTCCACGTCCTCCAGAAGGACGTCCAAGGACACTCCCTGCCACTCCGTCTCGAACTTCGACCACTTGGTGACACAGTGCAAGTCAACGGTTTGCTTTTGGCTGGGCAACGCCATGAACTCCGCCCAGTCCCAGATGTGCCGTGCGCCGGTCTCTGTGCGGATGGTGAACTCCCACTGGTCGAGGTCCACCGCAGGGGTGGGTCCTGCCGAC
Source organism: Streptomyces sp. NPDC002958 (assembly GCF_055563255.1). Lineage (NCBI taxonomy): Bacteria > Bacillati > Actinomycetota > Actinomycetes > Kitasatosporales > Streptomycetaceae > Streptomyces > Streptomyces sp. NPDC002958. The sequence continues at coordinate 95,982 of NZ_JBVHDS010000010.1, read as the reverse complement.
AGAACGGGGAAGTCGGCGGTCTCGTACTGCCCAGGAGGCAGTCTGTGTTGTGCATCCCGTGCTCGGCCGTGGAACCCGCGTGAAACGATGGGCATAAAGCGCTCCCATTCTCCGCACAATTCGGTTTCCATTCTCCAGGACATCGCGCAACACAGCATCTCGAGACGAGCCGGCGCGGTGTCGTTCTGGGCATCAATCCGGCTTGTCCTCCGCCCCCGATCCTGCGGATGTCCGTGTATGGCTCAGCAAGGGCAGCGCAATCAAGGGAAACACGATCACGGACAAGAGGCCCGCTGCCACCAGCGCGGCTGCGTTGGCCGGTCGGATTGCGTCCAGCTTCAACCCGATCGCTGTCGCTGCCACGATCACGGGGAGGGAAGCGGCCTGCAGGAGTCCACTGGCCGTGATCTCTGCCCGCGAGAGACCCGCGCTGCGGTAGGCCAATGCGGGCAGTCCACGAACGAGGAGGAGTGCGGCAAGGAACATCGGTACCCGCAGCACCGTCGCGGCGTCCGCGAACAGTGCGCCGAGGTCGAACTGGATTCCGCTGGTCACGAAGAAGACCGGGACGAGGAATCCATAGCCCAGGACCTCCAGTTTCACCTGGAACTGCGGATGCGTCCGTTCGGCGTCTGGGTCGACCAGCCGCAGTACGGCCCCAGCCATGAAGGCACCCAAAATGGCCTCGAATCCGAGATGTATGGCGACCGCGGACAGGCCGACGATCAGAAGCATGGTCAGGCGGATTCGGACTTGGGCGCTCGTGTCCGCCAAATTCACTACGGCTCGGGACAGCCACATCGAGCGCCCCGCACGTATCGAAGTCACCGCGATGAGCGCCGTCAGGCAAGCCAGGCTGAGCAACAGAAGCAGCCTGGAGGCCGGGCCCGAAGCATGCTCGGAGAAGAACAACGACAGCAGCAGCACAGCGCTGATCTCACCTGCAGAGGCTCCACCGATGGTCAGTTGGCCGACTGGCCGGTCGATTGCGTCGGCGTCCTTCAGGATCGGGACCAGAAGCCCCAAGGACGTTGCCACCAGCGCGGTGCCGATCAGCAGTGGGCTCTCGACCAGCCCGGCGAAGTCCAGCACCCAGCCAACGATCCCGGCCAGCACAATCGTGCCTGCCAGACCGATGGCGACGAGCCGCGCCCGTGGGCCGCGCAGTTGCTGGAAATCGATCTCGAGCCCGGCAAGGAACAGCAGGAAGCTCAGTCCAATGATCGACAACGCCTGAACGGTGGCGTCCGGCTGTACCAGATTCAGCACCGCCGGACCAACGATCACACCGGCCACGATCTCGAGGACTGGGCCCGGGAGGGGGGCTCGGGGCACCATGGCGAGGAGGAACGGGACGGCGGCGCCTACCGCGAGAACGATGACCAGATTGTCGTAAGACATGGTGACTCCGGTGGCCGGTAGGCGGTGCGCTGGCTATGACCACTGTTGCCCCTTTACGTGATGCTATGGGCTGCTGGTCCTTCTGGTTAGGCGAGGATCTCAACAAGGTGTCGAACGGCCTACCGGCGGATGCAGAACTACGCCCACGGCTCTTGCATCGCCTGTTGCCAGGCCAGCAAGCCTGCTTGCCGCCTACGGGGGACCACCCTACGGCCGTAGTTGACACACACTCCGAACTTGGCTGCGCCCGCGTTCGTAGGGATGAGACTGCGAACGCAGGGGCGAGCGGGGTACTACTCCGTGCCGGGCCACTCGTACACGGTCAACTCCAATGACACGTCTCGTACGCCCTGGAGACGGACGTCCGTTGGCGGTTCGACTTCGAAGCGGTGCACGGGGTCGTTCACCAGGCGGAGGGTCGGCTTGCCGGCGCCCTTCTCCAGGTGTGATGCGATCACGAGCGTGTAGTTTTCGCCCTCAGACCAAGCCCGTACGAACGCCGAACGCGTCAGGGTCAGCTCGCCCGGGACAGCACGCCCGTGGGCCTTGATCTCGTAATAGCGCCCGGTCGAGTCGTATGCGTCGGCGCCCACGCCCGACGTACCCCGCTGGTCGTCCAGCTCGGCACCCTGCTCTTGCAGGATCCGGCGGAGCGCCTGGATGACGAACTCCTCCTTGTGGTGGTCTGCGTAGCCGAGCGGTGAAGCCTGGCTGCGGGGCGGGGCCCCTCCGGGCTGGGCTGGGGGAGTGGGGTCCCGTGTCGGCGAGGTGAAGGTCCCGCCGTCCCCGGCGTACGGGCAGGGGTGCTGCCCGGTGTGGACGGCATTCCAAGGCGGGTGACCTTGCCGGGCAGCACGTCGAAGGCGGCCGCGTCCACAAGGGGGCGCGCGGTTGGCGCGTGCTGCGGGCCGGCTTGGGTGTCGGGTCCTGGGTTTCCGGGCGCGGGTGCGGGAGTTGAACCGGTGCGGGGTGGCGGGACGATGCGGATCGGGCCAACAGCGGAGACAGTCGCGCCGGTGCCCGCGCCCCGCTGAACGGTCGGCTTTCCGTTCGGCATCGGCGCGGCGGGAACCAGCTGTGCACGCTGGCGTAGTTCTTCGGCGAGCCGTTGCCGTTCCTCGCGGTCCCGCTGCCCTGCCGATGTGAGCGCGGTCCCGGCCCCTGCCTCCACCAGGCGCTCCTCCCAAACGTCCCGCCAGCTGTGGCCCACGCGCGACCGTTCTTCCGCGAAGTGGCTGGCGATGGCCGCGCCCGCACCCGCCTTGGTGGTCAGCGCCGTGTGTGAACGCAGGAACAGCGTGTTGCGGCCGCGGTCTATCTGCGCGTCGACGGGGAGCTCGATGGGCTCGTACGCGCCTCCCGGATCGAGGCGGATCTGCAGGCCGGGGAGTAGCCGGACCTCCAGGCCCGCCAGCCAGGTCCAGCCGGTGAAAGCCTCTGCCGTCTCGGGCTCGTCGCGCACCAGAAGGTCCTGGAGCGCGGCGACTCCCCGCCGGAAGTCCTCCGTGAGGCTCGCGTCGGCCGGTTGGTCCAGGGCTGCGCCCTCGGCCCCGTCCACGCCTTCGGTCTCGTACGTGACCCGGGCGCCTGCGACGTCCAGGGGTGTGACGCGCAGCCGTCCGAACAGTGCCGTGAATTGCTGCACGTTTCCTCCCGGCTTCCACAGGGGCAGACGGTCCGTCAGGACTCGCTCGACCCCGGAGTCAGCCACGGCGAACACCGATCGACCCTTGCCTTTGACCCAGCCGGCCGTGGTCCACAGCGGCAGACTGCGGTCGGATCCCCGAGCAGCAGACGGCCTTGCACCCTTCACCACCTGGAGCAGCGCGCCCCGTGACCTCCTGGCGGTGCGCATCGGGGGCGCACCAGTGCGGTGCCCGGGTCCGCATCGGGCGCGGCGGGCAGAGTGCGGCGCATCGTTCGCCACACAACGCGGTGGAGTGCCGCATCCATAACAGGGTGCGCATCGCGACGCGCGGCCGCACCGCCGATGCGGTTCCGCCGGGGGCGGGGCCGACGGGACTGTCCAGCGAGAAAACAGCGTCGCCCGGCCGCCTGGAACCGCTTGCGCTACTCGCGGAGCTCCTTCTTCTTCTGCGCGTCCGCCTTCGACACCGGCCCCTGTCAGCAGTTCGCCGGACTACTCCGGGTGCGCCTGGACACCCCGGCCCGGCGGAATATCAGCTGACACCAGGCGCCGGCCCCTCGGCCGGGCTCATTCCTCGGCCCGTTGGGTGATGGACGCCTCGGTACAATCGCCCAGGAATTCGTACCACCGGCGCTCCAGACAGACGTAACGCACATCGGCTTCGACGAGGCTGAGGAACCCGGCCACGGTTTCGGACAGACGTTGCTGCAGCCCCGGGTCGATCAGCGTTCCGTCCTCCGTGAAGGCCTGGTAGCTGTTGGCAAGGCTGAACATGTCCGGGTAGACACGGGTACCGAGGTGCTCCAGGGGGACCCTCAGCGCCCACAGCCCTCGGTTGCCGCCGACCAGGGACGGCGAGGCGGAGACAAGCATCGCGTGCTTGGTCTTGAACGGCTGCGGCCGCACACGCGAGACCCAGTCGATCGCGTTCTTCAGCAGGCCCGGCATGGAGGCGTTGTACTCGGGGGAGGACATGACGAAGGCGTCGGCCTGTTCGATCCGGTCACGCAGCAAAAGAGCGCCGTCCGGCAGCCCTTCAGCGGCCTCCGCGTCGCCGTCGTACAGAGGCATGCCGAAGTCGTGCATCGCAGCGTGGTCGACGGTGGCGCCGGTGTCGGAAATCAGCCGGGCCACGAGCGACGCGAGGCGGGCATTGGATGAATCGGCCCGCAGCGCGGCGCCGAAGACGAGCACCCGCAGCGGGCCGGGCTGGGCCTCCGTGGGCATGTGGTACGTCCTTTCGTCGCAGGGGCCCGTGCTTGGCCCGGGCACCACGCGGACCATTGGTTCCATGGTGAGGCCTTCACCCTCCAGGGGGCCGGTTGAGCTCGCCCGAAGGAGGGAGGAGCCCAGGCACCGAACCGTCCGCTGTCACCTGCGGGTCAGAGCACTTCTCACAATCGCTTCACCACCGCGCTGAAGTTATCCGCGGTTTGATCTCGGCTAGTGGTGGTTCTTGCAGCTCGCCATGTTGATGAGATGTCATCAACGGAGCTTCGCTGTTGTCGATGGAGGAACTGGCCCGGCGCTCTCGTTCTGCCGCCCCGCCATTGTCACCGTCCGAATCCAGCCCGGTGCGGCACGTCGCCGATCGGCCGCATCGTGCCGCATCCCGTTCCTTCCCAAGTGTGGTCATGCGACCGATAGCGGCTGCGTCGTTCGGCACGCAGGCTGGGGGAATGGACGCCATCGTGCTTGGAAACGCGGAGATCACCCGTGTGGTGGAGCTGCCCGCCAAGGGCCGCGCCTGCGACTACGTCTTCCCCGACGTGCCCGTCGAGCACTGGCAGGCACACGAGAACTGGCTCGTCCCCACCTTTTTGAACCCGGCCGCCGACGAGACCGCTTTTACAACGCGGCGGTCACGAAGGGAGCAGAGTTCTGCCTGGCGCGCACCGGTATCTGACTGGGGCGGTGGCCGGGCGGCCATGCCGACGTGGGGTTCACGGTTGCTGTTGGGCCTCAGCCGGAAGCCGGGTGGGGTCTGTGGGATCGCAGTTGCGGGTCCGTCACCCCGCCCGGGCAGGCGAGCGGGTCGATCGGCCATCCGGCGCGCCGGGCACCGGCTTGGTACGCGCTCTCGTAGAAGGCGAGTACGGCTGCACGCGGGTCGGCCTCGGCTCGGACTTCGTCGTACGGCAGTACGGCCAGGTGGCTGTCGTTCCGGGCGGCCCAGTGCGCCGCCGCGGGCTCGAGTGGCTCCTCGGCCAGGTGCGTGGGCTCCGGAGCGGTGTAGGAGTAGAAGGCGGGCGCGGGGAAGGTGTCGTCCCCGAACCAGAAGCCAAAGCTGATCACTTCCCGGGAGTACGCCTCCCGGGTGACAGGGTCCAGCTGCTGAGGATGCTCGATGTGACGATCGGAGAACCGGGTGTGCGCGATGTCGAAGGTGTGCCAGAAGTGGTGCACCGGGCTCACCTTCCCCGAATACCCTGCGGCGAATTCCTCCAGCACCGACGCTACCTGGCTGAGGACCTGCCAGTAGCGGTTGGCCTGTGCGGGCTCGTACGTCGCATGCTCGGCGTCCTCGGCGAACGGTCGGCCGGAGTCGGGCAGGCCGAAGGGCCTGGGCACGTCCAGTCGCACCCGGATGCCCAACGTTGCCAGCGCCTCCATGACCGCGTCGTGGAAGGAAGCAACGGACTGGCCGACGAGCGGAAAGGAGATCTCCCGGCCGTCCAGAGTCGACACGACCAGCCGATGCGCGACGAAGTCGAAGTCCATCGTGAAGATCGGGTTGCCGTCGACCTGCCCCATCGGGCGCGTTGTGATACCGCGCCCCGCGAGGTGGAAGGGGACATTCCACCAGTGGTTGCGCCGGGCGCTGGCGGCGAGACGGATCTTCCCGACGATCTGCGCGAAGCGGTGGAGCGTCTCCTTGGTGTCACGCCACTCGGCAAGCGGGATCGGCAGGAACAGTTCCATGGTCATCACCCTTCCCTCTGACCTTGCTGAACGGACCCGCGCCGTCCGGTAGTCCTGGCGCGTCCCGCCCCGTTGTCAGGGTCGCTTGTCACCCTCCCCGGCGTTCCCCGGACCGGGCTGCCCCAGCTTCACCGGACCGTTGCGACGACCCGGCGGACGAGTGCGTACGTACCAAGGCATCGCTCGGGGCCATGGTGACGCTCGCACCGTCCTTCCAGCAGGAGAACAGTACGGTGACCGCAGGCAACTCACTCGCCATGACACGGCGGCCCTTGACCGGCGAGGGCCTCGCCGAAGTCCTCAAGGGCGCCCAGGTGGTGGTGGACGTGTCCAACTCCCCCTCATTCGCGGACGACGCCGTAATGGAGTTCTTCCGTACCTCGACCACCAACCTCCTCCAGGCGGAGGCCGAGGCGGGCGTGACCCACCACGTCGCCCTGTCGGTGGTCGGCACCGAGCGCCTCCAGGAGAGCGGGTACTTCCGTGCGAAGCAGGTGCAGGAGGAGCTGATCGAGGCGTCCGGGATTCCGTACTCCATCGTGCACGCCACGCAGTTCTTCGAGTTCATGAAGGGCATTGCCGCCGAGGCGACCGACGGCGACACCGTACGTCTGGCCCCGGTCAAGATCCAGCCCATCTACTCTGACGACGTGGCCGCCGCCGTGGGCCGCACGGCTGTCGGCGCCCCCGTCAACGGGGTGGTGGAGGTGGCGGGCCCCGACACCTTCCGACTGGACGAGCTCATCCGCCAGGGTCTCGCCGCGAAGGACGACCCGCGCACCGTCGTAACTGATCCGCACGCCACGTACCCACCGGGAGAGAAACCCAACCGCAAGCGCACGGCAAGGGCCTGCGTCTTCGACACCACCCCCGCCCAGCGCCGGCCGCACGACATACGGGTCCACTCCGCGGCACGCATCGCGGTGACTTTCAGGGCATGCTGGCCACGAATCGTGACGTCAGCTACCGGAGCATCGAGATTTATCGCCTGGAGGGCGGCAAGATCACCGAGGAGTGGGTCGCTTCGGACATGATCAGCCTGATGCAGCAGATCTCGCCCGCGCCGGTCTGGGCGGCATCGGGATGCTCCTGGTGCATGTTACGCCGCAGATGTCGAAGGTCGAGACGTACGCGGCGATCCGGTGTGACCATCGTCGACCGGCTCACCTTCAACGGCACCTTCAACGGCACCATCATCGAGACCGGCACCGACTCCTATTGGATCGCCAGCACCCGAGCCCGTGCCGCGCCGCGCCGCTAAGGCCGGGTGACACACCTGCGGCCCGCGAGGCACCACTGGGATGCCACAGATCCCGTCAACGGCCCGGCAGCCGCGTCGTGACTTCCTGCAGCACCCAGCCGTTGCCGTCCGGGTCACTGAACGAAGCGAACGAGCCGTAGCTGGCTCGCTCCGCATCCGGCCCAGGCACGCGTCCCTCGATCCCGGCGCGATGGAACACCCCGTCCGCGTCGTGGAACACCTCGCTGACCTCTACGCCGCGATCGGCGAGCTCGGCCCGGGCCGCCTCAATGTCGGAGACGATGAGGTGCAGGCCCTCGGTAGAGCCCGGTGCGGCGGAGCTGAGCCCGTTACCGAAGATGACCGAGCACGGCGAGCCGGGCGGGGTGACCTGTACGACGCGGAAGTCCTCGCCGTGGGCCACGTCGGCGTCGAGCCGCCACCCCAGGTTCTCGTAAAAATTCTTGGCTCGATCGACGTTGGTGACCGGTACCACCACGACCTCGAGTTTCATGTCCACGATCGATTTACTCCTGTCACTTGGTGCCTGACGGCCTCGCCTATGACGATGCATGCAGCTCGTGGCACCCGCGGCAGTATCCGTGGAAGGCCCTGGGCCGTGGTGGGCGCTGAACCTGGGAACGGACCCCTATGTAACATATTGCGATCTTGATGCTACTTTGAGTGTATAAATGATCCTAGCCACACGCGTGCCTGGTGGCGGGCGGCGGCGCGGGAGGTGGTCGGGTCGATGCCCTGGGTTTCCGTTGCTACTACCGCCCCTGTGCTGCGCATCGGCTTCCCACACATGGCGGTGGTGGGACATGCCGTGCCGGTTACGAGAGCCCGCACCGGCGGACAGTGCCCCGGAACGGTCAGGAGCGGCGACGTGTCGCCACCGGTGCCTCTGACATGGAGTCCGACATGACCACACCCCGGGACCTGTTGATCGCCGCCTTGGACATCGCCTCCGACCGTCCCGTCGAACGGGGCGACCTCTCGCTGGCCCTCGCGGGGGCGGAACTCATCGACCTCGTCAATGCCGGAGCCGTCACCCTTGACGGCGACCGCATCGTGCCCGGCCCACAGCGGGCCATGGACGATCGCCTGTTGGACGTGGCCGTGTCGTCGCTCGACCGCGAAGCGCCGTACGAGTCCGTCGAGGACTGGCTGTGGCGCCGAGGCCGTGGCCTGTCCGAGACCTACCGCGCCGCACTGGAGGCAGAAGGGACGTTCACCCGGCAACGGCACCGCTGGATTCCCCGCAGGATCGACCGGACAGCGCCGGCCGACTCACCGTCCCGTCGCCACGCGGCCGAGCGCTGGACGTCCGGCGAGCCCGTCCTCGCCAGCTTGGCGGCTGCCGTGGGGGTCCACGACGAGCCGGCCGACGACTTCGAGGGTCCCGGCGCCGACGCGCTCGTCACTGTACTGGTCGGCGTCAACGAAGCAGTGACGGAACTCGCAGCCGTACGGCAACAGCGGCAGATCGAAGAGGCGGCCTTCGACAACATCTGGCGAGAGCCGTGACCGGGATGCGGGACGGTGAGTTCTTCGGTGCACGAGCACCGGGACGTTCGACTCGCACCAGCCCGTCACCCGGCGGGGTCCTGGGAACAAGACCGGTCCAGACATGGACCGGCGCCATTCATCGACCCCAGCGTTGGGACCAACCGCGAACCGCCGACGATCACTGTCTGAAATGGTCCGGGGCAGCCGTCGGACACAGGAGCCATAGACCATGTCTTGGAACTACTCGGCGATCCGAGCGGAACTGCGTAACGGGGTCCTCTGGGCCACGATCGACAATCCCCCGATCAACCTGATCGACGAACGGTTCGTAGCTGACCTGATCGCGTTGCTCGACGACACCGAGGCCCACGGCAGTGCGCGGGTCGTCGTCTTCCGCAGCGGGGACCCCGACTTCTTCATCTCGCACGTCGACCTCGAGCGGAACGCCGAGTACACGGCGATGGCGGCGACGTCCGGCGGGCCCGACGACAGCAGCCTCGGCACGCTGTTCCGCAGGCTCAGTGAGGCGCGCCCCGTGACGATTGCGGTCCTCGAAGGCCGGTCGCGCGGCGCCGGTGCGGAGTTGCTGTATGCGTGGGACATGCGGTTCGCGTCTGCTGAGCGTGCGGTGATCGGCCAGTCGGAGGTGGGCACGGGCGTCTTCCCCGGCGCGGGCGCGGTGCAGCAGCTCGTGCGGCTCGCCGGCCGCGGCCAGGCCATGCAGGTGATCCTGGGGTCCGAGGACCCACGGCTTGAGCCGACGGCTGGGAGCGGCCGAGCCTGCTACTTGACCAGGTGGAAGTCCGGATGCCGCAGCCAGGCGGTCAAGAACTCCACATCACCGACATGCCGGAACCAGCGGCCACCGCCGCCCGTGTCATAGGAGACCTCCGCGACCGTCCCCGGTAGGGATGCCACCAGTGCCCTCGCGTTGGCGAGGTCGGCCTCGTCGGGCGTCTCATCGCGCGGGGTGCAGTACCCCCACAAGGTGCTGAACGCGTACGACCGCCGCCACCCGCTCAACCCGGGCGGCAGCGTGCTGGTCCTGATCTGCCTGGGCTGGACCCTGATCGCGCCGCTGATCTCCTTCCACAACACCGGAAAGGACATAACGAACGCCCAGCGCGCGGCGGGCCTCCCGGTGACGTGCAGCCAGGCGACGAGCATGTGGCTGGTCTTCGTCTTCGGCCTGAACACCTGGTACATGCAGCGCCAGCTGAACCTGGTCACGGAGGCCCACGCGGGAGCCGCCCCGGGCGCGGCGGTATCGCTGGCGGTGTGAACATCCCGGGCACAGGCCCCCGTTCGCCCGTCGCCCGCTCCCCGGCGATCTTCGACGGGGAACGGGCGACAGGCCGCTCGGTCGCTACGTATCGTGTGCCGAATGGAGATTCGCATTGCCACCGACGAGGACTGGCCGAGCATCTACCCGTTCTACTCCGCGATCATGGCCAAGGGGTGTACGTACGCGTTCCCCGAGGGGCAGAGCCTCGACGAGGCGAAGCCGTGGTGGATGGAGCAGCCGCCGGGACGCACCGTGGTCGCCGTCGTGGACGGCAGGATCGTGGGCTCGGCGAAGATGGGGCCGAACAAGCCGGGACGCGGCTCCCACATCGGGACGGGCTCATTCCTGGTCGACCCGGCCCACCAAAACAAGGGCGTCGGCCGCCGGCTCGGCGAGTACGTCATCGAATGGTCCCGCGAACAGGGGTTCCGCGGCATCCAGTTCAACGCGGTCGTGGAGGTCAACGAGCCGGCGGTGCACCTCTGGAAGTCGCTGGGCTTCGAGGTCGTCGGCACCGCACCGCTGGCCTTCGACCACCCCGACGAAGGACTCGTCGGCCAGCACATGATGTTCCGTCCGCTCTGACGCCGCGCATGGCGGTGGCCCCCGCGCCGGGGCCACCGCCATGAGGGAGGGGACGGATGCTCACGCCTCGACGGTGTACACGTCCTCGCGCAGCTCCTCGACCAAGAGGTAGTCCCGATCGAGCGCTGTTCGGTGTCCTGGCTGGTCAGGAACACGCGCAGCGGGCTGGTGAGCAGATCCTCGGTCGGGCTGATCCGGTCGCCAGGCTTCTTCTTGACGGTCAGGTCCACCACGCCGGGCAGGGCCCGTATACGGGAGACGACCGCGTCGTCGACGCCGACGACCCGCCCCGACAGCGAGGTGGGGATGTTGTACACGACCGCGGGCTGCCGGATCGAGTACGGCGTGTCCGCTAGCCGCTCAGGAAGCGCTCCGGATCGCCGTAGGCGAGTGCCGTGAGCTGGGCCTGGTCCAGGCCGAGGCAGGTCTGGTGCATGGCCGGGTGCATATTGCCGTTGAGGCGCGCACCGACCTCCACCAGGGCGGGGCCGTCGGCCCCCACGATGATCTCCGCGTGCGCGGGGCCGTTGACGATCCCGAGCGCGTCCAGGACCTTCTCGACGTACGGCACCAGCTGTCCGCACACCGGGTCGGCGGGGTCGACGAGGATGTCGCGGTTGTACAGGGGCCTGCCGTGCTCGGACAGCCGCTTCTCGTAGCGCCACACCCCGCAGACCCGCCGCCGGCCGTCGCACGGCACCGTGTCCACGATGTATTCCGTGCCGGTGAGGTAACTCTGGATCAGAGCATGGTCGTTGGCGGACCCATAGATGTCGTGGGTGCCGAGGACACCGGCGACGGCGTCGCGCAGCTCCTGTTCGGTCCGGCACACCCGCACCCCGTCGGTGGAGGCGGAGGAGAGCGGCTTGGCGACGCAGGGCCAGTGGCCGCCGGACACGACCCAGGCCGCCGCAACCACGGCGTCGTCGGTGCACAGTTGGGACGCGGTGCGCAGACCGGCGGCGGCCAGGGTGTCGATCATGCGGGCCTTGTCCCGCCGCGCCGTGGACAAGGCCGATCCGTTGCCGCGCAGGCCGAGCTCCTCGGCAAGCCGGTCGGCCAGCGGGACCCCGGGCTCCTGGCCGGCGAGGACGAAGGCCCCTTTGCGCTCGGCGAGGAGGCCCGGGGTCACCGCCTCGTTCATGACGAGGAATTCCCGGTACGACGCCGCAGCCGGCTGGAGCATGGTGAGCATGGGTTCGGGGGTACCGGAGCCGTGACCGCAGAGGCAAGGGCCGTAACGAAGCCGGAACCACGGCGCTGTGTTGTCAGACAAGGCCGCTGGCACGGCATCGTTCAGCACAGTCGCCCTCTGCCAGAGAACCGGGCGCGGGGTAGTGTAACTCGGTTATTCAGTAGGGGAGTTCGTGATCACGATTTGACGATGAATACGCCGCCGCGTGTCATCAGACGCACCGGGGGTCACGCTGGGGCATGGGGTGCGCCTTGCTCGTGGCCGGGGCGGGTCGAGCGGGTGGCGTAGCCGGCGAGCAGGGTGCTCATGTCGGTCAGTCGGGGTTCGACGTCGACGACGGAGTGGGACAGTTCAGGGGCGGTCTCGTAGAAGGCGCACAGGAGGTCGTTCAGGCGGCGAAGCCGATGTTGGTGACGTACTCGTACTGACCCCACTGCGGCCCAAGGTCGACGATGACGTCCTCCCAGGCGTCTTCCAGGCCCTGCTGATCACCGGATGCCCAGGCCTCGACGATGCGCCCCCAGCTCCGGACGTTCACCGTCCGGTACTCCACCACCCGCTGCAGCCGGGGTCGCGCTGGTCAATGTACAGGTGGGCACGCCAGCAAGCGCCGTTGACTACACGGTCCGGCTCACCCCCCATGCCTACCTCAGGGGGATCGAGGAAGCTGACCCGGGCCTCTATCCGTCTCCGAGGAGCGACTCGCCGGGTGCCGCCACCACTACCGTCGGTCGGCTTCTCGTCGGTCTTTACGCTGCTGCTGACCATCGTCGCGGCGCTCGGCGTCTTCACGGCGTCCAACCCTGGAGTTCGTCGACCGTGTGACCAACGGCCCGCTCGTCGGAATCGGAGTATGACCGGCACAGAGAAGGTCGTTTCTTTGCCTCCTGAGCTGTGACGCTTTCGACCGGAAGAGTGCACCCCTGGCGCAAGGGCGTGCCTTGTGCCAGGGGTGCGGTCAGGAACGGGCTGCCGTGAGGGTCAGCGAACGGCGTAGGCCTTGATCAGGGTCTGCTCGATCTTGCTGCCGTTGGTGTCCTGTGCCTTGACGCGCAGGGACACGTAGCCCGAAGTCGGGTTGTTCACGGACACCTTGTAGCTGCCGTCGCTCTTGCTCTTGACCTTCGCGGGGTGCCAGGTGGCACCGTCGTCGGTGGACGCCTCCACCTCGACCCCGTCGATGTCCGGGGTGGCGCCGTTCTGGAGGGCGAAGGCCAGGTCGAAGTGGTAGTTCTTGCCGCCCGTGGCGGTGTTCTCTTCGTCCAGGTCCAGGCCGTACTCCGGCCAGAGCAGCGCCAGGTCCTCCTGGCCGTTCGTCGGCCGGGTGGACTTGAACGTCCACGCGGTGCTGGTCTTCGTGGACAGCGGGAACCACTCCCGGTGCTCGGCGTCCTTGGTGATCCGGTAGGTCGCCGGGTCAGGGCTGACCGGCACCGTGGTCCACGCGAACCGGTTGGTTTCCGTGAGGAGTTTGCCGTCCTGGTACAGCCGCACCGTCGACTTGTCGTCATCGTCCAGGTTGTCGCCATCGTTCAGGAAGAAGGCGTGGTGTCCCGGCTCGCTGTCGCCCATCTCCGACATGTTGAGGGTGACCTGGTCACCGTCGCGGAACGCGTTGGTGGTCTCCGGTCCGGCCGGGCCGTTCGCCGCACCCAGCCAGGTCTCCTCGCGCTGCTCGCCCGGGCTGTAGTTGCGGATGACGTCACGCATGACGCGGAAGATGTCGGTGCGGTCCGGGTTGGCCTTGTGCCACCACCCCATGTCCTTCATCGTCGGCCACTTGCTGCCGGTGGAGTACCACTCCTCCCGGTCAAGCGGCGCCTCGAAGGATTCCACGAACTGGAAGATCGTGCCCTCTCCCGGGCGGATCGCCGAGGTGGTGTCGCCGAGCAGAGTGCCGTTGGTGCCGCGGTAGTGGGACTTCACCACGGCCGAGTTCTTCCTGGTGACCGCGTCGGTGGGGTCGGCCGGGATCCCACCGGGAACCATCAGCGCGATGTTGTACACGGAGGGGTCTTTCTTGATGCCCTGCAGGTTGATCCGCGTGGGACCGTCGGCCATCCGGCCGAAGAGCACCGCGCCCTCGTCCTGGGTGAGGGTCCAGGCCGGGATGGCAGAGCCGGTGGAGCGTGGCACGCCGGCGTAATAGGGGCCGGGCCGGTCGTTGACGATGATCGCTGCCTTCGCACCGGCGCCGGCCACTGCGGCGATCTGGTCGACGGCCTTCCGGGTGGCGTCGCGGGTGACGACCGCGAGCTTGCCGTCGAGGTCCTTGCCGGCCAGGTCCTCCGGCCGTCCCGTGCCGGCGTCGACCGCCCGGAGCTTGCTGGAGCCGTACAACCAATCCGCATAGACCACCGGCTCGAGTGGGAGCGCGCCTCCCTGCCCTGCAATGGACGCCCGGATCACCGGCGAGTACCTGCGCTGCTGGAAGTTGAACTCGAAGGTGCCGTCCGTCACTGGCGCGGTGGGCACCACATAGGCGTGGTCCCACAGCGGGTCGGATGCGGCCTTCATGTAGTCGATTCCCCGCTTGCCGGGGAGCTGCTGGCGGTACCCGAGTTTGTAGCCGTTCGCCTCGGACTCCTTGGGGGTCGCGACCTTGACCTCCTTGCCCAGCCGGGCGTCCATCGTGATCGTCTGGTCCGTCTTCAGATCCACGACGGGCTCACCGGCGAGCGTGTGGTTCAGGGTCCGGGAGGTTACCTTGTCCGTCGTGTACACGAAGCCCATGACGGAGTAGCGGCCCTGCGGCAGTGCGACGGTCTTGGTTCCGCCCTGGGAGAAGACCTGGCGGACGACGCCGTTGTCCAGGTCGAACACCGTGAGTTCGCCGAGGGCCGGGTCTCCGTTCCGGTCGATCGTGTTGAGAGTGAGGTCGACGGTGGGCACGTCCTTCGTGGCGCCGACGGTGGTGCGGATCGCGGTGCCGTCGGCCGCGGTGGCGGTGATGACACCGGTGTAGTCGCCCATGGCGCCGAGTTCGGGACGGTAGGTCACCGTCACGCTGGCGGTGGAGTTGGCCGGGACCGTCACGTTGTTGGCGCTGAGCGTGAACATGCCGTCCGGCGGGGGTGCCGTCTCTCCGCGGCTGAGCAGGCGGAGCGACAGCGTGGTGTCCGCCGTGGAGGTGTTGACGTAGTCGATCGTCTTGGTGACCGGTGCGCTCTCGGCCGACTTCTTGCCCATGCTGATGACGGCGGGGCTGGAGTAGACCTCGGCGTCGATCGCCTTGGGCACGTCGACGCGGCCGTTACCGCCCTGGTAGGCGTTGTACGAGCCCTGCTTGGCGGTGCTGGCCAGCACCTGCTTGAGCCGGTCGGCGGACCAGTCGGGGTGGCGCTGGGCGAGGATCGCCGCTGCGCCGGACACGTGCGGGGTGGCCATCGAGGTGCCGTTGGCCGCCGTGTAGTTGGCGTCGACCGGCGTACCCATGGAGGTGCCGGCGGCGCGGGCGGCGACGATGCCCACGCCCGGTGCGGTGATCTCCGGCTTGACCGCAAAGGTTTCCTTGACCGGGCCGCGGCTGGAGAAGTTCGCGAGCTGGTCCTGCTTGGACACCGCGCCGACGGTCAGTGCGTCCTGGGCGGCACCGGGCGAGCTCACGGTCCCCTTGCCCGGGCCCGTGTTGCCGGCCGCGATGACGAACAGGGATCCGGAGGACTCGGTGAGCTGGTTGACGGCCTGACTGATCGGGTCGGTGCCGTCGCTGGGGACCGAACCACCCAGGCTCATGCTGATGACATCCGCGCCCTGGGCCGCCGCCCACTCCATGCCGCCGATGACCATCGACTCGGAGCCCGAACCGGCCGTGTTGAGGACCTTGCCGATGTACAGGTCGGCGCCCGGCGCCACACCCTTGAGCCTGCCGCCCGACGCGGCACCCGAGCCGGCGATGGTCGAGGCGACATGCGTGCCGTGACCGTGGTGATCGACCGCGTCAGGGTCATCGGTGAAGTTCTGCGCCTTCTTCACCTGCCCCGCCACATCGGGGTGGTCCGGGTCGATACCCGTGTCGAGGATGGCCACCTTCGTGCCACTGCCGTCATAGCCGGCCGCCCACGCCTCCGGAGCACCGATCTGCGGCACACTCTGATCCAGCGTCACGCGCACCGGCTTGTCGAGCCAGAGCTTCTTGATCCCACCGGCAAGCTTCGGCGCCTTCGACGCGGCGGCGCTGTCGTCATCAACCGCCTCCCAGAACGCCGACACCTTCTTCTTGCCGGCGTGCAGCGCCACCGCGTTGGCACTGGGCAACTCATCCTTCTTCACCGAGCCAGCCGGCGCGTCCCGCTTGAGCACCTTGCCGGCCTTGCCCGGCGCGCCCCCGTAGGTCGCGATCAGAGGAACGGCGGAACGGCGCGCGTCGTCATAGCCGTACTCAACCAGCTTGGTGACATTGAACAGCTCACGGTCGAGCTCGTTCGCAGCGAGGTAAGGCTGCGCCTTGTCCGGGATGACATAGACCTCGTCACCCACCTTCAGGGTGGTGAACGCCGCCGGGGTACCGTCGGCCGCGGGCTCCACCGTCGCCGCCTGCAAGCCATCGGCGTGACGCTCCAACGTCACCACCTCTCCCGTGACGAGGGTGAGCTTGTGCGTGGCGACAACGGGGCTCTTCTGCTGTGGCTGGCTCGCCCGGGTGGCCGGCGTTTCGGCGGCGGCGGCGACGGGGAGGACGGCAAGCGTTCCGGCCACACACGCCGCGGTCAGCAGGCCCAGGACCGTCCCTACTGGACGGTATGTCAGCCAGTAGGGTGTGGAACTGGCCGGGCGGTCCGGGTGTCTGGTCTGCCCAGCCAGTCGTGACTGTCTCATTGAAATGATGACCTTCTCTGAGGGGGAACAAGGGCGCACGAAAGCCACGCGGTCACGGGAATTCGGCGCCGCATCGGATCACTGCGTCGTACGTGGTGGGTGGTTGTGCCAGCCCTCCTGAGATGCCTTTTTGTTCGGGTTCGCCGCGAATCTGGCGTCAGAGATGCAGTGATCGCCTTCTACTCGTCGCGAGAAGGAGGTCCCTGACACACCAGCAGATCCTGAGATTTCCGTACCGGTAAGGCAACTGGCTGGAGTTGTCGAGTTTCTGCCATGACATAAAAACGGCACACAAATGTGGCCGGACAACCGGCGGGGGACGTGAACGAGATCTTCACGCACGCTCCGCGTTGGGGTCGATCAGCTCGCGATGCTCGGCCTTGTCGGCCTCCGCCTCGGCGATAGAGCCGAGCAGGCGACGGACGTTCTTGGGGGAGCGCAGGAGGTGCACTGTCTTCGTCCAGGAGCTGAAGTCCTCTTCGGACGTCAGGAGCCTTGGTGGTTTCCACTGATCGCCGTGAGTCGTGCGGGCGGCGGGGAGCCGTCCCCGTACTACCGGCGACTGCGTACGAGCAGATAGAGGAAGTACGGCGTGCCGATCATGGCGGTCATGAGGCCGGTGCCGAGCTGGGCCGGTGCGATCACGGTGCGGCCCACGAAGTCTGCGGTGCAGACGAGGGCAGCGCCGAGGAGCAACGCGACCGGAATCACGCGGGCGTGCTGCCGCCCCACGAGGGCACGGGCCGCGTGAGGGGCGACGAGTCCCACGAAGCCGATGGTGCCGGCGGCGGCCACGGCGGTGGCGCTGAGCAGGACGCTCAGGGCGAGGAAGCCGAGGCGCCCGTGTCCGAGGTCGAGCCCGAGGAGCCTGGGGGTGTCCTCGTCGAGCGACAGGAGGTCGAGCTCGGTATGCCGCGCGACCGCGACGGCCACGCCCACGGCCAGAGCGACCGCGAGGGGCACCACATCGGGCAGGGTCCGGCCGTAGGTGGAGCCCGAGAGCCAGGTGAGCGCCTTCGTCGCGTTGAAGGGGTCGGTGAGGATGATGAGCAGGCTGATCAGGGCGCCCGCCCCGGTCGCGACACCGAACCCGACGAGGACGAGCCGGTTCTGCCGGAATCCGCCCCGCGCGGCGAGTCCGAAGACGAGGACGGAGCTGACCGCGGCGCCGGCGAACGCCGCACCGGCCACGCTCCACGACCCGGCCTGGGGCACCGTCGTCACGAGCAGCACGGCGCCCAGCGCGGCGCCGTGGGAGACACCCAGGATGCCGGGTTCCGCGAGAGGGTTGCGGGTCACGGCCTGGACGAGTGTCCCGGCCAGGGCGAGTGCGGCGCCCGCGAGGAGGGCGGCGAGGACGCGGGGCACTCGGGTGTCGAGGACGAAGGTGGTGGTCTGCCCGGCGCGGCCTTGTACCCAGTTGGCCACGTCGCCCAGGAGCAGCTTGGCGTCGCCCAGCAGGACGGCGGCGATGGTGACGCCGACGACAAGGGCCACCAGGACGGCTGTGCTGGTGAGGAAGACGGTCCGGCTCCTGATACGCAGCCGGTCGGCCACGGGGGCTTCGGCGGTGTCCCGGACCCGCGTGGCCATGACGATCAGAAAGACGGCGCCGACGAGGCTGGTGACGACGCCGGTCGGCACGGTGACGGCGGTGTCCGCCGGGACCAGGGTGCGCAGCAGCACGTCCGAGCCGAGCACCAGGGCGGCGCCGACGAGGCCCGCGAGGGGAATGGCCACACGGGTTCGGGAGAACGCGCGGAACCGGCGGGCGAGGGGGCGGACGAGGGCGGGGGCGCACAGGCCGACGAAGCCGATCGGGCCGGCCAGGGTGACGGCGGCCGAGGAGAGGAGGGCCGCGAGCGCGACCGCGGTGACGCGGGTGGCGCCCACCGGGACACCGAGGCCGCGGGCGGCGTCGTCACCGAGAGCCAGGGCGTCGACCCGGCGGGCGAGGAGCAGCAGCCCGACGAGGCCGGCGACGCCGATGGGTGCCATCTGCAGCACGCCGTCGAACCCGTTCTGGGAGATGCTGCCCTGGTTCCACTCGTAGAGGCCCTCGGTCTGCTGCGGGAACAGCAGGAGCAGTCCCTCGGTGACGGCGGTAAGGCCGAGGGTGAGGGCGCTGCCGGCGAGCACGAGCCGGACGGTGCCGGCGCCCAGGCCGGACAGCCCGAGCACGACGGCCGCCGCCGTGAGGCCGCCGACGAAGGCGACGCCGGAGGAGGCGAGCAGCGGGAGGGAGACGCCGGTGGCGGCGACCAGCCCGAGGGCCAGGTAGGAGCCGGCGTTGACGGCGAGGGTGTCGGGCGATGCGAGGACATTGCGGCTGACCGCCTGCAGGGCGGCGCCCGCCATTCCGAGCACGATGCCGACGAGCAGCCCTGCGGCCATCCTCGGCAGTCGCGAGGCGATGACGACGGACGCGTCGGCGGGGTCTGCTTTTCCGGTGAGCGCCTTCCAGACCTCGGGTGCGCCGACGGAGGCCGTGCCCTGGGTGATGTCGACGAGCGCGAGGCCCGCGACGAGGAGGAGCAGTGCGGCCGTCACCGCGGCCGCGCCCGTCCGGGACGGGGCCGCCGACGGGCGGGTGGCGGGAGTTTTCGTGGTGACGGCCATGGTGTTACTTCGTCAGCGCGGCGACGACGGAGTCGATGTACTTCATCATCGACTCGGGACCGCCGAACATCCAGATGCCGTCGGGCAGTCGGTGGACGTTGCCCTTCTCCACGAACGGCAGCGAGGTCCACACCTTGTCATTGGCGAGCGCGCCGGTGAAGGGGGTGCTGTTCTTGTCGCCGTCGTTGCCGATGTAGGCGAAATGCACGTCGTCGCCGAGCTTGGTGAGACCCTCGACGTCGGTGGTGCCGAGGCCGTACTCCTCGTCGCCCTTGACGGACCAGGCGTTCTTCAGGCCCAGCTTCTCGTTGACCCCGCCTATGAGCGAGCCGCTGGTGAAGGGCCGGATCGAGACCTGGTTGGAGACGACGTAGCCGTCGGCGAAGGCGATTTGCGCACCGGCGAGTCCGGCATCGGCGAGGTCCTTCTTGCCTTCGGCGATCTTCGCGTCGAACTGCTTGTTGAGCTTCTCGGCCTGCTCCGTGGTGCCGGTGGCCTGGGCGATGAGGTCGAGGTTCTTCGTCATCTGGCCGACCGGGTCGGAGGCGTCGGCCGCCTTCACCTCCAGGACCGGCGCGACCTTGCGCAGCTGCTTGGTGGCGGCCGGCGGGAGGCCGGTGGTGGCGACGATGAGGTCCGGCTTCAGGGCGGCGATGGTGTCCATGCTCGGCTCGCTGCGGGTGCCGATGTCCTTGGGGTTGTTCTTCAGCGGGGCGGCGGTGTCCCAGGTCTTGTAACCCTTGACATCGGCGACCCCGACGGGGTCGACGCCCAGCGAGACCAGGCTCTCGACGACGTTCCACTCGGTTGCGACGACCCTCTTGGCGGGCCCGTCGAGTTCGACCTTCGTGCCGGTGGCATCGGTGAGGGTGATGGGCTCGGCGGTCTTCTTCGCCTTGTCGTCGGCGGCGGGCTCGGTCGTCCCGCAGGCGGTCAGAGTGAGGGCCGCGACGGTGGCGGTGACCGCGGTGAGGAGGCGCTTCATGAGGGGGTGTTGAGCCTTTCGCTTCGCTTGTGGTGTCGGCCGATGGCACGGGTGCGCAGTCGGCACGTGAGCAGGTCGGTCTCGACCTCGATACGGATGCCGTACGTATCGGTCAGTCGCTGTGCCGTCAGGACGTCTTCGGGGAGGCCGGCAGCGACGACCCGTCCCGCGTGGAGCAGGACGATCCGATCTGCGACGGCCGCGGCCTGGTCGAGGTCGTGCAGGACCGCGCCGACGGCGATCCCGTGGTCGTCCGCCAGGTCGCGTACGAGGTCGAGGAGTTCGACCTGGTAACGCAGGTCGAGGTAGGTCGTCGGCTCGTCGAGGAGCAGCACACCGGTCTCCTGGGCGAGGCAGGCAGCGAGCCAGACGCGTTGGAGTTGTCCTCCGGAGAGCTGCTCGGCACCCCGGTCGGCGAGTTCCGCGACGCCCGTCATGGCGAGCGCGCGGTCTACGGCGGCCCGGCTGCCCGGGTCGGCCTTGCCCCAGCGGCCCCGGTACGGGTAGCGGCCGAACTCGACGACGTCCCGCACGGTCAGCCCGCTGGGCGTGGGCCGTCCCTGCGTCAGCAGGGCGACGCGGCGTGAGAACTCACGGGGGCTCAGAGCGAGGCCGTCGGTGTCGGCGTCGATGACGAGCGTCGCGGTCCTGGGCCGCTGCAGGCGCGCGATCGTGCGCAGGAGCGTCGATTTCCCGCTCCCGTTCGGTCCCACCAGGACGGTCACCTCGCCGGGCTGCAGTGTCAACGACGCGCCATGTACGACATCGACGCCGTCGTACGCCACGGTGACCCCCGTGGCCGACAGTTCATGACCACGGGGGTGTGTGGCCGCGGAATCTCCTTCACCAACATGCACGCAACACAGGTTAGCCTAACCTAAAATCGTCTTGGCGGGGGGTAGGTCGACGGCAACGCGATCTGGCTTCGACTTCGTCGCGCATCGGCTGGTCGTCTCGACGCTGCATGGCCGGAAGATCTCCGTTCCGCTCGTCGGCCAGTCCGTTGCTTCCTTCCGCGACGCGGTCATGGAGTCGCTGGCGACGTTGGGCATCTGGGTGCGGCTAGACGTGCCCAGGCCCTTCGTAGTGACTGTCGGCGTTCGCTGCGGGTAGCTCTGCAGAGAATTCCGGATGTGTCATTGCACTGTGCCATGTCACATGGTTCACTCGCGGGCAATGAGGTCGGCTCGGGAGACGCCGGGTGTCCACGCGGTCGACCAAGGAGACCTTGCCCCGCCGGTCGACTACCCCTCTGTGCCCATGGCCTGACGGCCCGTCCCGCTGTCCCGTATCAGGATCGGACCCAACCATGACCATCACCGACATCCGTACCGTCGATTATCACGCCGGCGGCGAGCCGTTCCGGATCGTCACCGACGTGCCCGGGATCGCGGGTGACACCGTGGCGGACAAGCGCGTGAGCGCGATCTCCGATCCCGGGATCGACGGGCTGCGTGCCCTGCTGTGCTCCGAGCCCCGCGGCCACGCTGACATGTACGGCGGGTTCATTGTTCCGCCCGACGACGCGGGGGCCCATTTCGGTGTGCTCTTCTGGCACAAGGACGGTTTTTCGACCGCATGCGGTCACGGCACCATCGCTCTTGGCGCGTGGGCGGTGCGTAGCGGCCAAGTTCCGATCGATCCCAGCGGGGTCACGGAGGTAGTGATCGACGTGCCCTCGGGGCGGGTCCGCGCCCATGTGGCCACCGACGGCGACCGGGTCGTCAGCGTTGACTTCGTCAGTGTTGCCAGCTACGTCCTGCACGACGAGGTGGCGGTCCCGACCTCGCGCGGGGAGGTCCGGTGTGGGATCAGCTTCGGCGGCGCGATTTATGCTCACGTCCCGGTCGCAGCGGTCGGCCTCGACGTGAGTGTGGCCTCGCTTACGGCGCTGATCGAGCTGAGCCGCGAGATCAAAAGCTTCCTCAACCCCACCGCCTTCGCCGAGCACCCGCTCGACGACAGGCTGAGCGGCATTTACGGCGTCATCTATATCGACGACCAGGGGATCGGTCCGGACGGCAGCCTGCGCCAGCGCAACGTCACCGTTTTCGCCGACGGTGAGGTCGACCGTTCGCCCTGCGGGTCGGGTACCTGCTCGCGGGTTGCCGCTCTGCATTCCACCGGCCAGCTCAAGCCCGACCAGGTTCTCGCGCACAGCTCGATCACCGAGGCGACTTGGCTTGCGCGGGTGCAAAGGACCACGCACGAGGCAGGCCGGGAGGCCGTGGTGCCGGTGGTCACCGGCCGGGCCTACCAGACCGGCGAGCACCGGTTCATCGTCGACCCCGACGACGACATGGTGCCGGGTTTCGTGCTTCGCTGAGGGGCAGTCACAACGTCAGCGGTATACGACGGTTAAGAAGCAGTTGGCCGTGACTGGCGATCCCGATCGTGCGAAGGACCGGAATCAACCCGCCAACAAAGTCAGGAGCGCTTCACCTGGCGAGTGGGCAGTCGACTTGGCGGACAGGCCAGCGGTATGGCTTCTGGTCGGCAGGGTCGGCTCGGCTGCAGGCCGGACAAGATCCGGGCAGACTCGGCCGACCAGTTCGGCGGGGAGACTGTCCTCATGCAGATCCCCGCCGAAGCCGTGGCCGCCACCGTGTTGATCGAGGTCGTACGGATCTCCGCCCTCCCGATCGAACGGGGCGCCCCGTACCCCGGCAAAGCGGTCGCCTACTGGGCCGGGAACGAAGCAGCCAACGCCCTGACCCTGATCGGGTCCCTGCCCAGCGGTGAACGGCACCGCTGTCGCTTCTCACCGGGCTGGAGCATTCGCGCGTATGAGGAGTGCCTCGATCTGGCCCTCTTCGAGGCGGCGTTCTGCTTCAGCTGCCACGAGATCCGCATGCACGGAACAGCCGTCCCACCCACGCTGGCCACGCAGTTCTTCGACGCAGACACTCCGTCGGCTCAGGCCCTCCTCGCCCTCTTCCGTGCGACGCCGCCTTGACCCCCTGGTGGCTGGTCGGAAGCTTTCGAAATGAGCGCTTCAGCTGGCGAGTCCCGCCAGGTGGAGTGCTCAGTCACGCGTATTCACAGGCCGCCGTACAACGCTCTGGCGGCGGCCCGCCCTGATTCCGCACCACGAATGCGAGGCCGACGATGACCACCTGGCCGCCGGCGCGGTGCTCGCCGCCGCGCCCCGCGAACCGGTCTACCGCGCCCGCATCGGCTGCCGCGTCGTACGCTGCGGCGCGAGCACAGGCGCCGGCTGGGCCGAGCAGGGGCACCCCGACCGGCTACCGGCCACCTACCACCGCACCCACGGGGTGTGCTACTTCCACGGCTGCTACTCCATCGGTGACGACCGCCTGTGGGGCGTCAACCGCCGCAAGAAGGGCGGCGCCGCAAACACCCTGGCCGCACTGAAGTCGATCCGCGCCGCCCGCCCCGATCTGCGTGATTCCGGACAACCTGTCCGCCCACGAGGGCACTGGCGCCGCCGCCCACGGTCGTTTCGCCGGTGCGGTCGGCGACGAGATCGAGCACCAGGTCGTGGGAGAGATCCCTGCCGGAGGACGGGGCACGCCGTCCGAGCCGGGAGGAGGCCGATTCGGCCACGCGCGAGGCGGACAGGCGCGCAGCCGAGCGCAAGATAAATGTACGTACAACTGATGTGAAATTTGCTCAGGCGGCTTGCGCGCCGGAGTTGCGCCGCCTAACTTGAATGTACGTACATTCGATCGGGAGGGTTCTCTTGGTGACCAAGCAGCGCCACCGGACCGTGATCATCGGCGGCGGGACCGCAGGTATCTCGGTCGCGGCTCGGCTCCGCCGCGCCGGTGAAAAGGACGTCGCAGTGCTCGACCCAAGCCTTCACCACTATTACCAACCGTTGTGGACGCTGGTCGGCGGCGGACGAGCACCGCTGAAGGAGAGCATCCGCCCGCAGGAGACCGTGATGCCGAAGGGCGTGCGGTGGATCCGCCGCGCCGCGGTCTCCATCGACCCCGAAGCCCAGGAGGTGACACTGGATGACGGTGGCACCGTCTCCTACGACCACTTGGTGGTCTGCCCCGGCATCCAGTTGGACTGGGATCGAGTGCCGGGCCTGGAGGCCGGGCTCGGCAAGGACGGCCTGTCGAGCAACTACCTGCCGCACGCTGCTCCCGCGACCTGGCGCTTCATTCGCGGGACCCGCTCGGGCAGTGCGGTGTTCAGCATGCCGACGGGCGCCATCAAGTGCGGCGGCGCCCCGCAGAAGATCGCGTACCTCGCCGCCGACTACTGGCGGCAACAGGGCGTCCTCG
Organism: Streptomyces sp. NPDC002958; assembly: GCF_055563255.1. Lineage (NCBI taxonomy): Bacteria > Bacillati > Actinomycetota > Actinomycetes > Kitasatosporales > Streptomycetaceae > Streptomyces > Streptomyces sp. NPDC002958. The sequence continues at coordinate 71,516 of NZ_JBVHDS010000010.1, read as the reverse complement.
ACAGGATCGACATCCACCTCGTGATACCCGGTGCCGCCATCTTCGGCGTTCCGGAGTTCGCGCGCGTGCTCGACGACGTGGTCCGCCGGTACGGCATCAACGTCCACTACGGCAGCGAGGTCACCGAGGTGCGCCCCGAGGCCCGCGAGGTGGTCGTCACCGACCTGGGCACCGGGGGCACGAAGACCCTGCCGTACGACATGGCCCACCTCGTCCCACCGCAGAGCGCCCCTGACTGGATCAAGCGCAGCCCGCTCGCCGGAGCCGACGACCCGGCCGGCTACGTCGAGATCGACAAGCACACCATGCGGCATGTCAGGTACCCCAACGTCTGGGCCCTCGGCGACGTCGGATCGTCCCCGAACTCCAAGACCGGCGCCGCCGTGCGCAAGCAGGCGCCCGTGGTCGTCGAGAACCTCCTCGCCACGATGAACGGCCGGGAACCCACGGCCGCCTACCACGGCTACTCCTCATGCCCGCTGACCACGGCCCGCAACAAGATGCTGCTCGCCGAGTTCGACTACAGCGGTCAGCCCACCCCGTCGATCCCGGTGATCGACACCATCCGCGAACGCACCGACATGTGGTACCTCAAGCGGCGCGGCCTGCCGTTCCTCTACTGGAACCTCATGCTCCGCGGGCTCGCCTGATCCGAAACCGGAAAGCGGGAACCCGACCGGAGACCCGGCGGATCGCACCCGCGGTCCCGGCCCTGCGTACATCGCCACCCTGCCCCTGGCCACCTAGCCGTCGCCGCGCCGCATCCGTGACGCGCGGCCCCACCGACCCGCCACCCGCGCCCCGGGCCCGATGCCCCGGCGCACCCGTCACCGCTCATCCTCAGGAGCCCGTCATGCCGAACCACACCGGACCGCTGGTCTTCGTGCAGTTTTACCTCGACTGCCTCTCCCACGCCTCGTACCTCGTCGGCGACCGCACCACCGGCCGGGCCGTTGTGGTCGACCCGCAGCGCGACGTCAACGACTACATCTCCACCGCCGAGCGTCACGGCCTGACCATAGAGCGGGTCCTCGAGACCCACATCCACGCCGACTTCCTCTCCGGTCACCTGGAGCTGGCCGAGCGCACCGGCGCCCGCATCTCCTATGGCTCCGCCGGCACGCTCGACTTCGAAACCGACCCCCTGGACGACGGCGAGCACCTCAGCCTCGGCGAGGTCGACCTGGAGATCCTGCACACCCCCGGCCACACCCCCGAGTCGATCTGCGTCGTCGTACGCGAACATGCCGACGACGCCATCCCCTACGGTGTCCTCACCGGCGACACGCTGTTCATCGGCGACGTCGGCCGTCCCGACCTGCTCAGCGCCCGCGGCCGGTCCGCCGAGGACATGGCCCGCGCCCTGTACCACTCCACCCGCGAGCGCCTGCTCACCCTCCCGGACGACACACGTGTCTACCCGGCACACGGGGCCGGCTCGGCTTGCGGAAAGAACCTCTCGACCGACCTGAGCTGCACGATCGGCAACCAGCGCCTGGGCAACTACGCCCTGGCCGACATGACCGAGGACGAGTTCGTCTCCGTTGTGACCGAAGGCCAGCCCGCCGCGCCCGCCTACTTCGCCTTCACATCCGTGCGCAACCGCCAGGCCCGTCCAGTCCTGGACGAAAACACCCCTGTTGTCTCCCTCACCCCGGACGCCTTCCTCGACGCCCGGGCGCGCGGCGTCATCGTCCTGGACACGCGGGACCCGGAGTCGTTCGCCTCCGCCCACCTGCCCGGCGCGGTCAACGTCCCCCTCGGCGGACGCTTCGCCGAGCTCGCCGGCGAGGTGCTCGACGCCCGGGACAGCATCATCCTGTGCGGCGACCCGGCCACCGCGCGCGAGGCCCGCAACCGTCTCGCCCGCATCGGCTTCGACCGCGTCCTCGGCGCCTTGACGACCCCGGTCGACGCCGTCGGCGCCGAATATCTGACCGCCGCCGTGCGCGTGGAGGCCGCCGACCTCGGTGACCGGCTCGCCAAGGGCGCGGACGACTTCGAGCTGGTGGACGTGCGCGGCCGGGGCGAGGTGCGTGAAAGCGGCACCATCCCCGGCGCTCGCCTCGTCCCGCTGCCCGAACTGGTCGGCCGCCTCAGTGAGCTGCCGACCGACCAGCCGCTGACCGTGCTTTGCGCGAGCGGCAACCGCTCGTCGGTGGCCGCGTCCGTACTGCGCGCCCGCGGCTTCGAGGCCACCGACCTACGCGGCGGCTTCTCCGCCTGGCGCGGTGAGGTCGCGCACCCCACCGACACGACCCCGGGTGGCGTCCCGGCGTGAGCGAGCTCATCCTCTCCCTGCTCTGCGGAGGCGTGGTCGGCCTGGCTCTCGGCGCGCTCGGCGGTGGCGGGGGTGTCCTCGCGGTCCCAGCCCTGGTGTATGTCCTGGGCGTCGCACCCGCCGACGCCGGGACCACCAGTCTGGTCGTCGTCACCGTCACCTCCGTCACCGCCCTCGCCCGCCACGTCGGCACCGGCAATATCCGCTGGCGGACGGGCGCCCTGTTCGCCGCGGCCGGCGTGGCACCCGCCATCGGGGCGTCCATGCTCGCCCACCGCATCCCGCAGGCCGTGCTGACCACCGCGTTCGCTGTCCTGGCCGCTCTCGCCGCCGCGGTGATGCTGCGTGGTCTCCGCGCAGCGCACGGGACCCGCTGGGCTGCCGCATCCGAGACGGCCGCCTCGCAGACCACCGCACCCGGGCCGGCCGTGGGGGCCGTCGCGTCCCACTCCAGCCGGCCCGGGCTCGCGGACGCGACCGCCGTCCGGGCGGCACCCCGAACGACCGACGTGACCAGTGCGGCCACGAAGCGTGCGGGCGGTCCCGTGCCGGAAGAGGCGGGCGGCGCTGACGGCCCCGGGAGGTCCGTCGGCCGGGCCGGGTACCTGCGCACCGCCGCGGCCGGAGCCGGCCTGGGTGCAGTGACCGGGTTGCTGGGTGTCGGCGGCGGCTTCCTTGCAGTACCCGCCTTGGTCTCGGTGCTCCGCCTGCCGATGCGGCAGGCCGTCGGCACCAGCCTCGTGGTCATCCTCATCAACTCGGTCGCGTCCCTCGCCACCCGCCTCGCGGCCGGAGGAATGTCCCTCGACCTCGCGATCGTCGGTCCGTTCGTGGGCGCCGCCATCCTCGGCGCCTGGAACGGCAAGCGGCTGGCAGCCAAGCTTTCCGGCGCCGCCCTGCAGCGGACTTTCGCCACCCTGCTGCTCGCGGTGGCCGCGTTCATGCTCATCGATGTGTTCGTCTGAGGTTCGCCGCACGGCTGCGGTTGGTGCCGCGGCGGGTGACGGTCACTGCTGATCGGCTGCCGCCTGAGCGACGGGCATCCGAGCCCGTCGCGCGGCCTTTGGCGTCCGGAACCCGCCCGGAGGTACGGGTGCCGGTCACCTCGGGCCGCCACCCCTGCGGGCCAGGTCAACGCATCATTGTCCGAGGAGCCGGTGAGCGCGGGTTTGCACCGCCCCTGCAAATGTACGAACATCCAACTTGTGCCAGTGGCATCCGTCCGACCCCCGAGCCCCAGGAGGGCACCGGTGACCTCCCGACCCGGCCCCCGTTCCCTCACCCGATCCGCGGGCAAGCCGCTATGGGCACAGCTGCGCGCCGACCTGCTGCGCCGTCTCGAAGATGGCGAGTTCCGCGATGTCTTCCCCGGCGAGCACGACCTCGTTGCCGAATACCAGGTCAGTCGGCACACGGTCCGCGAGGCCCTCCGTCAGCTGCGTGCGGAGGGCCTCGTCACCGCCCGGCGCGGCAAAGTCTCCCGGTTCACTGCCGGCCGCCCGCTGGAGCAGAAGGTCGGTGAGGCGTACAGCCTTTTCCGTTCTGTCGAGGAGGTCGGCGCCGTCCAGCGCAGCGTCGTACGTGTGCTCGACCAGCGCGCCGACGGTGTCATCGCTGCCCGTCTGGGACTTGAGGAATCCACACCGCTTGTCTACCTCGAACGTCTCCGTCTCGCCGACGAGGAGCCGCTCGCCGTCGATCGCGTGTGGCTTCCTGCGGACGTGGCCCGCCCGCTCCTGGACATCGACTTCACCCGCACCTCGCTCTATGACGAGCTCGAACGCCACTGCGGCACCCGCATCAGCGGCGGCTGGGAGCGCATTCGGGCCGTCACGCCCGGCCGCGGAGAGCGCACCCTGCTCGACTGCCCCGAGTCCACCGCGCTGTTCGCGATCGACAGGCTCGGTCACGACACCGGCCTCCGCCAGGTCGAGTGGCGGCAAACGCTCGTCCGAGCGGATCGCTTCGCCGTCGCCGCCGCGTTCTCCGCCGACGACGGCTACCGGCTCGGCGCTCCGGTACGTACGCCCTGACCCGAAATCGCTCCTCGGGGCCCGACGGAGCGTGCCGCCCGAGCACGGTGCCGCCGTCGTCGCCACCGTCCTGGAGGACAAGCGGCCGCGGGCCGCGTGGCTGGGGGAACTCGATGGCATGCGCCATCGGATCACGGCCAACCGCGCGGACCTCGTCGCCCATCTCCGCGCGCTCGGCCACGAGGAGCAGGCGACGTTGCCCGTACGGCAGAAGGGCATGTTCTCGATGCTGCCGCTCACGCCGGACCAGATGGCTGCTGCAGCCGGGCCGCGAGCTCCCGCGGCAGGACGTCCCGGTTTGCCGGAGTGAGCTGGACGACCTCGATGTCGGCGCGCCGCTTGAGGGCGTCGGTGAACGGATCGCGGTGTGCGTGGACCGTGGCGACGACGTCGACCTCTGCGACGAACAGCGCGTTGACCGCGTGGCGAAACGCCGTGCACGCCAGTTCCATCCGCCCCAGCTCGTCGATGAGCACCAGCCGCCCTGCTGCCTCCCTGGTTGCTGCCGGCCGAAGCGACGGCAGCGCCAGTCGTTCCATGACGCCCAGGTCGACGCCGTATTTCCCTACCCGTGGCGGACCGGGCAGGTCGACATGGGCGAGTACCTCCCGCCGGCCTGCCAGGGTCTCCAGGGCGAAACCGACGCGGGCGCCGGATTGCCGGATCTCCTCCGTGGTGAAGCCGGTGGCCGCGTGGGTGGGCAGCAGCGCGGCCAGCCGACGGAGAGCGGTCGTCTTGCCCGCGCCAGGGCGGCCCTCGAGCAGGATCCTGGTCGGCACACTGCCATCTTCACCCCGCTTCCGGAGGCGGCTCGGGTGGGCTCGGCCGAACGGGGGTTTTGGGGTGCGGACTGGTGCCGGTGTCGCCGTTGCGGGTATGGCGGCGGGCATGAGCGGAATTGAACTCAGCAGCACCGCGTTCGACGACAAAACCGTGATCCCCCGTCGGTACAGCGGGGAGGGTGAGAACATCTCACCGCCCCTGACCTGGTCGGGGGTGCCCCACGAGGCCACGGAGTTGGTGCTCCTGTGCGAGGACCCGGACGTGCCGGGGACGACCTTCCTGCACTGGCTGGTGACCGGCATCGATCCGGGGACCACCGGGGCGGCGGAGGGCCAGAAGCCCCACGGGGGCCTGCCGTGGCCCAACGGCTTCGGTCGCGTGGGCTGGGGAGGGCCGATGCCTCCACCGGGGTACGGGCCGCACCGCTACTTCTTTCGCCTGTACGCCCTGTCCGAGCCGCTGCCGCTGCACGACCACCCGGGCGCCGAGGACGTGCACCGTGCCCTGAAGGGCAGGGAGCTGGCCTCCGGCACCCTGGTCGGGACCTATCAGCGCTGAGCGCGTCACCGCTGGGCGTAGCCATGGGCGCCTTACAGCGGCGGGGCGAACCGGGCCGCGGTGACCGTCCTGCGGTGCACCAGGTTGCGGGCCCGCCGCCGGGCTCACGAGTACGACGCGCCGGGTGTTTTGCATGCCGCTCATCCGCCGCGCTGCCGCTCCAGCCCAGTGTCGGCACGTTCCGCGCGCGGTGCGATCCGGGGGTCGGGCGCAAGGGGCGACCCGTGATCCAGGAGGCGCTGCGCGCCGGTGTCAGGACAGGGTCCCCGGGTCGGTGTATCGCAGCAGGGCGCCCACGCCCTCGTACAGCCTGAGCTCGCTCTCCGGTACGACGACCAGCTCGGCACGGGTGCCGACGAGGGCCCGGACGAGGGCCTCGTCGGCGCGTTCTGCGCGCGGGGCCCGCACGCCGAAGGACATCAGCTCCGCCTCGGTCAGGGCGAGCTGAGTGGGCTGGGGGCCCGCCCAGAGCCGCAGCGAAGACCCTGGCGGCCGGTTCAGCAGCAGTGCCGCGACCTGGCCGCGCTGGAGGGCGGCGACGGTGGCGGCCAGCCCCTCCGCCATGGGTCCGTTCAGGGCACGCCGACCGATGAAGATGTCCACGAGTTCCCGGTCGTGTGCGGCCATGCGGCCGCGGAAGACGCCGTCGAGCTGCGGCTCCAACAGGGCGCGTCCGGTGTCGGTGGGCGTTCGGCCGCCCACTCGTACGACCTTGTCCCGCAGGGTGTGCGGCAGGCGGCGGATCAGTACGTTGCACGCCCACTCGTCCCCGCCCACGACGACGGCGTCGGCATGGGCGCGCCGCGCCCGTTCGTCCAGCCGGTGGCCGAGCCGGAGGGAGGTGCGGTGCCAGGTCGCCACCGCGACCCTGCGGTGCAGCCGCTCACCCGGCATGACGGTGGACGCGGGCCAGGTGCCGGTCTCCGCCTCCAGAGTTACCCAGCCGTGAGTCTCGGCGGTCGGAAGGCCGCCGTAGTGGACGACTACGGCCATGTAGGGGATCTCCGGAACGTGCTGGGTTACCAGGGGCATCGCGTCCGGCAGGGTGCTGTAGCGCGCGGAGTCGTGCTCGGGCGGCCTGGGCAGCTCCCCGTCCAGGACAAGCGTGCCGTGGGCGGCGAAGATGGCCTGACCGTGCACCCCCGGCACCCCTGTGTCGGCGCCGACCGCCTCCTCCAGTACGTTCAGCAGCACCCGGTCCGAGCCCTGACGGGACAGACTCTCGCGCAGCCGCCGCCAGCGCAGCGCGATCGCCCGCTCGGGATGCTCGACGTCTCGGGAAGTGTCCAGGTACACGGAGGCGAACGGGCCCGGCTCCGCGTAGAGGGGTTCAAGGAACGACAACCTCATCGCCACTCCTCGTCGATGGTTCAGCCTCCTTTGATGATGCGCGCCCCAGAAGACGATGGAGCTCGACTAGCACAAAGCGGTGCGGAACGCGGGGTGGTCAGGCGCCGGCCGACAGCAGCCGGGACGAGGCGAGCGGCGATGACGGCCGCCCAGGCCGGGCCCATCCCGTCCCGCGAGTACCTGGTTCTCGGCCACGGCGCCATGACCTACCAGCGCTCCATCCGCACCCGCGACCACCTGTTCCCCACTTCGCTGAGGCCCTGGAACAGCGCCTGGCCTCCCTCGCGGTTCCCGTCAGGCACGGCCGGCACGGCCGGTCCGGCTGTCTCGTCCGACGACTGCGGGACGGAGAACCGGTGAGCAGGCACCGTGCCCGGCCGCGCGGTCACCCCCGGCTCGGCCCGGCTTGCCCCGGGCGGAGCCGGACACGGCCGAGCCCGGCGACAGCCAGCCGCAATCCCCCCTCGCCCCCGGTGAGGACTGCGTCGTCGAGAGCGGCAACGCCTCCATGCCCGTGGATTGCCGAGGCGCTGTTGGCACGGCGCGCGGGCTACACCGAGCGGTGCGCCGCGAGGTGGTCGCGCAATGCGCGGGCGGCCAGGTCGCGTTCCTCGCCGGTCACGAACGCCCGTACGCCCTCGGCCCGCCACTCCGCCCGCCGGGCGGGGGTGCGGGCCATGGCGCAGAACGGCACGCCGTGTTCGGCGCCGGAGGCGCGGAGCGTGCTGACGGCTTCGCGCACCAACGGGTGGGTGAGCTGCCAGGGCACGCCGTAGGACTGCGAGAGGTCGGCCGGGCCCGGCAGCACCAGGTCCACGCCGCCGGCGGCGAGGATCTCGTCGATCGCGTCGACTCCTTCGCGGTCCTCGATCAGCGCGATGACCGCGATCTCGGCGTTCGCCCGCTTCGTGTAGTCGAGCGGGGCGATCGCGCCGAAGCCGGGTCCCCGCCCGCCCCCGAGGGAGCGCATGCCCTCAGGGGCGTAGCGGGCGGCGCGGATCGCGCGGTCCATGTCGGAGCGCTGCCGCACATGCGGGATCACGACTCCCATCGCTCCGGCGTCGAGCACCCGCAGCACCGCGCCGGGGTCGGCCTCGGGTACGCGGACGAAGGCGGTGAGGCCGACGGCTTCGGCGGCCCGGATCAGGTTCTCCAGCGTCTGTGGGTCGACCAGGGCGTGTTCGGTGTCGAGGATGACGAAGTCGTATCCGGCGCAGCCGATCATCTCGACGACCGACGGCTCCGGGATCGAGCAGAACAGTCCGTCGACCTCTTCGCCCGCGGCGAGCTTCGCCTTGACGGCGTTGGGGCGCAGCATGTCAGTCCTGCCTCCCGTCCGGATCGTCCAGGTAGTGGAAGCCCGGCCGGGGGTGCATCAGGAAGTCGTGGTGCGAGATGTTCCAGGCGTATGCGCCGGCGACGGAGAAGGCAACCCGGTCGCCCGCGCGCAGCCCTGCCGTCGGAACCTTTCGGGCCAGGACGTCCTTGGGGGTGCACAGCTGGCCGGTGAGGGTGACCCGGTCCTGGCGGGCCACCGACCGCGGCCAGGGGTGCGGCCAGCCGTCCACCGGCAGCACGGAACAGGGCTGGTCGTGGCCCTTGGTCGCGGGGGTGCGCAGATGGTGGGTGCCGCCGCGGACGACCGCGAACTCCTCGCCCTGGCTGTGCTTCACGTCCAGCACCTCGGTGGCGTACCAGCCGCAGTACGCGGTGAGAGCGCGGCCCGGTTCGATGCGGAGTGTCAGGTCGGGGTGGGTGTCGGTGAGTTCGCCGAGTCCCTTGCCGTACGAGGCCCAGTCGAAGCGGCGGACTGGCTCGGCGTAGTCCACGGTCATGCCGCCGCCGACGTTCACCTCGGCGAACCGGACGCCGTGCCGGTCGGCCAGGCCGGTCGCCCAGCGCACGATGGAATCGGCCACTGCCAGTTGCTCGTCCGCCTCCAGGCCGCTGGCGAGGTGGGCGTGGACACCGCGCAGCTCCAGCTGGGGGCAGGTGCCGTCGGTGAGCTGCCGCACGGCGTCGTCGGCCTCCGAGGGGTCGAGACCGAACGGTGTCGGGCGACCGCCCATCGCGAGCGAGCTGTTCTCCAGCAGGGCGTCCGGCAGCGGCAGATTGAAGCGGAGCAGCACAGCGATCTGCGCGTCCGGGGCGGTCCGCGCGGCCAGTTCGGCCAGCATGCGCAGATCGTAGCCGCTCTCCACATGGAAGCGGCGTACGCCGAGTTCCAGCGCGGCCGTGATTTCCGCGGGCGTCTTGCCGGGGCCGCCGAACGCCAGCGGCCGGCCGGGGACGGCCTGGTGGACATGGGCGATCTCGCCGCCGGAGGAGACCTCGTAGCCGTCCACGTACGGGGCGAGGGCGGCCAGGATCTCGCGGTCCGGGTTGGCCTTGGCCGCGTAGTACAGCTCGACGCGTTCGGGCAGGGCTGCCCGGACGGCGGCGGCGTGTTCGCGCAGCGCGGCGATGTCGTAGACATAGGTGGGCAGTTCGGCGGACGGCAGGGAGAGGACGTGGTCGCGCACCGGGCGGGTGGGGAGGGTCATCAGGCGTTCCAGGGGTTGTCGGCGTCAGTCGCGTGGTCGTCGGCGCCGATCGCGCCGGACAGGACGTCCGCGGCGAGCGGTGAGGGAAGGCAGACGTAGCCGGCCTCGCGGTCGGCCTTGCGTTCCCAGCGGGTGAGCAGATTGGCCTTGGCGGGCAGCGGCACTCCCGCGAGCAGGGCGGCGAGCCGGGGCGGGCAGCCGTTGCGGTCGGCGTAGTCCTGGATCGTGGCCCGGACCGCGGCCCACAGGGCGGGCTCGGTCTGCGGGTGCAGGTCGGCCAGGGCGGCGAGCAGCTCGGCGGCGTGGTTGACCAGCAGGCAGTAGACGACTCGGTCCCAGCCGCGCTCCGCGTCGTACGTCATGGGGCGCGCGATCTCGGGTGGCAGGGCGGCGAGCGTGTCGGCGTGGTGCTCGGGGACGAGCTTGGTGCCCTCCAGGTCGCGGAAGAGGATCTGGGCGGGCATGCCGTCGCCGTCGACGCAGACCATGACGTTCTGCAGATGGGGTTCGAGGACCAGACCGTGGTCGAAGTAGGCGGCCAGGACGGGCGGTAGGAGTAGTCCGAGGTATGCCTGCCACCAGTCCAGGGCGGCCTGGGGGCCGATGCCGTCGAGGAGGCGGGAGATATGGCCGGGCCCGGTCGGGTACTCGTCGGCGACGGCTGCGGCGAGCAGTGCGGTGGTGTCGGGCAGTTGCCGCTGGGCGAGGCCCTCGCGGACGATCACGCCGAAGCCTTCGAGCAGGGCGAGGTCCGGTGCGCCGTCGGGGCCGGGGACGGCGAGGCTGCGGTAGGCGGGCTCGCGGAGCATGGCGCTGCCGGGGAAGCGGTCCGCGAGGTCGGCCAGGGCGGGCTGGAGGAGGCGGGTCAGGGCGACTGCGCCGGACAGCTCGTAACTGGCGTTCTTGCGCAGGCAGTTGGTGATCCGAATGTTCAGGCTGAACTTCAGGAAGGTCTCGCCGTCGTACAGCGTGCGGACGGAGGCGGTGGCGGCGAACGGTGTGTCGCCTTCGCCGAGGTCGACGATGTCGCCACGTTCCAGTGCCTCGAGCAGTGCGGGGTGCTCGTGCAGCAGCTCGTACTGCCAGGGGTGCGCGGGCAGAAGGCGGTAGCCGTCGGGGACGTCGGCGCGGAGCCGGTCCAGCGGAGCGGCTGCGCTCGGATCAACGGTCTCCTCGACGACCAGCTCCTCGCGCACGGCGAGGTGGCGCAGCGGGAAGACGGCCGCGGCCTCGGGGGCGTAGGCGGACCAGGAGTCCGCGTCGCCGCCGCGGGCCTTGGGGGCGGGGTGGAAGCGGTGGCCGAGAAGGAGGGACTGCTCGGAGGCGAGGTACGAAAGGCCGACGGCCGCCCGGCGCTCACCGGCCGCGAGCGCGGCGGAGACACCCTGGTGGCTGGAGGCGATCTGCTCCAGGAACTCCTCGTTGCCGACACCGGTGCGCAGCGAGAGCTCGGCGTGCACATACTCGGCGAGCAGACGCCAGCCGACCTCGGTCCAGGCGCCGTCGCGCTGCTCGGTCACCGGCCCGGTGAACCGGTGGGCGCCGAACAGGGAGGTGCGGCGCAGTGCGATCCGCAGGAGGACGCCCCGGCGCGGGAGCCGCAGCAGCAGGTGGCCGTCGGCGACGGCGGTCTGGTGCTCGCGGCCCGACACCTCGCGGAGCAGGCAGTTGAGGAGGGTGTGGGCCACGGCCTCCTCGGCGGTGGGCAGTTCGCGCGGTACGGACGGCGGGGCGGACGTATGCTGCGGGGCGGTGCCGGTCGGCAGGTTCATCAACGGCTCCAGCGAGGACGGGGCGTACGGCGGATCAGTGCAGGGAGGGCGACCAGGAACGCGGCGATCAGCGCGGCGGCGGATCCGGTCAGTAGGGGCGCGCCGGGGCCGAACCAGCTGTTGCCGGCCGCGGCGGCCAGGCCGGCGGCGACGGCGCCGGCCTTGGAGAAGAACTCGAGCGAGCCGAACATGCGGCCGGGCGCACGGCCCTTGGCGCAGGCTGCGGAGAGCAGGGACAGGCAGACGAGCCCGAGGGTGAGTCCGGCGCCGAGCAGCAGCCGGGCGCCGACGAAGGCGGGGAGCGAACCGGCGACCTCGTGCGCGGCGAGGCCGAGCGCGATGCAGCCGAAGCCGAGCGCGATCCCGAGCCGGGGACGGCTGCGGAAGGCGGAGTGCACGGCGAGCGCGGCCACCAGGTAGCAGAGATGCGGCAGTGCGAAGAGCACGCCGGACATCAGCGGGGTGGTGCCCGGTATCCGCTGCTCCACGAGGGAGATCAGATACGGGAAGGAGATGACGGTGGAGAAGACGAAGGCGAACTCGAGGGCATAGCGGGTGCGCAGGGAGGTGACCGCAGGCGCGGCGGCCTGGCTGTCGCCGGCCGGTCTGCGTGCGAAGTCCGGCTTCGCGGTGGGGGGTTCCGGCAGCGCGGCGAGCATCAGGGCGGCGCCGAGCGGCAGTACGGCGAGCAGCGCGTACTGGCGGTGCGGCGAGAGCCAGGGCGTCAGCGCGCCGACGACGATGGGTGCGAGGACGAGGGCGGCTCGTGCACTGCCCTGCATCAGGGTGAGGGCCCGGGACAAGGCGGGGCCTTCGAGCGCGGCGCCCAGGTAGGCGTTGGACGCTGCGAAGGTGCCACCGAGGATGCCCTGGAGGATCAGTGCGGCGGTGAACGTCGCGAGCGAGTCGGCCCAGCCGGCGAGCAGAAAGGCGAGCGCGAGGCCCAGCTGGGCGCGCAGCAGCAGCCGCTTGCGGCCGTAGCGGTCGGCGAGCCGCCCCCACAGGGGAGCGCCGAGCCCGCCGAAGACGGTGGGGACGACATACAGCAGACCGGCCGACTGGGCGGTCGAGTCGTCCAGCCCGGGCAGGATCTCGGTGAGATACGGGGGCAGGCCGAGGGCGGCGAAGGACGCGACGAAGTAGCAGCCCGCGACGGCGTGCACCTGGCGGCGGCCCAGGGAGGGGGCGGCCGGGGCGTCGTCCGCGGCGGCCGGAGCCGGAACCGGTGCCCGTGCCGGTGAACTCATCGTGTCTCACCAGCCCGTAGCAGGTAGTTGGGGCCGTCGGTGTAGTGCTTGTTGATGTCGGCGGCGCCCGAGCGCTCCTTGCTGAGCAGGGTGCCTGCGCTGACCATCGCCTTGACCGGGAGGCTCGGCGCGTCCAGCACATGGGCGCGCAGCATGGCCCCGGGCTCGCCAGGACCGGCGCCGAGCCGTTCGACCGCCTCGGCGAGTCGGTCGCGCACGAGCCGCAGCAGCGTGTCGAGCGGGGCGCGGCCGTGCCGGGCGAGTCCGAAGGCGTATGCGCCGGCGCACAGATGCACGGTGATCGTGGTGAACAGGTCGGTGAGCGCCCGGTCGTCGTCGGCCAGGATCCGCGGGTCGGTGAAGTCGGACGGCGCGGGGGCGTCGGCGCCGAGCGTCTCACGCAGCCGGACGTGGCGGATGCGGGGCCCGTCGTTGTCCTTCAGCAGCAGCCGCAGCCGGGTGCCGTCCGCAGCATCGCGGTCCAGCACGAGCGAGATGTTCTGCTGGTGGGACTCCAGCGCGATGCCGTAGCCGAAGAGCGTGGTCTGCCAGTCGAAGAGGAGGGTGAGGCAGGCGTCGAGCAGGGCGAGCGGGTCGCCGCCGTAGAACCGGTCGGCGAGGTGGTCGATGACGAGCCGCCCGTCGGGCGCCTCGCTCAGCAGTGCGGCCATCGGAACGACGGCGGACGCGTCGAGTCCGGCCGGGTAGCGGCGGCAGAGGACGGCGAGGAGCTCATGGCCGGCGTGGGCGTAGCTGCTCTCGTCGGCGTGCAGGACCGTGTCCTGGAAGCGTTCCTCGCGGGCGATCACGCTCTCGATCAGGCGCTGGCCCGCGGCGCCGTTCGCGAGTGTGCGGGGCTTGATGGTGCGGCGGTTGCGCAGTCCGAGCGAGGCGGTGGCGAGCGGCACCTTGATGTGGAGGCCGGGGTTGTCGGCGAGGGCGACCGTCCGCATCGACAGGGTCGGGACGACATCGAGGTACGGGCGGCCGGACAGGACGGCCCGGCCCTCCAGGCCGGTCTCGCGCAGGGCTTCGCGCAGCGGCGTGCCGAGGGTGAGCGGGTGGACGGGGAGCGTGAGATGGCTGTGGTCGAGCTCGGGCAGGCCGACTGCCGCGGGGGTGGGCCAGGAGTCGGGCAGCGTCCCGGGGCCGCCCGGCAGGGTGAGGTCCTCCCGGGGCACGGCGAGCCAGCGCAGCGCGAAACATGGATGGAACTCGGGGGCGTAGGCACGTAGTTGGGGCTCGTCGAGGCCGGAACGGCCGCGTGCGGTCGGATAGACCGGGTGATCGAGGCGGGCGGCGAGGGTGTCGTGGGCGAGTTGGCCGGCCAGACCGGTCCAGTCGGCGGCCGCTGTGCCGTGGCGGGCGGTGAGGGCGTCAATGACCTCGTCGTGCGTCCGGGTGTGCAGCCGCATGGTGGCGAGGGTCTGCAGGCATTCCTCGAAGAAGTCGTCGAAGCCGCCGCGGTCAATGGGCTCGGCGAGCGCCCGCAGCGCGCCGACGACCTCGTCGACCGTGGCCAGTGCGGCGCCGTCGGACTCCCGGAGCAGCAGCGGCAGCCGGGCGGCGTCCGCGCACTGGAAGCCGTCGTCGGTGACCGGGAGCAGCACGGCGTCCCCGTCGCCGGCCAGCCGCAGCCACCGGCCGTCCGGCCGCTGTACGGGGGTGCTGCGGGTCCGCAGGCCGACGACGTCTTCGCGCAGCATCGCGCTGAGCACGCGCAGCAGCAATTCGGACTCGTCGGCGTCGACGTGAGCGGCGGTGGCGAGGTGGGCGGTGGTCGTGGTCACGGGGTGAACTCCCAGTGCTGTGCGGCGAGGTGGGCCGCCACGACCCGGTCCACAGTGTCCTGGTCGGTCCCTGTCGCCCGGAGCACTCCGATGTAGTCGCGGTTGGTGTGGTACAGCTCGTGGCGCTCGCCGACCGCACGCAGCGGACGGTACGTCAGATGGACGCCGTCGACAGTCAGTTCGGCGGCAGCGGGGGCCGCGATGAGCGTCCCGGCGCGTTCGGCGCGCAGATGGTCGATGCGGGCCCTGCCGTCGCTACGCGCACCGAGCTCCGCGGGGAGCGGCTCGCCCAGATGCGTCCGGAGGATGTGCTCGAACAGCGGGATGCCAAGGATCTGCTGGAGCATCAGGTCGCACTGGTCGCCGATGACCCGGTAGTTGACCTCGATGATCCGGGCGCGGCCCTCGTGGACCACGAACTCGGTGTGGCAGGCGCCGAATCCGACGCCGAGCGCGTCGAGCTGAGCGAGCACCTGGGCGACGACGGGTTCGGGGTGGGCGGGGACGTAGGTGTGACGCTTCTCGATGAAGTACGGGGGCGGGGAGAGCTCGGTGCGGAAGCCGCCCAGCACATGGCACACCTGGCCGTCGCCGAGGGTCTCCAGGGTGTGCAGCTCGCCGGTGAGGTACTCCTCGACGACCAGCGCGGCGTCCGGGCGGCGTTCCTGGATCTCCTTGCAGCGCAGCACGAGTTCGTCGGCCGTGCCGGCGAGCACCACGTCCTCGCTGGCCACGCCCTCGCGGGGTTTGACGACGCAGGGGTGGGGCACCGGGCGCGCGAGCAGCTGTGCGGGGTCCTGCCCCGGGGCGAGTTCGGCGGACCACACGGTGTCCGCGCCGGTGGCGGCGAGGTGCCTGCGCATCTCGGCCTTGTCCTTGGAGCGCAGCGCGGCCTGCCAGTTCTTGGCGGGGAGGCCGAAGTACGCGGCGGCCAGGGCGGTCTGGGTCTGCAGGTGGTCGCTGTTCGTGAAGATCGCGTCCGCCCGGTGGTGGGTCGCGATCCGGGTGATGACGGCGCGGTAGTTGCGTACGTCGCACGGCAGGATCTCGAGGTCCGGGTGACGGCGCCGGTGAAGCTCGGGTTGGTCGGTGAGCACGGTGACGTCGAGGCCGAGACGGCGGGCGGCGGGGAGGAAGCCCTCGGAGACCGAATCGGTCGGGTTGAGAGCGAGCAGGTACATCCTCATGGGCGGAACCCCTTCCGGACCGGGGTGGGGGATGGCGATGCGGGGCGGGGCGGGCCTGGCGGCGGCCCGCCCCGACGGCTGGACTACTGCTTGGGGAGCTCGACGCCGGTGGCCTTGGCCACGTCGGCGAGCATGTGCCCGGCCGCCTGGACGCCGATGCCGGACATCCAGGTCTCGTCCGGGACGGTGTAGACCTTGTCGTTCTTGACGGCGGTCAGGCCCTTCCAGACGGGGTTGGACGTGACGTCCTTCTGCTTGGTCTTGTCGGGGGCGTCGGCGAGGGTGACGAAGATCAGGTCGGCGTCGGCCTTGTCGATCTCCTCCGGGCTGACGTCCATCATCGTGACCTCCGGGTCCTCGGAGGACTGGGACTCCGGGCGCCCCAGGCCGATGTCGTTCAGGACGATGCCGCTGTATGCGGACTTCTGGTAGAGGCGGGTCGGTCCGGCGACGAAGCGGACGACCGAGGCGGTGGGCATCTTGCCGTCATACTTCTTCTTGATGGCCTCGCCGAGCGCCTTGGCCTGGGCCTCGTAGCTCTTCAGCGCGTCGGCGGCCTCCTTCTCCATGCCCAGGGCCTCGGCGTGTACCGCCAGGTTCTGCTTCCAGGGGCCGCCCGTGGTCTCAGTGAAGACCGTTGGGGCGATGGCGTTGAGCTTGTCGTAGACCTTCTCGTGGCGGACCTTGGAGGAGAGGATGAGGTCCGGCTTGAGGGAGGCGATCTTCACGAGGTTCGGCTCCAGCAGCGGGCCGACGTCCGTGACGCCCTCGGTCTTGTTCTTGAGGTACTCCGGGAAGCCGCCCACGGTCTTGAAGTGCGGGGAGACCGCGCCGACCGGCTTGATGCCGAGCATCGTGACATTGTCCAGCTCGCCGGTGTCGAGCACGACGACCCGCTCGGGCTTGGCCGGGATCTCGGTGCTGCCCATCGCGTGCTCGATGGTGCGCGGGAACGCGGCGCTCTCGCCGGCCGCGGGCTTCTTCTTCGCGCCGTCCGCGGGCTTGTCGCTGCCGCAGGCGGTGAGGGCGGTGGCGCCGATGGCGGCGGCGAGGAGGGCGGTGCCGAGACGGCCGAATCCGCGCAGGATCGTTCTGGAGGACATAGGAGGGTTCTCTTTCTCGCGGGGCAGGGGATGGGGCCGGACGGGGTCAGGCGGCCCGGGCACTGGCGTGCCGCGCGGCGCTGCCCCGCGGAATGACCAGCGGGGTGCCGGTCTCCGGGTCGGGGATCACCCGGCAGTCCACGTCGAACACGGTCTTGACCAGGTCGGCGTCGAGCACCTCGGCCGGTGGCCCGGCCGCGGCGAGCTGCCCGTCTTTGAGGACCACCAGGTGGTCTGCGTAGCGGGCGGCCTGTCCGAGGTCGTGCAGCACCATCACGACGGTACGGCCGGCCTCGGAGTGCAACGCGGCGACCAGGTCGAGAACATCGAGCTGGTGCCGTAGATCAAGGAAGGTCGTGGGCTCGTCGAGCAACAGCAGATCGGTGTCCTGGGCCAGTGCCAGGGCGATCCACACGCGCTGCCGCTGACCGCCGGAGAGCCGGTCCACCGGCTGATCGCGCAGGGACGCGGTGCCGGTGCGCTCCAATGCAGCATGCACGGCGGCCTGGTCCGCGGGGGACCAGGGGCTGAGCAGCCGCTGGTGCGGGTAGCGGCCGAGCCGTACGAGCGCCTCGACGGTGATCGCCTCGGGGGTGACCGGCTGCTGGGGCAGCAGGCCCATCCGCAGGGCGAGCGAGCGGGCGGACATGCCGTGGATGTCGGCGCCGTCCAGGGTGACGGTGCCGCCGACGGGCGCGAGCAGCCGGGTCAGGCCGCGCAACAGGGTTGACTTGCCACAGGCGTTGGGGCCGACGATGGCGGTGACGGCGCCGCCGGGGATCACCAGATCGAGGCCGTCGATGATGGTCCGGTCGCCGTAGCGCAGGCCGAGGCCGTGGGTGGACAGCTCGTTCGGCTGGTTCGGCCGGCCGGGCTCTGCCTGCTGCATCGGCGCCTTCGTCTCCGCAGGCTGCGAGGTCTGCTTCATGTCCGCCTGCTGCGGGATCTGCTGAGTGGTCATATGGAGCTCCTGTTGACGGGCCGTCCCTGGCGGATCATCAGCACCAGCAGGAAGGGGGCGCCCAGCGTGGCGGTGACCGCCCCGACCGGTAGCCCCTCCACCGGCAGCAGGTGCTGGACCACCAGGTCGGAGGCGAGCAGCAGCACAGCGCCGGCCAGGCCGGTGAGCGCCAGGGTTCCGGGGGTCGGCGGGCCCGCGAGGAAGCGCACCACGTGCGGTACGGCGAGGGCGACGAAGCCGACCGGGCCGCTGATCGCGGCGGCCAGGGAGGCCAGTGCGACGGCGGTGACGAGGAGTTGGAGGCGGGCGGTGGAGGTGTTCATGCCGAGCGCGCCCGCCGATTCGTCGCCGAGGTCGAGCACGGCCAGCCGGCGGTGCAGACAGAAGGCGACGGCGAGGACCAGTAGCATGGCGCCCGCGGCGGCCCACACCTCGGTCCAGGTCCGGCCGTAGAGAGAGCCGGTGGTCCACTGCAATGCCGAGCTGGCGAGCTCGGCGGGGAAGCGTACGACCATGAAGTTCACCGCTGCTGCGAGGCCGGCCTGCACGGCGAGGCCGACCAGCACCAGCCGGGTGACGCCCAGTACGGAGCGCCAGGCGAACACCCCGAGGAGCAGGGCGGCGAACAGTCCGCCGACCAGCGCGCCGAGCGGGATGAGCAGCTGCGAGGCCCCGGCGGCCAGCAGCGACACGGCTCCGAAGGAGGCGCCGCCGGTGATGCCCATGACGTCGGGGGAAGCGAGCGGGTTGCGGAACAGCCGCTGCAGCAGGGAGCCCGCGACACTGAGCCCCGCTCCGGCGACGAGTGCCGCGGCCACCCGGGGCGCCAGGAACTCCTGGACCACGAGCACATCACCTGCGTCGCCCAGTCCGACGAGGGCGCGCAGCGCGACGGAGACGGACATCGGGATGTCGCTGGAGGTGAGCGAGACGGTGGCGAGCACGAGCAGGACGGCAACCGCGCCGCCGCAGAGCAGAGCGGTGCGCCGGCGCAGCCGGTCGGGCGTGCCCAGGGGCTTGGCAGGGGCGGACGGCGGGGTCCGCAGGGTGTCGGTCACCGCGCCTCCTTCCGGGCGAGCAGCGCCAGCAGCGGGGCGCCGAGGAAGGCGCTGACGATGCCGACCTGCAGTTCCGAGGGACGGATGACGACCCGTCCGAGGACATCAGCGGCGAGCAGCAGCAGCGGACCGGCGATCAGGCAGCCGGGCACGAGCACCCGGTGGTCGGAGCCGAGCAGCGTGCGCACCAGATGGGGGGCGGCGAGTCCGATGAAAGCGACCGGCCCGACCACGGCGACCGCCGAACCGGCGAGCAGGATCACGGCGATGCCGCCGGCCAGACGGATACGGGCCACCGGCACGCCGAGGGACTGGGCCGAATCATCGCCGATCGCGAGGGCGTTGAGCGCCGGGGAGATGGCCAGCGCGAGCACCAGGCCGATCACCAGCGTCGGCAGCACCGGCCACAGCACATCGAGGGAGCGCCCGGCCATCGAACCGGCCAGCCAGAACCGGGCCTCGTCCAGCGTTCGCTGACTGGCCAGCATCAGCGCCGCGGTCCAGGACAGCAGGACCAGTTGAAGCACGGTGCCGCCGAGCGCGAGCCGTACGGGGTCGATGTCGCCGCCGCGCCGGGCGAGGGCCTGGGCGAACAGCGCCGCGGCCGCCGCTCCGGCGAAGGCGAACCACATGTACTCGACGGGCTGGGTGAGATGGAACGCGTAGATCGCGACGACCACGGCGAAGCCCGCGCCCGCGTTGATGCCGAGGGTCGTCGGTGAGGCGAGCGGGTTGCGGGTGATGCCCTGGGCGACCGCCCCGGCCACTCCCAGTGCGGCGCCGACCGCGAGTCCGATGACGGTGCGGGGGAGGCGCAGTCCGGTGACCGCGACGGCATCCGCGCCGACGGCGTCGCCGAACAGGGCGTCGACGACGGTGGACAGCGGCACCGGCCGGGCTCCCAGGGCGAGGCTCAGTGCGGCGCACAGCGCCAGCGCGGCGATCCCGACGGCAAATAACGGGATCCGCTTGGCGGTTGTGGAAGCAGGGCCCTCTGCGAGGACGCCTGGCTGGTTCGTGGACACGAAAGTGCAGATTAGGTTAGGTGTACCTAAATTTGTCAACCGGCTGTGCACCTACTGTGACACGGAGCACTTCTTGATCAAGGGCTTCACGCATGCCACTAAGGTGAGGCTTGCCTTGGACTCGAACGTGCTGAAGGGTGCCCGCCGTGATGTGCTCCGACTCGCTCGCCGACACCTGTCGACGTCTGGTACGGATTTGCCCGGCACTGCAGGCGGACGTCGCGACCGAGGCGAGTTCTGCCGGCGGATGGACCGATGGCACGCGCCTGGCGGCCGACCCCGAAACGCTCGACGCCTTCGTCGACGCGGAGGCTGCCCGTATCGCGTCCGCACACGGTCACACCCCGCGGCGGGACGTCGCAGCCTCAAGGGCCCTGCACCACTACGTCTGGTCGGTGGCCCTGCTGATGAGCGGCGCCTGGTACCTGGAGCGACGGGTGCCGCACATCGGCCTGCGGGATGTGCGCATCGACCTCGGGACGGGAGACTTCGCCGTCTTGCCCGGCGGCTTCAGCTGCCTCCCCGACGACCCCGCCGCCACGTTCCCCGAGGTCCGCATCGTCCCCGACGAGGAGGCGCTGCGCGCCGAACTGCGGACCGTCGTCGTCGGGCACATGCGTCCCCTGCTCGCCGCTCTCGCGCCCCAACTGCGCCGCGGGCCACGGGTGATGTGGGGCATGGTCGGTGACGACCTCGTCTCCGGGATCTGGTACCTCGGCCGCATGCTCGACCAGGAGGACCGGTCGGTCCGCGCCGCGACCGAACTGCTCCCCGGGCCGGTCGCGCCGTTCCCCGGCGGCGCGGATTTCCGCCGCCTGCGCGACAGCGCCGGCCGGACGCATCCGACCCGCACCCGGCTCGGCTGCTGCCTCTACTACACGATCCGTCCGGAAGCGCCGTGTCTGACCTGCCCCCGGACATGCGACGAGGAGCGGCTCGAACGGCTCACGGCCGCGTAGTGTTGTGCGGCTGCGTCGACGAGTGGTCAGACCCGGTCCGCCACGATGAGCAGGTAGTGGAAGCTGCCCTACTTGTACGCCATCAGGAAGGGGACCTCGATTCCGGTGGTCGGTGCGGAATTCGCGCGCCGCTGCAGGTGGCGTCGCGGGCGCGGCCGACTGTGGGGCCCCGCTGTGGGGCCCCGTACATCGCTCGCAGGTGGGCCCTGACGCACCGGCGCGGCCCCGGAACGTCAGGGCCAGGTCGGCCGATCAGGTGTCGATGCCGTGATTCTGCGTAGTCCCTTCGAGTAATGCGTTACCCGTAAAGGGGCGAATCGGGACAATAAGGGATGGGTGTCGGAAGGGAGATCGACGGGAGAGTGGCGCATGCCCCTGCGGAGACGTAAGGCGCAGCCGCAGGCCCAGGCCGGGCGGGCGGCAGTGAGTGGATACGGCGCGGTGGATGGGCGCCTGCCTGTGAGCGAGCTGGCCGGACAGTTGCTGCGCAAGGCCTTTCCCGACCACTGGTCCTTTCTCCTCGGCGAGATCGTCCTTTACTCCTTTGTGGTCCTGCTCCTCACGGGTGTCTACCTCACGCTGTTCTTCGACCCGAGCATGACGGAGAGTGTCTACACCGGTTCCTATGTGCCCCTTCACGGCGAGAGGATGACGCAGGCCTACACCACCACCCTCGACATCAGCTTCGCCGTGCGTGGAGGCCTGCTGATGCGGCAGGTCCACCACTGGGCGGCTCTGGTGTTCGTCGCCGCGATCGCCGTCCATCTGCTGCGGATCTTCTTCACCGGCGCCTTCCGCAAACCGCGGGAGGCCAACTGGATCGTGGGCGTGACACTGTTCGTACTCGCGCTCCTCGAAGGATTCGCGGGTTACTCGCTGCCCGACGACCTGCTGTCCGGTACGGGCCTGAGGACGGCGGCCACCATCATGGGATCGATCCCCGTCGTCGGAACGTACCTGGAGATGTTCGTCTTCGGAGGACAGTTCCCGGGCCATTCCGTGATGCCCCGTCTGTACGCCGTGCATATCCTGCTCGTGCCTGGCCTGATCGTGGCGCTGATCACCGTTCATCTCATCCTGGTGGTCTATCTCAAACACACCCATTGGGCGGGGCAGGGGAAGACCAACAAGAACGCCGTCGGCTCACCGGCATTCCCTCACTTCACCGCGAAGACCACAGGTTTCCTCCTCATGGTGTTCGGTGTACTGACATTGCTGGGCGCCCTTGCCCAGATCAACCCCGTATGGAAATACGGCCCCTACCGCGCCGACCAGGTTTCCGGTAACGCGCAGCCGGACTGGTATGTCGGGTTCCTGGAGGGCGCGCTACGGCTGATGCCGCCATGGGAGACCATTATCGCGGGCCACACCATCATGTGGAATGTGTTCATTCCGGCGGTCGTGCTGCCAGGCGTGGTCTTCACGGTCCTGTTCCTCTACCCCTTCTTCGAGAAGTGGGTGACGGGCGACCGAGGGGAGCACCATCTGTGCGACCGGCCGCGCAACCGGCCGACCCGTACGGGGCTCGGTGTGGCGGCCATCGTCTTCTACGCCGTTCTCCTGGTCGCCGGCGGCAACGACGTCGTCGCCTTCTCGTTCAGGATTTCGGTCGAGGCCACGACCTGGATCCTCAGAATCGCGCTGATTGCCGCCCCCCTCCTGGCCTTCGCGCTGACCAAACGCCTCTGCCTCGCCCTTCAGATGCGGGACCGCGACCGGCTGACCGAGGGCGAGGAGACCGGTCAGGTGACTCAGGCGATGAACGGCGACCTCTTGGAGAGCCGCCGCGGCCTGAGCCCGACAGCCCGCTACCGCATCCTGATGCGTGATGTCCCGACGCCCCTGGAGCTCCCGGCGGAGGGCTCTATCTCGCGTCTGCGACGGCTTCGGACCGTACTGAGCGGCTGGTACTACGAGGACCTCGTGGAAATGCCGGCCACGGACGAGCAACGGTCCCGGATCGCGGAGCGGACGGTGCCGCCGGTGCCGGTCCGCGAGCGCGAGGACTGAGAACCGCCCTCAGGCCTGCGCACGTGCGTACTGGAAGACCATTCCGAACACCCCCGCCAGGACCACGCCCAGCCCGATCAGAAAGAGCCACAGACCGAACACCACACCGAGAGCGAGCAGGGCCGCCCCCGTGGCTGTCAGCGACGGCCAGACACTGCGCGGAGGAAAGAAGTCCACCGGACCGAACCGCTCATGAATGTCTCCGTCCTCGCGGTCCTCGGGGCGCAGTCCCTTCCTCCGGTAGTTGGTGGCGAAGAAGAATGTGACCAGCCACGCCATGAGGAACGAGACGGTGAGAGCCGCCGTGCCTGCCGGATCACGGGACCACACGGCGTAGAGAACATCCGTCACGAGAAAGAACCCCGCGACTACGGCGAAGAGAATGGCCTCGGTCTTCATTCGCCCGACTCCTCTTCAGTGCCCGAAGTGAAGAGGGGCCCGCCTCGGCCGAGGCCCGGCTTCTCCTTCTCCGGCGTCAGGGGATGGTTCAGGTCGAAGGCTGGCGAGTCGGAACGTACGCGGGGCAGCGCCCGGAAGTTGTGCCTCGGGGGTGGACAGGAGGTCGCCCACTCCAGGGAACGGCCGAACCCCCACGGGTCGTTCCCCTCGACCTTCGGCGCGTAACGGCTGGTGTGCCACACGTTGTACAGGAACGGCAGCGTCGACAGGCCGAGCAAAAATGAGCCGACGGATGAGATCGTATTGAGCACGGTAAAGCCGTCCGCCGCGAGATAGTCGGCGTAACGCCGGGGCATTCCTGCCTCCCCCAGCCAGTGCTGGACCAGGAAGGTCAGCTGAAATCCGATGAACAAGGTCCAGAAATGGACACGTCCGATGCGTTCATCCAGCATACGTCCGGTCAACTTGGGCCACCAGAAGTAGAAGCCGCCGAACATCGCGAAGACCACTGTGCCGAAGAGAACGTAATGGAGGTGAGCGACGATGAAGTATGAATCGGTGAGGTGGAAGTCCAGCGGGGGCGAGGCGATCAGCACCCCACTGAGGCCGCCGAGAAGAAATGTCACGAGAAAGCCGATCGCCCAGAGCATGGGTGTCTCGAACGTGATACTTCCGTGCCACATGGTGCCGATCCAGTTGAAGAACTTGACACCGGTGGGCACGGCGATGAGGAACGACATGGCGGAGAAGAAAGGCAGGAGAACGGCTCCGGTGACGAACATGTGATGGGCCCAGACAACCGCCGAGAGCATGGTGATGCTGACCGTGGCCATAACCATACCGAAATACCCGAACATCGGCTTCCGGCTGAACGCGGGAATGATCTCGCTCACCACTCCGAAGAAGGGCAACGCGACAATGTAGACCTCGGGATGGCCGAAGAACCAGAACATGTGCTGCCACAGCAGCGCCCCGCCGTTGGCAGAGTCATAGATGTGCGCCCCGAACTTCCGGTCGGCTTCGAGGGCGAGCAGCGCGGCAGCAAGCACTGGAAACGCGAGCAGCGCGAGGATCGAGGTGAAAAGAACGTTCCAGGTGAAGATCGGCATGCGGAACATGGTCATACCCGGGGCGCGCAGGCAGACGATCGTAGTGATGAAATTGACCGATGCCAGGGTCGTGCTGACCCCCGACAGCACCAGGCCCATGGTCCAGAGGTCTCCGCCGGCCCCGGGCGAGAAGACGGCATTGTTCAGCGGGGCGTAGGCGAACCAACCGAAGTGTGCCGCGCCGCCGGGCACCACGAATCCGGACACCACGATGATTCCGCCGAAGAGGAAGAGCCAGTAGGTGAGCGCGTTGAGGCGGGGAAAGGCGACGTCGGGCGCGCCGATCTGCAGCGGCATGATGGCGTTTGCGAAGCCGCCGAACATCGGTGTGGCGAACAGCAGCATCATCACGGTGCCGTGGATGGTGAACAACTGGTTGTACTGCTCTGCGCTGACGATCTGAACTCCCGGCCGGGCCAGCTCCGCTCGCATGAGCATGGCCATCACTCCGGCCAGCAGGAAGAACCCGAACGCGGTGACCATGTAGAGATTGCCGATGACCTTGTGGTCCGTGGTCGTCAGCCAACCCATGAGCCTCACACCGGCATTGATACGCCTGTTGGCCACCGGCTCGGCCGACGCGGATTCCTGCAGGTCCTGCGCCATCTGTTCTCCGTCCCTCCCTGTTGACTCGATGGTGGAGCCTGCGACCATGGACAGCCCGTAGAACCGGCGGTGACACCTCGAATTTCACCAGTTCACCGGTGCGCCGATCGGGTGTCCCAGGGGACCGCTGCGTCCCGGATGCTCGACGGCCATGAGCCGGACAAGTCGTCAGTTCTGGTGCGAGCGTCGGGCCGACCGGGCAACGGCAGCCGCCGGACGCTAATGGATGAACCGCGGAAGCCACTTTGCCCGGTAGTCGGGGTGGCCGGCATGTTCTGCGGCCATCTGCCGGACGGCGAAGCCGAGCCCCACGGCGCGGCCGGACGGAAAGTCGTACTCGGGGCGGTCAGTATCCTTGTCGGCGACCTCCGCGTACTCGTCGAGGAGAACCCTGCTCGTCTCGATGCGGCGACATGTACGCGCAGGGTCCTGGAAAGCAATGTGCTGGTCGAAGCCGTGACTCCGTACGCTGAACGCGATGCCGCCGGTCCCATCGTGGACTTCGCCGGGCACGTCGGCCAGGCACCGCCAGCTGTCTCCGCCCGCCGCTTGCGCGATCTGTTCTTCCTCGGCAAGGCGGGCCCGAATGAAGTCGATCATGTCGGAGTTCTCTGTCATCGGGGATTCGAATCCTTCACCTTCTTGGCTCCCTGCCGGGAACTGCACCTGCTGTCTGCTCAAATCCTGATCGTTCACCGAGGCTGCCGGACGACGATACCGAGCAGGAGGACCGGCATAAGGTGCACAACGTGATCACCCCTACCGCCGGATCGCGGAGGGACACCCCGGACGAGAGAAGCGAGGCGCCCATGACCGCCGTACGCGGAACATCCGTGGACATCCCCACACAGGACGGCACTGCCGACGCCTACCTGGCCCACCCCGACGACAGCAGCCCGCACCCCGCGGTCCTGGTGTACACGGACGCATTCGGACTCCGTCCACACTCGAAGAGGATGGCCGACCGTCTCGCCCAAGCCGGCTACACCGTCCTGGTTCCCAACGCTTTCTACCGCCATGGGCGAGCGCCGGTGGTCGAGCTGCCCGACCTCATCGATCCGGCCCGCCGCCCGGAGATCTTCGAGCGTCTCGGTCCGGTGATGCAGTCGCTGACACCCGATCTGGCTATGCGCGACGCCGACGCCCACTTGAGCCGGCTGGCCGCCTGTCCCCTGACCACGGGCGGGCAGGTCGCCATCACGGGCTACTGCATGGGCGTCGGCCTTGCCCTGCGCGCGGCCGGCACGTACCCGGAGCGGATCGCGGCCGTGGCCGGATTCCATGGCGGGCGTCTGGCCACCGACACTGCCGACAGCCCGCACCTGCTCGCGGACCGGATCGCCGCGGAGCTGTACTTCGGCCACGCCGACCAGGATCCCTCGCTGCCTCCCGAGCAGATCGACCGCCTCGACGAGGCCCTCACCGCAGCGGGCGTGCGCCACCACAGCGAGGTGTACACCGGGGCGCGCCACGGCTTCACCCAGGCCGACACCGCCGCATACGACAGCACAGCGGACGAACGCCACTGGACAGCACTGACGGCGCTCCTGAGCCGCACCATCTGACCGGCACGCGTTCGGATCGCGGCCACCGCAGCACGGACATACGGTCGGCAAGGGCACAGGCGCCCCACGCGGCCTCTGCGCGCGGCCCGCGCGTCACCAGCCCGTCGACGACCGGATCAAAGCGCGGGACAAGCCCGGATCGGAGCGTAGGACAAGCACGGATCGGAATGCAGGACAAGAGGAGGAAGCCGAGATGTCGGCCGAGAGCACCCCCACTGTCTCCCTAGGGCCCGACAGCGGCCTGGACCAGGTCTTTCAGCTGGCTCAGCAGCTGCGCGTGGACTCCGTTCGTGCCAGCACCGCCGTCGGCTCTGGCCACCCCACCTCCAGCCTGTCCGCCGCGGATCTGATGGCCGTCCTCATGACACGTCGACTGCGCTACGACTGGCAGAACCCGAAGAACCCGGCCAACGACCACCTGATCTTCTCCAAGGGGCACGCCTCCCCCTTGCTCTACGCGATGTTCCTCGCCGCCGGCGCGATCGACGAAGAGGAACTGATGACCACCTACCGCCGCAACGGCGCTCGTCTGCAGGGCCACCCCACTCCGGTCCTGCCCTGGGTGGACGCGGCCACCGGCTCCCTGGGCCAGGGCATCGCCTACGGCGTCGGCATCGCGCTTGCCGGACGGGACCTGGAACACCAGGCATACCGCGTGTGGGTGCTGTGCGGTGACAGCGAAATGACCGAAGGGTCGGTGTGGGAAGCCCTGGACAAGGCCGGCCGCCACCGGCTGGCCAACTTCATCGCGATCATCGATGTCAACCGTCTGGGCCAGAGAGGCCCCACGGAGCTGGGCTGGGACACCGCCACCTACGCCCGCCGCGCCGAGGCATTCGGCTGCCGCGCCTTGGTCGTCGACGGCCATGACCTCGTGGCCGTCGAACAAGCCCTGGCCGACGCGGACGACGGGCAGGCCCCCACCGTCATCGTCGCCAAGACTGTCAAGGGTCAGGGCGTCTTCGAGGTCGCGGACGCCGAGGGCTGGCACGGCAAGGCGCTGCCCGGCGATCTTGCCGCACGCGCCATCACCGAACTGGGCGGCGTCCGCCATCTCACCGTCCGCGGCCCCCAGCCGCCCGCAGCCATCCCCAGTGCCCCGACCGCTCCCGTGGAGGTGACGCTGCCGCGCTTCGAGGTCGGCGAAACCGTCGCCACCCGCGTCGCCTTCGGCAAGGCGCTCGCCGCGATCGGCACCCGGTCCGACATCGTCGCCCTGGACGCCGAGGTGGGCAACTCCACCCACGCGGAGGATTTCGGCAAGGCACACCCCGAGCGGTACTTCCAGATGTACATCGCCGAGCAGCAGATGATCGCCGGCGCGGTCGGTATGGCCGCACGCGGCTACCGCCCCTACGCCACCACCTTCGCCGCCTTCCTCACCCGAGCCCATGACTTCATCCGTATGGCGGCCGTCTCCCAGATCTCCATGAGCCTGTGCGGGACCCACTGCGGTGTCGAGATCGGCGCGGACGGCCCCTCCCAGATGGGCCTGGAAGACATCGCCATGATGCGCGCCGTCCATGGCTCCACCGTGCTCTACCCCAGCGACGCCACATCCGCTGCCGCGCTCACCGCCGCAATGGCCTACCTGGACGGCATCTCCTACCTTCGCACCACCCGGGGCGCCTACCCCGTCCTCTACGCACCCGAAGAAACCTTCCCCGTAGGCGGGTCCAAGACCCTGCGCGCGAGCGACAGCGACAAGGTCACCCTCATCGGCGCCGGCGTCACCCTCCACGAATGCCTCGCCGCCGCCGACCAGCTCGCCGCCGAGAACATCCCCGTCCGGGTTGTCGACCTGTATTCCGTCAAGCCCCTGGACCTCGACACGCTCGCCCGCGCCGCCCAGGAAACCGGCGCACTGGTCGTCGTCGAGGACCACCACCCCGAAGGCGGTATGGGCGAGGCCGTGCTGTCCGCACTCGCCGCACAGCGACTGGCCCCCGCAGTCGTCCACCTCGCCGTGCGCAACCTGCCGGGCTCAGGAACGCCCTCCGAACTCCTCGACGCCGCGGGCATCTCGCGCACCCACATCACCCGGACCGCCCACGACCTCGCCGGCCGCTGAGAACGGCCGCCGCAGGTGCGCGACAACGGCTGGGGCGCCACCGACCGTACGGGCCGCACCAGCGTCGCCGGCGTCCGGGCCGTCGGCGACATCATCGACCCGCGCGCCCAGGTCATCGCCGCCGTCGGCATGGCGTCAGCCGCCGCCTTCGCCATCAATACCGACCTGCTGGACGAGGAGATCGACTGCACCGTCGAACAGCGCCGCGCCAAGTCCGCCGCCACCCGATAGGCCATGAACCCGCAGCGCGGACTGCCCTGCCTCGCTCTCCATCCCGGCGGAGGCTCACCCTTGCGCGTCCTCCTCGACCAGCAGCCGGGCGCCGACCGAGCAGACCTGGCCGGAATGAAGGAACACGGCCATCAGCGTGAAGTCGACGGCCGTGTCGAAGTCGGCGTCGGTGAAGACGATGTTCGGGTTCTTTCCCCCCCGAGCTCCAGGGCGATCTTCTTCACGGTGGGGGCCGCCGCGGCCATGATGCGCCGCCCCGTGGCCAGGCCGCCGGTGAAGGACACCATGTCCCCCCGGGGATCCTCGGTGAGGGGCGCACCGGCCTCGGCGCCGGACCCCAGCAGCAGGTGGCCAGACCTGAGATGTACATCTCAGGTCTGACGTGCCGACCGATCTGCTTCTGGAGAAGGATGGGATCACGTCGCTTCTGATGATGCACTGGAACGCCGATCGCGTATGGCGTCGTTCCGGCAGCAGGATCTGTACGCCCACGCAAGGTGAAAGGCGTTTGATGAGCGGCAGGTTGACACGTCGGCCGGATCCCCTGGCGCAACCGGGTTTGGGAGCGTGTCGTCGACGTGACCGACGACTGCCGCAACTACCTCTTCTCGGCTCGCTCGACCCCATCCAGCTGAAGGAACCAACACAGTCATGCGCTCCACCCTCGTCATCACCAACGACTTCCCGCCGCGCCAGGGAGGCATAGAGACCTTTGTGCACGCCATGGCCACCCGCATACCAAACGACGACGTCGTGGTCTACACCTCGCGCGAGGCGGGAGACACCGCTTACGACGCAGCCCTTCCGTTCCCTGTCGTACGGGACACCAGCGGCATGCTGCTGCCGACCGGACGGGTCACCCGGAGGGCCGTTGAGTTAGCCAAAGCCCATGGTTGCGACCGGGTCTGGTTCGGGGCTGCGGCGCCGCTGGCCCTGATGGCACCGGCTTTGCGCCGCAACGGCATACGGCGCATCGTGGCGACCACCCACGGTCATGAGATCTGGTGGGCCAGGACCCCCGGTCCGAGTCGGATGATGCGCCGGATCGGGAAGGCGTGGACGTCGTCACCTACCTCGGTCAGTACACGCGTGCCCGGATCGAGCCCGCCCTCGGCCCGCGTGCGCGGATGAGCCGACTGGTGCCGGGGGTCGACGCGGAGGTGTACCGGCCCGACGAGGACGCCGGACACGAGCTGCGTACCGAACTCGGCCTGCACGGCAAGCGGGTGATCCTGTGTGTGGCCCGGCTGGTCCCGCGCAAGGGGCAGGACATGCTGATCCGGGCTCTGCCGCTGATCCGGCGGGAGGTCCCGGACGTGGTGCTCGTGGTGGTCGGCCAAGGGCCCGACGAAGCCCGGCTGCGCAAGCTGGCCCAGCGCCACGCCGAGGGCTCGGTCCGATTCGTGGGCGGAAAGTCGCACACCGAGACGCCGCAGTACTACGCCGCGGCGGATGTCTTCGCCATGCCGTGCCGCACCAGGAAGGCCGGTCTGGAGGCGGAGGGGCTCGGGATCGTGTTCCTGGAGGCGGCGGCAAGCGGTTTGCCGGTGGTCGTCGGCGACTCGGGCGGCGCTCCGGACACCTTGCTGGACGGCAGGACCGGCCGGGTCGTGGACGGCACCGACACCGCGGCGATTGCGGGTGCGGTGACCCGGATACTCCGCGACGCGGGCCAGGCCGCTGACATGGGCGCCGCAGCCCGCACGTGGGCCCGGGAATCCTGGTCCTGGGACGCGTCGGCCCGCCACCTGACGCAGCTGCTGAACCCCGAGACCATCCCTGCGGTCGTACCGACGCAGCAGTAGGCAGGAAAGCCGCGAGACACGACACAGGGCGTGGATGCGACAATCGACCTGCGGGATCAGCTACGCGCGATGTGACGTCAATTCTCCACGATGGGAGTGCAGTTGCTGGAGCCAGTCGAGCCGCGCCGGACGCATCGGGTTTTGGCCGATGCGGGCCCTCTTCGTTCCGCCACAGGGAAGGGCCAGGTGGGCCAGGGCATGACCCCTGCCCCTGCGTTCCGCGGATCCGCCGTCTGCCCGAGCCCGGTCGCCGACCCGTCCCTGCGTCTCTTCCTCTTCCACCACGCCGGTGGCTCACATCTCCTCTACCGGGACTGGGCAGCGGAGTTCCCGCCGGACTGGGAGCTGTGTCTGCTCAACGCACCCGGGCGTGCGCACCGGCGCGATCAGCCCGCGGTCGACTGCGTCGACGACCTGGTCGACCACTTCCACCAAGAGCTGCTGCCGCTTTTCGACCGGCCGTTCGCCTTCTTCGGGCACAGCATGGGCGGTCTGACCGCTTATGAACTGACCCTGACGCTCGTCGCACGGGGCGGACCGCTGCCGGCCTGGCTAGGGCTCTCCGCCTTCGGGCCGCCCAGGGGCGCGGAGCATCGGCTCCGCCCAGGACGGCACGAGAGCTCCGACGCCGAACTGCGCGAATGGCTGCGGTCGGTCGGCGGCACCCCGGCAGAGCTGCTCGACGACGACGATCTGTGGCAGATGTTCGAACCCGTCTTCCGTAGCGATTTCAAGCTTGTCGACACCTGGGCCCGCGCCCCCGCCACCGGCTCACTGCCGCTGCCTCTCACCGTCTTCGGCGGCGAGCAGGACCCCGTGGTGGAGCCCGCAAGGCTCAAGGCGTGGGCCGACCACTCCCCGCACCTTCAGGGAGTCCACCTCTATCCCGGCGGCCACTTCTATCTGCACGAGCACCGTGCTGCCCTGACCCGCACCGTCATCGCGTCAGTGCGCGCGGCCCGCGCCACAGCCCACTCCCGCACCGCCAAAGAGCGCATCATCACGGGGCCTGGCGCCTCGTAATTCTTCGATCAGAGCTGAAGCTCACCGTTCCGGACAACCACTCGTCCACCGGCGACCACGAGTTGCCGACGTGGAGAGCGGACGAGGGCGTCCTGGACGTTCTCGGCGTTCATGAGCTGTGGCACGGTACGCATGCGGATCGCCCTCGCCGACGACGCAGGTCGGAACCGGGGCATGCCCAGGGACCTTTGAGGAGCCTCGCCAATGGCATTCAGTGTGCAGGCGGTGTACCTGGGCCTGCGGTCGGGTCACCGCTCGACAGGGGGCGCGCAACGGCCACAACTGCCCCTGACAGGGGCGCCCTTGTCATCGAGTGAAGGTCAGGAACGCGGTTCGCCGGACTGATCGCCGCGCGCTGCGTTCTTCTCCTTGATGCGCACCGCTTCCTTACGGACCTCGGCCTGGGTGGCGCGTTCCTGCCGGAGCCAGTCGGGGCTGTCCTTCTTCAGTGCCTCGATCTGCTCCGTGGTGAGGGCGTCCGTGATTCCGCCACGGGCGAGACCCGAGATGGAGATACCCAGCTTCGCCGCGACCACCGGCCGGGGGTGCGGGCCGTTGCGTCGCAGTTCCTGCAGCCACTCGGGCGGGTCGGACTGCAGTGCGTTCAGCTCGGTGCGCGAGACAACACCCTCCTGGAACTCGGCGGGGGTGGCCTCGAGGTACACACCCAGCTTCTTTGCCGCGGTTGCGGGCTTCATGGTCTGGGTGGTCTTGTGCGACGTCATGGTGTCAAGGGTATCGAGCGTGTGCGCCACCTTTGACCAGGGCCGGTAACCTGGCGGAGTGACAAGCTCGGAAGAAACCACTCCGTTCCGGCTCGCGTATGTCCCGGGGGTGACGCCCACCAAGTGGGTGCGGACCTGGAACGAGCGGCTGCCCGACGTCCCGCTGACCCTCATCGGGGTGCCGGCCGCCGAGGCGTCCGACGTGCTGCGGGCCGGCGGCGCCGACGCGGGTCTCGTGCGGTTGCCGACCGACAGGACTGGCCTCAGTGCGATCCCGCTCTACACCGAGACGACGGTGGTCGTGATTCCGAAGGACCACATCGTGGCGGCGGTCGAGGAGATCTCCGCAGAGGATCTCGCCGACGACATCGTGCTGCATCCGCTCGACGACACCCTCGAATGGGAGCACCGGCCGGGACGGCCCGCGATCGAGCGTCCCGCCACGACGGCGGATGCCATCGAACTCGTGGCGGCGGGAGTGGGCCTCCTCGTCGTCCCGCAGTCGATCGCCCGCCTGCACCACCGCAAGGACCTCACGTACCGGCCGGTGGCGGACGCACCCGAGTCCCGCGTCGCGCTGTCATGGCTGGAGGACGAGACCACCGACCTGGTGGAGGACTTCATCGGGATCGTCCGCGGCCGGACCGTCAACAGTTCACGGGGCCGCCCCAAGGCCCCGGCGCAGCCGAAGGGCAAACGCCCCGATGCCGGCGGCGCACGGCGGAAGCCCGCAGCCGGGAAGGCGGCGGGGAAGACAGCGGGGAAGAGCCCGCGGAGCGGTTCCGGTGGTGCCAAGGGCGGCAAGCGCGGAAAGCCCCGCCGCCGGTCGTAGCTGCGCCGCGCGCGGCGACCGGCCTGCGGGCCGAAGCCTGGGGCGGCAAGGTGCCGGCGGCCCCGCGGAGAAGGGCGACCGCTGGGGCGGCCAGGTCAGGTTGACTGACCCGAACAGGGACGGCCGTTCGGACTCCTCGTCTCCGCCCCCGGTGAGAACACCGGCGACGGCGTGGTGTGGGTGCTCTCGGCCGGCCCGGGCGGGGTCACGGCCACCGGTTCGTGGACGTACGGCGGCGGCTCGCTGAGGGCTCCGTCGCTGGACGCCGCGTGCGGGGCCACGATCGACGAGTAGTGACGAGTGGTACGGACACAGCGCACCGGGGGCCTGCCGAGAGGCTTTCCCCGGTGCGCTGGTCGTGCTCCCGGCTGGGAGCCGGGGTTCAGCGCCTGCGCACCTTCGGTTCCGGTACGAGACGCACGACACCATTGAGGAGATGGTCGATCAGGTCGTGCGAGGGCTCGTCCGTGAGGTTGGTGAGCAGCCGGGCCAAGGTGTTGAGCAGAAACGGCGACCCCATGACGTAACGGTTGAGGACCGGCTGGAAGCCCGAACGGCTGAAGACGAGGTCGGCGGCCGTGTTCCCGAGACGGTAATAGCGCCCCCAGCGGCGGTTCATTTCGACGGGGTAGCCGCGCAGCACCTGCTCCCGCCGGGGCCCCCGGGGTAGAGCGAGGGCGAGGGCGGCGGTCTCGGCCGCGACCTCGCCGGCTTCCATGGCCTGGCCGATGCCCTCGCCGTTCCAGGGGCTGATCATGCCTCCGGAGTCGCCGACGAGGAGGAGCCCGCGGGCGTAGAGGGGGTGACGGTTGAAGCCCAGGGGGAGCGCCGCGCTGCGGACGGGGCCCTCGGCGTTCTCCTCACGCAGTCCCCAGGCGTGCGGGGTACGGGCCAGCCACTGGTCCAGCGTGGTGCGCAGGTCCGCGGTGCCGTGCCGTTGGTGAGGCAGGGCACCGAGACCGACATTGACGCGGCCGTCGCCCATGGGGAAGATCCAGCCGTATCCGGGCAGGTAATGATCGCTGCCCGGGAAGCGGAGGTCGGCCCACAGCTCCAGGTACTCCTCACGGGAACGCTCCGGGCTGCGGTAGTAGCGGCGGGCGGCCGTCGCGATCTGCCTGCTCCTGTCCCGCTGCAGGCCCATGGCGAGTGCGAGGCGGGCGGAGGCACCGTCGGCGGCGATGACGATCGGCGCGTGGAAGGTCAATGGCTCCTTCGCCCCCGTGGTGGCGGTGACGCCGGTGATACGGCCGGCGCGGTCGGTCAGGGGCTGGGTCACCTTCACGCCGCTGCGCAGCCGGGCTCCGGCGGCGATGGCGTGCCGGGCCAGGATGTCGTCGAAGTCGTGTCGGCTGCGCGAGAGCCCGAAATCCGGGTATCGCCCGAGCGCGGGCCAGTCGATGTGTACCTGGTGTTCCCCGGCCACCCAGCGCATCCCGCGTGAACGCGTCCACCCCGGAGCCTTGATGTCGATGCCCATCTTGATGAGCTGGTGCACGGCGCGTGGCGTCAAGCCGTCCCCGCACACCTTCTCCCGGGGGAAGTGGGACTTCTCCAGGAGCAGGACATCGACGCCCGCCCTGGCGAGATGGAAAGCCGCGGCCGAGCCTGCCGGCCCCGCCCCCACCACGATCACCTGGGCTTCCTCGTCCGAGCCGTGGACGGGCCGGTCGTCCGGCGGGGACTGGTCTGGTGTCGTTTCCCGCATTGGGAACCCCTTCCTGTTCCTGGGACAGCCGGTGCCGTACCGAGGACGGCAGCCCTGTGCGTCATCATCGATCAAGGAGGGCGGGTGCGGAACCCGGCCCGGACATCCGGCACCCGCCTGATACGGCATCAACCGCTGTGTGAGGAACGTCGATCACGGAAGCGGCCGATGTCAACACCTCCGCAGACGACGGCTCACGAGGACGAGCGGGCGGCGCCTGTCCGCGCGCCGAGATCATCCTGATGGGTGTGGAAAAACCGCGGTGTCTTATCGACGCTCCCAGCGCGAGCGTCGGCCCTACGGAATTCCAGCACATGGCCCATGCCGAAGCCCTTGTCACGCGCCGGTACGCCGGTATGCCGAGGGGGCGAGGAGGGCTGAATCTGCCGCGACCCGCACCCGCTCGGCGTTCGCGGACAGCAGCCGGACCGCGTAGGTGCGCTCCACATGCTGGGAGAGGAGAGCACCAGCACACCGACCAGCGGCCGGCGCTCGCGGGTCTCCAGTACGGCCCGCAGCCCCTCGTCGGTGTGGGTGGGAGGCATCCGGATGCCGAGTCCGCGCACCCGCCGCCCTCCAGGGCGGGCGGCTTCTCGGCCGCGGCGGGGGAGCGCTCAGTACGGCAGCGGGCGGCCGGACGGCGTGCGCAGATCGAGAGGCGGAGGCCGCGACGGCAGCTGCGGACGGCGGACGATCTTGATGCGGCCCACTGCCACCACCCCTGTCGGTCACCGGTCATATGCCCAGTGCGTGGCCCCTTCATGCGGCTCCCCGAGGACAAGAGGCGTGCTCGACCGCCTCGTTCCTTCTTGTACGCGGCGCCGAACGGGGGTGACTGCCCGTCGGTCGCGGCATGAGAGGCGCGGGAAGACGCCATCTTCCCGTCGCACGGGGACAGCGCACGCACGCGCTCGCTATCCTCCCGGTTATGGGCCATGAGCATGACATAGATCCGGCATCCGGCGGGGCTCCGCGGAGTTACGGGTGACCGAGGGCATGGGCCCCCTGTCGGATGTCCGTACCGCAGAGGTGTGGAGAGCCTTCGGAACCCGGCTACGTCAGTGGCGCAGGCGCGCCGGGTTCACCCAGGCCCAAGTGGGCGCCCGCGTCGGGTACGACCACACCGCCATCAGCAAACTGGAGCACGGCACCCGGAGGACACCGCTGCCGCTGGCCCGCAGGCTGGACGCTCTGCTGACGGCCGGCGGCGACCTCCTCGATGCCTGCGAGGCCGCGGAGGCCGAAGGGCCGGGTGGCACGGGCGCGGAGAACGGGGGCGTACGTCCCGCAACAGCCACCGCGCGGACGGGGTCCCTGCCCGGCGAGCCCGCAAGGGGTGCCCTGCTCTCGATGCTGCCGCCGGACACCGTCCTGCCCACGAGCCTGCCCGCGTACGGACTGGTGTGTCCGGTGCACGGCGGTGACGGCTGCACCGTTCCCGCACTCGCCGATGCCATCGCCCTGCATGCGGCTTTCTGCGCCCTGGGCCCGGCCACCGTTCCGCGCCCGCCGCTGGACATCGACACCGTGCACGCCCTGACAGCGCTGCTCGCCGTCTGCCTGCGGGCCGATTAGGAGCGCGCCTGGCCGGGAGCGACCGTCGTGGTCGAGCGACCCTGCACGCGATGCTGCGCTGTGCGAGCAGGACGAGACGGAGGCACCCTGGCCGTCCGTCGCCTCCGTGCGCCTGCGGGTGGAGTCCGGCGCCGCCGCCGCGCTGCGGGACCTGGCGGCGGCGACCGGAGACCGTCGACTGGCGCTCCGCGCGGTCGTGGCGACCCGTACCGCGCTGGATCTGCTGCCGCCCGGGATGCACTCGGCGCGGATGCTGTTCCTGGTACGGATGGCCGACGCCCATGCCTGCGCCCAGGACCCGCACGCGGCGATCCCCATTGCCGGACCCGTACTGGACACCACCGAAGTGACCGCATCGACACTGCTCGGCCAGGAACTGCGCGGTTTGCACGGCAGGTTGGCGACTTGGCGCGGCGGCAGGCCCGAGATCGACGAATTCACCCGTCGGCTGGCGGCCGTCGTCCGCTGAGACACCGAAAGCGGGGCGTGTGCCTGGACGCCCCGCCCGGGTGGCTGCCTGATGGTTGATCAGCTCACGTTCAGGGTCACGTCGTCCACGACGAAGCTGGTCTGCAGATAGGCGTCCTCACTGCTGGTGAACCCGAGGGTGACCGTCTGGCCGGCGAGGTCGCCGACGTCGAAGGTCTTCTGGACGTAGGAGTCCGTGGCGTCCAGATTCGAGTACGTCGCAAGCGTCCTGGTGCCGATTTTGACGGTGAATGTGTCGTACGCGGTCGGGTCGCCCGCCGACTCGTCGGTGTCGGTGCGCAGATGGAACGACAGCTTGTACGCCGAGCAGCCCGACGGAATGGTCAGCGACTGCGAGACGCTGTCGGAGTGGGTGGCTCCCCAGCCGCCGAGCCAGGCCATGTACGCGCCGCTGCGCGCGGGCTTCTCCGACGTCCGGTTGCTGATGACGCCGTCCGTCTGGGTCCACGGCGAGACGCCTTCCTCGAAGCCCCCGTTGGCAACGACCTGTCGCGCCTGGCACGTGCCGCCGCCACCGACGACGAGCGAGTACGTAGTGCCATGGGTGGCCGTGCCGGTCCCCGTCACCGTGAGGGTGTACGTACCTGCCGCGGCCTGGGCCCCGGCGGAGACCGTCATGGTCGAGGAGGAACCCGACTGCACGGAGGCGGGGTCGAACGAGACCGTGACACCGCTCGGCTCCCCGGAGACTGCCAGCCTCACGGTCTGCGCGGAGCCGCTGGTGGTCGCCGTCGACACGGTCGCCGTGACCGAACCGCCCGGCTGGACATTGCCGGAGACCGGCTTCACTGTGACGGAGAAGTCATCGGCGGGCGCGGTGGTGCCGACGGAGGTCTTCCACACCGTGTGGGCGACGCCGTCGGCGCTGCGGTCGAGTGCGGTCGCGTTGATGTTGCTCGTGGTGTCGCAGGACTGGTGGTAGCAGGGGTCGTACGACCGGCCCGCCGTACCGCCCCACTTGGCGGCCTGCGCCGACGACTTGGTGTCGCCGGCGCCCGTGGCGTAGCCGGAGGTGGGAATGCCGCCCTGTTGGAAGGAGTAGTCGTCGGACCGTCCCTGGCCCTCGACGTTCTCCTCCGGTGCCAGGTTCAGCGAGTCCCAGTATTCCTTCATCGGGGCCGAGGCGGCCGAGCTGACGTTGTTGATGAAGTAGCCGGCGTTGGTCGAGGCGACCATGTCGAAGTTGTAGTACGCCTTGATGGCGCTGCGCTGGGCGGCGGTGAGCTGGCCCACGTAGTACTTGGAACCCTGGAGACCCTGCTCCTCGCCGTTCCACCAGGCGAAGCGGACGTGCTTGGTCATCGTCGGGTTCTGCTGCGCCAGGACGAGCGCGTTCTCCAGCAGGGTGGCGGAACCCGAGCCGTTGTCATTGATGCCGGGGCCGGCCGCGACGCCGTCCAGATGGGCGCCGAACATGACGGTCTGGTCGGCCGGGCCGCCCGGCCAGTCGGCGATCAGGTTGTTGCCGCGGTAGGTGCAGCTGGTGCAGGTCTGCTCGCTGACGGTGTAGCCGGCCGCCTGCAGCTTGCTCTTCACATAGGCGACCGAGGCCGTGTAACCGGCGCTTCCGGAACGGCGGTTGCCGCCGTTCTGCGAAGCGATGGTGTTCAGCTGAGCCAGGTGGGACTGCACATTGGCGACACTGATGTCCGGAGCGCTGCCGACCCAAGGGGTCACCATCTGCCGCTCGTACCGCTCGTCGGGCCTCTTCGCCAGGGTGTCGAGACCACTGGCGGCGGCCCGGTCGGTTGCCGACACCGCGGCCGTGACCGCTGTCGGGGCGGGCGGAGACGGTTCGGCAGATGCTGACTGACCGCTGGTGACGACCAGCATTCCGGCGAGGACGGCCAGGATTGTCCCGGCCGTCATCGGTCTGCGTTTCATCGAGGCTCCTCGAGTCGGGGGGGGCCTCGATCACGGACATCGGTGTACGGTGACGCACTTGCCCCGGCCGCCATCGGCCGCCCGTGCCGCCGTCGCCCGTGATCGAGCGACCGAACACTCACATGCCGTCATGGCCTCGTCAACGATCTGCGGTGGCCGCCAAGGGACTTGGCAAGTTTGGTCAAGTCGCGGTGGTGGGATCGCACAACGACCCCGTCGTGCGCGGCGGTCACTCCAGGCCGGAGATCGTGAACACCGTACGCGCCGTCCGGCGGTCGATACGGTCGGCCATCTGTCGCAGCGCCGTCACCCCGCACCGCAGCGTCCCCCGTCGCACGCAGCCGCGGGCGTCATCGTCCAGCCGGTGCCACAGTGCCGGATTGGTGAGGAACCTGGGGGTCGATCTCGACGCGGCAACCGTCCGTGTCACGGAGCACCAGGCGCTGGGAGACCCCGTCCGACCAGCGCACCGACACCAACCGGTCGGTGCGCACGATCCGTTCGCGCAGCAGTCCGCGACAGGACAGCCACCCGGCACCCGCACGGACGCGTGGCGGCACCAGGACCACGAACAGCAGAGCGGCCAGGCCCGTCCACAGCAGCGCGCGCAGCCAGGTGAGGTGACCGGCCGTCGTATCGACGGTCAGGAGCAGCCCGAGAAGTGTCACGGCACAGCGGATCGCGAACCGCAGGTCCCCGGCCCAGCCGTGGTCGTAAGCGCTCGTATCGGGCGGCAGATGAACTCGGCCTGCGTGAGGGCCGGGCACGGCTCGGATGTCACGTCGTCCCATGGCGGCGACGATACGGATGCCGACCGGCCCGTCGGCGTCCGTTGACGAACCGCTGACGCCGCAGCCGCCGGTCCTGACAGCTGCTTGACGGGCGCTGCCCCGGCCGGAACGGTACGGGCCTCGGGCCCGTGCGGCGGAGGAAGGGGCGGTCAGTCCTCTTCGCCGTCCACGTCGTTCTCTTTGTCGCCGCTGTTCTGTGCCGACTGGGCGGGGGCCGGGGACTCGGGTCCAGTGGTCGCGGTGGGGCCGGTGTCCGGGGTTTCGGCCGAGCTGGAATCCGGGGAGAACAGGCTCATCCCCAGGTACACGGCGGCGAGGAAGGCGACCGTACCGGCAATGGCGCTCGCCACCCTGGGGCGGCGCCTGATCGCCTCGCGGGCGCCGGTGCGCCGCCGGACCGGCTCGGACCGCTCGGCCGGACGCCGTCTGTGGCCGCCGGTCTGCGGCAGCCGATACGTCGTCACACCCCCACCCTGCTGGACGGAGGCGGGCGCCGGGGCCGGGCTGAACGCGGGAGGGGGTGCTGCCGAGCCATAGGGAGCACTCTGCGCTGCCGGAGGGGGTGTGGAGGCGTACATCGGCAGCGGCTCCGGCTGTCCCTGCCACGCACCGCTCTGGAACCAGTCGGCGACCTGCTGGGCGCTGGGCCGGTCCTCGGGCTGCTTCGCGAGAAGTCCCAGCAGATAGGAGTCGAAGGCCGGGGACAGGTCGACGCCGCGCTCTCTGAGCGGCACGGGCGCCGTATCGACATGTTGGTAGAGCGTGGCGGTTGCCGTGTCGGAGCGAAAGGGCGGTTGGCCCAGGAGGAGTTGGTAGATCACACAGCCGAGGGAGTACATGTCGGAAGCCGCACCGGCCGTATGGCCAAGGGCGCGCTCCGGGGCGAGATAGAGACTCGTGCCGACGATCTGCCCCGTGGTGGTCAGCGCGGCGGAAGGGTCGTCGACGAACTGGGCGATGCCGAAGTCGCCGATCTTGACGGCCCCTTCGGCGTCCAGCATCAGGTTTCCGGGCTTGATGTCACGATGCACGATGCCCTGTCGATGGGCGGCGGCGAGGCCCGCGGCCGCCTGGCCCGCGATCCGGGCGACCTGCTCGGCGCCGAGCCGCTCCTCGGCCGCGAGCAGATCGCCCAGGCTTCTGCCCTCGACGAGCTCCATCACGAGGTAGAAGCG
This sequence comes from Streptomyces sp. NPDC002958, assembly GCF_055563255.1. Classification (NCBI taxonomy): domain Bacteria; kingdom Bacillati; phylum Actinomycetota; class Actinomycetes; order Kitasatosporales; family Streptomycetaceae; genus Streptomyces; species Streptomyces sp. NPDC002958. The sequence continues at coordinate 30,868 of NZ_JBVHDS010000010.1, read as the reverse complement.
GTTTTCCCAGGCCCCGAAGTCGAACACGGCCACCAGATGAGGGTGGCTCAGGCGGGCCGCGGTCTGCGCCTCCAGGCGGAACCGGGCGGTGGACGACGCGTCCGCGTGGTCGCCCAGCAGCAGCTTCACGGCCACCGCCCTGCCGAGCACTTCGTCGGCGGCGCGCCACACCTCACCCATGCCGCCGCGGCCAATGGGGGACAACAAGCGGTACCGACCAGCTACCAGCACCTGTGCACCAATCTCGAATCGTGGGCCGCTTCGACTGCCACGGCGGCGCCCCGACCGGAATCGGGGCGGGGTGAGGGCGCGCGGCATGATCAGGATATCGGGCCGCCGGACCCCGACGGCACGCCGAGTGGCCGCCCCGCCGTCCACAGGTGCCCTGCGGGGCGGCAACGCCGCGGATTCCTCGCCAGGTGTCGACGAACGGACGGTGCCTGTCGGGTGAGAGTGCAGGGGCGGAAGCCTCCTCGGGGGCCCGGCCGCGATGGCGAGCCGGGCGCGGGTGGAGTCGATCGTCATGGCCATCGCGCCGAGACCGTACGCCTTGCGCGGGATCGGGGCGACCAGCGGGACGAGACCGCTGAGGCGGCCCATCTGATGAAGGGTCGCCACGTCGGGCCCCTTGGCCGCCGTGGTGTCCGTTTCCCCCCGAGGCGCCCCGGGGACACCGGCGGCGGCGTGGTCGCCACCGTGCCGGCCACCGCTCACGGCCCGGGACGCCCTTCGAGGCGTCGGCATCGCTCGGCGCGGGTCCGGACAGAGCCTGCTCGGGGCTTCGCTCCTTGGTGAGGCCCCGAAGGGTCCGGAGTGCGTGGTGAGTTCACGGCACTCAGCTTCCAGCCGGTGATCAGTTCCTGCCACCGGTCGCCATTCGGCCCACCGATTCGACCAGCGGCAGCAGCCGGTGCGGCACCCGCTCGCGCAACGCCACCTCGGTACGCGTCCTGACCACGCCGGGCAACTGGATCAACCGCTGGATCACATCCTCCAGATGCCCATTGTCGCGGGCCACCACCCGGGCCAGCAGATCGCCGCCGCCCGTGGTCGAGAAAGCCTCGACGATCTCCGGCACCGAGGCGAGTGCCTCACCGACCTCGTCCAAATGCCCCTGGGTGACCTCCAGATGAACGAAGGCCAGCACCGGGTGGCCCAGCGCGGCGGGGGACAGGACCGGTCCCGTACCGGTGATCACACCGTCCCGCTCCAGCCGGTCGATACGGGCCTGGAGGGTGCCCCGGGCGACGGAGAGAATGCGTGCGTACTCACGGACGCTGGTACGCGGCTGCTCGATGAGCAGGCGCAGGATGCGGGTGTCGAGGGCGTCCACCGCCATGGTCCGTTGGTCTCCTCCTGGTAGGTCGATCCGGGTTGCGACTGTACCAATGGCCCGGCGGTCGCCCGGCCTCCCTCGTCTGCCACTCCTACGGCTCCGTCGTCTGCGCCCGGGCCGCGCACGGACTGCGGGTCGCGGGCATTGTCCTGTACGCAAGCCCCGGCACCGGCTACGCAAACGCCGCGGCCCTGCACACCCCGGCCACCGTCCGGGCGGGCGACGGCGACGACTGGATCGCCGACGTGCCGCAACGACGGTGAACCTGTCCGCGATGACGATTTTCCCTTGCGGCGTGTTTGACGGCTGCCGGTGGTCGCCGGCCCCGGGCCGGACCGGACGGGGTTCGGCCCCGTTCCGGTCCGTTGGCATACTCATGGTGCATACCATTGGCGAATGATTGGGCCAATGGCTCAATGCTTTCGGTCTGGGTTGAGCCACAGGCCGCAGAGATGTTGTGATGTACCAGTCGATGGCGCTGCGGATCCCCGCGGCGCCTTTTTCATGCCGGTGTGCAGGGCCGGTGTGCGGAAGCGGGAGCATGCGGTGCTGAAGAGGATGTTCGTTTCCCCGGACCCGGGCCGGCGGCGGCTGCGCAGCGCTGTCCGGGCCGTCCTCGGCATCGGGCTGGCAGTCGTCGTGTGCGGTCTGGCCGGTCACTCGCTCGTCGCGGCCGTCACCGGCGGTCTTGCCGCGCTGCTGGCCCTGTTCACGGTGCTGGACACCACGGTGCGCGACCAGGCGATCACCACCGCCCTGCTGCCGGCCGTCGGCTTCCCCGTGCTCGCCCTTGCCGCAGTGCTGCACGACCATCCGTTGGCACGGGACGTGGCCTTTCTCGCAGTCATGGGCCTGGGTGTGTACGCCCGGCGATGGGGGCCGCGCGGTCACTCGCTGGGTGTCTTCGCGTTCATGGCCTTCTTCACCACGCAGTTCCTCCACACACTGCCCGGACAGCTGCCCGAGCTGTACTCCGCGGTCGCCCTTTCCCTGCTCGCCTCGTCGACCGTCCGCTTCGGACTGTGGTGCTACGAGCGGCGGCTGCCCGCCGCCGTCGTACCCGCCCCGGTGACTGGTAAGGGGCTGGCCCGCGCGACCACGCGCCAGGCACTTCAGGCGACCGTGGGCGGAGCCCTCGCGCTCACGGCGGGACTGCTCCTCTCCGAGCAGCGCTGGTACTGGGCCGTGGGCGCCACATGGTGGGTCTTCGTGAACACCGCCTCGCGCGGCGAGACGCTGGTACGTGGCTTCCGCAGGGTCCTGGGAACACTGATCGCCATCCCCATCGGCCTGGCCGCCGTCGTTCCGTTGCACGGTGCTCCCGTGCCCAGCGCGGTGCTCGTCGCGGTCGGCGTCTTCGGGATCTTCTACACCGCCGCGGTCTCGTACACCTGGATGGTGTTCTTCGTGACGGTGATGGCCGGGGCGCTCTACGGACTCCTCGGCGTGCTGGACCCGGCCCTGCTCATGCTGAGGCTCACCGAGACCGGTGCCGGAGCGCTCGGCGCGATGCTCGCGGTGCTCCTTGTGCTGCCCGTCACCACACACGCCACGACCGACGCATGGATCCAGCGGGCCCTGCGCTGCGTGCACGTCTGTACGGCGGAAGCCGCAGCGCGACTCTCCGGATCGACGACCGCCGACCCGGCGCCCCGCATCGCCGAGCTGGAGGCACTCCTCGGGCGGGTGCGGCTGTCCCTGGCCCCGCTGGTGCACCCGCTGAGCCCGCTGCGCGCCCGCAAGGCCCGTGCCCGACAAGTACTCGCCCTGCTGGACACCTGCGCGCGGGAGGTGCACGGACTGGCCTCCGTCGCCGCGGACCCGGAGGCGTCCCACGACGCCCGCTTGGCAGCCGCCTGCTGGCGTGTCGAGGCCTCCGTGGAGGCGCTGACAGCCCCGGATCTGCCGCACCGGGCGGGCGTGCCGAGCATTCCGCCGCGCCCGGCCGTCGCAGAGCCCGCGCTCGCCCATCTGCACGGCCTGGAACGGGCACTTGCCGAACTCGCCGCACCGCTGCACAGCGATCCACGCGCCCCGTTGATCGGTGTGTGAAACGGTCCCACGGAGCGATCGGCATCAGAGCCCTGGTCTAGACCTCATGGGGGGGGCGACTGCTACCGTCGCCCCGGAGATCACGACGGTACGAACGGTCGTGATCCGTCGACCCGGCGACCGGCGTCCCGCGCCGCACGGGCTCGCGGGAGGCCTCCGCCGCGGCCTGCGTCATATTCGCCTGACAGCACGCCCCCTTGCGCCACGCGCAGCCGAATCACCGGACGGGCTGGAAAGACCGAGCCCGCCCGGTGACCGGGGAAAGACGGCTGCCGGGCGTACCCGGCACCGGGTCAGTGCGCCTGAGCGCCCTGCGGCAGCGTCGGCGAGATACCGAGCGCCGTCGTGTACATCGACAGCACGAGCTTGCCGATCGCCGGATATGCGCCGAGCGGCTCGGCCGTCGCGCAGCCCGCCTCCTTAGCGGCGGCGTCCAGCAGCCCCTCGGGCACCTCGGGGCCGACGAGATACGGAGCCAGTGCGAGCTGCGCCGAGCCGGAGCCCGTCAGCTGCCCGGCGATCGACGCGACGGAACCTTCCACGTCGAGTGCGGCGGCCATCACCGGTACCGCGAGCCTGGCGGCCAGCAGCATGCCGGTGATCCCGGCGGCCTGTACGGCCTCCTCGCCACCCACCGTGACCAGCACGATGCCGTCGGCGGCCGTAGCCACGGTGAAGAGCCTGGCACGGTCGGCTCGGGCCAGACCGGCCTCGGAGAGACGTACGTGCAGTGCCTCGGCGAGCAGTGGGTGCGGGCCGAGTACATCGGTCAGCTCGACCTGCGTACCGCTCTCCATCACGGCCTGCCGTATCCGTCGGATCAGGGAGCTGTCCGGCCCCGCGAGCAGCGGCACCACGACGGCGGACGGACCCTCGGGCTCGGCGACCTCACGGCCCGCGGCCTGCGCCTGCTCGAAGCGCGCGGTGCGCTCGGCGGCGCTGTGGGTGAGTACGGACGAGAGCGTCGGGTACTCGGCATCGTCACCGTCGAGGTAGCCGATCCGGACATTGAGACCGGGCAGCTCGGAACGGGCGATGCTGATCACCTCTTTGGCCAGGCTGCGCGTGGCCGAAGAGGGGGTACCGGGAACGGCGAGAACGAGCGCGGCAGCGCCCTCGGGTGCGACCACGGGCTCCGGGCGGCGGTGCCGTCCGGACTGGCGAGGTCGCGGCATTCGTACAGGCAGGCCGGAAGCGGGCCCAGTGGGGGTGCTCATGGCGCCGCATGCTACTGGTTTTGGGTAGCCCTCTGTTCGGGGAGGGCCCAGTCGGGCGTTATCTGTCCGCTTTTATCCGATGAGAGGCTTACCGGTCGACTGCCCTGCTCTGTCGGTACCCATCCAGGCTGCTATCCAGGCTCCTGCCCAGGCCCGTAACCGGGTACGCAGAGCAGCGTCGGATGGTGGGGCAGTCGCAGATCCCCCATGGCCAACGCCTGGGCGATGGACAGCGCCCCGGTCAACGGATCACCCGAACCGGGGACCGTCCGTGCCTGCGGGAGCTGCCGGGACAGTTCCTCGCGCAGCGGTACGAGCAGCGGATCGCCCATCCGGAACAAGCCGCCCGTCAGGGCCACTTCGCACGGCTCGTCATCGGCCCCAACCTTCGGACACACCGCCGCGGCGGCCTCCGCGATATGTCCGGCGGCTTCGCGCAGAATGCCCGCGGCGACCGGATCATGCCCGGCGCAGGTGGCGACCTCGGGGGCGAACGAGGCCAGCACGGCAGGCCGGTCGGTACGCGGGTAGAGCAGTCCCGGCAGCTCCGGCACCGACCCGAACAGCGCCTCCAGCCGGGCCAGCAGCGCGGCGGACCCACCGCGCCGTCCGTCATGGGCGCGCAAGGCCGCATCGAGACCGGCCCGCCCGATCCAGGCACCGCCGCCGCTGTCACCCAGCAGATGACCCCAGCCGTCGGCCCGGCGCCAGCCCGCCAGATCCGTTCCCAGCGCGATCATGCCCGTGCCCCCCGCGACGACCGCCCCCGGGCGCTGACCGACCGCACCCGCGTACGCGGTCACCGCATCGGCGGCGAGAGCCAGCCGGCGCACCCCGAGCGCGTGCTCCAGGGCCGAAGGCAGCTCGGCGCGCAGCTGCCCGCCGAGCGTCGCCATACCGGCGGCGCCGATCGCCACGGCGGCGATCCCGGAGCCGTCGCCGCTGCCGTGCCGCTCCAGCAGGTCACGAGCGGCGGGCAGTAGTTGCTCCAGCAGATGGCCCGCATCGATCCCCGCAGGTCCGGTGCGTACCGGCTCGGCACAGACCGTTGTACCCACCGGGGCGGATGTGCCGACGACGCCCAGCGCCACCCGCAGCCCGGAACCGCCCGAGTCCACGCCGAGCACACAACGAGCACCGCTGCTTTCCGGCGAACGCCTGCGTGAGCTCATGGACCGGCTCCAGTAGGAAGAGGAATGACGGCGGCAGCCTATCCCGAGCCCCGCGCGCGGGATTTCGGGGTGCGGGAGATCGTCCGCGGAATTCGGTGCAGGGCGGGGAGCGGCTCGAGTACGCCGGTAGAGTGAAGCCTTGTGGCACCACGACCGTTGAATGAAGTAATCGAACCCGGATGGGCCGAGGCGCTGGCACCTGTGGCCGGACGCGTCGCCGCGATGGGCGATTTCCTGCGTGCGGAGGTCGCAGCCGGCCGCACCTATCTGCCGGCCGGCGCGAACGTACTGCGCGCATTCCAGCAGCCCTTCGACGAGGTACGGGTCCTGATCGTCGGTCAGGACCCCTACCCGACACCCGGGATGGCCATGGGCCTGAGCTTCTCGGTGGCCCCCGAGGTGAGTCAGGTGCCTGGCAGTCTGGAGAACATCTTCCGGGAACTGCACACGGACCTGGGGCTACCGCGGCCGTCCAACGGCGATCTGACGCCCTGGACGCGCCAGGGCGTGCTGCTGCTGAACAGGGCGCTCACCACGGCGCCCCGCAAACCGGGCGCGCACCGCGGCAAGGGCTGGGAGGAAGTGACCGAGCAGGCCATCCGGGCTCTGGTTGCGCGCGGCAAGCCCCTGGTGTCCGTGCTGTGGGGGCGTGACGCCCGTAATCTGCGGCCGTTCCTCGAAAACTTCCCGGCGATCGAGTCCGCGCACCCCTCGCCCATGTCGGCGGACCGCGGTTTCTTCGGATCGCGCCCGTTCAGCCGCACCAATGAACTCCTGCTTCGCCAGGGGGCCCAGCCGGTGGACTGGCAGCTGCCGTGAGGCACAGCCGCCGCCGGTCCGGGACCGGCGGCGGCAAGGGCGTGACTTCCTCGCCCGCGTGCCGGGACGCGACGCGTGTGCTCCGGTCGTTCAGCCACCGGTATCGATCACCTCGTCGTCCAGGCGGATCGCCGCCCTGTCCGCCCGCACCGCGGCGGTGCGGGCGATGGTGTCGGCGGTCGCGCTCCACCGCTGATACGACCGGACCGGTCAATTACCGATGACCGCGGCCCGGACGCAGAGGACATCCGGCAGCTGTGAGGCGAGCCGGAGCCAGCTGTCCCCGTCGTCCGCGCTCGCGTACAACTCGCCGTTGCGATTGCCGAAGTAGACGCCCGCCGGGTCGGCGTCGTCCGTACAGAGCGCGTCGCGCAGCACCGTACCGTAGTGCTCCTTCTCGGGCAGGCCCGCTGACAGGGGCTCCCAGGTGCTGCCCGCGTCGCCGGTGCGGAAGACCCGGCAGCGGTGCTCGGCCGGCACGCGGTCGGCATCGGCGTTGATCGGGAAAACATACGCAGTGTCCGCTCGGTGCGGGTGCGCGGCCACCGCGAAACCGAAATCGGAAGGCAGGCCCCGGCCGATATCCGTCCAGTTGTCCCCGGAGTCGTCGCTCCGGAACACTCCCCAGTGGTTCTGGAGATAGAGCCGGTCGGGATCGACCGCGTCCCGCGCCACCTTATGGACGCACTGGCCGAACTCCGGATCGGGGTCGGGGAGGAAGACCGCCGACACTCCCTTGTTCGCCGGAGTCCAGCTCGCACCGCCGTCCTTGGTGCGGAACACCCCGGCAGCGGAGACCGCGACCGTCACGGCCCGGGCGTCCCTCGAATCCGTGAGGACGGTGTGCAGGCCCTCACCGCCCCCGCCCGGCACCCACTTCGAACGCGTCGGATGCTCCCACAGCGGGCGGACCAGCTCGAAGGAAACCCCGCCGTCCTGAGAACGGAACAAAGCGGCCGGCTCCGTCCCCGCGTACACGACATCGGGTGCCTCGGGGCCCGCCGGGTGCAACTGCCAGACCCGCTCCAGCGACGCCCCGGTGAACTGGGGGAACTTCACGGCCGGTTGCTGTGGCTCGACCCAGGTGCTGCCCAGGTCGTCGGAGCGGAAGACCGAAGGGCCCCAGTGCGCGCTGTCGCCGCCCACCAGCAGTCGGGGGACCTGCCTGCGGGTGTCGATGGCGATCGAATAGATCGCCTGGGCATTGAAATGCGGGCCGTCGAACTCCCACGCGCCACCGCGCCTGCGGCCGATGAAGAGTCCCTTGCGGGTGCCCACGGTAAGTAGAACGTCGGTCATGGCCGAACCTCCCGAAACGCCGTTGTATCGGATATGGGCCAGTCTGCACCCCGCCACTGACAGAGACCCGTAGGGCGGCTCAGGAGTCCGGACCCTGTTGCTTCCACGGTCGGCGAGGGTACGGCGCAGCAGAAGTGGAAAGCGCTCGCTGAACGTCATGGCAGAGAGACCGAGGAGCACTTGTGCCGACCGTCGAGGGCTGCCCGGCGGCGTCGCCGTCTCCCACCTGCGGGTCTACGACTGGCCCACCGCGGACGGCCTGCGCGGAGGGACGCCCCATCCCCACCTCACCTGCTCCGAGGGGGATGTGGTGGTAGGGGGCACGGGCTCGGTGCGGACCCTCACCGCGTCAGGGTTCCGGCAGACACCGCCGGCCCGGGGCGCTGGTCTGGTTCACGCCGGGCGCGATCCACCGCCTCGTCAACGAGGACGGGCTGCGCATCGTCGTCCTCATGGAGCAGAGCGGGCTGCCCGAGGCCGGTGACGCCGTACTCACTCTGCCGCCGTGCCACCCGGCGGACCCCGACGGCACGCTGTACGTCCAGTGGGCCCGCAACACCCCTCGGACAACGTCAACGGCACCAGTACGGGCAACGTCGACGGCACCAGTACGGTGCACCGGATCGGCCGGTCCGGTGCGCATGTGCTGAAATTCTGGATGGTAGACCCGACGGTGGTGCTGCAGAAACCCGGTGGTCGACACCGGCGGCCTCAAGCCCAGCTACCTGGGCCCGCCGGAGAGCCTGCGGCCGCACTGAGCCGCAGGGTGCACGGGCAAGGGGAGAGCAGAGCGATGACGAGTGGGATCGAGGACCGCGACGGACACGTTGCGACCCTGGAGGTGACCCCCGTTGGGGCGAGGGTCGAGGTCCGGGGCGCGACATCGTCGGGGGAGCTCGCGCTGATCTGCACCCCTGCCCGTGCCCGGGAACTGGCGGCGGCTTTTGCCCTCGCGGCGGACGAGGCCGAGAGCGCGCAGTCGGCGGAGCCCGTGACCGTCAAGGCGCGCGAACTGCGTCGAGGGGATGTACGGGACGGCGACCGGGCCATGACGGTGGAGGGCGTCAGGATCGACGGCACCACCGCCCATGTCACCTGGAAGTCGGGCGCCGGACGCAGCTGGACCCAGGGTTACGACGAGGACGCCGACATCACATTGAGGCGTCGCGGCTAGCCGGCATACGGCCGCTGAGCGGCGCGTGAGGCCCCCGGATCACGGACTTCCTCAAGGAGCAGGCATCGGTTCCGGGCATACAGCTCGTGCATGCCGGTCGCATGGCGCCGACGTCTGCCCCCTGGCTGGGCGGCGGTCCCGTCGGTCCCGACGCGCACGGGTGGACGCCCGAGAGGCAGGGGTGCCCCGGTCGAGTGGTCCAGCCGCCCCCTTCGTTCACCGCTCATTCATCAGGTATGTCGCTCGCAGCATTCCCTCCCACATCGTGGGCATCTAGGCTCGGCCGCGATTCGATCACCGTTGTTCCGGCTGTTCCTCGGCTTCGACAACGTTGTCCAAACTCCCGGAAGGTCTGCGACATGTCCCCAAGACCGTTGCCCGCAGCGAGGCGCTTCGGTGCGCGAATGGCTGCTGTGATCGTCACCGGCGCGCTGGCCGCCGCGGTCATGCCCCCGGCCGCCGAGGCGACCGCAGGCCTCGTCACGCGCCCCACCACCTACGTCGACCCGCTGATCGGCTCCTCGAACGGCGGCAATACCTACCCGGGCGCCACACTCCCGTACGGCATGATCGGCTGGTCGCCGACGAGCACCAGAGGGGACCAGACCAGTACCGGCGCCGCCAACGGTTACGACTACGGCACCACCCGGCTGCGTGGACTGAGCCTCACCCATGTCAACGGTGCCGGATGCCACCCGGGAGCCGCCGGTGACGTACCGATCATGCCGTTCGTCGGGGATATCACCTCCTCGCCGTCCGCCGACACCAAGGACGCCGTCTACGCCGCCAACTTCTCGCACGACAACGAGCGTGCCGTACCGGGCCGTTACACCGTCGGGCTGGACAACGGCGCCACCGCCGACCTGGCTGTGAGCCGGCGCGCGGGCGTGGCCGATTTCAGCTTCCCGGCCGGTAAGCCCGCCAACCTGCTCTTCCGCGTCTCCAACTCGCTCAACGGCAGCGAGGACGCCCAGGTCGACATCGACACCGCGCACCGCAAGGTCACCGGATCGGTCCTCACCGGAGCCTTCTGCGGGCGCCGCGCAAACGGCGGCACCAACAACCGTAAGAGTTACTACAGGTTGTACTTCAGCGCCTCCTTCGACCGTGACTTCTCCTCCACCGGCACCTGGAAGGACGGAACGCTCGCCCCGGGCGCGACCACGGGAAGCGGTGGCGAGGGCTACGCCACCGGCGCCGACCGGGCCGGCAGGGGATCAGGTGGCTGGGTCGGATTCGACACCGGTACCGACACCGATGTCCACATGCGCATCGGCATCTCGTACGTCAGCCAGGCCGGGGCGGAGGCCAACCTCAGGGAGGAAGTGGCCCCGCACGCCGGTGTCGACGAGGTCGCGGCTGCCGCGAGCCGTACCTGGGATCGCGAGCTGCGATCCGTACGCATCGGCGGCGGCAGCACCGCACAGCGCACCACCTTCTACACCGCGCTGTACCACTCCCTCATGCAGCCCAACCTGATCAGCGACACCGACGGCCGCTATCCCGGCATGGACGGCGCACCGCACCGGGTGAAGAGGGGCCAGGGGGCGCAGTACAGCAACTTCTCCGGGTGGGACCAGTACCGGGCCCAGATCCAGCTGCTCGCACTGCTCAAGCCGAAGATCGCCGGTGACTTCGCCCAGTCGCTGTACAACTTCGCGCAGCAGAACGGCGGGGTGTGGGACCGCTGGGTGCACATCAACGGCGCCACGCACGTCATGACCGGAGACCCGACGGCGGCCACTCTGGCCACCTTCTACGCGATGGGCGTACGGAACTTCGACTATGAAGGGGCCTACGAATCCCTGGCCCGCCAGGCGACCGTCCCCGTCGATGACGGTCTCTCGGACGCGGGGTGCCCCGGCCAGTGCACCGGCCAGCGGCCCAATCTGGCGCAGTACCTGAAGTCGCACTACGCACCCCACGACGTGTGCCACTGCTGGGGCGGCGCGGCAGAGACACTGGAGGACGCGGTGGCCGATGCGGCGCTCGGCCGTTGGGCCGAACTGCTCGGGCGTGACGAGGAGGCCAAGTCCTTCAAGGAGCGCGGAGGCTGGTGGCGCAACGTGTTCAACTTCGCGGCCACCGACGGCGCCGGAACCACCGGCTACATCCAGGCACGCAACCTCGACGGCTCATGGGTGACCCCGTTCGCCCCGGGCAGCGAACGCGGGTTCGCGCAGGGCACCAGCGCCACGTACACCTGGATGGTTCCGCAGGACGTCCAGGGGCTGGCCGATGCCATGGGCGGCCGGGACACCGCGGCGAAGCGGCTCGACGGCTTCTTCCACAAGTCCGACGGATCCTGGTCGGTGAAGGGCGGCGACGCCCTGCGCTACGACCCGACCAACGAGCCCGGCATCCATGCTCCGTGGCTCTACAACGCGCTGGGTCAGCCGTGGAAGACGCAGGCGACGGTCCACGAGATCCTCGACACCGTGTACGGGACGGGCCCCGGCGGCCTGCCCGGCAACGACGACCTGGGCACCATGTCCGCGTGGTACGTCTTCTCGGCGCTGGGCCTGTATCCGCAGACGCCGGGCAGCGCCACGATGCTGCTGGGCGCCCCGCTCTTCCCGAACGCGGTGATCGACCGGCCGCGCGGAAAGGACATCACGATCAGCGCCCCGGACGCCGACGCCACGCATCCGTACATCGACGCGGTAGAGGTCAACGGCCGTACCACTGACCGGTCCTGGACGGATGCGCGCCTGGTCACCAGCGGAGGCTCGCTGACCTACCACTTGTCCGGGGAGCCCAACACCGTGTGGGCCACCGAGCCTTCGGGACTGCCGCAGTAGGCGGCTCGCGCGACGGAGCTACTCAGTTCCTCGGCAGGCAGGCAGGCTGGTGAGCCGCGCATGTCTGTCTGCCGAACGGCCCCGGCAGCCAACGGTGCAGGTGCTCATGGGCCACGGGCGTGGCGGGGATGCTCGACCCGACGGCCCGCAGACTGATCGCCGATCCGGCCGGGCACCTTGCCTCACTCGCCGAGAACCCGGGCCTGCTCAGCGGCTGAACGACCGCCGCGCGGCTATGCGCATCCTTGATGCCGCGAACCGTCAGGTGCAGAGCATCGGCGAGGACCGATAGCCTCACGATCCGCCCCGGTCGCCACCCTCCGCGGCGCTCAGCAGCCCCGCCCAGTCCGGGATCTTCACCGGCCCCCGGCCCAGCGACCGGCCCAGCGCAGCCTCCGCGCGCTCGATGGACAGCCAGCCGTCCCATCCCACCGGCCGCAGCCCCCAGGCCCGCAGCGCAGCCACCGGATCCGGTGCCGCCGGGCGCCGGGCGAGCAGCGGGGCGTCATCGAGCAACGATGCCACCGTCTCCTTCGCACACGACCGGTTCGAACCGATCACCCCGGTCGGCCCCCGCTTGATCCATCCGGCGACGTACTCCCCGGGCGACGGCACCCCGTCCCGCAGCACCCGCCCCGCCAGATGCGGCACCGTCCCGCGCGCCGGGTCGAACGGCAGACCGGGCAGCGGCAGCCCGCGGTAGCCGACGGCCCGCAGTACGAGCTGGGCGTCGATGTCCTCGTACGTACCGGAGTCGCGTACGCCCCCGCTGCCGTCCGGCACGGTACGGGCGAACCGCACCCCGGCCACCCGGCCGCCCCGCTCCAGCAGCTCGACGGGGCGCAGGAAGAAGCGCAGGCGGATGGTGCGCACCGCGTTCCCTCCCGCGCCCGCGCCTGTGGGGCCGGCCGTGGCCCATCCGCGCAGTACCTCGATATTGCGCCGCGCCGCCGCCGTCAGGGGCGGCGCGTTCGGCGGTGAGGACAGGGCCGACGCCGACCGGGAGGACGGATCGACGTACGCCGGGTCGAGGGCCAGCTCCGCCTCGTCCACCACGACCCGCGCCCGGGGCAGCCCGGCCAGCTCCCGCAGCTCCTTGGTGGTGAACCTGGCCTGCGAAGGTCCGCGCCTGCCCGCCATGTGGACCTCGCGCACCCGGCTTCCGGCCAGCGCGCCGAGCGCCCCGTGCGGTACGTCGGTGGGGCGCAGCTCCTCCGCGCTCCGCGCGAGAATCCGCGCCACATCCACCGCCACATTGCCGACCCCGATCACCACGACCGAACGGGCCTGCAACGCGAAGTTGGCGGCGGCGTCGGGGTGTGCGCTGTACCAGGCGACGAACTCGGTCGCGGAGCAGCTGCCAGGCAGGTCATCGCCGGGGACGGCGAGGCCGCGGTCGGTCGCCGCCCCGATGCAGTAGACCACGGCATGGTAGAGCTCGCCGATCCGTTCGGGCGGGATCCCGTCGCCGCCCACCTCGACATTACCGAGGAAGGTGATCCGCTCGTGTTCCAGGACAGTCCGCAGACTGTTCTGCAGCGACTTGATCTTCTCGTGGTCGGGGGCGACGCCGTAGCGCACCAGGCCGTACGGGCAGGGGAGCCGGTCCAGTACATGGACCCGGACATCGGGCACCCGGTCCTGGTCGACCAGGGCCTGGGCGGTGTAGACCCCGCTGGGGCCGGAGCCGACGACAGCGACACGGAGCACGGCGCACCTCTTCCCGCAGGATGCCTCCAGCATGGCACCGGTGGCCGGGGTGGGGGAGAGGCGCGCCCGGGCGTGGTCAGGACGACATCGCGCGCATTCTGTCGATCTCCACCGTCTGCTGGGCGACGACGTCCCCGGCCATCTCCTCGACCTGGACGTTGTTCCCCTGCGAAAGCACCTCCGTCGCCATCGTGATCGCTCCCTGATGGTGGGTGATCATCAGCTTCAGGAAGAGCTTGTCGAAGACCGCGCCGTCCGCCTCCCGCAGCTGTTTCAGCTGTGCCGGCGTCGCCATTCCGGGCATCACCGTGTGATCGTGGCCGCTCATGCGATTGTCTCCACCGTTATGTCCGAGCCATCCTTCCATGGCGCCGATCTCCGGCTTCTGGCTTGCGGTGATGCGTTCGGCGAGCCGTTCGACCGCGGTGGAGTCGGAGCGGCCGGGGACGAGACCGGTCAACTCCAGTGCCTGGGTGTGGTGTTGGATCATCATCTGCACGTAGCGGAAGTCGGCGGAGTTGGGGGTGTCGTCCCCGGCGGCCTTCGCGGCCTCCTCGGCGGACAGGGTCCGCGCGGGCTCTCCCGGTTTTCCGGGCGCCACCACCGAAGGCTCCCCGCCCGCCTGTGCCTTCGTACGGCTGTCACCGTCTCGTGCATCGCATGCACCCAGGGTGAGAACGGCACACATGACGGCCGCGACGAGAACGGATCTGCGCACACACTTGGTCCGACGGCGAATCAACAAGTGGACCTCCATTGCCGTATGGGGTGGTTCCGAACCGTCCTCACACGCTTCCGCACGACGGCGGTCAGAAAACTTCATTACGTCTCTGTCGCCATCTGTCGGGGCACCGATGCGAAGGACGATACTGCCAGTGCCCGTGAAACGTTCAACTATGTACGGATGCATGGGAGGACGCAGTGATTTCGTTGCACACGAGCCCGGTACGGCGCAGACGGCTGGGTGTGGCTGCGGCGGCCACTGGGCTGCTGGCCACGCTTCTGATGGCCGGCCCCGCGGCCGCGACGCCCGATCCCGGCGGTACGGCCACCGCCCGTACCGATGTATCCGCCACCCAGGAGGCCGAAGCCGCGGCCGCCATCAGCAGCGGCGAGATACCCGGCGTGGACGAGATAGTCCACAGCAGCAACATCACCCATCTGGCCAACGTCCCGAAGGACGCACTCAAGGGGCTGAACACGGACCTGGCCTTCCAGGGGAAGTACGCCTTCGCAGGAAACTACGACGGCTTCCGGATCTACGACATCAGCAATTCGAGGTCCCCGAAGACGGTCGCCCAGGTCCTTTGCCCCGGATCGCAGAACGACGTCTCGGTCTCAGGAAACCTGCTCTTCCTGTCCACCGACTCCTCGCGCAGCGACGACTCCTGCACCAGCACCACCCAGCCCGCCACGGAGAAGTCCTCCTGGGAGGGCATGAAGGTCTTCGACATCAGCGACAAGCGCAACCCGAAGTATGTCGCTGCCGTCGAGACCGCCTGCGGATCGCACACCCACACGCTGGTCCCAGAAGGCAAGAACGTATACGTGTACGTCTCCTCGTACGCGCCGAGCGAGACGTTCCCCGACTGCCGGCCGCCGCACGACGGGATTTCCGTCATCAAGGTGCCGCGCGGCGCACCCGAGAAGGCCGCGATCGTGAACTTCCCGGTGCTCTTCCCGGACGGCGGCAACCCGGGTGCTCCGACCAACCCGGGCGTCTCCAGGACCACCGGCTGCCACGACATCACCGTGCTGCCCTCGAAGGACCTGGCCGCCGGTGCCTGCATGGGCGACGGTCTGCTGTTCTCCATCGAGGACCCGGAGAACCCGAAGATCATCGACCGGGTGCAGGACAACGTGAACTTCGCGTTCTGGCACTCCGCGACGTTCAACCAGAAGGCCGACAAGGTCGTCTTCACCGATGAGCTCGGCGGCGGTGGCGCAGCCACCTGCAACGAGGAGATCGGCCCCAAGCGCGGCGCCGACGGCATCTACGACATCGTCGGCAGGGGAGACCATCGCAAGTTGGTCTTCCGCAGCTATTTCAAGATCGACCGTCCGCAGGCCGACACGGAGGTCTGTGTCGCCCACAACGGCTCGATCATCCCGGTCAAGGGCCGCGACCTGATGGTCCAGGCCTGGTACCAGGGCGGAGTCTCGGTGTGGGACTTCACCGACTCCTCGAAGCCGAAGGAGATCGGCTACTTCGAGCGCGGCCCCGTCAGCACGGACGCGGTCACCACGGCCGGCCCCTGGTCGGCGTACTACTACAACGGCTACATCTACTCCAACGACATCGCCAAGGGCTTCGACGTCCTGAAGCTCGACGACCGGCGGACCGACCCGGCGAAGCGGGTGCGGCTGGACGAGCTCAATGTGCAGACGCAGCCGAAGTACTTCGACCGCTGATCCCGGCCGGTTCATCCGCTCGACCGACACCATCCCGCTCCACCGCGTACCGAGTGCGTCCCGCCGGGCGGATCCCCCGCCCGGCGGGACGCCGCGCCGACGGCGCCGACGCGCTCAGGCCGCTTCGTACCGGTGCGCCCGACCGCTTCGCCACTACACCGACTCGGGACTGTCCAGGATCCGCACCCGCCCGTCACGCTGCACGGTGACGCGGTGACCGCCGGACGAGGACGGCCGGAAAATCACGATCGGGGAGAAGCCACGCCTCAAGGGGCGACGCACCGGTCATCGCCACACAACGGACCGGAAACCCGGCCGAAGAGCAGATCATGGCCCGGTCCCGGCACGGCATCACTTGATGGACGTCCGCGTCAGGCGGCGGACCTGGCGCTCCCGCCGGTCGCCGCGGCCCACTCCACCAGCAGCCGCTGGTACTGCTCCTCGTCCTCCGGGGACAGGCAGCCGCCCGAGCGGTGCCACAGGTCACGAATCTCTTTGTTCACCACGGCGGCGGTACGCACGGAATCGGAGGAGCACGGAGAACGGGACATGGGTACAGGCTAAGGCCCCGATGTGACAATCCGACCCATTGCGCGTCAGGGACATCTCTCACATGTCTCTCAGTACCAGTCCGAGCATCCGCAGCCCATCGGGCCGTTCCTCTACCGGTAGGCGGTGCACAAAACGCACGTCACAGCCCAGTGCCGCCGCGCCTCCGTCCGCGCGTCGGTCGTCGCCGACCATCACCACATCCGTCGGATCCTGCCCGAGGAGTGTGCAGGTCATGTGGAAGAGTCGTGTGTCCGGCTTCTGGATGCCATGCTCGTACGACAGAACGTAGGCGTCGATCAGGGCGTCCAGGCCGTGCGCCCGGAAGACCGGACGCACGTCCCAAGAGAGTTCCGGAGAAGTCGAAGAGCACACCCTTGATCTGCATGGACGTGATCCTTCCCGGTTCAGGAGCGCCGCGGCAAGGTCGGTGTGCCGCGCCCCTCGTACCGGGCGAACCCGGCGATCGAGAACCCGACCAGTGCCGCCCCCAGCAGCCATCCGCCCAGTACGTCGCTCAGCCAGTGCACCCCCAGATAGAGCCGGGTGAAGCCCACCCCGATCACTGAAACCCATGCCACCGCCAGCGCCACCCGCCACAGCAGGGCCCCCGTGCCGTGCCGGTGCAGCAGCCAGAGCAGCAGACCGCAACTCACCGTCGCCGTCATCGCGTGACCGGAGGGGAACGCCGCGTAATGGGCATAATCCACTGGGTCCGGCCACTGCGGCCGCTCCCGCCCGACCGCGGACTTCAGTCCCTGCTGCAGGAGAGTGGACAGCACGCTCGTCACCGCCACCCACGCCGCGAGCGCCCGCGCGCCCCGCCACCACAGCACCACCACGGCCACCGCGATCAGGACGCGCATGGTCCATGGATCCCATACCCAGTCGGTCAGGATCCGGTTCGCGTGGACGAGACCGGGTTCGGTGACCGCCCTTCGGTGCAGGGCGTCCGCGACCGTACGGTCCAGCGTCATCAGCGGCGACCAGCGCACGGCGACCAGGATCAGCACGACCAGGGCGCCCGACGCGCAGACCAGGGCCGTGCCGAAAGGCGTGAAGCGGCAACGGGCGCGGGCCGGTGGGGCGAGCGGCGGGGAGGGCATGGGGCGATCTTCGCGGAAGATCGGCGCACCCGGCTATCCCATCGCGCTGAGTCCCGGAATGAACGCCACCAGAAGGGGAACCACCGGAACCAGCGCGGCCGCCGCGGTCAGCCGGAGCCGACGGCCCGCGGTGAGCCGCTCCACCGGGGTCAGCAGCCGGTTCACCCGCAGCGGCAGCTGAGCGTCCGGCGTCGGGCAGGGGCCGAACACACCCCGGTCCTCGTTGAGTTCCACCAGGGCCAGAGCGGTCGTCAGCCGCCCGAAGCGCCTCGACGCCACATCGTCCGCGGCCAGTTCGATCAGCCGGTGCATCTCATCGCGGAAGGCCGCGAACACCGGCACCTGCGGAAATCCGATCGCGAGCGCGCCGGAACAGTGCAGCAGCCAGTCGTGCCGTGCCTGCGCGTGTCCCTGCTCATGGGCCAGCACCGCATCCAGCTGACGGCCCTTCAGGCGGCCGAGTGCCGCGGTGGTGAGAACCAGTTGAGGCGCGGCGCCCGGCAGCCACCAGGCGTCCGGACGCTCTCCCTCCAGCACGACGAGCCGGCTGCTGCCGGGCTCCTCCCCGGGCATCAGCGGGGAACGCACCAGCAATTCGGCCCGTCGCTGCCTGCGACGCACCTGCGCCCGGTGTATCTCCCGGGTCAGCATCGCCGCTGTCCACAGCCCGCCGAGCGCCAGCAGCACGGCCATGGCCGCGGACCACTGCCCGTGCCCGCCCAGCGCATACGCCTCCACCACGGCACGCGGCGCCGGTGCGAACACCTGCCCGCGCACCGCCTGCCAGGCCGCGGCCGCACTGAACGTCATGGACAGTGCGAAGGAGAGCAGTACCCCGGCCACCACGCATTGCCATACCCACAGCGCAACGACGGGCTCGCGCTCCGGCCATCGAGCCCGCGCCATCAGACGCGGGGTCACGACGGCGGTCAGTGCACCGAGCAGCAGCAGCGCGAGAGAGACCAACATGCCGTCAGCCTATGAGCGGGCGGCATCCACGGGTACGGTTGCGCAAGGCAAGTGATGTACGCCACGGTTTGGCCCGCTCCCCGTCTCACAGGGTGAGCAGCATCGCGAACATGGCGATCCCCATCGTCAGCCGACAGGCAAGTGCCAGCTCGGGCCGTGCGCCCCAACCACCCCCGCCCGGTCCACCCCCGGCCGTCATGGCAGCTACCGGTATCAACCGGGCCCCCGACCACAGCACATACGCCGCGTAGTAGGCAAGCAGCAGTCCGGTCAGCAGGGGTATGCCCCCGGCCGTCGCTGCGACGCCATGGTCCGCGTGCTCGCCGTGCGCCCCGCCACTGCCCGGTGCCATCGCCACCGCCATGTACACCATCGCCGCCGACCCGACCAGGTGGTGAAGATGGTGACTGTTGCGGCGGGAGAACCACAGCGCGCGCAGCGAGGCCACGCCGAACAGGACCGCGTACACCGCCCACCCCCACACGGGTGGTGTCACGACGGCAGCGGGCACCGCCATGGCGGCCATGCCGAAGCCCATCAGCGCCTCCGCACGCGCCGTCCTGCGCCCCTCCCCGGTCTCGCCGCGCGTGCGCAGCAGGCAGTACGCGCCCGTCACCCCGCACAACACCATCAGCAGCCAGCCGGACATCGCCGGTCCGTGCACAGCGCACCTCCCCCTGGGCGTACGACGTCGGTCCCTCCTGGTCGATGCCCGGGATGGGATCGTCGTACGCGGCGCACGGAGGTACACGGGGAGCGCGCGCAGGGGTATTCCCTGCCGCGCGCCGTGTGCTCCGGCCGGCGCGGTCAGCCGAGTGCGAGGGACGTGAAGGCGCGTGCGGAGAGAAGCCGCGTCGCGCAGTGACAGCGCACCGGCACTTCTACGGGCGGTAGCGCAGAGGATGGTCCGCCGGTACTTCCACCACGACGATCCTGTGTCCGTCCGGGTCGCGGATCCACATCTCGACGAGCCCCCACGGCTCGCGCACCGGCGGCCTCAGCACCTCGACGCCGCGGGCCGACACCTCCTCGTGCGCCGCCCGGACGTCCGCGACCTGCATCCACAGTTCGAGACCTGGTACCGGCGGTGCGGCGGCGCGCCCGGAGACCTCCAGGAAGCCCCCGCCGAGGAAGTAGACCGTGCCCCGCTCGGGACCGGTGCCGAACTCCCGGTAGACGGGCAGACCGAGGGACTGCCCGTAGAAGACCCGTGACCGTTCGGGATCGGCCGGACGCAACAGGATCCGGCTGCTCAGCACATGAACCATGTACCGAACTCTAGGTCCGCAACACCCGGGTTACGCTGCTTCGGCACGGCCGCAGCAGAGAAATGGAGAGCCACCGTCATGGACATAGCCCCTGCTCAGGACCCAGGACAGCTGATCTTCCGCGACGCGGCCGACGGCGATGTGCCCACGCTCGTGACGCTGATCGAGTCGGCGTACCGCGGGGACTCCAGCCGGGCCGGATGGACCACCGAGGCGGACATCCTGCAGGGGCAGCGGACCGACCCGGACGGTGTCCGGCAGGTCGTCGAAGCGCCCGGCAGCCGACTGCTCGTGGTGGAACGCGAGGGTGCGCTCATTGCCTGCTGCCAGCTCGAGCACCGCGGTGATGCCGCCTACTTCGGGATGTTCGCGGTCCACCCCGAGCTGCAGGGAGCCGGCCTCGGCAAGGTGATCATCGCCGAGGCCGAGCGCATCGTCCGGGAGAGCTGGGGGGTGACCGAGATGCACATGACCGTGATCTCGGTGCGCGAGGAGCTGATCGCCTGGTACGAGCGCCGCGGCTACCGTCGTACGGGAGAGCTCAGCCCGTTCCCGTACGGCGACGATCGCTTCGGTATTCCGCAGCGCGACGATCTCGCGTTCGAGTTGCTGGTCAAGGACCTGCTCTGACCGGGCCGACAGTCAAGCGGTGAAGCGGCCGGCGCGGCGGATCTCCGGGTAGTCGGTGGTCGCGCCGTCCAGCCGCAGGGCGCGTACCAGCCGCAGATGGTCCTGGGTGTTCACCACCCAGCCGATGACCTTCAGCCCTTCGGCATGCGCCTGCTCGACCACTTCCAGGGTGAGGCGGCGGATGTTCAGCGCCAGCGTCGCCGCTCCTACGGCCTTCGCCCGGTCCACCACATCGCCGCGCCAGCGGCTCGCGATGAGCACGGTCCGTGTCCCCGGCACCAGTTGGGCGATCTCGGCGACCGCCTCGTCGTGGAACGACGACACCTCGACCCGGTCGACGAGACCGCGCCGCAGTATCACTTCGGCCAGGGCGCGGGCCGCGGCCACATCCTTGATCTCGGCCTGCACGGGGGACCGCACGGTGTCGAGGACCTCCTCGAAGACCGGCACCCGCTCGCCCTGCCCGGCGTCGAGCTCACGCAGCTCGGACAGGGTCTTCTCGGCAATCGGACCACTGCCGTCCGTCGTGCGGTCCACATCGGCGTCGTGCATGACGGCCAGCGCGCCGTCCTTGCTCAGATGAAGGTCCAGCTCGATGGCGTCCATTCCGGCCCGTTCCGCGTGGATGAACGACCTCAGGGTGTTCTCCGGCTCGACACCCATGACTCCGCGATGTCCGATGGTGAGAAAAGACAAGGCAACCCACTTCCGTCGACGGCGTCTCCCCGCGTGCGGCTCCTACCCAATACCCGCGAGGCATCACGGCAATTCGGCGGCCCGATGGCCCATGCGTCCGTCCTACCGGCAGGAGGCGGTGTCCGGCGAGCTGTGCACTCATGTGGGGGCGCGCCCTGCACGGCCTGACCGCTCATGCGTGCGAGACCGGCTGGGTCGATAGCCGCCGGAAGGCGTCCGGCCGATGAAAGTGGTCGCCACAGAGATTCCGCACAGGAAAAATCGCGGTGACCGCGGGGGTGGACAGGATAATTTTCTGGTGCCGACTTGTCCGAAGGAACCGCAAATGGATACGGTTGCTTGACGCGAGGTTCTCCTGTGGAGGAAGTGTTATGACGGAAATTCTTGTGCACGACGTGGCCGCAGGCGGCATAGCTACGTATCAGCGGGTGGTCGATCACCCCGCCTGGCCCGTGCTGAAGAATGCTGTGGAGGAGATCCGCCCCTGGCAGTCGAAGGACGGTTCCATCGACCTCGACGCCGAGAGCGCGCCCACGGAGGCAACCGTCCGGGTGGCGCTCGACCGCGTGATCGCCGCGGTCGAGGAGCTCTCCCCGCTGCTTCCGCACGACGCCGCATACCACCGTGCTCTTGTCATGGACCTGCGTCGCTGGGCCGCGGACGGCTTCGGCGTACCGGACTTCCTCGACTCGCTGCTCGCCTTCCAGCCGTCCCGGGACCGTGCCGACGGGCGCCAGCACCTGGCCGTCTTCGCGATGTACACGCAGAACGGCAACCCGGATCGCAACCTCGAAGCGGTCGTGCTGCGGATGGTCTGGCCCGAGTGGCTGGCCGACCTCGAAGCCACCCGTTACGACAACCCGCTGTTCTGCGGCATCACCTTCGAGGACTTCACCTCGGGTTACGACACCAACTCCGCGGTGCTCTTCCCGGAGACCGTCGCCGTGCGCGAGGCCCCCGAGCGCTTCAGCTGGGGCGGTATTTTCTGCGACCGCGAGGCCGCCCGCTTCCGTCGGGTCACCGAGGCGTCGGTCGAGCTGCTCGGCGTCGAGCTGCCCGACGACATCCGCGACATGGTCGCTGACCAGCAGCGCTGCGAGCAGGCCTTCGTGCTCTGGGACATGGTCCACGACCGGACGCACAGCCACGGCGACCTGCCGTTCGACCCCTTCATGATCAAGCAGCGCCAGCCGTTCTGGATGTACGGGCTCGAGGAGCTGCGCTGTGACCTCACGGCCTTCAAGGAGGCCGTGAAACTGGAGGCCGACGGCTTCCCCCAGGGCCGCGACGTGCAGTACGCGGTGCTGTTCGACCGGATGTTCCGCTTCCCCGTCACGGGCGAGCGCGTCCGCAACTACGACGGCCTCGGCGGCCAGCTGCTCTTCGCGTACCTCCACAAGCACGATGTGATCCGCTGGACCGACAACACGCTGAGGATCGACTGGGAGCGTGCCCCGCAGGTCACCAACCAGCTCTGCGCCGAGATCGAGAGGCTCTACCGCGACGGCATCGACCGTCCCAAGCTCGTCCACTGGTTCGCCGCGTACGACCTGGTCTCCACCTACCTCGCCCCGCACCCGGGCTCCCGCTGGGCCAAGGGCCCGGACGCGCTGGATCTGTCGCAGCCGCCCCGGAAGCTCGTCGACGACGTGCTTCCGGACGAGTTTCCCCTGAGCATGTTCTATGAGGCGCTTTCCAAGAAGCTGAAGAACGTGATCGCCTCGACCAAGGGGATCACCGCCGCGGATGCCGAGCAGGTAGCCGCGTGAGCGCCGGGCTTAAGGAGGCGGTGGTCGTGAACGGGAACGGCAAGGGCAACGGGAGCGGTGCTCTCGAAGGTGCCGTGGTCGCGGTCGCCGGAGCCGCGGGCCCGGCCGGCCGGGCCACGCTGCTGAGGCTCGCAGAGGCAGGGGCGACCGTCGTCGCCTCCGACGCCGATGCCACCCGCCTGGCCGAGGCGGTCGACGCGGCGCGCTACGCCCATGGCGGTGCCACCGTCACCGGTGACACCGTCGATCTGCTGGACCTCGGTGCCGCCCGTGAATGGGCGGACAAGACGGAGAAGGAATTCGGCCGGATCGACGGCCTGGTCCACCTCGTCGGCGGCTGGCGCGGCAGCGCCACCTTCGCCGAGACCGACCTCGCCGACTGGAACCTGCTGGAGAAGCTGCTGATTCGCACGGTCCAGCACACCTCGCTGGCCTTCCAGGAGGGTCTGCAGCGCAGCGACCGGGGTCGCTATGTGCTGATCAGCGCGGCCGGGGCGAGCAAGCCCACCGCGGGAAACGCAGCCTATGCCGCGTCGAAGGCGGCGGCCGAGGCCTGGACGCTCGCGCTCGCGGACTCCTTCCGCAAAGCGGGGGGCGACGAAGGGCCCAGGACCGCGGCTGCGATCCTGATCGTCAAGGCACTGGTGCACGACGCGATGCGCGCCGAGCGCCCCAATGCGAAATTTGCGGGCTTCACCGACGTCAAGGAGCTGGCCGATGCCATCGCCGGCGTCTGGGACCGGCCCGCCCCGGAAGTGAACGGAAAGCGCCTGTGGCTGACCCCACAACCGTAAGGACCGACGCGCGACGCCACCACGACCCGCAGGTACGCGGCTTCGCCAGTGACAACTACGCCGGCACGCACCCGGAGATCCTCGCGGCCATCGCCCTTGCCAACGGCGGTCACCAGATCGCCTACGGCGAGGACGACTACACCGAGCACCTCCAGCGTGTCATGCACAGTCACTTCGGCCCCACCGCCGAAGCCTTTCCGGTCTTCAACGGAACCGGCGCCAACGTCGTCTCCCTCCAGGCGATGACCGACCGCTGGGGCGCCGTGATCTGCGCCGAGTCCGCCCATATCAACGTCGACGAGGGCGGCGCCCCGGAGCGAGTGGGCGGCCTCAAGCTGCTCACCGTGCCCACCCCGGACGGCAAGCTCACGCCCGAGCTCATCGACCGGCAGGCGTACGGCTGGGACGACGAGCACCGAGCCATGCCGCAGGTCGTCTCGATCACCCAGAACACCGAGCTGGGCACGGTCTACACACCCGATGAGATCCGTGCCATCTGTGACCACGCCCATGGCCACGGCATGAAGGTCCATCTGGACGGGGCCCGGATAGCCAACGCCGCGGCGTCGCTGGACGTACCGCTGCGTACGTTCACCAACACCGTCGGCGTCGACGTCCTCTCCTTCGGCGGCACGAAGAACGGGGCGATCTTCGGCGAGGCCGTGGTCGTCCTGAATCCGGACGCCGTCCGTGCCATGAAGCACCTGCGCAAGCTGTCGATGCAACTGGCCTCGAAGATGCGCTTCGTCTCCGTGCAACTGGAGGCGCTGCTCGCCGGAGACCTCTGGCTGCGCAACGCCCGGCACGCCAACGCCATGGCCCAGCGGCTCGCGGAGGGCGTGCGTGCGGTGGACCGGGTGGAGATCCTCCACCCGGTCCAGGCCAATGCCGTCTTCGCCCGGCTGCCGCACAAGGTGAGCGAGCGACTGCAGAAGCGCTTCCGCTTCTACTTCTGGGACGAGGCCGCCGGCGATGTGCGCTGGATGTGCTCCTTCGACACCACGGAGGACGATGTCGACGCATTCGTCCTTGCGCTGAAGGAAGAGATGGCGAAGTAGCAGAAGTAGCCACATGACTGAATAGGTATGCGGTCGACCGGAAAATCATTGAAGCCCGGTCGGCCGCTTGCCTGCGCTGGGTGGCCATGGAGCCGATCCAGCAAGCCTCCGGTCCGCCGAGGACCGCCTGCAGCTGTGGCGCACTCTCCCCACACCGCTTTGAGATCCCGTCCCGAGGCAAGGTGGCCGATGACCCTGACGTTCATCGTCTCCGACGACGTACGTACCCTCGCCCCCGGCTTCAGCCACCTCGCCGTCGAAGCGCGCGGCCTGGTCAACGGGCCCAGCAACGACGACAGCTCGGCCCTGCTGGACGAGGCGGCCCGCCGCCTGGCCGGGCGGCTCGAGTCACCGTCCGTCGATCCGGCCACGATGATCGAAGACGCGGCGGCGTTCAGTGCGGCGTCACCCAGCCAGGCGTCCATGTCCCGGCGGCGTCGTGGTCGGCCGCTGTGGCGGCGAGGTGGGCGCGGAGGGTGGCCAGCGCTGGGTGGGGGTTGTCGCGGTGCCAGAGGAGCGAGTGCGGGTAGACGGGCATCGGGTCGGTCACCGGGATGCGGCGCAGGCCGTGGTCGGCGGGCCAGACAAGGCGGGTCTGCCCTCCCATGAAGGTGGCGAGGGCCGGCGTGTCGGCGACAGTGTCGAGGAGCGCGTCGGAGCCGAAGTTGGGGCCGGTCGCCTCGATGGTGAGGCCGAACTCGGCGACGAGGTCGTCGTAGTAGGCGGCCCACTCGGTGCCGGGGACGATGCCGGGCATCCAGATCCGGTGCCCGGCGAGCTGAGCGACGGTCACCGACCGGGCGCCCGCCAGTGCGTGGGCAGGGCCGGTGAGGAGCTGGAGCGGCTCGTCGAGCACCCGGACGGACTCGATGTCCTTGGGAAGGGGCCGGCCGGGCACGGCGACGGCGCGGAAGGACGCGTCGATCGCACCGGACCGGATGGCGGCGACGGCCGTCTCGATGTCGAACAGCATCACCACGTCGAGCTCGATGTCGGGGTGCGCGCGGTGGAAGCCGCGCATCAGGCCCGACGCCGCGCCGCGCGAGGCGATCACGTCGACGCGCAGCGGACGGCGGCCGGTGCACACAGACGCGACCGCGCGCTCGGCGACGCGCAGCAGCTCGCGCGCGTGGGGCAGGAACGCCTGCCCGTCGATGGTGAGTTCGGCGCCGCGCGCAGTGCGGGTGAACAGCCGCACGCCGAGGTTGCGCTCCAGCGCGGCGATGCGCTTGGAGACGGCCTGCTGGGTGACCGCCAGCTCGGCGGCGGCCTCCTGGAACTGCCCCGCGTCGGCGGAGGCGACGAAGGTCCGGACGGTATCGAGGTCCATGTCGACACCCTATGGGCACAACCGTTGGTTGTGGTCAGGCGGTCCTGCGGTTGTTTGATCCCCAAGTACGGAGCCCGCTTTGATGCTTCCGATCGCGGATCGGTTGTGCGAGTGAGTAGCGAGGGCGTGGGGCGCATGAGGAACGGGCACCGGCTGGGACATCTACTCGGACATCGGCTGGGACATCTGCTCGGGCATGGGCTGGGGCGGCAATTCGGGTGGCTTTGGGGAGCGTACGGAACCAGCGCGCTCGGCACGTGGCTCGCCTTCGGCGCGTTCCCGTTGATCGCCATCCAGGTGCTGCACGCCGGACCGGCCGAGGTCGCCGTGCTCTCCTCCGCGGGGGCCGCGGTGGGCGCGGCCGTCGCGGTGCCGCTCGGCCCGTGGGTGGAGTTCCGCCGCAAGCGGCCGGTGCTGATCACGATGGACCTGATGCGGTTCGCGGCGCTGCTGACGATCCCCGTCGCGTACGCGCTCGGCACGCTCACCTTCCTTCAGCTCCTGCTGGTCTCGCTCGTCGTCGCGGCGGCCGATATCACCTTCCGCGCCGCCTCCGGCGCGTACCTGAAGACGCTGCTGCCGGCCGAGGACCTGCTCGTCGCCAACGCCCGGTTCGAGTCCACGGCCTGGACGACCACGATTATCGGACCGCCGCTGGGCGGCGCCGCGATCGGGCTCCTCGGTCCGGTGGCGACGGTGGTGGCCGACGCGGTCAGCTACCTGCTCTCGGCTCTGGGCATCCGCGCGATGGGCGGGCACGAGCCGCGGCCCGAGCGCCGGGAGGCCGCGCGCATGCGGGCCGGGGACCTGCTCGACGGCTGGCGTTACATCCTCGCCGACGCGACGCTGCGTCCGCTTTTCTTCAACACCGCCTTGTTCAACGGCCTGGTGATGGCCACCCAGCCGCTGCTGGCCGTCCTGATGCTCGGCCGACTCGGGTTCGCACCGTGGCAGTACTGCCTCGCCTTCGCCGCGCCCTCGATCGGCGGGCTGCTCGGTTCGCGGCTGGCCCGACCGCTCGTCACCCGGTTCGGGCAGCACCAGGTCCTGGTCGTGGCCGGGGTCCTGCGCGCGATCTGGCCCGTCGGCCTGGCCTTCCTCGGGCCGGGCACCGGTGGTCTGCTGCTGGTGATGGGCGTCGAGCTCGGGCTCATCTGCTGCTGCGGGGTCTTCAACCCCGTCTACACCACCTACCGCCTCAAGCGCACCGCGACCGACCGGGTCACCCGCACGCTGACCGCCTGGGCGGTGACGACCAAGGCCTCGACCGCACTTCTGACGGCCGTCTGGGGCGTGCTGGGCGGCCTACTCGGCCCGCGCACGGCCATCGGCCTGGCCGGCGTGCTCCTGCTGGCGACCCCGCTGCTGCTTCCCCGACACGACCACACGCCACAGCACGAGCAGGAACTGGCCCGTAGCCACACATGACACACCGCAACTCGCCACTGAAGCCCGCGGGCCGCCGCTGGTCCGCCGATTTGTGTCCACGCCGACCAGGCACCACCGAGCAAGGAGAACACTCGCGTGAGCACTGCCCCCGCATTCGACCCCGCGCACACCGCTCTTCTCGTCATGGACTACCAGCCCGCGATCCTGGCTCTTCTGCCTGAAGACGGGGACTGCGAAGCCCTGCTCGACCGCGTGGAAGGGGCCATCGCCGACGTTCGCGCCAACGGCGGCACCATCGCCTACGTCCGCGTCGGCTTCACTGAGGCCGACTGGGACGCGATCCCGGCCACCAACAAGTCCTTCGCCCCGGTGGCCCAGCACCGTGTCATGCACCACGCGGACCCTGCCGCTGCCATCCACGAGCGCCTGGCTCCCCAAGACGGCGACATCATGGTGCGCAAGATCCGCTACGGCGGCATTTCCACCACCGACCTCGACCAGCAGTTGCGCGAGCGCGGCATCACCACTCTGGTCGTCTCCGGCATCAGTACCAGCGGCGTCGTCCTGTCCACCGTCATCGACGCGGCCGACCGCGACTACCAGCTCTACGTCCTGTCCGACGGCGTCGCCGACCCCGACTCCGAAGTCCACAACGTCCTGCTCCATCAAGTCTTCCCCTCACGGGCCCACATCATCGACACCGCCGAGCTGCACACCCTGCTCCGGGCCGACTGACTCGAATCGCCGAGCCGATCCCGCCCACGGGCGCCCGCACCCCAGTACCCGGCCCAGCAGCAGCCCAGAGCTCTCACAAGCCCCCTACCGCGCCCGACGCCGCGCGAAGCGGGTACGCGAAGCCGTCACGCCCTCCGCCGGTGTTCGGCTCCGTCGGCTGCGGGGCGCACACGATCCCGGCCGGGGTGAGGCGACGAGCCCGCCACCCCACGCCTGCGCCGGTCCCAACGTCCTGGTGGCCGCCCACTTCACGCGGGCCGGTGCGCACCGGGGCGCGGATGACCGTCGGCACCCCGGTGTGACGTCTCGGTCGCGGCCGTGACCGGCCGTGTCAGCTCTTCTCGCGCACTTCCGCGGGCGTCGGAGCGGTACCGCCGAGGTGCGTGGGCACCCACCAGGTGTCGCTCGCGTCCTTCGGGTGTACGGGATAGGCGCGCTGAGCCGCTTCGAGGAGATCCTGGACCCGCTCCCGCAGCCTCCGGGTGATCGCGCCCGCGTACTGGTCGGCTGGGGCCTCCACCGGCTCGCCGACCCGGATCGTCACCGGAATGTGGTTGCGCTTGAAATTGCGCGGCCGGCCCTTGGTCCACAGCCGCTGCGTCCCCCATAGCGCCATCGGGATCAGCGGTACGCCGGCCTCCTGGGCCAGCCGGGCGGCACCCGACTTGAAGCTCTTCAGCGTGAACGACTCCGAGATGGTGGCCTCGGGGAACACGCCGACGATCTGGCCGGAGCGCAGCGAGGCGAGCGCGTGCGCATAGGCGTCCTCGCCCTGCTTGCGGTCGACGGGGATGTGCTTCATGCCGCGCATCAGCGGTCCGGAGACCTTGTGACGGAAGACCGATTCCTTCGCCATGAAGCGGACCAGCCGCTTCTGCGGCAGCGCCGCGAGCCCGGTGAAGATGAAGTCCAGATAGCTGATGTGGTTGCTTACCAGTACCGCGCCACCGGTCTTCGGGATGTGCTCGGAACCCTGAGTGTCGATCTTCAGGTCCAGCGCCTTGAAAAACGTACGAGCGGCGCCGATGACCGGCCGATAGACGAGTTCTGCCATCTGGGGAAGACCCTTCTTCAGCGCCTGAGGAGGGTTCTCCCGGCGGAAGTTACGCAGCCGTAGGTTTTCGGCATCGGGCCGATCGTGCCCCATGCGCGACGCGGTGGCCAGTCTCCGGGTGCGCGGGGCGCGAGATTCTCGTCACGTGGAACCACCGGGAATGTCTCGGTGCCCGGTGGCGCTGACCTTCTGCGGAGGCTGTGACAGGAGGCCGAAGGTGAACGGACGGACACGTGTGGGAACGCTGGACGCGGCCCAACTCGGCGCGGAATTGGGGGAGAGGGCCACTCTCGTGCAGTTCTCCAGTGCGTTCTGTCAGCCCTGCCGAGCCACCCGCCGCACTCTCATCGAGGTGGCGCGCATGGTGGACGGGGTTGCCCATGTCGAGATCGATGCCGAGGCGCATCTCACTCTCGTGCGCGAGCTGGAGATCAGCCGGACGCCGACCGTACTGGTCCTCGACGCCGTCGGCCGGATCGTCCGCCGGGCCGTCGGGCAGCCGCGCACCGTCGACATCGTCGCCGCACTGGGACGGGCGATGTGACGGACCGTGATGCATCTCCCACATCGCGGAACGCTCTTGACTGCACTCAGCACGAATCGTCAGTCTGACGCTATGCCGCCAGAACTCCTTCTCCATGGCCGGGTCGATGTGGATCTCGCTCGCCACGCGAGTGCGCGCTGTCCGGGTGCCTGAGCAACCACGGCCCCGTACGCCTCTTCCGCAGAAGGACATCTCCATGACGGCTTCGCCCGAGCTCGGCACCTCCCGCACGGCATCTCCCGAACTCTTCCGCTCGGTCTTCCGGCAGCACGCCGCCGGTGTGGCAGTGATCACCGCCGCAGGTGACCGGCCGGTCGGCTTCACCGCCACCTCCCTCAATTCCGTCGCCGCCGAGCCGCCGCTGATCTCCTTCGGTGTGGGGGCCTCGTCCTCCAGCTGGCCGGTCGTGGCCGAGGCCGCGCACATCGGCGTCCACATACTCGGTGAGCACCAGCAGGGACTGGCTGCCACCTTTGCCCGCAGTGGCGCCGACCGGTTCGGCCCGTCCACCTATTGGCGCAGTGGGCCCGAAGGCGTGCCGGTGCTCGACGGTGTGCTGGCGTGGCTGGTGTGCCGCGTGGTGGCCCGTATCCCGGCGGGGGACCACTGGATCGTGATCGCGGAGGCCGTGGTCGGCGACCTGGCCGGGGTCGGTCGCCCGCTGCTGTATCACCAGGGCCGTTTCACCGCTCTGCGAGACTGAGAACTCCCAAGCGGCACATGGGCGCCGCACGTTGGCCAGATCACAGTTCCAAGCGCTTGCTCATGCGTGGAACAATGGGTCTACTGGCTAGTAATATTTCCTTCGGAGCGTCGGTCGCCCCGACCGGAAACCGCTCCATCAGGCGCCTATGCTGCGTGCAACAAGGCAGCTTAGAAATGACGATGCAGTAGGAGAGCCGGCGTGAGCTTGAGGATCGTTGTCTGTGTGAAGTACGTGCCCGACGCCACCGGCGACCGGCACTTCGCTGATGACCTGACGCTG
>NZ_JBVHDS010000009.1:0-285336 GCF_055563255.1 Streptomyces sp. NPDC002958 | reverse complement strand
TGGACGTGAGGATCGGTGGCGGGCCGACCACGATCCGCGAGTTCCTCGTCGAAGACCTCATCGATCATCTGCACATCGCCATCGTCCCGATCGTTTTGGGCCGTGGCGAGCGCCTGTGGGACGGACTCGAAAGTCTTGAGAAGCGCTTCCAGGCCGAGTCCGTGACAACCCCCAGCGGCGTCACGCACATGACCTTCACCCGGCCGTAGCGACCGCCCGCACAGGCGGTCATCGGCCGCAGTCTCCCACCCCGCACGCTCCGAAGGCCGACAGGACGAACATCACTTCCAGGGACGGCACCACGTTCGCCGTCGACACGACCGGCCAGGGCGCGCCGCTGATCCTGATCGGCAGCGCCTTCAACGACCGCGCGACCGTGGCCGGGCTCGCCAACATGATGGCATCACAGGCACAGGATCTCCGGTGGTCACAGAGCGTCGCAACTCCGTGATCACGGAATCCCAGGAGACGAAACGGGGCCCGGTCGAAAGACCGGACCCCCCTCGCTATCCCCCTCCGTCAGGGCTTCCCGATCCCCCCGGATCCCTCCCCGGAAGCACCCGACGCCAGATACGACTCGGCAGGGTGTCGAACGGTTGCACGCCTTGACGATCTCTTTACCCTGGGGGCAAAACGCCCTCTCAGTAGGCGTGTTCGGCGTACCGGGAGGCGACCTCCGCGAGGACTTCTGCGCCGTCGCGGGCCCAGAGGGCCTTGTTGAAGATCTCCACCTCGATGGGGCCGTCGAAGCCGGTGGCCTCGACCAGCGAACGGAACGCGCGGAAGTCCACTGCCCCCTCGCCGAGTTGACCCCGGCCGGGCAGGACGCCCGCCGGGAGCGGGGTGATCCAGTCCGCCAGCTGGAAGGAGTGGATACGGCCGCCCGCACCCGCCCGGGTGATCTGTGAGGCCGCTTGGTCGTCCCACAGATGTGATACGTGTCGACGACCACCCCGACCGCGAGCAGTCGGGCGGTGCGCTCGATGCCGTACTCCTGCACGGGGGCCCGCCACAGGTCGGGCCTCCCCGATCACCGGACGGGCTCAAAACGGTCCGGACCCTTGACCGGAAGTTATTTTCTGGATATCCGTGCTCATTGGAAGTTTCTTTCACCACCCCTCGTCCCCGAGTACGGCCGAAGGAGCTCACGTGCACCACCGCACCTCCAGACGCACCCTCCTCACCGCTGCCACCGCGACCGCCGCAGTCGCCGTCACGGGCGGAGTCGTCGCCCCCGGCGCCGTCGCCGCCCAGAGGTCCGCGAGCAGCGGACACAGCAGCGGGCACCACACCTCAGCCGCCACCACCGAGCGCCTCAAGAGGCTCATCTCCCGGATGACCCTGGAGGAAAAGGTCGGGCAGCTCTTCGTGATGCGGGTGTACGGGCACTCCGCCACGGAGCCCGACCAGGCCGACATCGACGCGAACATGGCCGAGATCGGGGTCCGCACCGCCGCCGAGATGATCGCCAAGTACCACGTCGGCGGGATCATCTACTTCGCCTGGGCACACAACACCCGAGACCCGCACCAGATCGCCGACCTCTCCAACGGCATCCAGCGCGCCGGTCTCGCCGGCCCCACTCCCCTGCCGCTCCTCGTCTCCACCGACCAGGAGCACGGCATCGTCTGCCGCGTCGGCGAGCCCGCCACTCTGATGCCGGGCGCGATGGCGCTGGGCGCCGGCGGCTCGCGCTCCGACGCCCGCCGGGCCGGACAGATCGCAGGCGCCGAACTGGCCGCGCTCGGCATCAACCAGAACTACGCCCCGGACGCCGACGTCAACGTCAACCCGGCCAACCCGGTGATCGGCGTAAGGTCCTTCGGCTCCGATCCGCGGTCCGTGGCAGGGATGGTCGCCGCGCAGGTGAAGGGGTATCAGAGCAGCGGCATCGCCTCGACCGCCAAGCACTTCCCCGGCCACGGCGACACCAGCACCGACAGCCACACCGGTCTGCCCGTCATCCGTCACACCCGGGAGCAGTGGGCGGAGCTGGACGCGCCGCCGTTCCGGGCCGCGATCGCCGCGGGCATCGACTCGATCATGACCGCACACATCGTGGTCCCGGCGCTGGACCCGGCCGAGGACCCGGCGACGCTCTCCCGCCCGATCCTCACCGGCATCCTGCGCGAGGAGCTCGGCTACGACGGTGTCGTGGTGACAGACTCGCTCGGCATGGAGGGCGTGCGGACGAAGTACGGCGACGAGCGCGTTCCGGTCCTCGCCCTTCAGGCGGGCGTCGACCAGCTGCTCAACCCGCCGAACCTCGACGTCTCCTGGAACGCCGTCCTGGAGGCCGTGAAGAGCGGTGAGATCAGCGAGGCCAGGATCGACGAATCGATCCTGCGCATCCTGCGGCTGAAGACGAAGCTCGGGCTGTTCGACGACCCGTTCGTCAGCCACGCCGGGGTGGACCGTACCGTCGGGACGCGGGCCCATCTCGCCGCCGCCGACCGGATCGCCGAGCGCACCACCACCCTGCTCGCCAACAACGGCGCGGTGCTGCCACTCTCCCGCCGCTCCCACAAGAACCTCCTCGTGGTCGGCGCCGACCCGGCCTCCCCGTCCGGCACCACCGGACCGCCGACCACCACCCTGGCCACCGCGTTCGGCGAACTCGGTTACGCGGCAACCGCGCTGTCCACCGGTACCGCCCCCACCAAGGCGAAGATCGACGCGGCGGTGGCTGCCACCCAGGGCAAGGACGCGGTGATCGTGGGGACGTACAACGTCTCGGCGACCAGCTCGCAGCGCACCCTGGTGAGCGCGCTCGTGGCAACCGGCATCCCGGTGATCACGGTCGCGATCCGCAATCCGTACGACATCGCCCAGCTGTCCGGGACCGGGTTCGCGGCGATGCTAGCCACGTACTCCTGGACCGACGTCGAACTGCGCGCCGCCGCCCGGGTGATCGCGGGCCGCGCCGAACCGGAGGGCACTCTGCCGGTGCCGGTGCAGCGCGCGGACGATCCGGCGCAGGTGCTGCACCCGGTCGGTTACGGGCTGACGTACTAGAACCCGGGAAGGGGCTGTGCGTGCGCACAGCCCCTTCTTCGGTACGTCTCGGCACGAGGACCGCTTACGGCCGCAGCCTGCGCTCGTTCATCACGTCCCGCTCGTCGAGCCGTTCGTCGAACTTCGCGAGCGGCTTCGCCTTCGCCGGGTCGTCCAGCACGGCGGCCGGGGCGACGCCCGCCCAGCGCAGGATGGCCGCAGTGGCCTTCGCCTTGTCGTCGGCGGCGAGCCCGGCCACATTGGAGCCGTGGTTGCCTCCAGGCACGGTCATGACATAGCTGTCACGGGCACCCGCACCGAGCCGGAAGCGCTCCGCGCCCCACGGGTCGTTCTCCCCGTACACGTACAGCATGTGGTCGGCGTGGTGCTTCACCCAGCTGTCGACGTCACGCATCGCCGACGGCTGGAACTTCATCGGGATGGAGCGCGGCACGAAGTTGCGCGGCGGCTGGTATCCGTACCGGCTCAGCTTGCCGAGCCACGGCTGCTCGATGTCCGGCGAGCCGAGCTGGGTGCCCGCCTGGTAGTAGTACGGGGTGTACCTCTCCAGGCCCTGGTCGGCATAGGCGGAGAAGCCGGAAATCGAGTCGATCGAGTCCCAGATCGCCTGGTCGGGGGCGGTCTCGGCGTCGGCCGGAATGGTGTCGCAGTCGGACAGCAGGCTGTACTGCCAGAACGCCCAGACATAGTCCATGACGACGGCTTCGTACGCCTTGTCGAGCGAGCCGACAATGTCGAAGGTGTAGCCGTTCGCGGCGGCGTACTCCTGGTACTTCTTCTCCAGCGGCTCGCGACGGATCAGCGCCTCGCGCTGCACCCCGTTCAGCTTGTCGCGGCACTCCTTGGTGCCGACGTGTTCGAAGAACCGGTCGTACGCCGAGTCCTCCTTGTTGACCACGTCGTTGGGCGCGACGTACGCGACGACGCCGTCCATGTCCTTGGGGTAGAAGCGCTCGAAGTACGTGGCGGTCATGCCGCCCTTGGAGCCGCCGGTGGTCAGCCAGTTCTTGGTGTAGATCTGCTTCAGCGCGGTGAAGACGCGGTGCTGGTCGCTGGCGGCCTGCCAGATGTCGAGCTCGGACCAGTCGGCGGGCGCCGGGCGGGACGGGGTGAAGAACCGGTACTCCAGGGAGACCTGGTTGCCGTCGATGATCCGGGTCGGCTCGGAGCGGCTGGGGTTCGTGGAGACGTTGTAGCCGCTGGTGTGGAAGACCGTCGGGCGGGACGTGTCCTTGTGCAGCAGGGTGACGCGCTGCTGGAAGGTGCCCTTGGACGGGCGCTGGTGGTCGATCGGCTGGGTGTATTCGAGGACGAAGTAGCGGTAGCCCGCGTAAGGCTTCTCCTCGATGAGGCTCATCCCCGGGATGGCCAGGATGCGGTCCTTGATGTCCGTACTCGTGCCGCTGTCGCTTCCGGCCGTGCTCCGGAACGCGGTCGGTTCCGCGGCGGTGGCCGCCCCGGCCGAAACACCCGTCGCACTCACTGTGCCGATGAGCACCGCCAGCGACAGGAACCCTCTGAGCGCCTTGCGCATGCACCCTCCCCTTGATTCACAACAGACGTCGTGAACCTAGCGGGGCAACACGAGTGCCGCCAGACCCTTTTGACCAGTGGGTACGACGAGTGGCCGCCGTCAGCAGAGAATCCAGCCCGTGGAGCCGGACTTTCCCGAGATCGTGGCCGAGGCCCGGACGCACCGGTTCAGCGCATGGACCGTCACCGGGCCTGCCTGTCTGGTGTATCGGCCGCTGTCGACGACGGGGCTGCCGCCGCGCGCCTGGATGCGTACGGACATCGTGCGGCGCGGGCCCGGCTTCTTCGCGACCGCGACGGCGCAGGCGTAGGAGCGGCTCTTGAAGACGCGCAGCTCACCGGTCTTGAACTTGACCGTCTTGGCGGGGCGTCCGGCGCACACCGTCGCGGCGTCGGCGCCGCTCGCTGCGGTGCCGCTGAGCACCAGACCGACGGCGGCCACCAGCGGCAGGACGAACAGACGCACAAGCGTCCGGCGCCCCCGGCCTCTTCCTCCCCTGTCGGCCGCTCCGGCCTTTCCGGTACCTCTGATCACCAGCAGCCCCATCGCCCGATCGAACACTTACGCCCTTGCTCGCCACATACTCATACATGCGTACGACGCAGGAGGCCATCCGGAGGTTGCGCCCGGCGCGCTCCGCCTCCGGGATCACTGAATCGCCACAGCATGGCTCCAGCAGGGCGGAGCCAGACGAAAGGCAGGAACTGCCGTGCTTCAATTCCGCAACGCACAGGGCCTTCTCGGCCGGCGCACCACCGGTCAGCGCACCACCGGCCCGCGCGCCATCGGTCAGCGCACCATCGGTCGGGCGCTGCTCGCCACCGCACTCCTCACCGTCGCCGCCGCGGTCCCGGCCCTCACACCCCCGCCGGCTCGTCCTCCCCGATGAAGGTGCGCCACAGCACGGCGTAGTGCCCTTCCCGGGCGAGGAGTTCGTCGTGCGTGCCGTCCTCGACGACCCGGCCGTGGTCCATCACCACGACCCGGTCGGCGCGCGCGGCGGTGGTCAGCCGGTGTGCGACGACGAGGGTGGTGCGGCGGCCGGTGAGCCGGTCGGTCGCCTGGTTGACCAGAGCCTCGCTGGCCAGGTCGAGGGAGGCGGTCGCCTCGTCGAGCAACAGGACGTCCGGGTCGACGAGTTCGGCGCGGGCGAGGGCGATCAGCTGGCGCTGGCCGGCCGAGAGGTTACGGCCCCGCTCGGCGACCTCGTGCAG
Source organism: Streptomyces sp. NPDC002958 (assembly GCF_055563255.1). NCBI lineage: Bacteria > Bacillati > Actinomycetota > Actinomycetes > Kitasatosporales > Streptomycetaceae > Streptomyces > Streptomyces sp. NPDC002958. The sequence goes on along the minus strand of NZ_JBVHDS010000009.1, from coordinate 279,573 downwards.
ATAGCCGCCGTCCAGGGTGGCGATCATGTCGTGGGCGCCGACCGCCCGCGCCGCCGCCTCCACCTCGGCGTCGGTGGCCTCGGGCCGCCCGTACGCGATGGCGTCACGGACCGTACCGGCGAAGAGATACGCCTCCTGAGGCACAACTCCGAGCCGGTGCCGGTACGCGGTGAGGTCGAGGCGGCGCAGATCGGTGCCGTCCGCCGTGACACGGCCGCCCGTCGGGTCGTAGAACCGGGCGACGAGCTTGACGAGGGTGGACTTCCCCGCGCCGGTCTCACCGACGAACGCGACCGTCTGGCCGGCCGGTATACGCAGGTCGACACCGCTGAGGGCCTCCTCGGTGTCGTCGCCGGAGCCGTATGCGAAGGACACGTCCTCGAAGGCGATCTCGCCGCGCAGCGACAGCACGTCCAGCGGCTCGTCCGCGGCGTCGGTGGACGTCGGCTCCCGCAGCAGCTCCTGGATGCGGCCGAGGGAGACGGCGGCCTGCTGGTAGCCGTCGAACACCTGGGAGAGCTGCTGCACCGGGGCGAAGAACAGCTCGATGTAGAGGAGGTACGCGACCAGCGCACCGGTGGTGAGCGTGCCGTCGTCGACCCGGCCCGCGCCGACGATCAGGACGGCGGCCGCGGCCACCGACGACAGGAACTGCACGAACGGGAAGTAGACCGATATCAGCCACTGACCGCGGACCCTGGCCTCGCGGTAGTGGTCGCTGCGCCCCGCGAACCGCTCCGCGCCGTCGCTCTCGCGGCGGAACGCCTGCAGGATCCGCAGCCCGGAGACGGACTCCTGGAGGTCGGCGTTGACGACGCTGATGCGTTCCCGGGCCAGCTCGTAGGCCTTGACGCTCTTGCGGCGGAAGAAGAACGTACTGATGACCAGCACCGGCAGTGTCGCGAAGACGACGAGGGCCAGCTGTACGTCGAGGACCAGCAGCGCGACCATGATGCCGAAGAACGTGACGACGGAAACGAAGGCCGTGACCAAACCGGTCTGCAGGAACGTGGACAGCGCGTCCACGTCCGTCGTCATCCGGGTCATGATGCGGCCGGTCAGCTCGCGCTCGTAGTAGTCCAGGCCGAGCCGCTGGAGCTGCGCGAAGATCTTCAGCCGCAGCGAGTAGAGCACCCGCTCGCCGGTGCGGCCCGTCATCCGGGTCTCGCCGATCTGGGCCGCCCACTGCACGAGCACGACCACCAGGGCCAGCGCGGACGCCGCCCAGACGGCACCGAGTGCGAGCTGCGAGACGCCCTGGTCGATGCCGTGCCGGATCAGTACGGGCAGCAGGAGTGCGGCGCCCGCGTCAACCGCCACCAGCGCCAGGCTCACCAGGAGCGGCAGCCCGAAGCCGCGCAGCAGCCTGCGCAGCCCGTAGGACTCCTCGGCTCGGACGGCTTGCGCCTCGTCGATGTCGGGTGTGTCGGTGGCGGGCGGCAGGGCCTCCACCTGGGCGAGCAGCTCGGGGGTTGCGGGCATGCCGGCGGCCCCGGTGTCGCGCGGCTCGTCCTTGCGGACCCACAGGTGGGGGCTGATGCCGCGCTCGGCGTCGAACTCGGCGTCCAGTTCTTCCTGGAGCGCGCGGTCGTCCTCGGGGGTGGAGTCGGCGGTGGTCAGCGTCTGGTGTCCGGGCGAGGTGCCGCCCAGCTCGTCCGGGTCGGTGAGCAGTCGCCGGTAGAGCGCGGAGCGGCGCTCCAGCTCCTCGTGCGTACCGATGTCGGCGAGCCTGCCGTGCTCCAGGACGGCGATCCGGTCGGCGAGGTTGAGGGTGGAGCGGCGGTGGGCGATCAGGAGGGTCGTCCGCCCGGCCATCACCTGGCGCAGCGCCTCGTGGATCTCGTGCTCGACGCGGGCGTCGACGGCGGAGGTGGCGTCGTCGAGGAGGAGCAGCCGGGGGTCGGTGAGGATGGCGCGGGCGAGCGCGACGCGCTGGCGCTGGCCGCCGGAGAGGGTGAGTCCGTGCTCGCCGACCTTGGTGTCGTAGCCCTCGGGCAGGTCCGCGATGAATCGGTCGGCCTGGGCGACCCGGGCCGCTTCCTCGATCTGTTCCTGGGTGGCGTCCGGCAATCCGTAGGCGATGTTGGCGCGGACGGTGTCGGAGAACAGGAAGCTGTCCTCCGGTACGAGGCCGATGGCGGCGCGCAGGGACTGCTGGGTCAGCTCGCGGACGTCATGGCCGCCGACCAGGACGGCGCCGTGCGTCACGTCGTAGAAGCGGGGCAGCAGCAGCGAGACGGTGGACTTCCCGCTGCCGGACGCGCCGACGACGGCGACGGTCTCACCGGGCTCGATGGTCAGCGAGAAGCCGTCGAGGACGGGGCGGTCCGAGGCTCCGCTTCCAAGGTCGTCGTCGGTAGCGGAGGCGGGGCGGACCGGAGCGTAGCCGAACCGTACGTCGTCGAACTCGACGCTCGCGGGGGCGTCGGCCGGGAGTTCCTTGGTGCCGTCCTTCATGGTCGGCTCGGTGTCGATCAGTTCCAGTACGCGCTCGACGCCGGCCCGGGCCTGCTGTCCGACGGTGAGGACCATGGCGAGCATCCGGACCGGGCCGACGAGCTGGGCGAGGTAGGTGGAGAACGCGACGAACGTGCCGAGGGTGATCTCGCCCCGGGTGGCGAGCCAGCCGCCGAGGGCCAGCATCGCGACCTGGCCGAGCGCGGGGACGGCCTGGAGGGCGGGGGTGTAGAGGGAGTTCAGCCGGATCGTCCGCAGCCGTCCGGCGAAGAGCCTGCGCCCGACCTCGCGCAGTTTGCCGGTCTCCTGGTCCTCCTGCCCGAACCCCTTGACGACCCGGACCCCGGAGACGGCCCCGTCGACGACTCCGGCGACGGCGGCGGCCTGCCCCTGGGCGTACCAGGTGGCGAGGAAGAGCCGGGAGCGGGAGCGGCGGGCGATGAACCAGAGGGCGGGGGCGACGGCGATCGCGACCAGGGTGAGCAGCGGCGAGAGCCACGCCATGATCACCAGGGAGATGAGGAAGAGCAGTACGTTCCCGATAGTCATCGGGAGCATGAACAGAAGCCCCTGGATCAGCTGCAGGTCGCTGGTGGCGCGTCCGACGACCTGCCCGGTGGACAGCTCGTCCTGCCGTTTCCCGTCGAGGCGGGTGATCGTCGCGTACATCTCGGTACGGAGGTCGTGCTGTACGTCGAGGGCGAGCCGGCCGCCGTAGTAGCGGCGGATGTACGTGGCTATGTAGACCAGCACGGCGGCGGCTATGAGGAGCCCGGTCCATACGGCGAGTGACCGCGTGTGGTCGCCGACGACGTCGTCGATGATCACCTTGGTGATCAGCGGGACAAGGGCCATCACCGCCATGCCGGCGAGCGACGAGCCGAGCGCCAGCAGCGTATTGCGCCGGTAGCGCCATGCGTAGCCGCTCAGCCGCCGAGCCCATCCCGGGGCCTGCGCCGCGCCCTCTGCGTCCCCTGCGTCCGTCACCGGTGCCTCCCGTTCGACCTGCTCTACCGGAAGGCACCAACGCGGTGGACGGCGAATTTCATCCCCGCCGTTACAAAGACGGGTCTTGTGGCGTAGACCGGTCCGTCATCGGTCCTACGTGCGCTCACCCATATGAACGAATGCGCAACACACCCGCCTCGCTCATACACTGCGACATCTATACGTTCCGGCGCATGGACAGTGGCTACACCATCGGGATCGAACCCGAGGTTCGGCTGTACACCCGCGATGCCGATGCGCAGGCGGTCAGCGGTTGACCGGCGCCGAGGCGGGTCGGTCGCCGCAGCCCGCTGCGTCCTCGACCGCCGAACGGGCATGCCGCGTCCGGTGATCGAGGACAACTTCGCCCCTGTCGGCTACGACCGCGGCGTCGCGGTGAGCATCCGTACCGCCGGTGCCTCCGGTACCGCAGGCACCGCTTCCTGCGGGGCGGCGGGCGGGGCCACGGTCGTCAACGCGCCGGCGGCCGGGTTGAGGTCCTTGTGCACAGCGCGGGCGACGGCCTGAATGGTGTCGATGCCGTCGTTCATCGTCTTGTTGTCCTGGGTGAGCACGGTGATCGCGTAGTCGCGCCCCTTGCCCGTGAAGGCACCGATGCTGTGCACCCGCCAGCCGTGGGTGGCGCGCGGCAGCCAGCCGTTCTTCACCTGAACGGTCACTCCGGACGGCGCACCGGCGGGCGTGCCCCAGCGCTGGGAGGAGACGACCTTGCGCATCAGGCCCAGTGCGTACGCCCTCGAGTTGTCGCTCAGTACGGAGTTCTTGGCGGTCAGCAGGGTCAGCAGCCGCTGCTCGTCCTGGGCGGTGATCTGGGTCAGCCCCCAGTAGCCACCGGAGCCGGGCACGGTGTGCGTCATCCCGGCGGCCTTCAGGAACGCCTTGATTTTGGTCACCCCGAGCTGCTTCCACAGGCTGGTGGTCGCGTCGTTGTCGGACTTGGTGATCATGGCGGTGGTGAGGTTGATCTCGCGCTGGGTGAGATAGCGGTTGTGCTTCTTGTTGTCCCAGAGCAGCGTCGCCAGCACGGTCGCCTTCACGACGCTGGCGGAGTCGTACTTCGTCGTCGCCCGCAAGGAGCAGGTCGTCTTGGTGGTCCGGTCGTAGAGCGCCACGGCCGTCGTCGACTTCCTCCCCTTGAGCGCGGCGGTGATGTCCTTCGACAGCTTGGCGGCCAACCCCGCCTTGCCGGACGTGCAGCTCACCGTCGGCGTCGCGGCGGCGGCGGGCGCGGCGCCGAGCGTCACGGGTGCGAGTACGCCTGCGGCGAGCGCGACAGCGAGTACGGAGTGCGCGCGGCGGGATGTGCGGAATATGCAGGACTGTTTCATACGACGTTTCCCCCTGGGCGAATTCATACGGTGTGCCCCCCGGCACACCCGACACTGATGACTGCTGACGGCCGGAAAGGTTGTACACCGCGAGCCGGTGTTCCCCGGCCGGGTGGGCCGGGTAGGGATGCCTTCCGTCATCGGAACGAGGCAGAACGGGGAGGGATCATGCCGGACGACCGGCCGACCGATGCCTGTCTCTGCGGGCAGCTGTACGCCGCCCTGGAGGTGCTGCAACGGCTGGGCGACATCGGCTTCCGCGCGCTGGGGCGCGAGGAGTCGAGGCAGAGAGCCGCGAAGAAGCCGCGTACGGAGATGACCGTGCCTCTGCACACGGTCGGCAAGTCCTTGTACTGGGCCCGGCTGCGGGGCCACGGCCCCGCAGCCGGCGCCGTCTTCCGGACGATCCCGGATCTGATGCCCTCGACCAGGGATCTGCCGGCCACGCTGAATCCGGATCAGCAGAAGGAGTTCTTCCGGGGTCGGCAGGCGCAGCTGGATGCCCTCGAGAAAATCGAGAAAGAGGCCGCCGGACGCTGAACCGCCCGTGCCCCCCTGACAGCCGGGGGCACGGGCGGGCAGGCGCGTCCTGCACGCGTCCTACAGATGCGTCGGCCAGATGAGTCGACTCGAACATCCTCAGCAGGTCAGCGGGGTCGGGAGCACGACCGAGCGGCGCAGCGCGTCGAACATGCCGAGCGCGCGCCGGCCGGGCAGGCCGAAGGCAGTGGTCGCGCCGAAGTCCTGGAGGGTCTCGACGACGAGGTCGCCGCCATTGCGTCCGGACGGGGGTTCGGGGCGGCCGTGATCTGCTCGGGGGCGAGCCGCGGCCACTCGTCGTGGTGACCGTGGCTCACTTCGTGCGGGCCTCCGCGATCTGGCGGGACATGATCGTCGTCAGTTCGTACGCCGTGTGGGAGGCGGCAACGGAGGTGACCTCGGCGTGGTCGTACGCGGGGGCGACCTCGACCAGGTCGGCGGAGACCAGGTTGCAGGAGGCCAGCCCGCGGACGATCTCCAGGAGTTCGCGGGAGGTCAGGCCGCCGGCCTCGGGGGTGCCGGTGCCGGGGGCGTGCGCCGGGTCCAGGACGTCGATGTCGATGGAGATGTAGAGCGGCCGGTCGCCGATGCGTTGGCGCAGCTGGTCGGCGATCTCGTCGACGCCGCGCCGCATGACGTCGGCGGAGGTGACGATGCCGAAGCCCATCTTCGCGTCGTCGTCCAGGTCCCGCTTGCCGTAGAGCGGGCCTCGGGTGCCGACGTGGGAGAGGGCGGAGGTGTCGAGGATGCCCTCTTCGACGGCCCGGCGGAACGGGGTTCCGTGGGTGTACTCGGCGCCGAAGTAGGTGTCCCAGGTGTCGAGGTGGGCGTCGAAGTGGAGCAGGGCGACCGGGCCGTGCTTCTTCGCGACGGACCGCAGCAGCGGCAGCGCGATGGTGTGGTCGCCGCCGAGCGTCATCAGGCGGGCGCCGGTGGCCAGGAGATCGTCGGCCGCGGCCTCGATCGTCTCGACGGCCTCGTTGATGTCGAAGGGGTTCGCGGCGATGTCACCGGCGTCGGCGACCTGCGCGAGGGCGAACGGCGAGGCGTCCTGCGCCGGGTTGTACGGGCGCAGCAGACGCGACGCCTCACGGATCGCGTTGCCGCCGAAGCGGGCACCGGGGCGGTAGGAGACACCCGTGTCGAAGGGCACGCCGACGACGGCGACATCGGCGGCGGGGACCTCGTCGAGGCGGGGCAGCCGGGCGAACGTCGCGGGTCCGGCGTACCGCGGAACGCGGGAGGAGTCGACGGGACCGCGCGGCGTTTCGTTGCTGCTCATGGTGGGTGTCCTTCTTGTTGCGATGCGGGGTGACGCTTCTCGTTGCGATGCGGGGGGCGCTGAGGCGGTGCGCACCTTTGTGTCACATGCGCGCACGTCGCATGTGGTGAAGACGGTAGGTGACCCGAACGCGGCACTGAAGTGTATGTTTCATCCATAATCGCATTCACCAATGGATGGACCATCCATGCCGGAAGCCTTGGCCGGGCTCACCCCGCCCGCTCCCCCCACCCCCTCCGCTCCCCCCACGCCCCCGATCCCCCTCACCGAGCTGCTCGCCCGTGAGGACCTCGGGCTGCACCAGATCGCGGGTCCGGCCGAGGCGGATCTGCTGTGGGTGCACACCTCGGAGATGGCCGACCCGTACCCGTATCTGCTCGGCGGCGAGCTGGTGCTGAGCGCGGGGGTGCTGCTCAAGGACCCGGACACGTATGTGGCCCGGCTGGTGGAGGCGGGGGCGGCGGCGCTCGGTTTCGGGGTGACGCCGGTGTTCGACACGGTGCCGCAGGCGCTGATCGAGGCGTGCGACCAGCACGGACTGCCGCTGGTGGAGGTGCCGCCCGAGACCCCGTTCACGGCGATTGCCCGGGCAGTGTGGCGGCTGATGGCCGAGGCCCGGCACCGCGAGCTGCGCCGGGTGACCCGCGCCCAGCAGGCACTGGCCACGGCGGCGGCCAGGCCCGACCCGATCCCCGCGGTGCTGCACCAACTGGCGGCCCAGCTGGAGGGCCGGACGGTGCTGCTCTCCGCGGACGGCGAGGAACTGCACACCGCGGGCCGCCGCCCGGCTCCCGACGTCGGCGCGGCGCTGGCCCGGCTCACCCGGGTGGTCTCCGCCGTGACACGCCCCGCTCCGACGTCCGCCACCGACACACTGCGGGACGCGCACCTGTCCGCGTACGCACTGGGCGGCGGCCAGGGTCTCGTCCTGGCGCTGGCGACGGACCGGCGCGAGGCGGGCGACCACACGATCGCCGGGGTCGCGGTCGTCCTGCTCTCCCTTCTGGCCGCCCCGCACCAGGGCGCCGACGCGGCGGGCCGGTCGGCCGCCCTCGTACGGATGCTGCTGGGCGCGGACCCGCAGGACGTCGCCCCGCTGCTCGGTGGCTCCGAGCAGTGGACGGTGGTGCACGCGCGCCGCAGCGGCGACGGCCCCGTCGACCCGCTCACCGCCGGCGCACTGGGCGCCGCCCTCGGCTCGGCCCTGGTCGACGCGGGCCGGGGCGGCGACGCCGTCAGGGTGCTGGTCCCCGGCGACGACCGGATCACCCCGCAGCCCGGCTGGACCCTCGGCGCCTCCGCCCCCGCACCCATCACGGCCCTCGACCTCGCCGACGGCCAGGCCTCCCGCGCCCTGGGCCGCGCCGTGGCCACCCGCATCCCACTGGCCCACCACCACACCGACACCGGAGCGGGCCTGGCCGCCCTGGTCCCCCCGGACCAGGCCGAGGCCCACGCCCGCGCCCTCCTCGCCCCGCTCACCGAGCCCCTGACCGAGACCCTGCGCTGCTGGCTGAGCCTGCACGGCAGCTGGGACCGCACGGCGACGGCCCTCCGGATCCACCGCAACACGGTCCGCCAACGCATCACCCGCTGCGCGACGCTGCTGGACGCGGACCTGGACGACATGGACGTACGGACGGAACTGTGGTTCGCACTGCGGCAGCGGTGATCAGCGCCCCAGGAAAGTCCTGAAGGGGGATTCCTGAGTCGGGCGGCGGAACGTCGGCGGGCGTCGGAGGCACCGGTAGACCGCTGATCAGGGGCACGACCGCCGGCCCGGCGACGGGCACGGCAGGCCTTCGCGCGCGCCCAGGGCAAAACCCACACCCAAGCTCTCCTCTGTCTCGCCCGACGCCGCATCGATGCCCTGTTCGCCATGCTCCGCGACGGCACCTTCTACGAGTCACGACCCGCAGCGGCCGCCTGACACGCATCGCAGACCACCAGCACCCTGGCGAGGACTCGAAGGGTGAATAAAATGAGCCGATGGAACCGCGTATCAGTCTGATCACACTGGGTGTTTCCGACCTCGGACGTGCCCGGTCGTTCTATGAGGCCCTGGGCTGGAAGGGACAGACGGTTCAGGAAACCGTCTTCTTCCAAGCGGGCGGTCTCGCGCTGGTCCTGTGGGATCGCGACAAGCTCGCGCTCGACTGCGGCGTTGAAGATCATCAGTCGGCTGGGTTCGGCGGAATCGCGCTCGCTCACAACGTGCGATCCCCGACCGAAGTCGACGAGCTCATCACGACAGCGCAGCAAGCGGGCGCTACCGTCACGCGTCCTGCGGCCACGACGTTCTACGGCGGCTACGCAGGAGTCTTCGTCGACCCTGACGGCCATGCCTGGGAAATCGCTCACAACCCGGGGTTCCCACTTGCCGCAGACGGCTCCATCACCGTCCCCGACTTCAACAGTCTCTAGAATCAACCGCCGCCTCGGACCGGCAAACCCATCTGGAATGGTTCCAAACGATCCCAACCCACCGCTCATCGTCGAGGCTCAAACCCCACCAGGCTTGACGAAGGAAATAGAGGGAACTCCCCCGGGTCGGCAGGAAGGTTCAGGCCTGCGACTTGGGTGATTTGCTCCCGTCACGGGCTGAAACAGCGAGCCGGTCGCCCCGGCTCTGAGCGATCCTGTGCACGTCGCGCAATGCCTCGGCCATGCGGGCCACGACGTAGCGGAGCTGCGCCGAAGTGACATCGCGGTCGTCGAGCATGTCGTCGGCGTGGGCCAGCAGTTCGACAGCCATGCCGAGCTGCACACTCTCGATGTTGTCGGCTACGCGGGAGACGTATCCGGTCCCGTCACCGATGGCGTAACAGGGCTTGCTCTCCGGGCTGGACCACGGAAGCAGTCGTGCCGAGGCGCCGGGGGTCTGCGAGATCACGCGGGCACCTCGATGCCGTGGATCAGACGTGGCCCGATGTCGATGCCATGCACAGCCGTTGCCGCGGTCAAGGGCGACAACCTCCCCGCCTGAACGTCCCGTCCCCGGCCCAGCCGTGCCGTTTCGGACGTGCGGGGGCACGGCCGCCCATGACCGTCTTGCCGCCATGCCCCGGCATACCGCGAGGTTGACCCCGTAGTCCGGGCAGGGTGAACGGCGACCGTGTGCGCGCCGGTGTACACAGGGGCGCCCCGAGCCGTGACGCAGGCTTCGGGCGCCCCTCCTTCCGCCCTGGTTTCCGCGATAACAGCCGTGCCACGCTGGAGATCACCGAGAGTGCCTGATCCGTCACGCACGGGATGGAAGGAGCTTCGCCATGAACCGCATGATCACGCTCGCCGCCACCTCGATCGCCTTGGCCTTAGGACTCGGCACCGGCCCCGTCGCCGCCACGGCAGCCGAGAACGCCACCACCGAGAGCGCCCTGGCTTCCTACAGCTGCAGCCCCGGCTACTTCTGTATCTACAGCGACTGGAACGGAGGTGGCACCCGCTGCCAGTGGTCGGACAAGAAGCGGGCGAATACCGCCGACGACTGCTCCTTCATCCAGCGGGGCCAGAACGTCCGCTCCGTGTGGAACGCGACCGGGCACCGCGTTCAGTACTACACGCAGACCAACTACAACGCCCGAGTCGGATCCACCCCCGCCGGAAGCGGCGGCAACCTCCAGGGGAGCTACCAGATCCGCTCCTTCAAGCCCCAGTAGGGAACGGAGACAGCGCAAGAGCCCTTCCCGGCCGGGGGTCGGGAAGGGCTCTTGCGCGTCCGCGGCCGGACGCTCCGCGCGGGCGTGCTGAGCATCACCCTGGACAGCCTCGGTGACCGCCGGGTAACTTTTGACCAGGTCTGAGCAAGCGCTTAGCCACTCCTGCCGAAACCCGCCCGCAGCTGACCAAGGAGGCACCCGTGCGCCGTACGGTATTCAACGAGGACCACGAGGCGTTCCGGGAGACCATCCGCGCCTTCATCGAGGCCGAGGTCGCCCCCGTCTACGACGAGTGGTTCGCGGCCGGCCAGGTGCCTCGCGACTTCTACTACAAGCTCGCCGAGCTGGGCATATTCGGCATCGAGGTGCCGGAGGAGTTCGGCGGCGCCGGCGTGGAGTCCTTCAAATTCGAGGCGATCATCTCCGAGGAGTGCGCCCGCGCGGCCGTCAACTTCGGCGGCTCCGGCGTGCACGTCCTGCTCTGCCTGCCATACATCAAGGCGTACGCCACCGAGGAGCAGAAGAAGCGCTGGCTGCCGGACTTCGTCAGTGGCAAGACGATGTACGCCATCGCCATGACCGAGCCGGGCACCGGTTCCGACCTGGCCGGCATGAAGACCACCGCCAAGCTCTCCGAGGACGGCACGCACTACATCCTCAACGGTGCGAAGACGTTCATCACCGGTGGCGTCCACGCCGACCGGGTCATCGTCTGCGCCCGTACGGACGCACCCAAGGCGGATGACCGCCGGCACGGCATCTCCCTCCTCGTCGTCGACACCAAGGCCGAGGGCTATTCGGTCGGCCGCAAGCTCGACAAGCTGGGCCTGCGCACCTCCGACACCGCCGAGCTGGCGTTCGTCGACGTCAAGGTGCCGGTCGAGGACCTCCTCGGCAAGGAGAACAAGGGCTTCTCCTACCTCGGTCAGAACCTGCCGCAGGAGCGCCTCGGCATCGCCGTCGGCGCGTACTCCCAGGCCAAGGCCGCTGTCCGGTTCGCCCAGAATTACGTCTCCGAGCGCACCGTCTTCGGCAAGACCGTCGCGTCCTTCCAGAACACCAAGTTCGAGCTGGCCGCCTGCCAGGCCGAGGTGGACGCCGCCGAGGCCGTCTGCGACCGCGCCATCGAGGCCCACGACGCCGGTGAGCTGACCGCCGCCGAGGCCGCCTCCGCGAAGCTGTTCTGCACCGAGGTCGCGCACCGCGTCATCGACAAGTGCCTCCAGCTGCACGGCGGCTACGGCTACATGAACGAGTACCCGATCGCCCGTCTCTACGCGGACAACCGGGTCAACCGCATCTACGGCGGCACCAGCGAGGTCATGAAGTCGATCATCGCCAAGTCCATGGGCCTGTAAGAGCGGTTACGTTCCCTCCATGAGCTCAGCACGTGACTCCCTGCTCGATCTGCTCGATCTGCTCGACCTGGAGCAGATCGAGCGGGACATCTTCCGGGGTACGAGCCGTTCGGTGATCGTGCCCCGCGTCTTCGGCGGCCAGGTCGCGGCCCAGGCCCTGGTCGCCGCAGGCCGTACCGTCCCCGCCGGCCTTCCCCGAGCTCTCGGCTCCGCTCGAGCAGGGGAGACCCCATCCGTTCACTCCCTGCACTCCTACTTCCTGCGGATGGGCGACCCGGGCGCGCCGATCGTCTACAACGTCGACCGCATCCGGGACGGCCGGTCCTTCACCACCCGCCGGGTCGTCGCCGTCCAGCACGGCCAGCCGATCTTCCATCTCTCGGCGTCCTTCCAGACACACGAGGAGGGGCTGGAGCACCAGGCGGACATGCCGCCCGCCCCGGACCCGGAGACGCTGCCCACGGCCGCGCAGATGCTGCCCCGGTACGCGGACCGCTTCAGCGATCCGGGTGTCGTGGACCGGCTGATCGAGGCACGGGCCGCGGTCGACCTGCGGTACGTGGACGTGCCGCCCTTCGGCACGGTCGGCGAACCGCGCGAGCCCCGGTCCCAGGTGTGGTTCCGCACCAACGGCAAGCTCGCGGACGACCCGCTGCTGCATGTCTGCATGGCGACGTACGTCTCCGACATGACGTTGCTCGACTCGGTGCTCCTCGCCCATGGGCGCGGGGGCTGGGCAGTCGGCGATGTGGTCGGCGCGAGCCTGGACCACGCGATGTGGTTCCACCGTCCCTTCCGGGCCGACGAATGGCTGCTGTACGACCAGGAGTCGCCGTCCGCGTCCGGCGGGCGCGGGCTGGGTCAGGCCCGTATCTACACACAGGACGGCCGACTGGCGATCACCGTCATCCAGGAGGGCGTGGTCCGCGTCCCCCGGGACTGACGAGTTCGCGCTCCGGCTGACCGAACAGGCCACGGCCTGCCGATTCGGCTCCCCACCATGAGTGACGAGAAAACCGGTGGTGGGGCTCCGACCAGCGTCAGATCAGCCCCGCCGCGTCCAGCAGATAGTCCGTCAGCGGGTCGTAGAACCGCGGGTCCAGCACATGGTCGTCCAGCGGTACGGCCACCTGGAGCGTCCCCTCGGCCTCGCCGAGGAACAGCGCCGGGTCGTTGCAGTCCGCGTACCCCACCGCGTCCAGGCCACGCTGCGCCGCGCACCCCGCCCACCCGTGGTCGGCTACCACCAGGTCCGGCATCGGCCGGCCCTCGCGCTCCAGACCGTCCAGGATCGCGGCCATCGGGGCGGGCGAGTGCGTGTGCCAGAGCGTTGCGCCGCGCTCCTGCACCGCGACGTCCGCGAACTGGAACACCATGCCCTCGTCGGCCACCAGCCCCGACGGAATCCGTACGATCTCGCACCCGGCGGCCCGCAGCGCGGCCGCGGTCTGCCGGTGCACATCGAGCAGCCCGCCCGGGTGCCCGGTCGCGAACAGCACCCGCTCCGCCCCAGCGGCCGCCTTTCGCAGTCGCGCCGCCATCCGCTCCAGGGCGTCGACCGTCAGCTCCGGGTCGATGGTGTCCTGCCCGAACCGGTGCTCCGGGTCGTCGCTGACCCCGCAGCGCTCGGCCATCACGGCCAGCACGTCCTGCTCGTCCCGCCACCGGTCCCCGAGCTCCAGGCCCAGCCAGTGGTGACGGTCGCCGTTGGCGAGCTTGCGGTAGTGGGAGAGGTTGTTGTCGCGGGGTGTGGCGACGTCTCCGGCGATACGCGTACGGACAAGGTGTTCGACGAGGGCGGCACGGCTGGGTATCGGCATGAACCCATTGTGCCGTCAGGTGTGCACAGTGTGCTGGGTGTCTTGCACGACAGACGGGCCGAACAGGCTTCCCGGGGCGGTCGGCCACTCAGGGAAGCTGGGTCGAGTACGTGACCTCCTTCAGGTGGTAGTACTTGGCGACGCACTGCGCCGGCCACGCCCGTCGACCGTGGTCGCCGAACGGCTCCACCATCCCGCTGACCGAGACCGGCGTGTAGGGAAGCACCTGGGCGCCGCTCGCCACCCGGTCCTTCAGCCACCAGTCCTGGTGGTCCCAACGCTGGGCGCGCAGCTCCATCTCCGGCTCCAGCCGGAGCAGCGGGACGGCAAGGCCGATGCAGACCAGAGCACATACGGCTCCGGCGGCCGCCGCCGTCACCGCACGGATCCCCCACCGGTGGGAGCGCAGCACCCGTCCCAGCAGGGCGCCGACGCCGACCAGGAGCATCACGTACAGCAGGAGGAAGTCGCCCCAGATGCGCGACGCGGTCGCCACGCTCGCCCCGAAGGCCGGGTAGGCGACGATGGTGCAGAGGTAGCCGGAGACCAGGAAGGCGAGGAACCCGACGAGAACCAGGAGAAGGGGCCGACGCCGCAGGGACCCGTCCGGTCCCGCCGCGCCTCGCGAAAACCCCTCCGACCCCTGCTCGCCTCGCGAAGACCCCTCCGGCCCCACCTCGCCTCGCGAAGACCCCTCCGGCCCCGCCTCGCCTAGCGAGGACCCCTCCGGCCCCTGTCCACGCTCGCCACCGCGCACCATCAGGCCCAGCAGTACGCCGACAGCGACCGCTCCCAGGTACTGCCAGGTCGTGAAGATCGTCCCCAGGATGTGTGCGAACGCCCGCAGCGTCGTAACCAGTGTCTCCGGGCCGAGCATGGAGGCGGTGTCGGCGTCGAACCTCTCACGCCGGGCGCGTCCGCCGGGCGCCAGGTAGAGGATGGCCATCCCGACCGCGACCCCGGCGGAGGCGACCGCGCACCAGATGCGCGCATGGGTGCGGCCGGGACCGGGCAGAGCCCAGCGGCTGACCAGCAGGGCAGCAGCGAGCACGACGATCGCGACGATCGCCGTCTCCTCCGACAGCGTGCCGATGAAGATTCCGGCCACGTAGGCGATGCCCAGCGCGAAGGCCCGCCCCCGGCCGGTCCGTGCGCGCAGCAGGGGGATCACTGCGGCGCAGGCCAGCACCGGTGAGACGGTGTGGGAGACGGAGGAGGCAGGCCAGTAGAACGTCTTGTACGTATTGGGCGTCGCGAAAAAGAAGATCACCGCCATCATCGCCGCCACGAGCAGCGCGAGCCCGCGCGGCACGGTCAGGTTGGCCCTGCGGAGCGCGGAGGCGGTCAGCGCCCAGAGGATGCCCAGCATGAGCACCCCGCTGACCAGGGCGAACCACTGCTGGCCCGCGACGTCGAATGCCCCGTACGCGACGACCACCAGGGCGTTGGCGATGCGCCCGTTGTCGTGGAGGAAGAACTTCGCGATCATTCCGGAGGCGCCCTCGTCGCGTACGACCGGGAGGAAGCACCAGTCGTCTGCTCCCGGGCGGACCAGTCGGCCGATCCAGAAGGCCGCGCCGAGCAGGGCGAGCGGCAGCAGCGTGAGGGCCGCCGTCCAGATCGTCGCCCATCGCCGTGAGGGGCCGGGGTGGTTCTCCGGGTGGGGGGACTTCTCGTTCTCCGGCTGGGTGCCGGAGACCTTCGCGGTGTGCGCGGTCATGTGCACTGCTGCCCTTCGTACGTTGCTCGCGCCTTGCGCGCTGCGAGTTCAGGCGGTGGGGATCAAGGTGTGGTGTGTCCGGCACGACTCCCGGTCAGGCGGCACGTTGCCGGGCCAGGTCGGCACCGGAGTCGATGGCCCAGCGGGCGAGCAGGAACGAGAAGGGGGTGGCGAGGATTCCTGCGGCCACGGCAGCGATGTTCTTGTCCACGCCCAGCCTGCTGACACCGAGGTAGAGCAGGACGCCGGTGAGAACGAGATTGACGACGCTCGACAGGGGATACCGGACGAAGGCGTGCCAGGTCGGCTTCGTCCGGCAGGTGACGCACGAGTTGAGCAGGAACGAGCCCACGATGCTGACCGCATATCCGATGACATGCGCGGCCAGATAGGGAATCCAGATGTTCAGCGACACGTATGTCGCCAGATAAACCGCCGTATTGATGATTCCGATCACCGCGAAAATGACGAACTGGCGTACGGTGTGGGACCTGGCGGCCCCGAGCGCGGTCGCCCCGGCGGGCCCCGTCATCGGTCTCTCGACCACGGGTGCGGGCGAAGCGGCATGGAGCCCGTCCGGCGTATCGGGCGGAATATCGACCGGGCGAACGTTCGCGGATTCGTTCGTTTCGCGCACCACGTAGTGCGGACGGTGTTTTGACTCGCTGTAGATGCGTCCCACGTATTCGCCGATGACGCCGAGCGTGGCGAGCTGGATTCCGCCGAGCGCCACGACGGCGGTCAGCAGGGTGGTGTAGCCGGGTACGGCGACACCGTGCAGAACAACACTGGCGATGATCCACAGGGCGTACCCCAGTGCCGCCAGCGCGAGGGCGAGGCCGACGTGGATGGCCAGGCGCAGTGGACGGCTGTTGAAGGAGATCAGTCCGTCGATCCCGTAGTTGAGCAGATGCCTGCTGCCCCACTTCGAACTCCCGGCCGCACGCCGGACATTCCGGTAGGTGAAACTGACGGTGTCGAAGCCGACCCAGGAGAAGATCCCCTTGGAGAACCGGTTGGTCTCGGGCAGCGCGAGAACGGCGTCCACGGCGGTGCGTGACAGCAGCCTGAAGTCGCCCTCGCCGTCGACGACCTCGACGTCCATGCAGCGGCCCATGGCCCGGTAGTAGGCGGCGCTGAGAAAGGTACGCAGGACGCCTTCACCCGTCCGGTCCCGCCTCGCGACGACCTGGTCGTACCCACACCTCCGCAACTCCAGCATGCGGGGCAGAAGTTCGGGCGGATGCTGGAGGTCGGCGTCCATGAGCACGACGGCTTCGCCGCGGGACATGCGCAGCCCCGCGAGCATGGCGGCCTCCTTGCCGAAATTGCGACTGAAGGAGGTGTAGCGGACCCGCCGGTCCGCGGTGGCGAGCGAGCCGATCCGGGCCCTGGTCCGGTCGCTGCTGCCGTCGTCGACATAACAGATCTCGAAGGTCCGCCGAGTCGGTTCGAGGGCAGAGATCAACGCACGGTGAAATGCCTCGATCACCTCGTCCTCATTGAAGCAGGGAACAACGATCGAGACCTGACATTTTTTCATTTAATTTCCCATCAGGCTTGGGTGGGACAGCTCAAACCATATGCCTGTGGGTCGCCGCGACACTCCGAACGACGGAGCTCATTTGAAGAAGAAAAGGGAATCCGAGGAACCACCTCTTCCCTCTCGCATCAACCTCCTTTTTCGGTTGGGAGGGATGAGTCGGGCCGATCGCGGCGGACCGTGGCTGTTGGCCGCTTGCCGTCGAGCGGGCATGGTCGGGGCCCGACGCTCGTGCTCATCTCGCCAGGGCCAGGTGACCCGGATCCGCAGATGGAGGCGGCGGCCGCGACGGGTGATGCGGCGGCCGCCGCGGGTGATGCGGGCGGCTGCGTGCGGCAGCCGGTGGCGGAGCTTCTCCGGCTCGGCGCAGGCCAATTCGCCGTCCAGCAGCAGAGTTTGGGCCCAGGCGAGCAGGTCGACGGCGGTCAGAGCCAGTTCGAGCCAGGCAGCGTTGATGGCGAAGTGGCAGGAAGGCGGGTGCGGGCCCGTGCCTTTTCACGGCCTCGGTGCTGTTGCGTGCTGCGTAGCGTTTCCGCCACTCGGGGTGTCCTGGGCGGTGCGGGTCGCGGTCGAGGTGGATGGCCAGTCAGGCGTAACTCGCCCGCCAGGTGCGGACGTTGAGGCTCGGCAAGTCGGATTTCGACACCTCCGGGCTTGACGGCTAACACCGTTAGCCATACGTTGGCGCCCCGCGGCAAACGTCGTTGGTCAGGTCCGGTCGGTCGCAACGTGGGAGAGCCGCAGTGAAAACCGCCACAGCCAGTAAGGCCCCGTGCAGCAGGGTCCCGACCCGGCCCTTCCGGAGTGCATGGGAGGCGCCGGCGCTCCTTTCCGGGGCGATGGCAGTTCCCGGGGAAGAGCACCAACTGCCACCCGTCGCCGCGCCTGTTTTCCTCGCCGGCCCCCCAGTCCCGCCCACCGTTCGGATACCGGCTTCCGGATCTGTGCGGCCCACCGGCATCGTCATCGTGCGGACGGCCCACGGTGGCTGACCGCGCGCAGCAGATCATGGCCGCCGCCCGGGAACTGCTCGACGCCGAAGGGCCGGATGCGTTGTCGATGCGGCGCATCGCCGAACGGGTCGGCATCCGGGCGCCTTCCTTGTACAAGCACTTCCCCGACAAGGCCGCTGTCGAGAGCGGGCTCCAGGCGCAGGGGATGACCCGGTTGGCGGAGGATCTGGAGGCCGCCGAAGCCGAGATCGGCGTCGAACCGCCCCTGCTTGTGCTCGCCCGTGCCTACCGGCGGCACGCTCTTGCCAGCCCGCACCTCTACCGCATCACTCACAGTCGGCCGCTCGCCCGCGCCGCGCTTCCCGATGGACTCGAAGATCGCGCGGCGACGCCGTTGGCCCGCGCGGTGCACGGCGACATCGACATCGCGCGCTCGTTCTGGGCATTCGCGCACGGCATGGTCGTGCTCGAACTCGACGGCCGCTTCCCGCCCGGCGCAGACCTGGACGCCGCATGGCGGACCGGCTGCGATGCGTTCGCCCAGGCAATCCGGAACAAGACCGCGGGAGACACCGCATGACGACACTTGCCAAGGAGCCCGCTGACGGCAGCACCGCCCGCGCCGCCGGATACGCACATGCCGCGGCGTGGATTCTCGGGCTCGCCGCCGCATGGGGAGCGACACCCGACGTCGGTGACACACACGCCGGGATCACGACCGCTTACGCCGACCGGCCGGTCCAGGTCGGCGCCCAGGCGCTGCTCGTCCACGGTGTGGCAGGTGCAAGTCTGCTCATCGTCGGATCCGGACTGCTCGACCGGGCCCGCCGTACCAACAACACTGCGGCTCGCTCGACCGGATGGGCCGGGAGAGTCGCGGGGGCGCTCGCATGCGTGCAACTCGTCCTGGAGCTGATCGCGGTGCCTGCAGCTGATTCAGCGTCACCGGGCAGGACGGGCGCACTGTTCGAGGCGGTCCAGCGTGCGGACGGAGTGAAGATGTTCGCGCTCGCCACACTCGCCGCGGCCGCCTGCGTGGCCTCGCGGCACGGCACACTGCTGCGGCGTTGGGAGGTCGTCATCGGCTGGGTCCTCGCCGCTACGATCACCGCCTCCGGCATCGGTTACCTCCTCCTGTCCACCACCTTGACCCCCACGGCGTTCATTTCACTTCCCTTGCTGCTGATCTGGATCGCCGCACTCGGCGCAGCGCTCAGGCGCCGACCCTGAGCTCTCGCTCGACCAGACGAATTTCTGATCAAGGGCCTCAGAAAGTTCGCTGCACGCCTGATTACCAGTCCGCTTGACTGAGGCACCTACGGAGCGACCATGGATCTCGCCTACCTTCCCAGCCCTTCGACCGGGGTTCACAACTGCTGGTCCAGTACCTTGCTTTGGCGAACATGGGCACGATTGAGTGAACGGTGTTCCGGTCTGTGGTTGTGCCTGACTGGGTGTGCGTAACGTGTGCATCGCGATCTGGGACGCCGGGTGTGGTGTCAGCGGTCGGGGCCCCCGTATCACCGGAGTGATGGTTCGGGGCCTCCCCGTCGCCTTTGGCCACACCCACATGGCCAGGTCGTAGGGATTCCGCCCACCTGGGACGGACCGCATACGTGATATGCGTCGCCGACCAGGACGTGAAAGCGGAGGACCAGTGCGCCCAACACCGTTCGGGGCGTGCCGGTGAGACAGGACTCACTCCTGCTCACTGCCCAGGAACGGTTCTTCATCTCGGCCCAATCCCGTTGAGGGCGTACGCCTTCTGCATCATCCTGGGCGCGCTCGTGGCCGTCCGGCTCGGCAACCGGCGCTGGGTGGCGCGGGGCGGAGATCAGGGCGTCATCGCGGACGTCACCATCTGGGCAGTGCCATTCGGCCTCCTCGGCGGACGGCTCTACCACGTGATCAGCAGCCCCGACGCGTACTTCGGCGAACACGGCGAGCCGATCCAAGCCCTGTACGTGTGGGAGGGCGGGCTCGGTATTTGGGGCGCCATCGCCCTGGGCGGAGTCGGCGCGTGGATCGGCTGCCGTCGCCGCCGCATCCGCGCCCGGACGTCGCGGTCAAGACACGAGGAGCGACACACAAAGACATGTGAGACCTCAGCGCCACCACGAGCCCGGGCCACCCGAACCGGCCCGGGGCCCCTTGCTTCAGGCTGTCGAGCGGTCGTGACCGCAGCCGGATGACCAGCGGTTCTGCAACACGCTTCAGGCGGACTCTTCGCCCATCCTCTCGGCAAGCTGCACATCAAGCAGGCTGAGCAGCACCATCGCGACGCATGCGCAGGCGAGCGCGATGTCGGCGATGTTACCCACGAACGGGCCGTAGTCGATGAAGTCCACCACATGCCCGCGGGCCAACCCGGGCTCGCGGAAGAGTCGGTCGCCCAGGTGGGATACCGCACCGCCGAGCAGCGCGCCCAGCACGAGCGCCCAGCGCGCAGAGGCCAGTCGGCGAGCGGTGTAGAGGATCGCGGCCACTGCCGCTGCCGCCGCCAAGGTGAACACCCACGTCACCCCGGCGCCCAGGGAGAACGCGGCGCCAGGGTTGTACAGCAGTCGGAAGTGGATCAGAGGGGGAATCACGGCGACGCGCTCGCTGTCGGACAGCACGGAAACCGCCCATAATTTGGTGAGCTGGTCGGCGAGCAGGACCACCGCCGCCAGCACGAGCATCATGCCGTACAGCCGGCTTGAACCACGCTCCAACCGCATCATCATGGCCTCCGTGCGCAGCGATATCCGAACCAGGATTTCCTGAGACTATCGCCCCCTCCTGAAACGTCTTCTCGCCTTTCCGGACAGATCCAGGACCGGCGGGCCCATGGCCACGCCCTACGCCCGGGCCGCCGCCTCGAATGCCCCGCGCGCCAGCCGGTGCAGCAGCGCCGCCGTGTCCGCGCGGTCCGGCTGCGCGCCGGGGCGGCCCAGGTGCGGGGTCGAGTTCAGGAGTCCGAAGACGGCATGGACGGCCGCGCGGGCCTCGCGCTCGGGCAGGTCCGGATACAGCTCGCGGACCACCTCCACCCACACCTCGACGTACTGCCGCTGGAGCTGGCGGACCCGCTTGCGGTCGGCGTCCCGGAGGCGGTCCAGCTCGCGGTCGTGGAGGGTGATCAGGGGGCGGTCGTCGAGTGCGAAGTCGATGTGGCCCTCGATGAGCGCGTCGAGCAGGGCCTGCGGGGAGCCGTCCTCACAGGCCGCGTCCTCCGACACGCGCAGCTGCCCGCCCGCCAGCAGCCGCTCGCTGATGCCGACCAGCAGCTCGGCGAGCATCGCGTCCTTGCCGGGAAAGTGCCGGTAGAGACCGGGGCCGCTGATACCGACGGCGGCACCTATCTCATCGACACCGACGCCATGGAAGCCGCGCTCGGCAAAAAGGCGGGCAGCCTCCTTGAGGATCTGCTCGCGGCGGGTGGGGGCCGCGACGCGGGCGGTGGCATGGGTGCTCATGAGGATTCATTCTAGACAGGCGGGTTAGCGGTCGTTAACCTGAAGGAACGTTAACGCTCATTAACCACTGCGGTACGGGCAAGGGGGCTCGACACGATGCAGCAGGCACCGGTGCTGGCGAGCGCGGCCGATCCCGCCTCCGAGGCCTGGCAGGCCAACGAGGCGGCGCATCACGCGCTCGCCGACGAGCTGCGCAAGCGGCTCGCCACGGCCAGGCTCGGCGGGGGTGAGAAGGCCCGTGCCCGGCATGTGGCACGCGGCAAGCTGCTGCCCAGGGACCGGGTGGACGCCCTGCTCGATCCGGGTTCGCCCTTTCTGGAGCTGGCTCCGCTGGCGGCCGAGGGGCTGTACGGGGGCGCCGCCCCGGCAGCCGGGGTGATCGCCGGAATCGGCCGGGTCAGCGGCCGGGAGTGCGTGATCGTCGCCAATGACGCGACCGTCAAGGGCGGCACGTACTACCCGATGACCGTGAAGAAACACCTCCGTGCCCAGGAGGTGGCGCTGGAGAACCGGCTCCCCTGCCTGTATCTCGTCGACTCGGGCGGGGCGTTCCTGCCGATGCAGGACGAGGTCTTCCCGGACCGGGAGCACTTCGGCCGGATCTTCTACAACCAGGCCCGGATGTCCGGGGCCGGGATTCCGCAGATCGCGGCGGTGCTGGGCTCGTGCACGGCGGGCGGGGCGTACGTCCCCGCGATGAGCGACGAGGCCGTGATCGTCCGCAACCAGGGCACGATCTTCCTGGGCGGTCCCCCGCTGGTGAAGGCCGCGACCGGCGAGGTCGTGACGGCCGAGGAGCTCGGCGGCGGCGAGGTGCACTCCCGTACGTCGGGGGTGACCGACCATCTCGCCGAGGACGACGCGCACGCGCTGCGGATCGTGCGGAACATCGTCGCCACGCTCCCGGAGCGCGGTGCGCTTCCGTGGTCGGTGAAGCCGGTCGAGGAGCCGAAGGTCGATCCCGCCGGGTTGTACGGGGCCGTTCCGGTCGATTCCCGGACGCCGTACGACGTACGGGAGGTGATCGCCCGGGTGGTGGACGGCTCGCGGTTCGCCGAGTTCAAGGCGGAGTACGGGACGACGCTGATCACCGGCTTCGCCCGTATTCACGGCCACCCGGTCGGGATCGTCGCCAACAACGGCATCCTGTTCTCCGAGTCCGCCCAGAAGGGCGCCCACTTCATCGAGCTGTGCGACCAGCGCGGCATCCCGCTGGTCTTCCTGCAGAACATCTCGGGCTTCATGGTGGGGCGCGACTACGAGGCCGGCGGCATCGCCAAGCACGGCGCCAAGATGGTGACGGCGGTCGCCTGCACCCGTGTGCCGAAGCTGACGGTGGTGGTCGGCGGGTCGTACGGGGCGGGTAATTACTCGATGTGCGGGCGGGCCTACTCGCCGCGCTTCCTGTGGATGTGGCCCAACGCCAAGATCTCCGTCATGGGCGGCGAGCAGGCCGCGTCCGTCCTCGCGACGGTCAAGCGCGACCAGCTGGGCGACGACTGGAGCGCGGCGGACGAGGAGGCCTTCAAGTCCCCGATCCGCGAGCAGTACGAGACCCAGGGCAACGCGTACTACGCCACGGCCCGGCTCTGGGACGACGGTGTGATCGACCCGATGGAGACCCGGCAGGTGCTGGGGCTCGCTCTGACCGCGTGTGCGAACGCCCCGCTGGGTGAACCCGGCTTCGGCGTCTTCCGGATGTGAGGAACAGATGACGATGTTCGACACCGTTCTTGTCGCCAACCGCGGCGAGATCGCGGTCCGGGTCATCCGGACCCTGCGCGAGCTGGGTGTGCGGTCCGTCGCCGTATTCAGTGACGCGGACGCCGACGCCCGGCATGTGCGGGAGGCCGATACGGCGGTACGGATCGGGCCCGCGCCCGCCGCGATGAGCTATCTGAGCGTGCCCGCGCTGCTGGACGCGGCCCGCCACACCGGCGCGCAGGCCGTGCACCCCGGTTACGGATTCCTCGCCGAGAACGCGGGCTTCGCGCGGGCGTGCGCGGAGGCGGGGCTGACCTTCATCGGTCCGCCCGCCCGGGCCATCTCGCTGATGGGCGACAAGATCCGGGCCAAGGAGACGGTCGCGGCGGCCGGGGTTCCGGTGGTGCCCGGATCGTCGGGGAGCGGGCTCACCGATGCCCAGCTGGGCGATGCCGCCCGCGAGATCGGGATGCCGGTGCTGCTGAAGCCCTCGGCGGGCGGCGGCGGCAAGGGCATGCGGCTGGTGCGCGACGAGGCGCGGCTCGCGGACGAGATCGCGGCGGCCCGGCGTGAGGCACGGGCCTCGTTCGGTGACGACACGCTGCTCGTGGAGCGGTGGATCGACCGGCCCCGGCACATCGAGATCCAGGTGCTGGCGGACGCCCACGGCCATGTGGTCCACCTCGGCGAGCGCGAGTGCTCGCTCCAGCGCCGCCACCAGAAGATCATCGAGGAGGCGCCGTCCGTCCTGCTCGACGAGGAGACCCGGGCGGCGATGGGCGAGGCGGCCGTCCAGGCGGCCCGCAGTTGCGGGTACGTGGGCGCGGGCACGGTGGAGTTCATCGTCCCGGGCAACGACCCCGCCTCGTACTACTTCATGGAAATGAATACCCGCCTCCAGGTCGAACACCCGGTCACCGAGCTGATCACCGGCCTGGACCTGGTGGAGTGGCAGCTGAGGGTCGCGGCGGGCGAGAAACTCCCGTACGGGCAGCAGGACATCACACTCACCGGCCATGCGATCGAGGCCCGGATCTGCGCGGAGGACCCGTTCCGCGGTTTCCTGCCGTCCGGCGGCACGGTGCTCGCGCTGCACGAGCCGCAGGGCAACGGCGTACGGACGGACTCCGGGCTCGGCGCGGGCGGCGAGGTCGGCAGCCTGTACGACCCGATGCTGTCGAAGGTCATCGCTTACGGCCCCGACCGCGCCGCCGCCCTGCGCCGGCTGCGTGCGGCGCTCGCGGAGACGGTGATCCTCGGGGTTCCGACGAACGCCGGCTTCCTGCGCCGGCTGCTCGCCCATCCGGCGGTGGTGGCGGGTGATCTGGACACCGGTCTGGTCGAGCGCGAGGTGGCCGGTCTGGTGCCGGAGGGAGTGCCGGAGGAGGTGTACGCGGCGGCGGCATTGCTGCGGCAGCGTGTACCGGAGTCCGCAACCCCCGCAGCCGTCCCCGGCTGGGTGGACCCGTTCTCGGTGGCGAGCGGCTGGCGGCTGGGCGGCACCCCGGCCCGCACGGTGCTCGACTTCCGGCTGCCGGGCCACGACCCGGTGCAGGTCTCGCTGCGCTCCTGCCCGGCGGGCACCGAGCTGACGTTCGGCCATGTCGGGGAGGGCGCACAGCCGCCGGAGCCCGCGACGGGCACCTGCGGCCCACTGGCTCCGATGCCCGGCGGCCAGGAGACGGCCAGGCTGATCGAGCTGTCCCCGCACCGCCTCACCCTCGAACTCGCCGGTGTCACCCATACGTTCACCCATGCCGCATCCCCGGAGGGGACCTGGCTGGGCCGCGACGGCGACACCTGGCACGTACAGGATCACGACCCCGTGGAGGCGTCGCTGGCCGGCGCCGCCCGTTGTGGGGCAGACACGCTCGCCGCGCCCATGCCGGGGACGGTCACGGTGGTGAAGGTGGCGGTCGGGGACGAGGTCGTGGCCGGTCAGAGCCTGCTCGTCGTCGAGGCGATGAAGATGGAACACGTCATCTCCGCCCCGCACGCCGGGACCGTGACCGAGCTGGACGTCACCGCCGGTGCCACGGTCGCCATGGACCAGGTCCTGGCCGTGGTGGCACCCGCGGCCGACCCCGGGGAGGACGCATGACCACCACCCGCACCCTGCCCATGACCGTGCCCGCCCAGGATCTGCCCCCACGGGTACGCATCCATGAGGTCGGCGCCCGCGACGGGCTGCAGAACGAGAAGTCCGTCGTACCGACCGAGGTGAAGGCGGAGTTCATCCACCGCCTCGCCGCGGCGGGCCTGACCAGCATCGAGGCGACCAGCTTCGTGCACCCCAAGTGGGTGCCCCAACTGGCCGACGCGGAGGACCTGTTCCCCCTCCTCGGTGACATCCGGGGCGCCACCCTGCCCGTGCTCGTACCGAACGAACGCGGCTTGGACCGGGCCCTGGCGCTCGGCGCCCGCCACATCGCCGTGTTCGGCTCGGCGACCGAGACGTTCGCCGCCCGCAATCTCAACCGCACCGTCGACGAGTCGCTCGCCATGTTCGAGCCGGTCGTCGCCCGGGCCAAGGCCGACAAGGTGCACGTCCGCGGCTATCTGTCGATGTGCTTCGGCGACCCGTGGGAGGGTCCCGTCCCCGTCCACCAGGTCGTCCGGATCGCCAAGGCGCTGATGGACCTCGGCTGCGACGAGCTCTCCCTCGGCGACACCATCGGCGTCGCCACGCCCGGCCATGTGCAGGACCTGCTCTCCGAGCTGAACGAGGAGGGCGTGCACACCAACACCATCGGTGTGCACTTCCACGACACGTACGGGCAGGCCCTCTCCAACACCCTCGCCGCGCTCCAGCACGGTGTGACCACCGTGGACGCCTCCGCGGGCGGCCTCGGCGGCTGCCCGTACGCGAAGAGCGCGACCGGGAACCTCGCCACCGAAGACCTCGTGTGGATGCTCGACGGCCTCGGCATCGAAACCGGGGTCGACCTCGACGGGCTCACCGCCACCAGCGTGTGGCTCGCCGAACAGCTGGGCCGACCCAGCCCGTCCCGTACCGTCCGCGCGCTCTCGGTGCGATAAACACCCCCACAAGGAGTGACACCTGCCATGTCCCTGGACCACCGGCTGACCGCCGAACACGAGGAACTGCGTCGCACCGTCGAGGAGTTCGCACACGATGTGATCGCCCCGAAGATCGGCGACTTCTACGAGCGCCATGAGTTCCCGTACGAAATCGTGCGGGAGATGGGAAGGATGGGCCTGTTCGGGCTGCCGTTCCCCGAGGAGTACGGCGGCATGGGCGGCGACTACCTCGCCCTCGGGATCGTCCTGGAGGAGCTGGCCCGGGTCGACTCGTCCGTGGCGATCACGCTGGAGGCCGGGGTCTCGCTCGGCGCGATGCCGGTCTACCACTTCGGTACGGAGGAGCAGAAGCGGCAGTGGCTGCCGAAGCTCTGTTCGGGCGAGGCGCTCGGCGCGTTCGGCCTGACCGAGCCCGACGCCGGCTCGGACGCGGGCGGCACCCGCACGACGGCGGTGCGCGACGAGGCCACGGGCGAGTGGGTGATCAACGGCTCCAAGTGCTTCATCACCAACTCCGGTACGGACATCACGGAACTGGTCACGGTGACGGCGGTGACCGGCCGCAAGGAGAACGGCGCCCCGCTCATCTCCTCGATCATCGTGCCGTCCGGCACCCCCGGCTTCACGGTCGCCGCCCCGTACTCCAAGGTGGGCTGGAACGCCTCGGACACCCGCGAACTGTCCTTCGCCGACGTCCGCGTACCCCTGGCGAACCTGCTGGGTGAGGAGGGACGCGGCTACGCCCAGTTCCTGCGCATCCTGGACGAGGGCCGGATCGCCATCGCCGCCCTGTCCACGGGCCTGGCGCAGGGCTGTGTGGACGAATCGGTGAAGTACGCCAAGGAGCGCCACGCCTTCGGCAGGCCGATCGGCGCCAACCAGGCCATCCAGTTCAAGATCGCGGACATGGAGATGCGCGCCCACATGGCCCGCATCGGCTGGCGCGACGCGGCGTCCCGCCTGGTGGCGGGCGAGCCCTTCAAGAAGGAGGCGGCGATCGCGAAGCTGTACTCGTCGACGGTGGCGGTGGACAACGCCCGCGACGCGACCCAGATCCACGGCGGCTACGGCTTCATGAACGAGTACCCGGTGGCCCGGATGTGGCGCGACTCCAAGATCCTGGAGATCGGCGAGGGCACGAGCGAGGTGCAGCGGATGCTGATCGCGAGGGAGCTGGGGCTGCCGGCCTGACGTACGGTGGCGATCGGCGCGCTTCTTCTCTTCGTTCTGCCAGGCGTCCCAGGGGAGCTCGTTGCCGAGCAGGTCGCGCTCCCAGTGGGCGGTGGCTTCGGCGGCGGTGGCTTCGGCGTCCCCTCACCGCCCGCCTCCACCGACCGACCGCCCGCGCGCCCGTCACACCCGCATCGGCGACCGCGGGGAAATCCGCGAGGTAAAAACAGCCGCGCAATTCGTTGGACAGCGGTCGGGCGCGGACGGCAGAGTCCGTGCATGAATCCGCAGCACTGGCCCCTGTACGGGCTCCGCCTCCGCACGCCCCGTCTGGAACTGCGCCTCCCCGACCTGGAGTTGCTGAACGAGCTCGCGTCGGTCGCCGCCGACGGGGTGCACGCGCCGGACCGTATGCCGTTCACGGTTCCCTGGACCGACGCGTCGCCCGCCGGACGCGGCAAGGCGGTGTTCCAGCATGTGCTGGGGACCGTCGCCGACTGGTCGGTGCGGGAGTGGACGCTGAGTCTCGCCGTGCTGCACGAGGGCGAGGTGGTCGGGCGGCAGGACATGATGGGGAAGGACTTCGCCGTGACCGGTGAGGTCGACACGGGGTCGTGGCTGGGTCTGGCCCACCAGGGGAAGGGCATCGGCACCGAGATGCGGGCCGCCGCTCTGCATCTGGCCTTCGCGGGCCTCGGGGCCCGTACCGCGACATCGGCCGCGCTGACCGACAACCCGCGCTCGCTCGGCGTCTCGCGCAGGCTCGGCTACCTCCCGGACGGCCATGAGGTCGCCTCGGTGCGGGGCGCACGCGTCACCGTGCAACGCCTGCGACTGGACCGGGCCCGCTGGGAGGAGCACCGGACCGTCGAGGTCACGGTCGAGGGGCTCGACGGCTGCCGGGAGGCGTTCGGGGCATGACGCTGCTTGTGCACACCTTCGTCTACGACGAGCAGGGGACGTCGCATCTTCTCGACGGCCCCGAGGACGGCGGCGACATGGCCGGCTTCGAGAGCAGCCGGACCAAGCTCTGGGGGTCGGAACGGGCGCGGGCGCTCGGTGCCCGGTTCTTGCCCGAGCTGGCAGCCGATGATCTGTATGTGCAGCCGGAGGAAATCGAGGACTTCCTGGCCGAGTGCGAGCTGCTGCGCGGGCATACGGCGGCCCTCGGTGCGCACAGCGGCTACGGGGAGGACTACGTGGCCGCCCGGCTCGCCAACATCACTCGCGCCGCTCTGCGGGCGCGGGCGGTGGGCGGCGGGGTCCTGGTCTGGTGAACGCACCGGCAGCCGCGCGAGACGTCGGCGATGTCCGGCGAACAGGGCCGGTCACGCCCCTGACCGCCGGACCGGCACCAGCCCACGGGCACCGGCCGCAGGCGCCCTCTACAGGGGTGCCATGGCGCCTGGCGCCGGACGGACTCGTCCAAGCCCCCTCCGACGCCAGGAGGTCCGGCGCGCGGTCACCGCACCCGTCCCGGCCGCCTCGGGTCAGTCCGGCTGCCACGGGACCTGCGGCGCCCGGTAGTAGTCGACGCCGAGCGCCGAGAACCTCGGCCCCTGCGCACCCAGCCGCACCTTGTACGCGTCCCAGTCGTGCGTGGCCGCGGGCGACTGCGGGCGGCGGCCGCGGCCGCCAAGCAGGCCGTCCGAGGCGTCTCCAGGCGTGCCCAGGCGTGCCTCCAGGCGTCATCATCGCCGGGCATGCCTCCCAAGGCGTCCCGAACGCGCCCCCTGCCGCCTTCCCACCCCCCTCCAGCCCGCCCGAGAGCGCAATCACACCCTTCCCTGCCCGATATCGGGCAGAATTGTTGCGTAAGCGCCCCGTCCACCGCAATATCAACGAGTGCCCGAACGCCGCCCGTCGCATGACGACCTCATCGATCACCTGGTGCGCAGCACCGCGCTCCAGCGCGGTGAAGCCACCCGGGTGATCCTCGACGTGCTGGCGTACTTCGACGAGACGACCGACGACTTCGTCCGCCGCCGCCACCGCGAACTTCAGTCCGGCGGCTTGGTGAACGCGGAGATCTTCGAGCGGATCGCGGCCGAGTTGCCGCATCGGGCGGTCGCGCCGCCGGAGCTCTCGCTCCGCCAGCTGCGCCGCATCGTCTACGGCTGAGCAACGGGCACACACCAGTACATCGATGGAGGGGCAGAGACTCTATGTGCGGAATCGTCGGATACATCGGGAAGCGTGATGTGGCCCCGCTGCTGCTGGAAGGGCTGCAGCGGCTGGAGTACCGGGGTTACGACTCCGCGGGCATCGTCATCAGCGGCAAGGCGTCGGCCCAGAAGCCCGCCGCGCTGAAGATGGTCAAGGCGAAGGGCCGGGTCCGCGAGCTGGAGGCCCGCGTTCCCAAGCGTTTCACCGGCACCACCGGGATCGCACACACCCGCTGGGCCACCCACGGCGCCCCGAGCGACGAGAACGCACACCCGCACCTGGACGCCGACAACAAGGTCGCCGTCGTCCACAACGGCATCATCGACAACGCCTCCGAGCTCCGCGCGAAGCTGGTCGCCGACGGAGTCGTCTTCCTCTCCGAGACCGACACCGAGGTGCTGGTCCACCTGATCGCCCGTGCCCAGGCGGAGACCCTGGAGGAGAAGGTCCGCCAGGCGCTGCGCTCGGTCGAGGGCACATACGGCATCGCCGTCATGCACGCCGACTTCAACGACCGCATCGTGGTCGCCCGCAACGGCTCCCCGGTCGTGCTCGGCATCGGCGAGAAGGAGATGTTCGTCGCCTCGGACGTCGCCGCGCTGGTCGCCCACACCCGCCAGGTCGTCACCCTCGACGACGGCGAGATGGCCACCCTCAAGGCCGACGACTTCCGTACGTACACGACGGAGGGCTCGTCCACGACGGCCACGCCGACCACCGTGGAGTGGGAGGCCGAGTCGTACGACATGGGTGGCCACGACACGTACATGCACAAGGAGATCTCCGAGCAGGCCGACGCCGTCGACCGGGTGCTCCGCGGCCGGATCGACGACCGGTTCTCCACCGTGCACCTCGGCGGCCTCAACCTGGATGCCCGTGAGGCGCGCGGGGTCCGCCGGATCAAGATCCTTGGCTGCGGCACCTCGTACCACGCGGGCCAGATCGGCGCGCAGCTGATCGAGGAACTGGCCCGTATCCCCGCGGACGCCGAGCCCGCCTCCGAGTTCCGCTACCGCAACCCGGTCGTCGACCCCGACACCCTGTATGTCGCCGTCTCCCAGTCCGGTGAGACGTACGACGTGCTGGCGGCCGTCCAGGAGCTCAAGCGCAAGGGCGCCCGGGTACTCGGTGTCGTCAACGTGGTGGGTTCGGCGATCGCCCGGGAGGCTGACGGCGGTACGTACGTCCACGCCGGCCCGGAGGTCTGTGTCGTCTCCACCAAGTGCTTCACGAACACGGTCGTCGCGTTCGCGCTCCTCGCCCTGCACCTGGGCCGCATCCGGGATCTGTCGGTCGCCGACGGCAAGCGGATCATCGAGGGGTTGCGCAGGCTGCCCGCCCAGATCAGCGAGATCCTGGCCAACGAGGACGAGATCAAGAAGCTGGCCGCGGAGTACGCGGACGCCAAGTCGATGATGTTCATCGGGCGGGTGCGTGGCTACCCCGTCGCCCGCGAGGCCTCGCTGAAGCTCAAGGAGGTCTCGTACATCCACGCGGAGGCGTACCCCGCCTCCGAACTGAAGCACGGGCCGCTGGCGCTGATCGAGCCCGCGATGCCGACGGTCGCGATCGTGCCGGACGACGACCTGCTGGAGAAGAACCGCGCCGCGATGGAGGAGATCAAGGCCCGCAGCGGCCGTATCCTCGCCGTCGCCCACCAGGTGCAGGAGAAGGCCGACCACACCATCGTCGTACCGAAGAACGAGAACGAGCTGGATCCGATCCTGATGGGCATTCCGCTCCAGCTCTTCGCGTACCACACGGCGCTGGCCATGGGCCGTGACATCGACAAGCCGCGCAACCTGGCGAAGTCCGTCACCGTCGAGTAGGCATCGCTGTCCGGGCCGTACCCGGCAGAGCGGCTCCGAACCCACCGCCACCGTGGGTACGGGGCCGCTCCATCGGGGCCGCCCCGTCGGGGCCGGTTCCATCGGAGCCGCTTCTGTCCCATCGGAGCCGGTGCCTCCCCTGCCGCACCGGCCGGGCCGCTGCCTCAGCCGGTGGCCGCCACCCCTCGGCCGGCAGCACGCCCCGGCAGCGCCGTGGGCCAGTTGGCCAGTGCCGCCGTCACACCGTCCACGACCCCGGTGTGACCGATACCGAATGCCAACAGGGTGAGCCCCAGGGCGAGATGGCCGAGGGCAGCGGTGCCGGAGGATCCCGCAGAGACGTCATTGTCCACGGCGGGCTCCCGTCACATGCAGTGCTCCTGCTTCCCAGTGGCCTTTATGCACCCTTCGCAAGCGCACAATCCCCCTGAACATCGTTAGGTTGCCGGTTTTCACAGGCGAGTTGACGCCATGCCGACTGCGGGGTCCGACCCTCGTGAAAGGGGTGCTGAAAGGGATCGGTGGGGCGGGGAAAGGTCAGGGAATGACGACGACCGGGCGCTGTGCGCGCCGCGCGAGACGCCCCGCCACCGAGCCGAAGATGCGGCCGGCGATGCCGTGCGTGGAGCCGACGACGATGGCGTCGGCCGAGTACTCCCGGCCGACCTCCTCCAGCTCGTGACAGATGTCCCCGCCGCGCTCGACGAGAACCCAGGGAACCTCGGAGAGGTAGTCCGCGCAGGCAAGCTCCAGGCCGAGCACCTCGGTGCGGTGATCGGGCACATCGACGAACACGGGCGGCTCGCAGCCTGCCCAGACGGTGGTCGGCAGCCGATTGGCGACATGGACGATGATCAGGCCGGAACCTGATCTTCGGGCCATGCCGATGGCGTATGCGAGGGCGCGCTCACTGGAGGTCGAGCCATCGAAGCCGACCACGACCCCATGCCGGAAGGCGGGATCGCAGGAGTGACGTGTTTCTTCGGCCGCCTGCGGGTCCGACATGGGGTCGGCTACCTGCTTGCGGTCGGCGGGTTCGGGGATTTCGTGACCGGCCATCGATGTCTCGGCGAAGAGAGTCCTCGTGAGGAGAGCGACTTGGGGAAGGTGCGTCAGCGGGCGGTGTTGCGGTGTCCGGGAAGCATCTTCCCAACCCCTTACCCCCAAGGGTACGGCGCCACTCCTCCACTGCCCAGACCCACGCAAAGCGCGTGCGACGTTTCACGGAGCATGCCCGAGGCGGACCCGTATGGCAATGCCGGTTGTGCTGTACACCGACGATGCCGCGCCCGGACGGCCCCCCTCGGTGACGAACGAGGCCGCATCCGTCACCGGCTCCGCCCCACCGCGCAATCGCCGCACCCCGGAGTGGATCACCGCTCCTTCACCGACCGACGGGCCGGCGATCCACTCCCTGGAGTCACACCGCGTCCAATACGGCCCGTCCGCCCCGCCCGGAGCCCTCCGGACGGCCGCGGACCGATACCGGCCCGCCGGTCGGGATTCACCGTCCTCCGGCACCGCCGCGCCATTCCGCACAATCAGCCGTCCGACCTGCCTGGGGGCGCAAAGAAGCGGCCGCCCCATCGGGGTTGTGCGCCGGTCGAATGACTGAATCACGTACGCACAACCGGCTATTTTCAGCCAACTTCACACCCCTGTCGCTTCCTTGCCGAATTGGCCGATCAACCCCCTTGCCACCAGGCAGGAAGAGACCGCGCGGTACGCTTCCACCCGACGGGGACGGGCCATCAAGGCGAGGCGCACTTCCCTGCACGGCCGCTGAATGAAACCCTTCGTGATCGAATGCTTCCCGCCAAGTTGCCTTGTCGACATAACGCCGGTTGGTGAACTTGTCACGTCGGCACCACGGGACGCAGTAGATTCGATCTTGGGTATCGAAGACGGGGACTCGTGCAGGACCGAGGGGAAAAGTGCAGGAGCGACAGGCCCGCAAGGACCAGGAAGACGCGAACACTGAGGGGGGCTTAGCGTCATGAGCCAGGACTCCGCCGCCACAACGGAGGCTGTACGGAAGCTCGGTGGACGTCGACGACGGGAAGTCGTCGCCGTTCTGCTGTTCAGCGGCGGCCCCATCTTCGAGAGCTCGATCCCGCTCTCCGTGTTCGGAATCGACCGGCAGGACGCAGGAGTTCCGCGCTACCGACTCCTCGTCTGCGGCGGGGAAGAGGGACCGCTGCGGACCACCGGAGGACTCGAACTCACCGCGCCGTACGGGCTGGAGGCGATCAGCAGGGCCGGCACCGTCGTGGTGCCCGCCTGGCGCTCGATCACCTCGCCACCGCCCACGGAGGCGCTGGACGCGCTGCGCCGCGCCCATGAGGAAGGGGCCCGCATCGTCGGGCTGTGCACCGGGGCGTTCGTGCTCGCCGCCGCCGGTCTGCTGGACAGCCGCCCGGCGACCACGCACTGGATGTACGCACCGACGCTGGCCAAGCGCTATCCGTCGGTCCATGTCGATCCGCGTGAGCTTTTCGTCGACGACGGCGATGTGCTCACCTCCGCCGGGACAGCGGCCGGGATCGATCTCTGTCTGCACATAGTCCGCACGGACCACGGCACGGAGGCCGCCGGGGCACTGGCCCGCCGGCTCGTCGTGCCGTCGCGGCGCAGTGGCGGCCAGGAGCGCTACCTCGACAGGTCTTTACCTGAGGAGATCGGCTCCGACCCGCTCGCCGAGGTCGTGGCCTGGGCGCTGGAGCACCTCCACGAGCAGTTCGACGTGGAGACGCTGGCCGCGCGCGCCTACATGAGCAGGAGGACCTTCGACCGCAGGTTCCGCTCGCTCACCGGCAGCGCACCGCTCCAGTGGCTGATCACCCAGCGGGTGCTGCAGGCGCAGCGACTGCTGGAGACGTCCGAGTACTCCGTCGACGAGGTCGCGGGCCGCTGCGGCTTCCGCTCGCCGGTCGCGCTGCGCGGACACTTCCGGCGCCAGCTGGGCGCCTCCCCCGCCGCGTACCGGGCCGCCTACCGGGCCCGTCGTCCGCAGGGCGGTGGTACGGAGGCGGTCGCCGCGGTAGTCGAGCCGATCGTGCCCGCGCAGGGCGCCTCGACGGGCCGGCATGCCACGGCTGCGGCCGCCCCACCGGGTCCGCATGTCGTCACGTCGGCGACGGTCGGGACGGGGCAGCCGGAGCCCGGGAAACCGGGCCCCGACGCGTACGTCACCGGACGCCCGGCCCTGCCGGGTCAACGGAGTGCCCCGTAGGGTGGGGTCATGAACGACCGCATGGTATGGATCGACTGCGAGATGACCGGGCTCTCGTTGACGGAAGACGCACTCATCGAGGTGGCCGCGCTGGTCACCGACTCGGAGTTGAACGTGCTCGGCGAAGGGGTGGACATCGTGATCCGCCCGCCGGACGCGGCCCTGGAGACGATGCCCGAGGTGGTGCGCCAGATGCACACCGCCTCGGGTCTCCTCGACGAGCTGGCCGGGGGCACCACCCTGGCCGACGCCGAGGCCCAGGTGCTGGCCTACGTCCGCGAGCATGTGAAGGAGCCCGGCAAGGCCCCGCTCTGCGGAAACTCGGTATCCACCGACCGCGGCTTCCTGGCGCGGGACATGTCGGCTCTGGAGGGCTACCTCCACTACCGGATCGTCGATGTTTCCTCGGTCAAGGAGCTGGCGCGCCGCTGGTACCCGAGGGCGTACTTCAACAGTCCGGACAAGAACGGCAACCACCGGGCGCTCGCGGACATCCGTGACTCCATCACGGAGCTGCGCTACTACCGCGAGGCGATCTTCGTGCCGCAGCCCGGGCCGGACTCGGAGCGCGCCAAGGCGATTGCGGCGCGCGTCGCACCGCCCACGCCGTAGGGCTTTGTGAAGCCGCTGGTCATAGGCCTTTCGGGGGCTGGGATCAGCGGCTGAACAACTGGGGCGCGAGCACCCTCTCGGACCCTGTACACT
Source organism: Streptomyces sp. NPDC002958 (assembly GCF_055563255.1). Taxonomy (NCBI): domain Bacteria; kingdom Bacillati; phylum Actinomycetota; class Actinomycetes; order Kitasatosporales; family Streptomycetaceae; genus Streptomyces; species Streptomyces sp. NPDC002958. The sequence continues at coordinate 244,599 of NZ_JBVHDS010000009.1, read as the reverse complement.
TTTTCTCGGCCGGTCAGAAAAAGACCGGGCATGGTGGGTATAGCTCAGATGGTAGAGCACCTGGTTGTGGTCCAGGATGTCGCGGGTTCGAGTCCCGTTACTCACCCTGAAGAGAAGGGCCCCGGTCATCGACCGGGGCCCTTCTCGTATCTGATCCCCCCTCACCGGGCGGCTGCGTGACGGCCGTCACGAGCAGTCGCGGACGATCAGTTCCGTGGGGAGCACGCTCTGCGGACGCTCCTGGTTCTCGCCCGCGATCTCCTGGAGCAGTGCGCGGGCCATCGTGCGGCCCGTCTCCTCGATCGGCTGGCGCACGCTGGTGAGCGCCGGGCCACGGCCGGGTCGTCGAAGCCGATGACAGCCACATCGCCCGGGATGCGCCGGCCCGCCCGGCAGCGGGTCGTCGGCGTGGAAAGCCTGCCGGGAGGGGCGCCGGCTAGCCGAAGGCCGAGGGCGGCGGCGCCGGTGACGGTCGGGCGTCCGCGTCGCTCACCGCCGCCGCGCCGCCCGTGAAGTCGGCGAGTGCCCGCCCGTGTTCGACGCGTCCGGGGTGCGGATCGGTCGCCACCCGGCGGGTCAGCTCCGCGACCTTCAGCGGCAGATCCGAGGCGAGCAGCACGGCGTTGCCGAAGCGGCGGCCGCGCCACACGGTCGGGTCGGCGGCGAGCGCCAGTTCGGGGAAGGCCGTGGCCGCGGTGGCGATCTGGCCGCGCAGATGGGTCAGCGGCGGACCGTCCGCGAGGTTGGCCACGTAACTCCCGCCGGGCTTCAGGACCCGGCGTACCTCGGCGAGGAACTCGGTGCTGGTGAGGTGTGCGGGGGTACGGGCCCCGCTGAAGACATCGGCGATGACGAGATCCGCCCAGCCGTCCTGGATCTTCCCGAGCCCGGCGCGGGCATCGGTGGCGCGGACCCGGATCCTGGCCTGCGGGTCCAGCGGCAGCTCCCGGCGGACGAATTGGACGAGCGCGGCGTCCACCTCGACGATCTGCTGGGTGGAGCGGGGCCGGGTCGCGGCGATGTAGCGGGCGAGCGTGAAGGCGCCGCCGCCCAGGTGCACCACGTGCAGGGGCTGCCCAGGGGGTGCGACCAGGTCGGCGATGTGGCCGATCCTGCGCTGGTACTCGAAGGACAGATACGTGGGGTCGTCGAGGTCCACATGGGACTGGGGGGCGCCGTCCAGCGTCAGTGTCCAGGCGTGCGGGCGCTCCCGGTCGGGCACCAGCTCGGCGAGGCCGCCGTCGACGGGTTCGGCGAGGGGCTCCGTCCTGCGCCCGGCGCCCGAGCGCCCGGCTCCGCGTTCGGTCCTGCTGTCGACCTTGCGGTCGGACCGCTTACGGGCGCCCGCGCCTGCGCTCGACGCTCCTCGACGTGCCACTGCTGCTCGTACCTGCTCACTGCTCGTCGCTCCGGGCCGGTACGGGCCCGGCCGTGCCGGGAAGAACCGGCCACCGGCCCATTATGGGCGGGCGGGCGAGGAGCCGGCGGTCAGCAGCAGTTGTCGGCCGCCTCGATCAGCCGGGCCGCCTGGTCCAGAGCGGCCCGCAGCACGGCCGGGTCGGTGACCGGGGCGTCGCCCTCGGGCGGCAGCAGCCAGCCGCTGCCGGTGACGGGCGGATCGGCGCTGATGCGCAGCCCGCGGCCGTCGGTCTGCGTACAGGCACTGCCCGGTACGTCCCAGGCCTCGGCGGTCCCCGGGGGTACCAGGAAGCCGAGGGTGTCGCAGGCGCCGTCGTGCAGGACGGGCCCGACGGCCTCCTGGTCGGCGCCGCGGCGCAGGATGTCCACGGCCTCCAGTCCCTGGCGGGCCGGGACGGTCACCAGGTCACAGGGTTCGGCGCCGTGGTCGTCCGTGGGCGCGGTGGGTTCGGTGGGTGCGGCGGGCGCCGGGGCGCCCGTTGCGGCCGGGGTCGTCGCAGTCGTCCGCGAGCCGGTCTCCGTGCCGAGATGCAACAAGGGACCTCTCCTCTCATCGCCGGGCGGAGCCGGATTCCGTCTCCACGTGAACCAACGCGCCGACGGCGTCAAGGGCTACGGTGCCACGCCGCCGCAAAGGGTGGCAGTTCATGGCGGATCGTGGGCGAGATATCCCCTTTATTGGCAAACGCCGCGTGTGCGGCCGGTCACAGCCGGTACGTTCTTGCTCCGCCGGGACACCGGAAGCAGGAGCCCGGCTGCACCAGAGAGGGCTCAGCCATGGTGTCGACAGGGGCAGTTCCCAACCTCGCCTTCCGGCGGCTGCGCGGACAGCGCTCCGCCGGGGAGTTCGCTGCCGCGGTACGCAGGTCCGCCCGCGAGATCGGCGAGCAGGTCGCGTGCGACGCCCGGTACATCGGACGCGTGGAGTCCGGCGAGATCCGCTGCCCCAACTACGCGTACGAGCGGGTCTTCCTACACATGTTCCCCGGGAAGACCCTGGCGGACCTGGGCTTCTCACCGCGCGAAACCGTACGCGGCCGGGGGGTGCGGGCCACCGCCGAACCCCCACCGCCCCCTATGACGCTCCACAGCGACACCGACGAGGAGAGCGACGTGCTGCGTCGCGTATTCATGACGAGCGGCTCCACCGCGATGGCGGCCGCAACCCTGGGTCTCGGCCTCGGCGGCACGTCCGCCGCTGCCGCCGCCCTGCCCGACCGGCACCGGGTCGGCGAGGCCGAGGTCAGCGCCGTCGAGAAGGCGGTACGACAGATCCGGCTGCTCGACGACCGGCACGGCGGTGACGGCCTGTATCGAAGGGCGTCCCAGCCGCTGCGGGCGGCGTACGCGCTGCTCGACTCCGGGGCCACCACCAAGCGCTGCACGGCCGACCGGCTGCATGCGGGGGCGGGTGAGCTGGCCATCTCGGTGGGCTGGCTGGCCCATGACTCGGGCCGGTTGGAGGACGCCCGCTCGCACTATGCGGAGGCTCTGGCCACGGCGCGGGTGGCGGGTGACGCGGCGCTGGAGGCGCACGCGTTCTGCAATACGTCGTTCCTGGCCCGGGACACGGGGCGGCCCCGCGAGTCCGTACGCGCGGCCGAGGCCGGGCAGCGGGCGGCGCAGCCGCTGGGCTCGCCGCGGCTGCTCGCGCTGCTCGCGCTGCGGGAGGCGGGGGGCTGGGCGGGGCTCGGGGACCGTACGGGCTGCGAACGGGCGATCGGCCGGGCACACACCGCGTTCGGCCGGGGGCCGTCCGAGGCCGATCCGGAGTGGATGACCTTCTTCCGGGAGGCGGAGCTGGAGATGCTGGAGGCGCAGTGCTGGTCGGCGCTGGGCGACTGGTCGCGGGCGGCCCGTCATGCGCGGCGGGCGACGCGGCTCCAGGACCCGCACTTCACCCGGAACCTGGCGCTGTACCGGGCCGAGCTGACCACGGACCTCGCCCGGGCGGGCCGGGCCGCGGAGGCGGCGACGGCGGGCCATCAGGTGCTGGACCTGCTGGACCGGGTCCAGTCGTCCCGCATCCGGGCGATGCTGACGGGGGCGGCGGGGGTGTTGGCGCCGCAGCGGGGTGAGGTGGAGGTACGGGGGTTCCTGGAGCGGTACGCGGAGCCGAAGGCGGGCGCGTAGGGGGTTCGCCGGACGGGCCGCATGCCATGCACCCCGCACCGCGTAACCGGTTCCGTCCTCGACCACGCAGCGATTCAGACGCAGGCGGCCGGTCTCGGTCAGGGTGCATTACGGTGAGACACGAGGGTCTTTCGGTCGGTGTAGACGTCGCAATCCACACCGAACCCGGAAGGCCCTCACCCGTTCAAGATCCCTCAGCCGAGACCTGAATCACCCGTCCACAACCTCCCGGGACCGAACACCTGGGGCGCTTGAGGACAGAACCCCTGCCCCGGACCGCGGACCGAGGCAGGGGTTCAAGCCCGCCCGGCGGTCGAGGTCCCTCCTGCCGGGGCGGCAGGACCTACCGGTCCAGGTGGCCCGTGTCGTTCCAGCGTTCGATCGCGGGCGCCCCGTACGCCCACCCCAGCACCGACAGCGACGTCGGATCGAGCCGGATGCGCGCCGCGAACGACACGTCCTCGCCGAGCCACCGCGCCCCCAGCGCACGCAGGATGTGACCGTGGGCGAAGACCAGGACGTCGCGGTCGGCCGAACGGGCCCAGTCGACGATCTCGTCGGCGCGGGCGGACAGCTCGGCCAGGGTCTCCCCCTCCGGCACCCCGTCACGCCAGATGAACCAGTCGGGACGGATCGCCTTGATCTGTGCCGGAGTCATCCCCTCGTACGCCCCGTAGTCCCACTCCAGCAGCGCGTCCCACGGCTCGGCCCGGTCCGCGAACCCCGCGATGTCGCAGGTCTCCTTGGCCCGCAGCAGCGGACTGGTGCGGACTTCGAGGTCCGGCAGGTCCGCCCACGGCTTGTGCCGCAGCCGCTCGCCGAGGAGCTTGGCGCCCGCCCGGCCGGTGTCGAGCAGGGGGATGTCCGTCCTGCCGGTGTGATTGCCCTTGACGGACCATTCCGTCTGGCCGTGCCGGGCGAGCAGGATGCGCGGTGCCATGACGGCTCTCCCTGAAACTGAGATCTGAGCCGGAGATCGAGACAAAATGGATCATCCGGTTTTCCCATCATCGCGCACGCATTCGGGAGGCAACCTCCCGGGCCGACCAGGCGTCCCTCTCTGCGCGGAGAAATCTGCACCCACGGGGCACCCGAAGGAACCCCGGGGAATCGCAATTGACCTGCGCCGTACGGTTGAACGCCCGCCGTCGGTCGCATGAACACATGATGGAGAACTTCCGGATGCAGCATGCCAGCACCGCGCCCGTGCCGCGCCCGCGGCCCCGTTGGTGGACCGAGCTGCCGCTGCTGGCACTGGTGTACGCAGCCTACTCGGCGGGCCGGCTGGTGGTGCGCGGGGACGTGTCCACGGCCGTCGACCACGGTCTGCACATCCTGCACCTGGAGAAGACGCTCCACATCAACTTCGAGCACCCGCTCAATCGACTGTTCACCGCGCACCCCTTGATAGGCATACCCGCCGACTTCGTGTATGCGTCCCTGCACTATCTGGTCACCCCGGCCGTTCTGATCTGGCTCTTCCGCCGCCGCGAGGCCGTGTACCGCCGGGCCCGCACCTGGCTGATGACCTCCACTCTGCTCGGTCTGATCGGCTTCTCGCTGATACCGACCTGTCCGCCCCGACTGCTTCACGCCAGTTACGGCTTCGTCGACACGATGGCGCAGTACAGCTCCTACGGGTGGTGGGGCACCGGGGCGAGTGCCCCGCGAGGCATGAGCGGATTGACGAACCAGTACGCGGCGATGCCGAGCCTCCACGTCGGCTGGGCGCTCTGGTGCGGAATCCTGCTGTGGCGCCACGCCCGGCACCCGCTCGTACGGGCCGTGGGCATCGCCTACCCCCTGGTCACCACGTTCGTGGTGATGGGCACCGCCAACCACTACTTCCTCGACGCGGTCGCGGGCGCTGCCGTGATGGGTGTCGGAGCCCTGCTGGCCAGGCCCGTGATGCGTCTCACCGACCGGGCCAGGGTACGGCTCCAAGCCCGCTTCCCGCGGTTCGCCACGAGCACGAAGTCCCCGATTGTCGGTGCCGGATGCAAGACTTCGGCGGGTGAGCGAATCCCTGGCCAGCGGACCACCTCCGCAGATCCCACCGATGCCGCGGCATCGGCCGACGCAGACGCCTCGGCCGGTCGCGCACCCCGGGCCGACGCCGCCGCCCGCGCAGGAGCGGGAGCAGCGGGGGACGACACTCCAGCAGCGGCTCGCTGAGCTGCGGGGCCCGGCAGTTCGACCGCGTCCGCTGGATGCCCGCGCGTTGGCCGCCCTCGCCGCCAACCCCGGCTGCCGGCGCCGCGCCCTGCTGGACGGCGCCGGGGTGGACAAGGCCGCGCTGGCCAAGGCGCTCGGTTCCCCCGCCCCTTTCGGCCAGTCGCAGTTCGCTTTCGTCCGGGGCAACGCCTTCGAGGCCAAGGTCAAGGCCGACGGTGGTACGGAGCTGATGCGGCTGCTGTACGAGCGCCTCGGCGGTGACAGCGCGGCACCGCGCGAGGTCCTGGTGCCCGATCTGACCGCGGCCGGTCCCCAGGGCCGTGCGGCGCGTACGGCGCTCGCTCTGCGGGAGGCGACCGAGGCGGGCGCCTGGGCGCTGCTGGACCACCCGATGCTGGCCCTGGAGGTGGCGGGCTCCCCGGCCTATCTGGAGCCGGACGCGGTGGCGGTGCATCCCGACGGCACCTGGACGGTCGTCGAGATCAAGTCCTTCCCCATGATCGACGGTTCCGCCGACGCGGCGAAGGTCGGTGCGGCGGCCCGGCAGTCCGCCGTCTACGTGCTGGCGCTGGAGCGGATCGCGGAGCTCACCGAGGGCGCGGAGGTCGGGCACCGGGTGTTGCTGGTCTGCCCGAAGGACTTCTCCAATCTGCCCACCGCCTCGGTCGTCGACGTACGCAAGCAGCGTGCGGTCACCCGGCGCCAACTGACCAGGCTGACCCGGGTCGAGGACATCGCGGCGACGCTGCCCGAGGGCACGACCTTCGATCCGGAGTGCTCCCCGGAGCAACTCGACGCCGCGGTCGAATCGGTCGGTGCGGCGTATGCCCCGGAGTGCCTGGCCGCTTGTGAACTGGCCTTCCACTGCCGGGCGAAGGCCCGTGCGGCCGGTGCGGTGGAGGCGCTGGGGCGAAGCCTGCGGGGCGAGCTCGGCGGGCTGACGACGGTGGGTGCGGTGCTGGCCGCCGCCGCGGGCAAGGAGGGCGACCCGGCGGATCCGACGGTCGCGGCCCTGCGGCGTGCTGCCAAGCTGCGTGCCGAGGCGCTGGAGGGCGGTACGACATGTCGCTGATCAGCACCCTGGCCCGGCTGGAAGCCGTGGAGAGCGGGCGGGCCCGGCCGATGACGACGGTCCTGCACCGTCATCTCACCGACCGGCCGCTCGTCCTGGTTCCGCTGACCACCGCCGGTGAGGCGGGCGCCCCGCTGGGAGCGCTCGTCGGGACCGACCGGGATGCGCCCCGGCTGCTGGTGGTCTCGCAGCCGCGCGACCGGGATCTGCGGTTCGCGTTCCTCGCCGAGCTGGCCGAGGCGGTGCTGCCGCACATCGAGGCGTACGAAGATGTCGTCGAGCCCGCCGAACGCAATGAGACCGATCCGGAGACCGGGAAGAAGGTCAAGGTCGAGGTCGAGCTGTGCGCGGACGCACCGCAGTTGATCGTGCCGAGCCGGGCGGGTATCGATTTCGTACGGCTGCTCGGCCGCTCCATGCGGTTCAGGCGCACGGCGGAGGACGATCCCGGCACCCCCTATCCCGCGCCCGCCCGTGTCCCGCTGCTGGGCCGCTGGCTGACGCACTACGGGGAGCGGGCCAGGGTGCCCGGCTCGTCGCTGCTGCTCGCCGCGACCGATCTGCTGAACCGGCACTGGGCGACCGGGCAGAGCAGCCTGGAGGATCAGCATCTGGGCGCGCTGCTGGCCTGGATCGACGCTCCGGCGGGCGAGTCCGGGGCACGGGCGGCGCTCCGTGCGGAGCTGGAGCGGGACCTCGAAGGACAGCTGCTGTGCCCGCCGGCCGGTCCGGCGACGGACCCGGCGTTCGACAACCGGCTGCTGGCGCCCGCCATCGAGAAGTACGACCGTGCGCGCACCTCGCTCGCGGCGGCCGAGGACGGTCTGGCGGCCGATGCCCGGCTGGCCGAGCTGACCGCTGCCGAGCGGGAGATCAGGGTGCTGCTGGCCGGGGTGATGCGGCCGGCCTGGGATGCGGTGTGGCGGGGGCTCGATCTGCTGAGGGAGCTGCCCGAGGGGTCCAGGGCCGAGGACCGCTGGACCAGGGACCGCTGGTCGTTCACCGGTCACCGGGACCGGGTGCGGTCGGGTGAGCCGCCGCAGCCGCGCCGGGACGACGCGGTGACGGCAGCGCAGAAGCTGGCCTCGCGCGAGACGGCGCAGGCCCAACTGGAGGCGCAGGAGGCGTTGGACGATCCGCTGGTGCTGGCCGGGCGGCGGCTGGCCGGTGAGGCGTTCATCGGCGAGGTGACGGAGGTGGTGATGGCGTACAGCGAGTCGAAGCGCCCGTCCCCACGCCCGCTGGTCACGGTCCGCACGGACGAGCGCCCGCACCTCGGCGAGCGCACCAAGGTGTACCGCTCGCTGGACGGCAAGCCGCAGACCGCCGAGTTCGTGGAGTACGCCACGCAGCCGGAGGACGGGAGCGCGCCCCTGCTGGTGCTGCGGATCACCGACCGGATGGGCCGGAGCAAGGAGCCGGCCCCGGGTTCGGTGCCCGAGCCGGGCGACCGGATCGCCTGGACGCTGTTCGAGCACGATCAGCGCGGTGGCCCGAAGCTGCCGGACCCGGAGGAGACGCCCTGGACGCACGGCGGCCCGCCGGGCGCCGCTGCCGGGCACGCCGAGAGCCCCGACCCCGTGACCGCGGAGGACCTCCTGTGACGGCCGTATTCGACCCGGGCGCCCAGGCCGCGCGGGCGACCGACGCGATCCTCGCCGACACCCTGAGCGGTACGTCGCGCGGCATCGTGGTGGACTCCCCGCCGGGCGCGGGCAAGTCGACCCTCGTGGTGCGTGCCGCACTCGAACTCGCTGCGGCCGGGCACCCGTTGATGGTGGTCGCACAGACCAACGCCCAGGTCGACGACCTGGTGGTGCGGCTGGCCGAGAAGGACCCGGGACTGCCGGTCGGCCGGTTGCACAGCAATGACTCCGACCCGTACGACAAGGCGCTGGACGGCCTGGCCAACGTACGGAAGTCGGCCAAGGCGTCGGATCTCGCCGGACTCGATGTCGTCATCTCGACGGCCGCCAAGTGGGCGCATGTGAAGAACGTCGAGCCGTGGGGCCACGCGATCGTCGACGAGGCGTACCAGATGCGTTCCGATGCGCTGCTGGCCGTCGCGGGCCTCTTCGAACGGGCGCTGTTCGTCGGCGATCCGGGCCAGTTGGACCCGTTCTCGATCGTGGGCGCGGACCAGTGGGCGGGGCTGAGTTACGACCCGTCCGCGAGCGCGGTCTCCACGCTGCTCGCGCACAATCCCGGACTGCCGCAGCACCGGCTGCCGGTGTCGTGGCGGCTGCCCGCCTCCGCCGCGCCGCTGGTCTCGGACGCGTTCTACCCGTACACCCCGTTCCGCAGCGGTACGGACCACGGCGACCGGCGGCTCTCGTTCGGTGTCGTGTCCGACGGCTCGGCGCCGGACCGGGTGCTGGACGAGGCCGCGGAATCCGGCTGGGGTCTGCTCGAACTCCCGGCCAGGCACACCCCGCGCACCGATCCGGAGGCGGTACGGGCGGTGGCCCTGGTCGTCCGTCGGCTCCTCGACCGGGGTGGCGCGGCGACGAGCGAGCGCTCCCCGGATCCGGTCCCGGTGACGGCGGACCGGGTCGCGGTCGGCACCGCCCACCGCGACCAGGCGGCGGCGGTACGGGCGGCGCTCGCGGAGCTGGGCGTGACGGGTGTGGCGGTGGACACGGCGAACCGGCTCCAGGGCCGCGAGTTCGATGTGACGGTGGTCCTGCACCCGCTGTCCGGCCGCCCGGACGCCACGGCGTTCCATCTGGAGACGGGGCGGCTGTGCGTACTGGCCTCGCGCCACCGGCACGCCTGCGTCGTGGTGTGCCGGGCGGGCGTCGCGGAGCTGCTGGACGAGCACCCGTCGACGGAGCCGGTGCAGCTGGGGGTCACGGTGAAGTTCCCGGACGGCTGGGAGGCGAATCACGCGGTGCTGGCGCATCTGTCGGAGCACCGGGTGCGCTGGAAGGCATGACGGCGCCCGGGCCGCCCCCGGCCGCAGCAGGCCGCGGCAGGCCGGCGGCCCCGGTTCCGCGCTTCCGCTGACCCCACTTGCGCGACGTTGGACAATGGAGGGTGGCCGTCGGGCCCACCGAAGGAGGAAGCACCACATGGCACAACCCGAGGGGAACGAGCAGCAGCGGCTGCGCCCCGCACCCCTGCTCTTCGAGCCGTCGGCAGCAGTAGCGGATCCCGAGCACTTCTTCGACCTGGAGTCGATGGAGGATCCGAAGGAGATGCTGAGCCGCGCCACCGAGCTGACCCTTGCGTTCCGTGCCGCGACCGACCGTGCGGCCGAGTTCCAGGCGATCGCGGCCGCCCAGCTCGCCGATCCGCGCCGGTTCGACCGGCTGACGACCACGGACATCGCGCAGCGTGCGGAGTGGACCGAGGACTATGCCAAGAAGATGGTCGAGTTCGGCCGGAGCCTGCTGGGCGGCTCCGCGCCCTGACCGCCGTACCGGCCGCGATCCGGCCTCCGTACGGGCCGCGGCCCAATCGCCGCACCGGTCCCACCGGGTCTGTCACCGGACCTGACCCGCCCTCTCACCGCACCACCCGGACCACTCGTCCCGTCAGGTCCTGACGCCGGGTACCACCAGTGGCATATGCCCGAGCGCAAGATACTCCTCCCCACCCCGACCTGTCCCGATTTCCGGCAACTCTCGGAATCCACTTGATCACTCCCGGTAGACATGGGCTCATGAGCGCATGGCTGCCAGACGAAACAACCCTGCATCACGGCGACGGCCGCCACCACGGCCCCCATCACGCCGACGTCTTCGCCGTTCTGCGGGACCAGGCCGCGAACCAGACGGCTCAGGTCACGGCGGCCGGTGCCGCCTGGCTCGCCGGCGCCGCGGCCTATCCGCGCAGCATGCTGGCCCAGTGGGAGGCCCACCCCTCCTCTCCCGGGGTGCTGCCGTGCGGATCGGCCTTCGACGTGGTGAATGTGCCCACGCTCTTCGGACGCCGGATGCTGGAACACCTGTGGGCGGACGGCCCCGGCTCCGGACCCGTCGCCACCCACCGCGGACGGATGCTGCTCTTCGCCTCCCCCGGCACCGCCCAGCGGCTGCCGTCGCTGCTCGACTGGGAGGAGTGGGGCGGCGGCCTCGAACCGCGGACCGGCAGGGGCGCGCAGAGGCAGGACGCCGGCGACGCCAAGGTCCCGCCGCTGCTCTGCCACGGCACCGGGGACGCGGTGACCGTCCCGCCCCTGACCTGCACCTCCTCCACCCCCGGGCCCCGCTGGGTGGTCGCCCCCGACACCCGCAGCCCCTGGCTGCCGGGTCCGGACGTACTGCTCTGGGCCTGTGTACGGGTGACCAGGTCGGCGCCCCCGTCGGCGGCCCGGAATTCGATTTTTCCTCCCGCCGATCAGGATGCTAATGTCTACGACGTCAGCAGGCGCCGCTAGCTCAGTTGGTTAGAGCAGCTGACTCTTAATCAGCGGGTCCGGGGTTCGAGTCCCTGGCGGCGCACAGACGGAAGAAGCCCTCTCGCGAAAGCGAGGGGGCTTTTTCGTGCCCGCGGAAGCCTGCGCCGATGGGCTTCTCCGCAGTCGCGGGGGCCTACGCCCCCGTGGCGATCCGGACCGTCCAGGCGCCCGACGGCGTCCGGTCGGCGACCTCGATCCTGGCGTGCCCGCCGGGGATGCTGTATGTCTCGCCGACCCGCAGCGGGGCGTCCGCGAGCGGCGCGTAGACGGACCGGTCCCAGCAGGCGTCGGAGGCCGGGTGGGTGTCGATGACCTCGACCGGGCCGCCGCCGGACGGGGTTCCGTTGCGCACCCGGTAGAGCAGGACGCCCTCGGCGCAGGTCGTCCGGTCGTTGCCGGTGGCGCTGCGGGCCTCGATGGCCACGGCGCTGCCCGCGCCGGTCCTGATCACCGCGAGCCGGGTGCCGATGGAGGCACCGGGCACGGGCACGGCGGCCATCGGCTCCAGGGTGATGTCCCGGCTGCGCTGGACGCAGATCACCTGTCTGCGGTCCAGCCAGCCCAGCTTCCACTTGTGCCAGCCGAGGAAGTCCGGCGCGAGCCCGAACTGACTGCCCATCACGTCCCAGTCGCCGACATATGTGTCCCAGTCACCCTTGCCGTCGGACGGTCGGTGGTAGAGGTCCGGCAGGTCGAAGACGTGCCCGGTCTCGTGGGCCAGCACATTGTGATCCGGCGGATGCATTTCGAAGATGGTGACGACACGCCGGATGTCCGTACCGTCGGCGCGCAGCGGCCGCTCGAAGTTGACGACCTTGGTGGCGTCGGAGTCGACCCCCGGGGCGTCCGGGTCGGCGACCAGGTAGACGATGTCGAACCGGGAGAAGTCGACCTCCGGGTCGGCCACGGCGATGGCATCGCGCAGATAGGCACTGCGCCGGTCGTTGCTCCAGTCACGCCTTATGCCGTACCAGGCGGACGTTTCGGGCATCTGGATCCAGTGCCGCAGCGGGTGCGGGCGCAGGACGAACTTCCCGTACGAGGCCCGCTGGAAGAACTGGGTGGTGGCGGGGAAGTAGTCGGCGGCGAGTTCGGCGGGCGTGGCGGTGGGGATGCGGTCGGGGAAGGAGAGGAAGACCATGACCGCGTCGAGAGGGTGGTCGGGGCGGGGGTAGGCGTCGTTCCAGTCCCCTACACCGAGCGAGTGGTGCGCCTCGGTACGGGGCAGCGCGCACGGACCTTCTTCACCGGTCGCGGCCTCGGCGGGCCCGGCGACGAGAGAGGTGGCGACGAACGCCAGAAGCGAGGTCACGGCAGCGGCCACACCACGCAGGCTCGGCCTCTCCACTCCCCCGGTTCTGTGCTGACGCGGCACATCTACCTCCGGGTGCGAGACACGGTCACCCACCCACCCTGTGCTGATTCAAGACTTTCGTCCTGTTGAGCTGCCCCAGTCGAGTCAGCAGTCGGCCTAGGCATTCACCCTCACGGATAGTCACAATCAATCACCGGGACATCACGAGAGAGCGGAACTGCTCAGAAAAGATCAGTCGCGGGCAAACCGGATCAACGTGCGACTGGCCCAAGTGGGGCGAACGCGGGGCGCGGAACGGTCGGACGCTGGAACGGCCGACGCACCAACCTCTATGCTTCACCAGGCTTTCCCGCGTGGTTCCCGCCTCCGACAACGGCGCTCCGCGCGGCGGGCCAGTCCGGCCACACCTGTTCAGGACAGAACTGCACGGCGGGAGCGAACGGTGAGCGGAACCTCCGAAGGGCCGAGGCCCGCGGCGGGCACACCCCCCTATTCCGCAGGACCGTCGGTCACGGAGTGTCACACTTCGTGGTCCCCTGCCGGGAGCGAAGGATCCGAGCCGCACGGTTACCGGGCCGCCTTCCGGGCCGCCACGCTCCCGATGGCCGTCGTCGACCACGAGGGCCTGGTCGTCGCCGCCAACGATGCCCTCGGCGGGCTCCTCGGCTTTTCCGCCGCGACACTGACCACACAGTCGGCAGCCGATCTGCTCGACCTCGCGGCGGACGGCCGCACCTGGCACGCGTACCGCGAGGTGCTGCACGGGCGGCGCTCACGGTTTTGCTGCACCCGCAGGCTCAAGCACCCCGACGGGCGCGCGCTGTGGGCCGAGATCACCGTCGTACCGATGCCCGAAACCGAGGCCGGCCGGGCCGACGGCTCGGGGACGGGCAGGGTGCTGCTCTCCGTCGCGGACATCAGCGACCGGCGCGAGCTGCAGAAACGGCTGCGCCACCTCCAGATGCACGACCCGGTGACCCGACTGCCCAACCGGACCCTGTTCTTCGAACGGCTCTCGGCCGTCCTGGAGACCCCGCCCTACCAGGTCGACAGTGTCCCCGGACACGGCCGGATCGGGCTCTGCTACCTCGATCTGGACGGTTTCAAGGCTGTCAACGACACGATGGGCCACCGGATCGGCGACCGGCTGCTCGCCGCCGTCGCCGCCCGGCTCACCGACTGCGCGTCCCAGGACGGCTCGCACCGCCCCGGTGGCCATCTCGTGGCGCGCCTGGGCGGCGACGAGTTCGCGATCCTGGTCGAGGACTCCACCGGTACGCAGCAGCTCACCGACCTGGCCCGCACGGTCCTGGCCGCGCTGCAGAAGCCCTTCGACCTGGCCGGGCAGCGGCTCTCCGTCTCGGCCTCGATCGGAGTGGTGGAGCAGGCCGTGGCCGGCACCTCGGCGACCGGTCTGATGCAGGCCGCCGACACCACGCTGTACTGGGCGAAGGCGGACGGCAAGGCCCGCTGGACGGTCTTCGACCCGGAGCGCAACGCCCATCGGATGACCCGGCAGACGCTCTCCTCCAATCTGCGGCCCGCCGTCGAACGCGGCGAGTTCACCATCGAGTACCAGCCGCTGGTCGGCATGGCCGACGGAGTCGTACGGGGGGTGGAGGCCCTGGTCCGCTGGAACCACCCGCAGTTCGGCATGCTCTCGCCGAATCGGTTCGTCGCGATCGCCGAGGAGGACGGCTCGATCGTCCAGCTCGGCCGGTGGGTGCTGCGATCCGCCTGCCGCCAGGCCCGGCGCTGGCAACTCGACCACCCGGCCGAACCGCCGCTGTTCATCAGCGTCAATGTCGCCGTACGGCAGGTCTGGGACTCCGACCTGGTCACCGATGTCGCGGAAATCCTCGCCGAGACCGGCCTGGATCCCGCACTGTTGCAGCTGGAGCTGACCGAGTCCGCGGTGATGGGCTCGGCGGGCCGCCCGCTCCAGGCACTCCAGTCGCTCAGCGACATGGGCGTGCGCATCGCCATCGACGACTTCGGTACCGGCTATTCGAACCTCGCCTATCTGAGCCGGCTGCCGGTCTCCGTACTGAAGCTGGACGGCTCCTTCGTACGCGGCTTCCGCCACGACGACGGCGACCGCCCGAGCCCCGCCGACGAGACGATCGTCGAGGCGATGGTGCATCTGGCGCACCGTCTGGGCCTGACCGTCACCGCGGAGTGCGTGGAGACGGCAGGCCAGGCGGAACGGCTGCGCAGGATCGGCTGCGACACCGGCCAGGGCTGGTTGTACTCACGTGCGGTGGCCCCGGAGCGGATCGCCGAGCTGATCGGCAGCGGAAGCCTGAAGGTCTGAACCCCGGCTGCCGGTGTCAGGCCACCGGCAGCCCATACGCGTCGGCGATCAGTTCGTAGCTGCGCAGCCGGGCCTCGCCGCTGTGAGCGTTGGCGGTGATCATCAGTTCGTCGGCGCCGGTGCGCTTGGCCAGGTCGTCGAGGCCCGTACGGACCTCGTCCGCCGTGCCGTGGACGATGTTGGCCAGCCAGCTGTCGACGAACTCCCGCTCCATGGGAGTGAAGGCGTACGCCTCCGCCTCCTCGGGTGTGGGGACCAGGCCGGGGCGCCCGGTGCGCAGGCGGACCATGGACAGGGCGCCGGAGAGCACCTGGCGGCGGGCCTCGCGCTCGTCGTCGGCGGCCAGGGCCGAGACCCCGATCAGGGCGTACGGGGCGTCGAGCACCGCGGACGGCCGGAACGACTCCCGGTACAGGTCGAGGGCCGGCACCGTGTTCTGGGCCGAGAAGTGGTGGGCGAAGGCGAACGGCAGGCCGAGTACGCCGGCCAGCCGGGCGCTGAAGCCGGAGGAACCGAGCAGCCAGATCGGCGGGCGGGCCGCGGACTGGACCCCGCCCTCGGCCGTGGCCTGGATCGGGCCGGGGACCGCGTGGATACGGGCGTAGGGGTGGCCGTCGGGGAAGTCGTCGTCCAGGAACCTGGTCAGCTCGGCGAGCTGCTGCGGGAAGTCTTCGGCGCCTTCGCCCAGGCGGTCCGTGCGGCGCAGGGCGGCCGCCGTCGCTCCGTCGGTGCCCGGGGCGCGCCCGAGGCCGAGGTCGATACGGCCGGGGGCCATGGCCTCCAGGGTGCCGAACTGTTCGGCGATGACGAGCGGTGCGTGGTTGGGCAGCATCACACCGCCGGAGCCGAGCCTGATGCGCTCGGTGTGGGCCGCGAGATGGGCCAGGATCACGGCCGGCGAGGAGGAGGCGACACCGGGCATGGAGTGGTGTTCGGCGACCCAGTAGCGGTGGAATCCGCGACGCTCGGCGAGCTGTGCGATGTCCACGCTCGTACGCAGCGCCTGGGTGGCGGTGCGGCCCTGGCCCACGATCACCAGGTCCAGCACGGAGAGCGGAACGGTGGCCGTCCCCTCCGCCTTGCCACGGATCTCGTCGCCTCGAATCTCGTCCACGTCCTGGCCCTCTCCGGTGATGCGCGTACGTCCGACTCATACGTCTCATGCGTCTCATGCGTCCGGAAGAGCAGAACAGGAGGTGGTCTCCGTTTTATTCCCCCCAGCGGCCGGGACGGGACTGTCTTCCGGGCCACCCCTTCTTCCCGCTGTGTGCGCGCTCCCGGCCCTCGCCCCATGTGGCCACCGGGGCCGGCGGCGCCTCACGCTCGGCGAAGATCTTGCCGAGCCTCGGGGACCAGGCCCGGCGGTCCGCCAGCCGCAGCCCCTCCCGGACCGTCACCTGGTTCCCGGTGAGGACCGGCTTGCCGAGGAGCTCTTCCAGCTCCGCCACGTGCGAGACGGTGTGCAGGGCCGTGTCGGGCAGCAGCATCGCATCCGCCTCCGGCCGGTCTGCGGCCGTGACGAGCTCCTTCACCCTGTCCAGGTCCCAGGCGGCGGCCTCGGCGGCAGAGGCGAGACCGGCGGCGTGGGTGGCGGCCACCTCGACGCCCGCGGAGTGCAGGAAGGCGGTGAACAGCGCGGCAATGTGCTCGGGATAGGTCGCGGCGACAGCGACCTGGGCGGCGCCCAGGTCCCGTACCGCATGAACGAAGCCGAAGGAAGTACTGGAGGCGGGCACGCCGGCCGCCTGGGCCAGGGCGGCGATCTGTTCATGGGCGCCCTCCCAGCCGTACAGGAAGCTGCCGCCGCTGCTCACCCAGACGACGGACTCGACCCCGGCGCGCTGCAACTCCGCCACCCCGGCGGCCAGGCGTTCGGGCTCGCCGGTCCGCATCAGCGCGTCGGTCCCGTAGGCGTCCTCGTCGATGTCGGTGTGGTTCACGACCAGTCTGACGGCGTCGAGCAGGATCTCCATCCGCGGGAAGTCGTCCTCCGCGAAGTGGTGGCCCGGGTAGAGAAAACCGAGGGTCGTCATGTCCACCCTTTCTGTTCCTGCGGGTGCCTGCTGTTGCTGCGGTGCCTGCTGTTCCTGCGGGTGCCTGGACTTCTGTTCCTGCGGGTGCCTGGGCTTCTGTTCCTGCGGTGCCTGGACGGGCAATCTCGAGCGGAACCGGTCCCGTGCAAGACACCACCCGTGACCGTTTCCTCCCGCTCCTCCCCAGTATTCCCCCATCCGTCGCCACCCCCACCGTGACCTGTTGACGAAGGCGGGCGCGGGTGCGAGCGTGGTCGAACGCACATCTCAGACGCAGCGGAGCGACCGTCTCTCATGTCAGAGCCCACCCTGCTCGTCCTGGACACCGACCCGTCGCCGCGCCTCGGCCGGCTGACCGGCCGGGCCGCCGTCCGTTACACCGACGAGGCCGGACTCGCCGCACAGCTCCCGGAAGCCGACGTACTGCTGGTGTGGGACTTCACCTCCGACGCGGTACGGGCCGCCTGGCCCGGTGACGGGCCCCGCCCGGCATGGGTGCATACGGCGAGCGCGGGCGTGGACCGGCTGCTCTGCCCGGAGCTGGTGGCCTCCGACACGGTGGTGACCAATGCGCGGGGCATCTTCGAGCGGCCGGTCGCCGAGTATGTGACGGGCCTGGTGCTGGCGTTCGCCAAGGATCTCCCGGGCACACTGGAGCTCCAGCACCGGCGGCTGTGGCGCCACCGGGAGAGCGCGCAGGTCGCGGGCAGCCGTGCGGTGGTCGTCGGTGCGGGCCCGATCGGGCGGGAGATCACCCGGCTGTTGATCGCCCTCGGGGTCCAGGTCGCGCTCGTGGGCCGCCGGGCGCGGCGCACCATCCACGGCGTGGCGGATCTGGACCGGCTGGCCTCCCTGGCCGACTGGGTGATCTGCGCGGCGCCGCTGACGGAGTCGACCCGCGGCATGTTCGACGCGCGGTTCTTCGGGCTGATGCAGCCGTCGGCCCGGTTCATCAATGTGGGGCGCGGCCCGATGGTCGTCGAGGACGATCTGGTCGCCGCACTGCGCAAACGCTGGATCGCGGGCGCGGCGCTCGATGTGTTCGAGCAGGAGCCGCTGGAGCCGCAGAGCCCGCTCTGGGGCGTACCGGGCCTGATCGTGTCACCGCACATGAGCGGCGACACGGCGGGCTGGCGGGACCGGCTGGGCGAGCAGTTCGTGGAGATGTACGAACTGTGGGCGGCCGGGGAGCCCTTGCCGAACGTGGTGGACAAGCGGCGCGGGTACGTCTCCGTCCCGGACCGGGGCGAGTGACCTCGGTCGGCCGGTTCCGGTGGCCGTTCCACCCGCTCATCACGGCCGAGAGTTCGGAGCCGGACACGCGGTCGAGTCGGGTTTCACCGGACAATGGACTTCTTCGGTCCCGAGCGCGAACGTATGAGCGAGTTCCCCCTCGCCGCGGTGGTGTGACCTCGTCACTCGTCGCATGCCAATGACGCCGGCATATGCCCGATGCGCGCGCTGCAGCTTACGGAGCCGGGGCGCCCCATCAACTCACCAACAGCCACCCCGGAAAGAGCTCTTGGCGACTATCGTGGTGACAGAGCTTGCGGTCACAACCGGTGGGGGGAAACCGTGACGTTGAAGCCCGAACCGACCGCACCGTTCCATTCGGTGCAGTACGCCCTTCGTGTAATCGAAACGGTTTCCAAGCACGGCAACGGTGTGACGGACACCCAGATCTCCCGGGAGACGGGACTGCCCATCGGGCACCTCAACTCCCTGCTGCTGACGCTGCGCCGCGAGGGGTACGTCGAGCAGGTCACCGACGGCGCATATGTCACCGGCTCCTCGCTGCTGCTCCTGGGCTCCGGCGCGGCTCGCAGGCAGGCCCTGGAGGTCAAGCTCCAGCAGACACTGGCACAGCTGCGCGATTCGGTCGGCGCGGCGGTCTACATCAGCCGGTACGTCGACGGCGAGATCCGCGTCACGCAGTACGCCGACGGCCCCCGAACCCCGGCGGTCAACGAGTGGGTGGACTTCCGGTCCTCCGCGCACGCCTCGGCAGTCGGCAAGTGCCTGCTGGCCCAGCTCGACCAGAACGGCCGCCGCGACCACCTCTCCCGCCACAAGACGGCCCGGCTCACCTCGCGGACGATCACCAACGAGAAGGTGCTCTTCTCCAAGCTGGACAGCCAGCCGGCGACGGTCCCGGTGCTCGACCTCCAGGAGTACGCGGTCGGCACGGTGTGCGCGGCGGTACCGCTGACGGCCGGGTCGTCGGCGGGGTGCCTGGCGCTGTCGCTGCCGATCGAGGATGCGCATCGCCTGCGCGCGGCGGCGGACACACTGAACCAGCGGGCGGCGCCGGTACTTCTGTCGCTGGCGCTCTAGGAGTGGGCGGCGATCGGCAAGGCCTCTCCGGGTACCCCCGGGCGACTCTGCCCTCAATCGCCGGACAGGCTCGATTTGTCCGGGTGTCATCAGCACCTCTCGGGACCGGGTATTATTTTCGAGTCAGCAGGCGCCGCTAGCTCAGTTGGTTAGAGCAGCTGACTCTTAATCAGCGGGTCCGGGGTTCGAGTCCCTGGCGGCGCACAGACAACGCACTGGGCGGTTCACGTACACACGTGAACCGCCCAGTGCGCTTTTTGCTGCCCATTGAGATGTACGAATGTTTTACACACGCGTACTAGACGAATGTTTTAAACGCTCGTACATTCCCATCATGACGAACGCTACGAGCACCGCCGCCGAGCGCGGCCACCTCGCGCGGCGCTGGTCAGCCGCGCGGCTTGAGTTCGCATGGCAGCTATGCTCGAACCGTCACATTGATGTGAAGGTCAAGCGAGCAAGCGTGAGGTCGGACATATGCGTATCGGAGAACTGTCGGAGCGCACCAGCACCCCCCGGCGGCTCCTGCGCTACTACGAGGAGCAGGGCCTGATCACCGCAGCCCGCTCCCCGAACGGCTACCGCGACTACGACGACTACCTGGTGGACAGGGTCCTGCAGATCAGAGGACTGCTCGACGCCGGCCTACCGACCCGGATCATCAAACAGATCCTCCCGTGCCTCGATCAGCCCCGGATCATCTACTTCTCGGACGCGACACCCGAGATGATCGGCACGCTGGAGCGTGAACGCGACCGGATGACCGAACGCATCGAGTGCCTGATCCGCAACAGGGACGCCATCGCCGACTACCTCAACGCCGTACGCAGCAACAAGTCAGCCAATGCCACCTCCGAGCCCCGACCCGGTGACTCTCACCACTCCACCGGTCACGATGATCAATACGGCCGCTGCCACTGACGCCACCGCGTTGCGCAGGGTGTGCGCGTCCTCGTGGAAGGCGTCGGCGGACAGTTGCGAGAGGACCCGGGGGCGCGGTCCGCTCCGTACCGCTTCCGCTTCCGCTTCCGCTTCCGCTTCCGGCGGCGGGGATGTCGCGACCGGTCCCGTTGGCCAGGAGGCGCCAGGTGTCGGGGCCGGGGATGCCGTCCGCCTCCTTGCCCTTCCAGCCCTGGGCCTTCTGGAACGCCTGGGTCGCGCGCCGGTCGGCGTCGCTCCAGCCCGGCCCCGGACCGAGCTCGTAGAAGCGCTTGCCGCCCCGGTCCGCGAGCATCTTCCCGAGCTGGGTGACGAACGTGTTGCTGGTACCGGGGCCGAACTCGCCGGCGCCCGGGAACGTCGTCGACGACGAACCGCCGCCGCTGCCGCTTTTGCCGCCTCCGCTGCTGATGCCCTTGTAGCGGTACGCGACGTATTTGCCGGAGTTGGTCCAGTACGCCATGGGCGTCTTCTGCTTGCGGGTGTGCGGCTTCGTCTGCTCGTACGCCGTGTAGTGGGTGTGCGTGTGGTCGGTCCAGCCGCCGAAGATCGTGACGTGCGAGCCCTTCGAGGGGTTGGCCGGGTTGTGGAAGAGCAGGATGTCGCCGGGATGCAGATCCTTCCGCGCGATCCGCTTGCCGTATGCGGTGAGGCTGCCGGTCCACTCGTTGCCGGTCAGATTCCAGGCCATCGACACAAAGCCGGAGCAGTCCTGCCGGTACCCGTCGGACCAGTACTTGCTCATGCTGTATGGAACCTGCGAGGACACCCACTTCTTCGCGCGGTTGATGATGGCGGCCCGGCTGGTCTTGCGCAGCTTGGGCTTGGAGGACGAAGGCGGGCCCGAGGCTCCCGTGCCCCGCAGCGGTCCCGGCCCGCCCTGCGGGCTGCCCGACGGATCCGTGTCGGTTTGGGTGGGCGGGTCGCCCTCGTCAGCCGGGACCATCGGGTCCGCCGAGCCCACCGACGCCGTCGTCTCGTCCGTCCGGGCGGCTCCGGCCGCGTCCGCCGCCCGGTCGCCCGGCGCGCTCGCCGCCGTGGCCACGCCGACGCTCAGCAGCACCCCGGCCACGGTGACCAGCACCAGCGCGCGGCGCGCGCCATGCGCGGCCGGATGGCCTCCGTACCGCACGGGCAAGGCGTCGGCGGCGGCTCGCCGTTGCGCGGCGCACCCCGCACAGGTGCAGTCGATGGCGGGTACGTACTCCTCGAAAGCCGGCACGGTCATGCGATTCCCCTCCGCACTCGTCAAGACCTTTGGGCACATCTGCACGGACGCCGGCGTCTCGACTCTCCTGACATATCGCATTTTGACGGACAGACGTGAAAAAACGACCATCCGACAGGCCGCGACGGGCGGGAATTGGTCAGGAGCACACCTCCCCTTCGGGTAGAGTTCTCCAGGTCAGCAGGCGCCGCTAGCTCAGTTGGTTAGAGCAGCTGACTCTTAATCAGCGGGTCCGGGGTTCGAGTCCCTGGCGGCGCACGCAAAGTCAAGACCCCCTCACTACGGGTGAGGGGGTCTTGCTCGTTCCCGAACCGGCCCGGACGAGCAGGCGGCTTGCCGGCGGAGCCGGATGGACCTTCGGCGCGGTGAGCACCGGCACCCGGAGACCGTCCGTCGGATGCTCACCCACGAGACGCCGTGCAGCCCCTCAACCTGGACCTGACCACCCGGACAGCCACGGCGCTTGGGCCACGCACCCCGAGAGCCATCGGATGGCGTGACACCATGCCGCGTCGGACGCGATCGGCACCCGCAACCTGACGGCGTTGCAGAGGGCGGCCGACGCCGCTCTGTACGACGGCAAGCACTCCGGCTGTCCAGGACCAGCGAGGTCCGCCTCTTCGAGACTCACCAAGCAGGTCTGGGGCTACGAGCGCGGCGACCGTCACCTGGTCACTGGCCGCCCTCCCCACGTGCGCCGAGGAACTCGATCACGAGCCGACGAGCGCACGCGGCGTCGAGCCCAGCCGGGCGGAAGAGGATGCGGTACATCAAGGGGGCGACGATGTGGTCCATGGTCGTCTCGATATCGGGAGCCTGCTCCCCGCGTTCGCTCGCGCGGGTGAGGATGGTGTCGATCTGTTCGGCTGCGTAGGCCGAACACTGACCGGCATTGCTGCCATCGGGATCGCCGAGCAGAGCGTCACGGATGTAGGCGCGGCCGGCGGAAGAGGCCATCTCGTCGAGGAACTGTTGGGCCCAGGCCGTCAGGTCGGACATCAGGTCACCGTGGTCCTCCGGCGCGGTGTCGGGTCTCAGGTGCTCCACTGCGACGTCCGACAGCAGCTCCTGCAGATCGCCCCAGCGGCGGTAGATTGTCGACGGCGTGACTCCTGCCCGTTGAGCGACCAGCGGCACTGTCAGTGCGTCGCGGCCTGTCTCCGACAGGAGTTCGCGTACAGCGGTGTGCACCGACGCCTGGACCCGGGCGCTGCGCCCCCCGGGGCGCACCATCTGCCTACGACTCATGACACCACCTTAAAGCATAGATCTTGCTTTTACGGCTCGCCTAACGCAACCATTTAGCTTTAGATGCGGCGGATCTGCCGCTCGAGCCATCGGCGACCCTGTCGCGGTCCCATGCGTTGTTGGCCTGCGGGGTGGTCAGGTCATAGGTGAACTCGCGGGTTTGTGTCTTGCCGGCCAGGACGGCGCCGACTGTGTCGGATGCCGCGCAAGGGTCGGCGCGGACCCAGGAACTGGCCGTGGTAGCCGATCCAGCGATGTCGATCAGGCCCTTGGGTCCATCGAGATATCCCAAAAGCTAACCATTTGCTTTAGCTCGACTGTAGTTCTATGGTGGCTTAACGCAAATAAATTGCCTTTACTGGGAAGGGGGCCCATGCCCACCGCCCTGTCCGACGCACCAGCGCACTGCTCCGTCCGGGCCGACCGTGCCCGCAGGAGGAACCGCGCGGCGTCCTTCGCCCTCGATGCGTCGGTGCTGGCGGCCCTTCTGGCCGCTTCCAGTGCCCCGACGCCGCTGTACTCCCTCTACCAGGACCAGTGGGCCTCTCCCCGCTCGCCGTCACGGTGGTCTTCAGCGCCTACGCATTGGCGCTGCTTCTGGCCCTGCTGACCACCGGAGCGCTCTCCGACCACCTCGGGCGGCGCCCTGTTCTGGCAGCGGCCCTGATCGTCGAGGCCACCTCCATGGCTCTCCTGGCCACAGCGGACGGCGCAGCCTCCCTGACAGCCGCCCGAGTCCTGCAGGGAGCAGCCACCGGCGTGGCCACCAGCGCCGCAGGCGCAGCCGTCCTCGATCTGGAAAACCCCCGGCACCCGGGCCGGTCCGCCCTGACCAACAGCATCACCCCGGTCGCCGGCATGGCCACAGGCGTCCTTGCCTCCACCCTTCTAGTCCATTTCGCCCCCGCACCGACCGTCACCGTCTACGTCCTACTGGCGGCATTGTTCGTCGCCCAGGCGATCGCAGTCACGTTCACCGCAGAGACAGCCCAACGCCACACAGGCGCGCTGCGGTCGCTGCGCCCGCGGCTCAGCGTCCCGCCCACGGTCCGCCGCACCCTGCTGACCGCCGGTACCGCAGTCGTTGCCGTCTGGGCACTGGGCGGCTTCTACTCCTCCCTCGGCCCGGCCCTCGTAGGCCTGGCGGCTCCCGACGCCCCGCAGGCAGTACGCGGCATGGTCTTCTTCACTCTCAGCGCCACCGCCGTGCTCACCGTGTGGATACTGCGCCGCACCGCGCCCCTCGCCGCGACAATCGGAGGATGCCTGTCCATCCTGCCCGCCACGGCCCTGACCCTGAGCGGTCTGCACGGCACCGGACTGCCCGCCATCTACGGCGGCGCGGCCCTGGCCGGCATCGCCTTCGGAGCCGTCTCCCAAGGGGCGCTGCGCATGCTCCTCGCCTCGCTCGACGAGCACGACCGCGCCGCGACGCTGCACGACACGTGGCTCAAGACCCAGGCACAGAGTGATCAAGTAGTCGCCGGCCTGCAGAAGGCAGGTGAGGAGCCGACATCGGTTCGCACCGGCGGACTGCCCGACATCGACGGTGCTCCCGGGGGACTGTTCACCATGCCGTCCCCTGCGGGCGACACCGGCAGCTTCGGCCTGGCCGCCCTCCTCATGAGTCTTCTCGGCAACACCGTGGACCCGGACGTCACCGGCACGTCCTGCTTCATCCCCAGCATCAGCGCCGTCGACGCCGGTGACATCAACGACCCGAAGGCGCTCTACCAGCCGGTCACACCGGAGCACAGCGCACTCAACGCCTTCGCGTGCGCCAGCCGCAACGAAGGACACACCACCATGACCGAAGAACTCGGCGCGTGGATCGTGAACGAGATCGTCAGCGGCGAGTGACCACCGGGGTGGGCGGGCCGCACCGACGGGAAGCCCACCCGCCCCGAGCCTCCCGCCGACGACGTCCGCCCGACCTGGTCATTCCCACCGGCAAGCGCAAGGGACAGAACCTCTCGGTGGCCGGCATCCACCGGGCGCTTGGTGCGTCAGACCCTGCCGCTCCTAACGGACTTCTTGCCCGTCAGGTAGGCCGAGACGACCACATTCGCGTCGTACGAGTGCGACGACCGGTCGTAGGTGCCGCCGCAGGTGATCAGGCGGAGTTCCGCACGCCCGTCCTTGCGGGGGCCGTACGCCTTGTCGGCGTTGAAGCGTTCCCGGGTGAAGACCTGGACGTCGTCGATGGTGAATTCGGCGACCGTGCCGTCCGCGCGGGTCACCTCGACCTTGGCGCCGGGGCGGGCCGTGCTCAGCCCGTAGAAGACGGCCGGTTCGGTCTCGGTGTCGACGTGGCCGACAAAGAGGGCGGGGCCCTTCGCGCCGGGCTCGGTGCCGTCGCCGTACCAGCCGACGGTCTGGGGCGAGTCGAACGACGGTGGTTCGATCGCCCCGTCCTTGTCCAGGCCGCGGGAGATCACGGGCGCCTTGACGCCGATCGACGGGATCTCGACCCGCTCCGGCACGGCGCCCTCGATCGGGTCGTGCGGCGGTGGCAGCGGGACACCGAGCGGGCGGCCGACCGCGGCGACGTCGCCGGTGGTCGGGGCGGAACTGGCACCGGAGCCGTCGGTGATGCCGCGGCCCCAAAGCCACAGGCACATCAGAAGGACGGCCCAGACCACTCCGGTGAGCAGCCGGCCGTGGCCCGCGGGGCGGTCGGGGGCGGTCATGTCAGTCCGTGCTCCGACGACGACGGCGCACACTGCGGAACGCGACGGCCGCGGCCGCGACGGCGGCCAGGGCCAGGCCGATCACCGCGTGCACGATGCCGGGGCCGTCCTGTTCGACCTTCTCGTCGGTGAGGAGGGCGGTGCCGCCACCGCCCGCGCTGACCGGGGCGCGGGGTGTGGGCCGGTCGCGGTCGACGACGGTGACTGTGCCGGACATCTTGGTGCCTTTGTCGTCCGTGCAGACGACCTGGATGCCGTGGTCGCCCGGGGAGGCGTCCGAGCTGATCCGGGCCTCCGCGAAGAGGCCTCCGTCCGCGGCGGGCGAGAAACGCGCCTCGGAGACGAAGACATCGGATTTGCCCGTGGCCTCCTTGCCCGCGCAGCCGTCCAGCCGCAGGTCCGCCGCCCCGCCCGGGGCGATGGAGGGCGGGGTCACCGAGAGAGCGGCGCGGGAGCCCGAGCCCGCCTCGCTGTCGGTCCCGGAGCCGGATTCGGCCAGTGCGGCGGAAGCCGGCACCAGGGTCGCCACGACGATTACGACGGCACAGAGTGTGAGGGGTATGGAACGCATCGTGAACCTCCTTAGGGCAGGTTCACGCCTGCGCCGACTTTTCGCATCCGCAGGAGCGCGCAGGTACGGGCCGGCCAGGAGCGCCCGGAGCCCTCCCCCGCCCCTTGGGGCCGGTGCCCCGCCGTGCTCGCCCACGTCGATGAGGTCGACCAGGTCGGCGATGGAATCGACGACCGTGGACGGCCGGAAGGAGTACGTGTCGATGTCGGCGACCGTGGCAAGACCGGTGAGGACCGGGAACGTCTGCATCCCCGCCTCCAGGCCGGCCAGCATCCCCGCCTCCAGGCCGGCCAGCACATCGGTTCGCTTTTGCGCGGTGAGCACGGCGACCAGGTGTCATGAGCCGGGTTCATGCCCCGCCCTCGCGGCCACCTCGTCGAACAACCCGAAGCTCACGCGGCAGGAACAAAATGCCAAAATAGGCCGGTGACCAGCACCAAAGACACAGTCCGCCAGTTCCTTCTGCAGGTGCGATCGGGCAGGCACCCCGACTGGGCCGACCGCTTCATGGCCGGCCGCGTCCTGGCCCACCAGGTCGTCTCGGAGACGCCGGTGGTCGTGGAGCGCACCCCGCAGCAGTACGCCGAACACGTTCAGGAGATGCTCGACGCCTATGGCTCCTTCGCGCTGACCGTGGACGAGCTCATCGCCGAAGGGGACCGGGTCTACGCTCGCTGGACCCAAGTCGGACGCCATGTAGGGCCGATCGACCACCACCTGCCAACCGGAGCGGAGGTCACGGCGATTACCAGTGCGGTCTATCGCATCGAGGACGGCCTGATCGTCGAGTACTGGATCCAGATCGACCGGCAGGGAATCACCGCCCAGCTGGAGAAAGCCGCCAATGAGCACTGAGCAAATCTGCTCCACAGGATTTGACCATTGCTCCGAGAGGCACGGCCGCCACGAGGAGTGCGTACGCGTTACCGCACGGGTAGGCGCGGATTTGAGGGCAGGCAACAAGATTCCCTCTGCTCCGGTCCGGGCTACGAGACGTTCGGGCTCTGAATGCGACGAGTGAATAGGATGGTCATCCCGTGAGTCCTCGTATGGCAGGAGCCACATCCATGACAGATCACAAGCCCATCGAATCGTGGCTCACCGACATGGACGGGGTCCTGATGCACGAAGGCGTGCCGATCCCCGGCGCGGATGCCTTTATCAGGAAGCTCCGCGATTCGGGCAAGCCGTTCCTCGTCCTGACGAACAACTCGATCTACACGGCCCGGGATCTGCATGTACGGCTCAGCCGGATCGGTCTCGAAGTACCGACCGAGAACATCTGGACCTCGGCACTGGCCACCGCCAAGTTCTTGGACAACCAGCACCCTGGCGGCACGGCGTACGTCATCGGCGAGGCGGGGCTGACCACCGCCTTGCATGAAGCCGGATACGTGCTGACCGACACCGAGCCTGATTTCGTGATCTTGGGTGAGACGCGGACTTATTCGTTCGAGGCCCTGACCAAAGCCATCCGGTTGCTCAACAACGGTGCCCGCTTCATTGCCACCAATCCCGACAGCACCGGGCCCTCGCCCGAGGGGGTTTTGCCCGCCACCGGTTCCGTTGCTGCGTTGATCACGAAGGCGACCGGTAAGGAGCCGTACTTCGTCGGCAAGCCCAACCCGCTGATGATGCGCAGTGCGCTGAACACGATCGGTGCGCATTCCGAGAGCAGCGCCATGATTGGCGACCGGATGGACACCGATGTGTTGGCCGGGCTCGAGGCCGGGATGGAAACCTTCCTGGTGCTCACCGGGCTGACAACCAAGGCCGAAGTCGAGCGCTACCCGTACCGGCCGACGAAGGTCGTGGACTCGATCGCGGACCTCGTCGACCTCGTCTGAGCGGTGGGCGATGCTCCGCCCAAGGTCCTCCGGGGTCTGCGGTGTCTCCGCTGTCTCCGATCTCGCGGGTCTCTTCCATACCGCCGATCTCGCCGATGTCACTTGTCGTCGTCGCTGTCGCTGTAGTCGTCCTCGACGATGGTGAAGGAGTAGTCGTCGGACTCGCCGACCCAGGCCCCGTCGTCCTTCACAGTGTTGCCGCTCGCTGCTTGCTGTCGCTGGACGATCGCGGCGCTGACAGTGACCCGGCCCAGGCCGGTGTCGGAGGTGAACGCCATCCGGACCTCGACGGTGACGGTACGGCCCGCGGGGACGGTGAAGCCGTCGAAGGAGTCGGCGCCGTCGCCGCCGAAGACGCCGATGTGCTCGTCCTCGTCGGTGGTTTCCCAGGGGACTCGGTGCGCCATATCGGGACGGGCCGGCTCGGAGAACTCCAGCTGGATCTGGTCGGAAGTCAGCTTCCGGTCCTCGTCGGTGAGGACCAGCACCGGGTGGATGGCCCGGCACGACTCGGTGGTGGTGTTGGTCAGGTCCAGGTACCAGGTTCCGTAGCCGCCACCGGATGCGTAGGTGTCCGGGCCGCCGTGGATGCGGGTGCTGATCGGGAATTCGCTCGCCTCCGGTTCACCGCAGGTGGGCTGCTGGTCGACGGTGGTGGAGTCCGGCTTCGAGACCGGGGTGGCCGACGGCGCGGCGGAGGCGGGGGCGGCGGATGTGCCGCCAAGGACGACGGGAACGACGCTGGCCGCCGCCAGCCCGAGCACGAGCCCGTGCCGCGTCCGTCCGGAGGGCGGGGGCGGGGGCGGTGTGGGGGGCATGTGGGGGCACCCTTCGCTGCTCGCGAAACGGTCGGCTCGCCCCGTGCGCCGGGAGTTCACCGGTTCTCGACCGCGACCCTGCCACGCACGCGCGAGGCGACCGGTACCGACATTCCGGAGGACCGCCCGGTCGGCAGCCGCGAACCGCTCGATCAGCCCAGTTCGCGCGCGCCCCGCGGCCGCACTCCCGCCCTCAGCCGCCGGGCAGGTCGGAATCCGGACCTGTGAACGGGCCCGAGACTGAACCCGGAAGGCACGAGACCGAACCCGGGCAGGCACGAGACCGAACACGGGCGGGCACGGGACCGAACACAGGCGGGCACGGGACCGAACACAGGCGGGCACGGGACCGACCGAACCCGCCACCGGACAGGCCCGTAACCGGCACCGGCACCGGCACCGCCCCCGCTCACGCCTCGCCCGCGCCCCCGACCCGCCCGAACAGCGGGGCCAGGACCAGTTGCGCGGCCCCTTCCGCGACCGGCCGGTCCCCTCCCCCGGCGGCGGTGACCGGCACCGGCGCGTCGATGCCGCCCAGCCGGGCGCGCTCGTCGATCACGGCGCGGACGCCTCGTACGTACGCATCGGAATCGGCGGCGACGGTACGGCCTCCCAGCACCACCCGGTCGATGTCGAGCAGCCCGACGAGATTGGCGGCACCGGTCCCCAGGACCCGCGCGGCCTCCGCAACATCGTCTCGGGCCACGGCGGCCAGACAGAGCGCCTCGATGCAGCCGCGCCCCCCGCAGCTGCACAACGGCCCGTCCAGCTGGACGGTCTGGTGCCCGAACTCACCGGCCCCCGTACGGGCCCCGCGGTGCAGTCCCCCGCCGAGGACCAGCCCGGCACCGAGCCCGGTCCCCAGGTGCAGATACGCGAAGTCGCCCGCGTCCGCCGCGCGCAGGGCGAGCCCGAGGGCGGCGGCGTTGGTGTCCTTGTCGACGACGACGGGCAGCCCGGTCCTCGCGGCGAGCGCGTCCCGCAACGGATAGCCGTCCCACTGCGGGAATCCGGTGACGCGGTGCAGCACGCCGCCCCGGTGGTCGAGCGGCCCCGGCACCGCCACACCGACCCCGAGCACCGGCCGCCGGTCCACAGGCTGCGCGCCCTCGTCCCGTACCGCCGCGACCCCGCCCCGTACTGCCGCGACGCCCTCGTCCCGTACCGCCGCGACCCCGCCCCGTACTGCCGCGACGCCCTCGTCCCGTACCGCCGCAACCCCGCCCCGTACCGCAGCGTCCCCATCCGCCGCCACCGCGAGCACCCCGTCCGCCGCCACCGCGAGCACCTCGTCCGCCGGGGCACCGAAGTCCAGCGGGGCGGTGCGGCTCGCGGCGACCGCACCGGCCAGGTCGACGAGCACCACCGTCAGCTCGTCGCGGTCCAGGTGCAGCCCGACCGCGTACCCGGCGTCCGGCACCAGCCGCAGCACGGTGCGCGGCTTGCCTCCGGTGGAGGCCCGGTGGCCCGCCTCGGTCGCCAGGCCCTCGGCCCGCAGCCGGGCGGTGATCTTGCTGACGGCCTGCGGCGTGAGCCCCGTGCGCTCGGCGAGTTCGAGCCTGCTGATGCCGCGCTCGCCCGCCACCCGCAGCAGATCCAGCACCAGCGCCGCATTGTGGCTGCGCAGCGTCGGCAGATTCGCGCCGCTATTACTCCTGTTCACAGCCCCATTGTCCCTGTCGCTTGCACTTTGGCAACAGCGTTGCTTAAGTGGCCTGCATGACTGGCAAAGCGACTCACGAGACGCCCGGGATGTCCGAGACCCGCCTGCGCGTCGGACTCGTCGGCTACGGCCTGGCGGGTTCCGTCTTCCACGCCCCGCTGATCGCCGCGACCGAGGGCCTCGTCCTCGACACGATCGTCACCTCCAGCGAGGAGCGGCGGGCGCAGGCGCGCACCGAGTTCCCCGACGTACGGTTCGCCGCGTCGCCGGAGGAGCTGTGGGGGCGCGCGGACGAACTCGATCTGATCGTGATCGCCTCGCCGAACAGGACCCATGTCCCGATCGCGACCGCCGCGATCGAGGCCGGACTGCCGGTCGTCGTGGACAAGCCGATCGCCGGTACGGCCGCCGAGGCGCGGGAGCTCGCGGCCCTCGCCGAGGAGCGTGGGCTGCTGCTCTCGGTCTTTCAGAACCGCCGCTGGGACAACGACTTCCTCACTCTCGCCCGCCTGGTCGCGGACGGCGAGCTGGGGGACGTGCAGCGCTTCGAGTCCCGCTTCGAGCGGTGGCGCCCGCAGCCGAAGGGCGGCTGGCGCGAGTCGGGCGACCCGCAGGAGATCGGCGGGCTGCTGTACGACCTGGGCAGCCATGTCGTCGACCAGGCGCTCGTGCTGTTCGGGCCGGTGGTGCGGGTGTACGCGGAGTCCGATGTACGCCGCCCCGGCGCCGCCGCCGACGACGACGACACGTTCCTCGCGATCACCCATGCGAACGGGGTCCGTTCCCATCTGTACGTCAGCGCCACGACGGCCCAGCTCGGCCCGCGCTTCCGGGTGCTCGGCTCGACCGCCGGCTATGTGAAGTACGGCCTGGATCCGCAGGAGGCCGACCTGCGCGCGGGCGCGCATCCGACGGCAGGCCGGCCGTGGGGCGAGGAGCCCGAGCACCTGTGGGGCCGGATCGGCTCGGGCGAGTCGCCGCTGACGGGCGGCGGCGCCCCGGTCCGCACTCTGCCGGGCGACTACCCCGCGTACTACGCGGCGGTCACCGACGCACTGCGCGGAAAGGGTGACAATCCAGTGACCGCCCTTCAGGCCGCCGCGGCCCTGGACGTGCTGGAGGCCGCGCGCCGCTCGGCCCACGAGGGCGTCACCGTGACCCTGCCCGCCGCAACCCCGTCCGCCTCCGCCGCTACCGATACCGAGGAGGAGACCGTATGAACCCCACCGCTCCGACCATCTCCGAGCTCATCGCCCAGGAGCGCCGACTGACGCTCCCACATTTCAGCTACGACGACGCGTACGCGCTCGGCGGCCTGCTCGTCTCGATGGCCCGGGAACGGCACGCCCCGGTCGCGATCGACATCCGCCGCGGCGCACAGCAGCTGTTCCATGCCGCGCTGCCGGGATCGAGCGCGGACAACGACGCCTGGATCGACCGCAAGCGCAGGGTCGTGGAACGGTACGGCGAAAGCTCGTACCTGGTCGGAACCCGGTTCCGGGCGAAGGGGACGACGTTCGACGACGCCTCGCGCCTGGACCCGAACACATACGCCGCGCACGGCGGTTCGTTCCCGATCGCGGTCGAGGGCGCGGGCGTCATCGGTTCGGTGACGGTCTCGGGCCTGCCTCAGGCGGAAGACCACGCCCTGGTGGTCGAGGCGCTGGAACACTTCGCGACGACGATGGGCGCATGACGCGCAGGAGGGGTGGGGCGCTGCTGACACAGCACCCCACCCCTCCGACGTTTACGTCAGCGTTCTCCTGGCCCGCTCCAGGGCCGAGCCCTCAGGTCCACGCCCACGCCGGAAAATCGAGCCCATTCCGGCCACCACTGTGGGATGAGTGGCGGCCATCGCGGGCTTGTCCGATCGCGCAAGATATCCGATCACTCTGCAAGACCCTGTTCACACACTGGACCGACGCTCTCGCCGTTACGATGCCGTCGTGGTGGCCGTGGCGGCACCCGCGGCCGACACGTCGCGGTAGAGGACGGCGCGCTCGATCGCGGTCCAGGTGGTGCTCGTGACGACGTACAGCGCGGCGGCGAGCGGTACGACGGACACGGTGAAAAGCGTGGCGAAGGACATCAGGGGCATCAGCTTCGTCATCATGCCCATGCCCGGGACCGGCTGTCCGTCGGGGCCGGTGGTCGGGGTAACGGGGTTGGCGGCCATCTGCTGCTTCGTCCGCCGGTAGTTGAAGGTGGCCACGACGGTGACGATCGCGTACAGGCCGAGGTAGACCATGCCCTGGTCCCCGAACGGCCCGCCGTGCGCGAGGGCGTCGTGCCAGCGCTCGCCGAGCGGGGCGCCGAAGAGCTGGTGGTCGAGCAGCGCGTTGGGTTCGCCGCCGATCTGCTGGCTGGAGAAGAGGTTGTAGAGGAGGAAAAAGGCGGGCATCTGCAGCAGGCTGGGCAGGCAGCCGGACAGTGGTGAGACCTTCTCCTCCCTGTGCAGTTCCATGAGCGCCTTCTGCATGCGCTCGGGGTTCTTGCCGTGTTTCTTGCGCAGTTCGGCGATCTGCGGCTGGAGCCGGGTGCGGGCTTTCTGCCCGCGCGCCGCGGCCCGCGACAGGGGGTGTATGGCGAGCCGCACGAGCGCCGTGAACAGCACGATGGCGGCGGCGGTGGACGCGGTCTGGAACAGCGGGTGCAGCACATCGGCCAATGCGCCGACCATGTCGGCGAATGCGGACATGAAAACGGACATGGGTGAGCCCTCCGAGGGTCTCGTCTTGCCGGGAAGAGGTACGAACTCGGCATGACGAACCGCGAGGGGTGCTCAGGGGGTGCCCACTTGGATACCCACGGGGGTGCCCACAGGGATGCGCCCACTGGGATGCCCACAGGGGTGCCTACTGCTGCGGTGAGTCCCCTACGCGGCCGTCGGAAGGGCGCGTCCGGGGGCTCGGGGGCGTCTGCGTCCCTTGGCGTCCGGGTCTCGCTGTGGCAGGAACGCGGTGCGTTTCTCCCGGTCGCGTATGGCTGTACGGACCCGGGTGCGGGGTACGGGGACGGCGCAGCGTGCGCTGATGACCGAGGCGACGGCGAGCGCGGAGCCGGCGGCTGCGGTGGCGGCGAGCGCGACGGTGGCGGAGAGGCTGCCGCCTTCGGCGAGAAGGACTTCGGTGACGAAGAAGAGCAGCAGCGCTGCGGGGCGGAGGAGCCGGGCGAGACCTCCGCGCAGACGGTTCGTGTCAGCGCGCAGCAGACGGTTCGCATCGCCGCTCATCGGCCCCTCCCCTCTTCACCTTCACGGCCGCTCAGCCGGCCCACGCATCCATGCCCCTCACGCCTCCGCGGCATCCGCGCATGTGTACGTATAGCTCTCCAGCCGTTATACACGATGGGTCCGAATACACGATGGGTCCGACATCCCCGCCCCGCCCGCCCTCAGGCACGATCGGTCAGGCACGATCGGTCAGGCACGATCGGTCTCCGAGGCGCCCCGACAGGCCGGACTGCTGAGGGTGGCACTAGCTCTGCGGGACGTCCTTGACGAACACGATCCCGTCGCTGTCCGCCAGGTGGGCCGGGTCAAGCGGGGAGTAGCCGAACCAGGGGGATACGCGGGGCGCAGGCCGCGTGTCGCCGAGGGCGGTGGCCAGCCGCGGGGGGTCGATGACGCAGCGGTCCTCCGGGAGCGCGTACAGGAGTCCTTCGACGGTGTCCGGCGGCGGCGTGTCCACTCCCTGGTGCCGGATCGTGCCGAGGGCCGTGGCCACGAAGGCGTACTCCTCGCCGAGCTGGGCGCTCACCAACGCACCGGCGCTCCACCACTCCAACGGCATCCCGCCCATCCGCATCGTGCTCTTCTCCCGCTGGAGGTGGGAGTTGTGGGCGTGGACGAGTGCCGGGCCGCGAGCGGTGACGGCAAGGAGGTTGTGGGCCATCATCACATCGCGCAGCGCGCACAGCCGCGTCATGCGGGCCGGTGAGGTGTCGGCCATCCAGTGGTGGTAGCGCAGCAGGCCGGTCGCGGTGCGCCCGTACAGGCGCGCCCGGTCCCAGTCGTCCCGCGAGGTCGCCGCGAGCAGGTGCGGCGTCTGCGCGTCGAGCAGCGCCACCAGATCGTCGGCGAGCAGCCGCAACTCCCCGGCCTCGGCCGACTGCCCCACGGACTGGGCCGGGTCCATCATCGCGGCGGGATTGGTCCACCGGTCGTCGGTGCCGAGCAGGCGATCGAGTGTTTCCGCGCTGCAGGGAAGCAGGTCCGCGTCCACCCGGGCCGAAAGGTGGTCGTGGAGTGCGGTGAGGGCCTGCCGGGGGCGGCCGGCGGTCTTGAGCCGCTGGAGGCCGCACTGTGCGACTGGCGCGGTCGGCTGTCCGCCCGGGGGCGGGCCATGCTGGCCGGGGCCGCCGAGCTGGAGGCGTACCTCCGCAAGCGCGGATGAGACTTCGGTCGCCGGCCGAAGAGAACAAGGATCAACAGGCGCGGGCGCGGAGCCGTGCGCCGACGCAGACGCGGGCTCGGGCGGGCTCGGGCGCAGGCGCAGGCTCGGGCGCAGGCTCGGACGCAGGCGCAGGCTCGGGCGCAGGCTCGGACGCAGGCGCAGGCTCGGGCGCAGGCTCGGACGCAGGCGCAGGCTCGGACGGCGCGCTTCCGCTGTCGGCGGGCCCGAGGATCACGGGATGGACCCGGTTCACGAGCGGCAGGACCCCCAGGTACAGCACATGGGGGACCAGCAACCACAACAACTGCGGATGTCGTCTGAGCACGTCAGGGAACCCCTGGTGCGGCACCACTACCGCGCCCGGACCCCCGTCAGCTTCCCCCATACGACAAGCCGGTATCGGGAGGTGAATTCGGGCGTGCACGTAGTGAGCGTCACATAGGAACCGGCCGTGCTGTATCCCACGTACGGCTTCACGTTGCTGCGCGGGACGGCCGCGATGACACCGCTGTCACGGGCGCTTGTCTGCGCGAGCGTCCGGTCGACGGTGTACGTGTAGACGGCTTCGCGGGTCTCGACACTGATCCGGTCCCCGCGCCGCAGCCGGTTGATGTAGCGGAAGGGCTCGCCGTGCGTGTTGCGGTGCCCGGCGAGCGCGAAGTTCCCCGCCCGGCCGGGCTGCGCGGTGCGCGGGTAGTGCCCGACGTACCCCTTGTCGAGGACGCCTCGCTCGCTGATGCCCTGGGCGACGGGGGCGGTGAGCCCGAGCCGCGGGATACGGATGACGGCGTACGCCTGATCCCAGCGGGGCGCGGGGGATGCGGTGCGGTCCCCGCCCCCGGACGAACGCCCGCTCGGAGCCCCACGGCCGGACCCGCCACTGCTCCCCGTACCACCACCCGCTCCCCCGT
Organism: Streptomyces sp. NPDC002958; assembly: GCF_055563255.1. Classification (NCBI taxonomy): domain Bacteria; kingdom Bacillati; phylum Actinomycetota; class Actinomycetes; order Kitasatosporales; family Streptomycetaceae; genus Streptomyces; species Streptomyces sp. NPDC002958. The sequence goes on along the minus strand of NZ_JBVHDS010000009.1, from coordinate 209,093 downwards.
CCTCCTGTCCCGGTGGCTGTCCTTCCGCCTCTCCCCACTCCCTCTGAAGGGCCCGCACCTGATGCTCGGCGTCGGCACGGGCCTGCCGGTTGGTCCACCACAGCTGATGCACAACAAGCAACAACAGGACGACACCAACGGTCACCACCGCCTCGGCGCCCATCCACAACCCGCGCGCGGCGACCCTCCGCCCTCGCGAGTTCCGCTGCGTCACAACCGGTATCCGCTCCCGCACGGCCCGCACGATAAGGCCATGTCGCGTAACTCTCCAGGGCCGGAACAACCCTCCGTCCAGGTGCCGTACAGCAGTACGGTGTGGTGCATGCGCCCCGACACGCCTGCTGACCACACCACCGAAGCCGAGCGCCTGCTGCGCACCGCGGCGCAGTACCCCGAGGACCGCGAGCCGCTGCTCCTCCAGGCCGCGGCCCATCTGGAGCTCGCCGGTGACCGCGCCCGCGCCACCACCCTCTACGACGAACTGCTCGGCTCCCCCGACCTCGACCACCCGCACCTGGTCAAGGCCCTGAACGCGGCCAACCTGTGGGAGTACGGCCATGAGGCCGAGGCCCGCGCGATCCTCGACGGTATCCGCGCGGCGGGGCCGCTCGACCCGGCGCCCTGGGAGATCGTGGCCGAGACCCTCGAAGCGCACGACGAGCTGGAGGCGGCCCACGACTGCTTCACGACCGCGCTGACGCTCCTCCTGACGCCGGGCGAGGAGGTTCCGTACGCCACGCAGTCGCTGCTGATCGGCCGCCACCGCGTACGCAGGCTGATGGGCTCCGAGCACGACGTCTGGGACGAGCTGGCCGACACCGTCCACACGGCCGCCGTTCCTCTCGACGAGTTGCACGACCCGAAGCGCCTGTGGGCGCTGGGCTCCTCGGACCCGGGCGAGCTCCGGGCCGAGATCACCCGCCTCCGCGCCGAACTGGGCACGTACCGCACCGCGCTGTCACGCCCGTTCCCGGTGGCGGTGCTCCACTGGTCGGCCGCCGAACTCGACGAGCTTCTCGCCGCGTACCCGAGCCTGCGCAGCGAGTACCCCTCCCACCCCGACCACCTGGCCCGCCTGGAAGCCGCACTCCGTGACCTCCACCAGGCCGGCACCCCGAACCTCGGCATCGTGACGGGCACGGTCCCGTCGTACGAGGCCTTCGCCGCCTCGGAAGCCGCGTCCCCTGCCGACCCGGACCTCCTCCCCCTGTACGCCACCACCCTCGCCGCCCGCGGCCGAGCGATCCCCTGGCCCCCGGCCAGGAACGCGGCGTGCTGGTGCGGGTCGGGTCGGACGTACCGGGAGTGCCACGGGGCGGAGTGAACCACGGTGCTATCGGCCCCGGTTCGGCCGGGGCCGTCTCCGTACCGAAGGACGTGGCCGCAGGACGTGCCCCGGGTGGGACGGCCAAGCCGGGCAGAGGGCCGCCGCCGCATACCGGTTCCTCCTCGCGGCTGCCGGAAACCTGGGTGCCATCGCCGCGCCGGCCTTCCTGCGGCAACCCCGTGACATCACAGCCACGATGAAGGAAGCTGACCGGATGGACGCCGAATCCGAACGCGTGGACCGCGCCTCACGCAAGGCTGCGTACCTGGCATTCGCCGAACAGTTCAAGAAGCGACTCGACCTGTGCCGCAGGGCCGGCATCCAAGTCGCCCTGAGCATCGGTACGACTGAGCAGGAAACGGCGCGGCTGCTCTCCGAAGCGCAGCGGCTCTGGAGCGAACCGGTCGAGGCCTTCGGGCCGACGGAGGCCCTGGTCCGCGCACAGGGGCCCGCCGCCGTGGTGGCGAAAGCCGACACGGCCTCGACCAGGCTGACCGATTATCGCGCCGTGGTCCATGAGGCGATCTCGGCGGACGAAGCCTCTCGGGAGGCACGCGTACGCGCCGCCAGGGCCGCTTATGGTCCCACCTACCGTATCTATCTGGAATTCCTCCATGCCGCCTCGGATATCGCGGGGGACGACGACGTGCTACGGCTGGGCTTCTGACCGGAATCAGTTCCCCGGGGAGTTCCGCGATCTCGCCCCATCCCGCCGCCACCCTTGCGGAACCCCGGGAAGAGCTGCCTCGCAGGCCACAACCAGGATTTGACGGACCTCTTCGAGCTTGTCCTCTCCTTCAAGGAACTGAGCCCTCTGGCCAGAGGAGAGGAGAGGCACTGAATCCCTGTCCACCACCTGCTCCAGCCAGCGTTCCACCGCGAACTTCGCGTTTACGGCGGATGTTTCGAGGCCGCGCGCCCGGCGCAGGGCATCACCCTCCCGGTATTCTTCATAGTATTGATCAAGACTATGGACCAGTGTCGTCATGGCGAAGACCGCTGTGCGGGATCGCGTCCCATAGGACCGGGAATGAGCGTCCCCGTCTTCTTCGCTGGAGCCACCTTTCCGGACGACGATCTCAGGGATCTCCGTCGCCGCACTGCGGGCACCTTCCAAAGACGTCATCAAGCGTCTTGCCTTTACGTCCCGGTTCAGGTCCCGGCGCTGCAGTCCGGCGGCCGCGATTCCCTGCATCTCGCCCAGCGTCCCCGCCAGCCCAAGGGCGAATACATGGTCTCCCCGCTTCGGGCCATCCATCTTTCCGGTCAGTTTTTTGCGAGGATTGACTGCGCCGTCAATGCTGTAGAGCTGTTCGCCTCCCGAGTCGGGTTTGATCGTCAGCGTCAGCTCCGTCATCCGGTAGCGACGTTTGATCTCAGGGAGTCGGCGGCGCACATCGCGTTCGGGTACGTCTTGTTTGACCAGGGATTCGGCGGCATCGAGCCCGGCGTCGAGGTCCCGCCTCTTCTGTGCGTCTGTTCGGCCGTCCGGATTCCGGCCGTTCTCCCCGCCTTTCCCTTCCTTCTGGTTATTCCCTCCCTGACCCTTCCCTTTGAGTTTTGCCCAGAGGGCTTTGCCCTTCTTGACGATGAAGCCGACGATTTTATCGATGGCGCGGTTGACGGGTTTGGCGACGGCGTGGAATACGGATTTGACTTTGTTGGCGAGGTTGCCGATGCCGAGGAGTGAGGCGAGGAAGCCGATGAGGAGGGGGACGCTGGCGGCGAGGGCGGTTTCGACCATCTTGGGGACGCCTGCGGTGCCGCCGTTGGCGATGGCGATGACGGCGTCGAGGACGGCGTTGACGAATTCCACTATCTGGGCGCCCTGGTTCACGATGAACGTGACGATGTCGATGATTCCCTTGACCGCGCGGACGAACGCGGAGGCGGGGTTGAGGAGGGAGATGATCCAGGTGATGCCGGCGATGATGACGGTGGGGATCAGGTAGCTGGTGAGTTTCTCGAGGATGGTGGCCTTGAGGTCGCCGGCCTCGGCGGTGATTTCCTTGACGGCGCCCGCGGGGCCCTCGCGGGCGAGGGTCTGGGCGACGGGGACGGACTGTTCGACGGCGTTCATCGCCTGGTCGGGGACGCCCTTGCGGGTGATGCGGGCGCGGATGTTGTCCCAGGTCAGGCCGAGGAGGGAGGCGATGAGCTGGATGATGCCCTTGAGGTCGAACTTCTGGGGGAGTTCGAGGCCCGCCTTGACCGCGGTGCCGAGCAGCCAGGACACGACGCCGGTCTTGAGGTGGGTGGCGATGTTGGTGATGAAGAGGTTGAGGCCCGCGCCGACCGCCTTGACCAGGTTGCCCAAGAAGCCGATCGGGTCCTTGATGATCTTCATGATCGCGGAGGCGGCCTTGGCGAGGATGCCGAGCAGGAGGTTCTTCAGCTCGTTGATCGTCTTGAGGGCGCCGACGATCGCGTCCTTCGCCTTGTCGACCAGGCCCTTGTTGGCTTCCTGGAGCTTCTTGATCTCCTCGTCGACCTTGTTCAGCGCGGCGGTGTACTTCGTGGCCAGGTCCTGGACGAGTTGTTCGGACTTCTCATTGACGGTGGCTTCCAGGTCGTCGAACTTCCCCGCGAAGTCCTTCGCCGCCTCCTCGCCGAACTGACGCAGGTCGGCGGGGAGTTTGTCGACCTCGGCCTTCAACTCCGCACGACCCTTGGCGATACGGGCCTTCGCCTTGCCGAGTTCGGCGCCGATGATGTCGGCGACGGACGAGATGACCGCCTGCATCTTCGCGACGTAGAGCTTGCGGGCCTCCTGGAAGAGGTCGTTGGCCTCCTTGGGCATGCCCATGAGCTTGTCCTTGGCCCACTTCGCCGGCCCGAACATCCCCGAGTACCGCTTGTCCTTGTACTTCTTCATCCGGCGCTTGTGGTCCGCGGTGAACGCGTCCCTCGCCGCCTTCTCCCCCGTCGTGAACGCCGTGTCGACCTTCTTGTCCAAGTCGGAGAGGGTTCCCTCGACGTCCTTCTTCGTGCCGTCGTAGACCTTCTGCAGCTTTGCCGTGACCTCGGCGCGTTTCTTCTCGTCCTTCGACTTCGTCTCGCCCTTGCCCCCGTCGACCTGCTTCCCCGCCGAAGCACGCGTCGCGGTCAGGGCGTTCATGGCCTGCGCCCCGGACGCCGCCGCGCCCGCCTTCGCCGTGGACAACTGCTCGGCCTCGGCCGCCCTGCCCTTGACCGGCGCCTTCGCCGAGTCCGTCTCAGCCGTCTTCTTCGCCGACAAGGCCTGATCGAACTCCGGCTCGTTGCCCTTGGCGAGCTGCTCCTCGGTGACCTCCGCGTCCGCCATCGTCTGATCGTTGGCGGCCGGGCCCTGGGAGAAGTCCGTGACCGCGGCCGGCTGCTTCTCCGGGATCGCGTCCGTGGCGGACGGGGCGCCCGGGTTGGCCGGCGCCTGGTCCGGGGTCATCGGGGTGACTGGCTTGTCCTTGGCGGCCGACGTGTCCGGCGGCGCCTTCGTCGCCGTGTCGATGTCCTTGGCGGAGGACTCCTTGCCGTCCGAGACCTTGCCGTCGACCTCGTCCTTGATCTTGTCGGCCTTCCCCGACTTGGAGAACTTGTCCGCCTGATCGAGGTTCTTCGGCGCCTGTGCGTCGATCGCCTTGTTCACCGCGTCGACGAACGCCTGCTTGTTGAACTCGCCCGGCTTCGCCGCGTTCATCTTCTCCGCGTTCGCCGCCTTGCCCTGCGCCTCCTTGTCGTCGGGGGGCGCCACCGCCGCGTCCTGCGCGGACTTCGACTCGGTGGCTGCGGGGGCGTGGGCCGCAACCCTCGCCCGCTTCGCCGCCACATCCGCCTTCACCTTCCGGAAACCGGGCGCCTGGGCCGGCGACGGCTTCACCGGGGCGGTATAACGCTGCGCGACCAGACGCGACACCGCCGCATTCCCCGCCGCCCGCTGTAAACGCTGAAGACTGCGCGGATCAGGAACCGGACGGTCACCGCCCTGGCGGTGGGGCGGGGGTGATTGCGAACGTGACACATCGGGCGCGACTGTCACGTTGTCAGGATGCGGGGTACGCCCACGGCCGGACCCAGAGGCGGTGTCCTTCCCCGGAACCGCCTTCATCCACCCTCCCAGTCGCCGCTACTGCTTCCCAGCTGCTTCAGCCGACGCACCAAGAAGGACGATACGAAGTCCGGCCGGGACGGAGGAAGAGAAGAAACCACCGGAAGGGGATGGGCTGCCTCTACGGCCATCCATCATGCGCGAAAGGGCACGAAGGGACGCCCGCATCCTCCGCGTACGCCACGTCCAACGCCATACCGAAGCCCACCGCGCGCACCCTCGCCCCGACTGCGCTGCGTCCTCTCCCTTCCCGCCCGGAGTCCGTATGGTTCTGCCATGCCCGAACTCCAACGCCTCCGCCTCGACCACGCCCCGGCCCTGTTCGCGTTCGAGCAGGAGAACCGCGCCTTCTTCGCCGCATCGGTACCGGACCGCGGGGACGACTACTTCACTCACTTCGGCGCACGACACAAGTCTCTGCTTGCCGAAGAGGCCGCCGGACTCTGCCACTTCCACCTCCTGGTGGACACCGACGGCGAGATCCTGGGCCGGTTCAACCTGGTCGGCGTCGCGGACGGCTCCGCCGAACTGGGCTACCGCGTAGCCGAAAAGGCCACCGGCCGAGGCCTGGCCACAGCCACCGTCCGCCAACTGTGCGCCCTGGCTGCCGAGGAGTACGGCCTGACCACACTGCGTGCCGAGACCACCCTCGACAACCCGGCCTCACAGGCGGTCCTGACACACGCGGGCTTCATCCCCACAGGAGAGGAACTCCTGCTGGGCGGTCGGCCGGGGCTGGGCTATGTACGGAGCACGGCGGGCGAGGTCTGAGGGGGCGCCGAGGTTTGCGGGCCAAACCTCGTGCTGCCGGGCTGCCGGTCGTTGTGCCGTTCGGGCCGCCCGGTGGCGACGCGCCCCCGTCACCTCGGACGGCACCGCGAGCCACCCAGTCCATCACTGCCGCTGCGCTCAAATACGTCTGCGCTCCGGAACACGAACCGCCTGCACTCCGCTTCGCAGCACGCCCCCGGGTACGACGTTCACGGTCGTCCTCGACCGGGTGCGAGCGGGCCGAGGCGACCGGCCCGGTCGACAGCCGCCGGAGTCAGTCCCCGCGCGGCCCCCGGAAGTCCACCGAGGTGACGAGGGCATAGTCGAAGTAGATCGGGTCCCCCTCCTCGTCCATCGGGTACGCGAAGCTGCTCTCGTTCGACAGGATCACCTTGAGGTCGGGAAGGGTGTCCACTCCGTCGTCGTTCTGCTCGACCGTGTGGCCCCGTTCCTCAAGGCGCTCCAGCAGCTCGTCGCTGGGAGTTCGGAAGACGTCGAGCCCGTCGAGGACGACCGTCACATCCGCGTCCGTCCTCCGCTGAACAGCCGCAATGTGTGAGAGACGCGTGCGGGCAGCTCAAGGAACGCATGGCCCGCAATCTGCGGACCAAGCCCGGCAAGGCGGTTGCCCGTTACCGGTCCACGCTCCTAGCTTTCGGTTCCCTCGGCCGGACGGACCGCGACCGCGTCGATCTCGAAGAGCATCCCGGGCAGCGCGAGCGAAGCGACCCCGCTGAGCGTCTGGGCGGGCAGCCGGTCGGCCCAGGCGCCGTGCAGCGCCTTGCCGAGGATCTCCAGCTTTTCCAGGTCGTGGTCGACGATGTACGTGCCGAGCCGTACGACATGTTCGAAGCCAAGACCGACACCGGCCAGCGCGATGCGCAGGTTACCGAAGGACCGCTCGACCTGTGCGGCGAAGTCACCGGGCACGACCTGACCGGTGTCGTCGGAGGCGTACTGCCCACCGATGAACACCAGCTCGCCGGGTGCGGAAGCGGCATGGCTGTAACCGAACGGGGTGGGGTCGTGCAGCCCGGAAGCATTGGTGATGGTGCGGTTGTCGCTCATGTGTGGCGATCCCTTCCAGTGTGGTGCTTCCACTCGGTGAAGCTTCCCAGCGGAGTGGACACTCGATCTGTGCGCTGCGAGGGCGATGTCGTGACTCTACTTGAGGCGCTTCGTGCGGGTTTCGGCAGCCGAGCGCGGAGCGCAGCCGTCGGCGAGTCGCAGTGCGCTGCGCGAAGCGGAAGACGTCGGGCTTCTCCGCGTTCATCTTCTCCGCGTTCGCCGCCTTGCCCTGCGCCTCCTTGTCGTCGGGGGGAGCGACCGCCGCGTCCTGCGCCGATTTGGACTCAGTGGCGGCCGGGGCGTGGACAGCGATTCTCGTACGCTTTGCCGCCACATCCGCCTTGACCTTGCGGAAACCGGGCGCCTGGGCGGCGGAGCAGGGCTGAGGGGCGCGGGGGTCCGAGGGACGCGGTCCGCCGGAGACGTGCCGGGCGACGGCTCGGGTGCCCTGAGCACCGATCCCCGCCGCGCCGCCCTACACACGCTGCGGCGCCGTCCCCCCATTGCCTCCTGTCGACGTAGCCCCGGGGTCGGCGCCTGCTTCGAGTGGCGACGGCCGAGCTATGCCCGAAATCGTCTTATCCGTGCGCTGGTCAGGCTGAGATGGCTTGCTGGGCCAGCAGTAGCGCCAGCGGGCCGCCCTGGAGCAGGAAGCGTCCATCGGCGACTGCCCGGAGCGCGTCGACCATGGGCCACCACATCAGCTTGAAGTCGGCCTCGCTGGGCGTGAGCTGCTGCGGGCCGCGGGTTAGCCCCTCGGCCAGGAAGAGGTGGATGCGGGCGGTGGAGTCGAGTGTGATGGCGTACGAGCCGAGGGGGCACCAGGACTCGGCGGTGACGCCGGCTTCCTCGCGCAGCTCACGCCGTGCGCACTCTTCTGCTGTCTCCTGGCCTTCCCGGCGTCCCCCGGGCAGGAACACGTACTCGCCGCCGTGCTGGGGAAAGCCGGCGGTCAGGACGGCGACCTTGCCGTCCGTGTCACGGGCCACGATGACGGAGGCGTCAGACCGCGCCCCCCAGTCGGTTGCTGTGGTCATGGCCCGTGAGCGTAGCCGCCTACTCTGACAGCAGGGCTGCGTACGGCACGTTGAGCACGGTCGGGTGAGTGATGCCGCGGCCGTGGTAGCCGTCCTCGCCGCCGAGGCCCCACGGCCCGACGAGACCCACCCGCTGTCGGACCGCCTTCGGCGCCCGGACGACAGCAGCAGCACCCGAACGACTCCGTCGGCGACGACACTCTCTGGGGCGTCAACCGGCGCCGCAAAGACACCGACCACAGTCTCGCCGCACTCAAGAGCATCCGGGCGGCCCGCCCGGACGGCGCCCCCATCTACGTCATCCTCGACAACCTCTCCGCCCACAAGGGCAGCAAGATCCGTCGATGGGCGGCCAGAAACAAGGTCGAGCTCTGCTTCACACCGACCAACGCCTCCTGGGCGAACCCGATCGAGGCGCACTTCGGGCCGCTGCGGCAGTTCACCCTCGCCAACTCCAACCACCCCAACCACACCGTCCAGACCCGCGCGCTGCACCACTACTTGCACTGGCGCAACCAGAACGCACGCCATCCAGGCGTCCTGGCCGCGCCCGCCGGGAATGCGCCCGTGTCCGCAGCGAGAAAGGCATCCGCTGGGGCGGCCGCCCTCTCAACCCAGCGGTCTGACCGCCCGCCCCGTGATCGTCAGCGGTCCAGCACGAGCGGCCTCACCCCGGGGAACAAGTCCCGTCAGGGCCTTTCGGGCTTGCGGACCAGGAGGCAGGCGTGCGGTCTCGTCACGCGTCCGCCGGGCTCCTGCTCCAGTCTCGCGGTGACGACGAGTCCGGCATTATCCAGCAGGTCGACCATGCGATCCAGGGGCAGGAGGTACGACTCGTAGGACACCGGACGGCCATAGCCCTGCCTCGGCTTCAGCCGCTCATTGCCGACAAAGTCTCCCCAGAGCAGGTAGCCGCCGGGCGCGAGCGTGCGGTGGAACTCGGCGAACACCGCCGGCAGCCACTGCGGGGGCGTGTGATGGGTGGAGTACCAGGCCAGGATGCCGCCGAGCTCGTCGTCCCTCATCTCCAGTGCGGTCATCGAGCCCTCAGCGAACCGCAGGTTCGGATAGGCGTGCCGGGCCAGCCCGACCATCTTCGGCGACAGATCGACGCCGAAGGCGGACACCCCCAGCCCGGCCAGGTGCGCCGTCACGCGTCCGGGGCCGCACCCCAGGTCCGCGACCGGCCCCAGACCGGCCGTCCGCACCAGTTCGGCAAACCCCGCCAGCATCGCGCGTGACAGCGGATCCATCTCGGCTGGAGACGGGACGCGTTCGACGTAATCGGCGGCGATCGTGTCGTACGACTCGCGGACGGCGGTCAGAAAGGAGGGCTCAGCCATGCGGGCGACCCTAGATCAGGCAACTGACAGGCCGTGGCCCGACGTTGATGTTGACCTGCGCGACATCCACCGCTGTAGACACCCAGCCGTCGCACCACCGGTGATCGTTTCCGGTCACCGCACTACAGGCGGGCAGGAGTCCAAGGTCTTCCGCATCGAACTCGGTCGGCAGGCCGCTGGCGAAGATGACATTCGCATTTGGTGTGAGAGGACCAACGCCCAGGACCAGGCTGCCGACCTGACCGCCACGGTCCGACACATCGACGCACTACGACTGGAGTGGCACCGCCTGCTCGTGCGACCGCGAGACAAGCCTTATGCGCTATCGGAACATCGATCGGAAAGGAGCGATTTCGCGATCGACGATCGAGAGACGGACGGGCGTAGGAAACTTGGTAGTGATGAACACTGCGAAACCTTCCTCCCCCGGCGTCTCCGCCCGGATGAGCCGCCAGACGAACCGCGACACCACACCCGAGGTGGCGGTACGGAAGCTGCTGCATGCCTCTGGCTACCGCTACCGGGTCAATGAGCGGGTGCCGAACATGTCCCGGCGAACAATCGACATCGCCTTCACCCGGGCCAAGGTGGCGGTTTTCCTGGACGGCTGCTTCTGGCACGGGTGCCCTGTTCACGCCACGCAACCGAAGTCGAACGCCGAGTGGTGGCGGCAGAAGCTCGACCGCAACATGGCGCGGGACAGGGAGACGACCGCCCACCTCGAATCCGATGGGTGGACGGTCCTGAGGTTCTGGGAGCACGAGTCGACCCAGGACGTCGCGAGCAGGATCATCGCAGCGGTGGGGCCGCCGTCCGCGAGCAAGGCGGGATGCGTTGTACCGAAGTCGTAACTGTGAGCATGGCAGCCGCAAGTGCGCGATGCGTGGGTTCAGCCCTTCGCCGAACCCTGGTGACCACTCGTGGCTCCCGGGCGCGGCGGCTCAAGCAGGCTTCCAGTTTCGCGCATCTGTGCTCATGTCACCCAATAGGGTGTAGAGACCGTACGAGGTCGCGCGATCGGCGCCTCCTCGGCGTGCCCGTGATCCGCAGATGCGGAGGGGTTCGGGTTTGATTTCAGTGGACGAGAACGGGGAACGGTCGACTCTCATGACCGATGAATTCGATGCAATGTACGACACGTTCAAGGCTCTTTTGGATTCTTTCCCTCCCGTCGAGGCGGTCAAGCGACTCGAGCAGTTCGGCATCAGTCGTGACATCGTCGAGCGAATTCGAGAGAGGCACGAGCAGCAGGCCCTCCGCATCAAGGAGCTTGAAGAGCCACATGCGGTTGTTCGAGACAATCGCATCACCTGGTACACGGGCCCCCAGTCGAAGGACAAGTGCTGGCCGGCAATCGTCGAGCTACTCCGCAAGGACGGCTGGTCCGAGGAGCCTGCGATCAAGAGCCTTGACGACTCCTCCAGTCGCGTCGTGTCACTGCTGAACCACCCGAAGGAAAAGTCGTTCGCCACGCGGGGGCTCGTCGTCGGCTACGTACAGTCGGGCAAAACGACCAACTTTACGTCGGTCATGGCCAAGGCTGCCGACCGCGGCTACAAGCTGTTCATCGTTCTGGCCGGCGTCCATAACGGCCTCCGCCGTCAGACGCAGGCCCGCCTCGTCCAGCAACTCGTGGAGCCGAACCCCTCGCTGTGGTCGCAGCTGACCGGCCTCGACCACGATTTCACCCCGCATGAGAACCCGGCCTCGTACTTCGGCAAGAACAACAAGACCCATGTGCTGTGCGTCGTGAAGAAGAACGCAACAGTCCTCCGCAAATTGGCCAAGTGGCTCGACAAGGCATCGGACTACCTGGCCGACTGCCCGGCACTGATCATTGACGATGAGGCCGATCAGGCGACGGTGGCCACCAAGTCCATCAACCCGCTGATCCTCAACATCATGAGCAGCCTGCCGCGATCCGCATACGTCGGCTACACCGCCTCGCCGTTCGCAAACCTGCTGATCGACCCGAGCGCCGAGAATCTGTACCCCAAGGACTTCGTCGTCAACCTGCCGAAGCCAGAAGGTCACTTCGGCACTGAGGTCCTATTCGGACGCTATGCGCTCGACGGAGACGACCCGGAGGACGTCGACGACGGGTACGACATGATCAGGGCCGTTCCCGACGAGGACGTGTCGGCGGTACGCCCGGGGACACGGGCCGATATCGATGGTTTCGAGCCGGTCATCACCGACACCTTGCGTCGGTCTGTCGAGTACTTCTGGATGGTGACCGCTGCCCGACGAGTACGCGGTGTCGGCAATCCGCACAACACGATGCTGATCCACACGAGCGTCAATACAACAGTGCACAACAGCTTCAGAAGACCGCTGGAGTTTCTGCGTGACCGTGCCGCACGGTCCCTGGCGGACGCGAGGTTCCTGTCCCGTCTGCGAGACCTCTGGGATGAGGAGGCTGCGCGTGTCCTCGCTGAGGATTTCGGCGAGACCAAGGTGCCGTTCGACAAGCTCGCTCCCGAGCTGGCCGGAGTGCTCAACAGCTGCCGGATTATCATGGACAACTCCAGCAGCGAGGACCGCCTCGACTACGAGAACGGTCCGGTCGTGGCCATCGCCGTGGGCGGCAACACGCTCTCCCGAGGACTGACGCTGGAGGGCCTGTCCGTAAGTTACTTCGTCCGAGCAGTCTCGGCGTACGACACCTTGCTGCAGATGGGGCGTTGGTTCGGATTCCGCAACGGCTACGCCGACCTGCCGCGCATCTGGATGACTGACGAGCTGGCCGAGTGGTTCCGGCACCTGGCCACCGTCGAAACCGAGATGCGCCGTGACATCGACGTCTACCTGACCGAGGCCGAGAGTCCGCTCACGTTCGCGGTGCGCCTGCGAACGCACCCCGCCCTGCGTGTGACCGCAGCCGCCAAGATGCGCGACGCCGTCACGGCGGCCTCTTCCTACGGCGGCAAGCGGGTCCAGACCCACTTCTTCCACACCAACGCCGATTGGCTGCGCGGGAACATCGACGCCGCGAATGCTCTGGTTGCTGCCTCCGTCACGAACGCGAATCAAGTGGATGAGGGCCTGACAGCGGGCCGGTACGTGTTCCGCGATGTGCCGCACGACGTCGTGACCGATTTCCTGGCGACCTACCAGTTCCACGAGAAGTCCCAGGAGAACAACGCCGACCTGATCACCGGCTACATCCGGAAGCGAGTCGCAGCCGGTGCGCTGCGGCGGTGGAACGTCGCGATCGTCGGCACTCCCAGGGGAAAGGGAGACGACTTCAGTTTCACGCCCATCGTGACCGTTGGAAGGGTCAACCGTGCTCGCCTGGATCTGTCCAACCCTGTTCCGGACTTCGCTGACATCAAGACGCTGATGAGCCGTCGCGATGCCGCTGTTGACCTGGCGGGGGACACGGCGAAGCTGACGGAGAAGGAGATAATGCGCGAGCGTCAGAAGCAGTTGCCCGACACCGGTTTGCTGGTTCTGTACCCGATCGACAAGTTTTCCGAGCCGAACCCTTCGAAGAAGCTGCGTGCCCCCTTGAACGCTGAGGAGCATGTAATCGGCGTCGGTCTGGTCTTCCCCCCACCGAGGGATCGCGACAGCGAGGTGGAGGGCTACATCTCTGCCGACTTGACCAACGTCCGAATCGAGGAGGAGGACTTCAGCCTCCTCGATGACGAGGACGCATGAGCGACGAAACGCTCCGCAGAATCGTCGGGGAGAGCTGGACAGCGCTCGAGGTCGAGCAGACCACTGGGGAGCGCCGCCTGCGAGTCACTCCGTTGCCAGTCGATACCGAGCAGGGTCCGTTGGTGGCGGCAGTCGATCACCATGGATACCGTCATCTCCTGGTGCCGATACACGCTCACCGGAAGATTCGTCTCGGCCTCGACGGTCCCGTGCTGCAGCTGCGCAAGCGTGCGCTGGAAGACGAGGAGAGCTACCAGAACTACGCCGACCTCGGCTGTCTGCGCAACGACTTCAGAGACCTTTTCGCGGAACTCTGCGTGGACGTGCTGGACGCAACAAGGAAGATGTCCGAGAACCCGGTCAAGGCGCTCTACGCCGTCCTCGATCGATGGAAGGCACTCTTCCGCACGCAAGGAGCACCGCTGGGTCCCGAGCAGGTTGCGGGCCTCTTCGGCGAGCTGGTGGTCTTGAAACAACTTCTCGAGAAGGACCCGAGCGCACATCGCCTGTGGTGCGGTCCGAACGGGTACCGCCACGACTTCTGGGCCGGAATGACTGCTGTCGAAGTGAAGACAAGTACCTTGACGGAAGGGCGAAGACCGCGGATCCATGGGCTGGACCAGCTGGAAGCCCCTGAAGGGGGAGCGCTCTGGCTCACCTGGTTCCGGCTCCGGAGGACCACCGCAACCGATGTAGGCACCGGCTTCACGGAGTTGATCGGCCAGGTGCTCGGCCTGTGTGACGACGAGAGTGCGCTTATCGGCCTTCTTGCCAATGCCGGATATCGCCCGGCCGACATCGACCACTACCGGGATATCCGCTTCTCCGTCAGCGAGGAGCGTTGGTACCGAGTCGGCCCCGACTTCCCAGGTCTCACAGGGGAAGCCCTTGTCTCGGTCGGCGTCCCGGTATCGGTACTGGACGTCGAATACACAATCGACCTGTCCGGTGAATCCCCCGCTCCGTTGAAACTCGACCAGGTCCCCCAGCTGATCAACCGTTTGATCCAGGAGTCCGTGTGACGACACCCAAGTGGGTCTCCCAACCCTACCCGCCAGAGGGTGCGAGTGCCGCCGAAGGGATTCGCAACCAGCTCGGGCGTCCGGAGCTCGACCTGCTCACCATCCTGGTGCGCGAGTCTGCACAGAACAGTTGGGATGCTCGAATTCCGGAGTCATCCGCTCCCGTCGACTACCGCATCGACATGTGGACGGTCGGCCCGGCCCATGCCGGTGCGTGGCGTGAACTGCTGCTCAACGGTGCGCCCGCCGAGCGGGACAGCTTCCCACTGCACGAAGTCCTCAGACGCAGTTCCATCCGGGTCATGGTCGTGTCCGACCGTGGCACGCGCGGGCTCGGAGGCCCCACCCGTGCCGACGCTTTCGAGCCCGAGCGCGACTTCGTGTCCTTCATCCGCAACATTGGTGAACCTCGAGACAACGCCCTGGGAGGCGGGACCTACGGCTTCGGCAAGGGCATCTTCTACCTGCTGTCCAACGCCGGAACGATCCTTGTGCACTCACGTTGCCGCACCGCACACGGTGGCTACGAAACCAGGCTCATCGGCTGCACGCTCTGGAAGAGTTATGTCGCGAACGAGTCCGGCGGGAATCGCCGTCACACCGGGCGGCATTGGTGGGGTGACACGTCGGATGCCGTCGTCGAGCCGCTGACGGGCCAGGATGCGGAAGCCGTGGCTCGACGTCTCGGGCTCCGTCCCTTCGGGCCCGAGGAGACGGGGACGATGGTCGTCGTCATTGATCCGATTCTTGATGAGCTCACGCCGGTCGAGGCGGCCGGCTACCTGGCCGAGTCCATTGCCTGGCACCTCTGGCCCAAGATGATAAATACGGGCGGCAGACCCGCCGATATGCGCTTCTCAGTCACGTGCGACGGCGTCGATTTCCCGGTGCCGGATCCCCGCGAGACCCGTCCGCTCAACATGTTCGTCGCCGCCTACGAGAAGATGACCGGCCCCAACGGCGTTGAGCTGCATTGCATCCGCCCAAAGCGCTATCTCGGGCGCCTCGGGCTGGAGAAGCGGATCACGCCTCCGTTGGAGCCGAGCCGGGCCTCGCGCATGGTCGACATCGAGGACATTGTTCATCACGTCTGCCTGATGCGCCCTGCCGAGCTCGTCGTCACCTACCGACCCGGGCCGAAGCCGCCCAGCGTGAACCAGGGGTACGCCGGGGTCTTCCGGGCCGACGAGTCCATGGACGAGACCTACGCCAGGGCCGAGCCACCCACGCACGACGCCTGGAACCCGCAGTCCCTCGAAAGGCCTGAAAGCACCTTCGTGCAAACGACCTTCCGACGCATTGGCGAGGCGCTGGAGAATCTACTCTCGCTCGGCGGTGTCGCACGCCCTGGAGCAAGCAGCGTCGCGCTGGGTGCGGCCAGTTCATTCTTCTCCGGGTTGGTGGGCGGAGCCTGGGGCATAGGTGGGGCCACTGCGTACTCCAAGCCGGGCAGCACCGCCACACGGCGCAAGTCGAAGGTGGACGACGAGGAAGAGAGCACTGCGCCTCTGGGCACGGGCCGTCACTCCCCGAAGGCGGCATCACTCGGTGCGGAGGACACAAGGACCGGCGGGCCCGGCGAAAGCGGGCGGGCCACGGTGCCGCGGAGGCGCCCGCGGGTCCAGTACGTCGGTGACCCGTACTACGAAGATCGCGAGGACACGTCCTTCCTCGTCCAGGAGTTCCGCCTCCCTGCGCCCGGGCCACAGCGGGTCCGGGTGGATCTGGCAGTTACCCTGCCCGGTACCGGCGGGCGTGAGATGGACCCGCCCATCGGCGCCAGCATGCCTGAGCTGGTCGGCTGGGAGGACAGCGACGGACAGGTGCACGGCTCCGACGCGTTCGAGATCGAGGGCGGCGAGTCCCTCTGGCGTGTGCTCGTGCTCCCGGCCCCGGACACGGTGACGGAGATCGGTATCAAGGTGGAGGCGGTGAAGTCGTCGTGACCCGCCGAGTTCTTCCATACCGCACTCCGTCAGACGACGTTGTCGCCGCCGAGAGCTGGCTCCTGGTGACCGAGGACGGCGAGATTGCCATGCCGGAGGCGCTGCCGGACTGGGACTACCAGATGGACCTGCGCCTGCGCAGGACCGTCCGCATCGACCTGGATCGGGCACGAGCGCAGTCGGGGCTCCCAGCCGACGCGGCGCTGATGCTCGCAACCGTGTGGACCGCCACCGGATCCAGTCTCAGCGGCCCGGGCCAACATCTACGCCTGCCCCAGGCAGGCATCGTCCCGGCGGAGATCGATGTCGAGCTTCGCGGCGCTGATCTGGGCGGTCTGCTCCTCCTCGATACCGCTCTCGTCCTGGCCGAGCGGCGCGCCGACGCCCGCCCCTCCTCTCCCCGCAGAGCCGGCTCCATTCTGTGGAGCGATCGAGAGGCGCTGCGTCTCCAGGGTGATGCGCCACAGTTCCCCATGGCCGTGATCGATTTCGCCCGCACGTCTTTCCCCGACTCCGCGGCCTGGCACCTGCAAATCAGCGGCGGCCTGGAGAGTGCCACCATGGGTGCCCTCCTCCTGCTCGTCAACGAACGAAACACGGTCACTGCCACCGCCTTCGAGAACGCAGGAAAGCCTCGGCCGATCGACCGGGTGGTGCTCTCTGCGGTGTACGCGGACGCCGCCCGGATCATGGTCGAGCATGCGCTCGGCCACGAGGACTTCACCGAGGACTCCGACTACCCCGAAGACTCACTGGGCGCGACGTTGCTGAGTCTGTTCGACCAGCTCTTTCCCGACCAGCCGATCACTGACATTCGCCTGCGCCAACGCCAGTCGCCGTCCTTGTTCGCCTCGGATCTGCAGGCGGCAGTCAAGATCTTCGAGGTGTCGTGATCAGCTTCCTCTACCCGCGTTTGCTCGCCGAACAGGCCGCACCCCTCTTCGCCGAGTACCGAGAGCTACCGATCCCCGAGTTGACCAGACGCGTGGCCTTCACCCACGAGTCAGCGGTGTATGTGGCCACCGGCGGCGACCGTGTCTCCGCCGACCGGCTGCGGGAACTGCGCGATGGTGTTGTCGACCTTGCCAAGCAAGCAGGCTTCCCGGACGGTTCCGACCGCACGCGCAATGCCGAATTCGACCTCGCTCTCGCCGCGCTCCTGCACGCCGAGATGGGTATGGTGCCCGCTGAGGCCGCCGCGCGCGATGTCTGGGCATTTCTTGCCTTGATCGTCCTTCCCGACATCGCCTTCTGGCGCTACCCCCAGCCGCCGAGGGACCGCGTTCTCGGTACGGATCTCACTCGACACGTCTTCGGCCGGCTCTGGTGGCGGGCCCAGCTCGTACGCTCCTCCGACGCCCCAGAACCGTACGGTGCTCTGAAGATTCTCGGCGAATCCGCCTTCGACCAGATCTACGCGCGCCGAGCCGCGCTCGGTGGCAGTCCGCATATGGTCGGAGCCATCCTGCGGGTCTGGGCAGGCCTCGACCTGCAGGGCCTGAACGAACGCGAAACTCTCCGCGACTTCCTCAAGCGACTGCTCAGACTCGCCCCGTTCGTTCTCTTCGACGGCGTCGCCGGAGCGGCGCTGGACGACGAGCTGCACGCTGTCGCCCAGGAGTCCATCGACGCGCAACAACTCGCGACCCTGCAGATCGCCGGCAACAGGGCAAGAGGCACCACACAGGGAACGGCCTTCGAGGGAAGGGGGAGCCAAGCGGCACCGGAGGGAGCGGCATCGGTGTCTCGGACGACCTCGACCCGGGCGGTGTCAGTGCCTGACCGTCGGCTCCGCTCCGTCGAGATCTGCGCCGGGTGCGGTGCACAGGCGCTCGGACTCGAGCGTGCCGGTTTCGAGCCTGTGCTTCTTATCGACAGCAAGGCCGACGCCTGCTTCACCATCGAGGCGAACCGTCCCGAGTGGGACGTCGTCTGCATGGACCTCGCCCACTTCCGGGTATTCGAGCGCCAGGACGTCATCGGAGTCGACCTTCTGAGCGGTGGCCTCCCACGCGTCAAGTCGATGGCCACCGTCGGCCGCGACAAGGACACCGACGAGCGCAGAGTGCTCCGCGCGACAATTGACTTGGCCCGCATCATCAGGCCCAAGGCCGTGCTGTTGGAGAACGTCCCCGACCTCGTCGGAAGCCCGGACTTCGAGGCAGACCGTTCATGGGTGACAGAGGCTCTCGTACAAGCGGGATACGAGTGCCATTGGGCAGTCCTGAACGCAGCCGACTTCGGAGTTCCGCAGAACCGTCGCAGCGGCTTCCTGGTCGCGCTGCAGGACCCGTACCACTCCCGATTCTCCTGGCCCCAGCCTGCCGGCAGGACACCGCCGACCGTGGGCCAGGTGCTCGGACCCACCATGGCTGCAAATGACTGGCCAGGGGCGGAACGCTGGACCAAGGTAGCCGACCGCATTGCGCCCGCCCTCGTCGGAGGCTCCGACCGGCGCGGTGGAGCCGACCTCGGTCCGACCGGCAGCAAGAAAGCGTGGGAGGCACTCGGCGTGAACGGCAGCAGCCTCGGCAACGAGCCACCTGGCCCGGATTTCCCCGTGGACGGCCTGCCCAAGCTGACCGTCGAACAGGCTGCCCTGATCCAGTCGATTCCCGAGGACTGGCGCTTCGTCGGCGGCAAAACGTCCAGGTACCGGCAGATCGGTCACGCCATGCCGCCCCCGCTGGCAAGTGCCGTCGGCCGGGCAATAGCAGCCGCTCTGCAAAGCTAAGATCGCCCCATGCGTACGTCCCGCCCCCGCGACCCCGAGCCCGTCACCGTCCTTGATCTTTTTTCCGGCTGCGGGGGCTTCACACAGGGCTTTCACGAGTTCCGTCCGGCCACAGCGCCGGACGGAGGTCCGGTCTTCCACAGCATCGCGGCCGTCGAACACGACACGGCTGCTGCTGCCACGTACGCCGCGAACTTCGGAAGCGTCCGGCGGGACGAGAACGTTCCACCGGCACGTATCCATCTCGAGAACATCGAGGACTGGAAGCCGACGTCGGACGAGCTGAGTGCAGACGTCGTTGTCGGGGGTCCTCCCTGCCAGGGTTTCTCTGCGCTGAACCGGGTCAAGAAGGGCACCGAGCGCAATCGCCTGTGGGAGGAATACGTCCGAGTTGTCGAGGAAATCAGACCCAAGGTCTTTGTCATCGAGAACGTCGACCGATTCCTGAAATCGGACGAATTTCGCAATCTACTCAAAGAGGTGGGCGAGGGTGGGCGGCTGGCCGAATACCGACTCGTCGACCCGCCGGGCCACGAACCGACGGACACAGAGGAACGCAGGATCAAGCGGTACCTCCTCAACGCCGCTGACTACGGCGCGGTCCAGGCCCGTCGCCGCGCCATCGTCATCGGCGTCCGCAAAGACATCGACAGCGGCCGGACAATGACGTACCCCACGGCAACTCACGTCCGACGCCCACGACGCGGCAAGGGCGGCTCGGCGCAGGCGCTCGACGGCACCGACGTGGGCCTGCCGTACTGGCGCACCGTGGACAGCGTGTTCGAGGAGTCCTCCGAATTGGGGCTCCGGGGCACCGAACTTCCGGACTCCAAGAAAGACGTCGCCGACGTGAACGCTCGCGTCCTCGGAATCTTCACCACTCATGACCTGCACTTCGGGCGCAATCCGGAGCCGCTGTCGATCGCCCGCTACAAAGCCATCCCTCCGGGTGGAAACCGTAAAGATCTGCGGAAAAAGTGGTTCACCGTGGACGAGAACGGCCGTATCAGGATTTTCGGCGAGCCGAACCCTCAGGGCGTGAAGACGACGGTGGCCTACCTGTCGACCGAGAGCTGGGACAACCACAACTCCGGCACCGGTGATGTGATGGGTCGGCTCCGCCTGGGCGAGCCCTCTGTCACCATCCGGACCGAGTTCTTCAAGCCGGAAAAGGGCCGCTATCTCCACCCGACGGACGCCCGCCCCATCACCCACTACGAGGCCGCCCGCATTCAGGGCTTCCCTCACGACTTCCGTTGGTGCGGCTCGAAGACCGACATCGCCCGCCAGATCGGCAACGCTGTGCCCATCCCTCTCGGCACAGCGATAGCCTCCTCGATCCACGCGTTCCTGCGCGGCTGACCGGAGCGAATCCCACCTCGACCCCCTGGGTCGGCTACAAGGCTCGGACCGGATCCGGCTTCAGGGATCCCGACGTGGCGGAAATAAGCGAAACGACACTCACCAAGCCCCTCCGGACAACCTGCACATCAACGAAACAGCGGCCCCCCCCTGCCGACGGTTCTGTTGTCCGCCGGCTCATAGCAGTACTACGGCCGCCTCCAACGCCCACCCGGCTCGCGCCCACTTCCCGGGATTCGCCCCCACGCCCAGAAGAGACACTGCGAATGCTGCGACGTCGGGTACCCGCCTGCTGACGACCCGGCCGATGCGGAGCGGCCGGCTTCCCACACCGTTCAGAAGTCACCGGTGAGGCGAACGCAGCGCCTTCGCCGTAAGGTCCATCGGCGCGAACTTGCAGGGCTGCAAAAACAGATGAGGGTGCAGGTCCCCCGAGCGGAGGGGGACCGGCACCCTTCAAAAGCCGCCGAGCTCACATGGGCGGAGACCGGGGTAGTGGCTCGCTACCTCGCTGACGGCCGGAAGCGCGACGCGAACCTCGTGCTCTGGCGGGCAGGGGCGTCGTACTCTGCGGACGAAATCCTCAAGGCCGTGAACTCATGCCGCTCGGCCGGCCTGCGGGACGCCGCGGAAACCATACTGATCAACGCGGCTGAACGTACGGACAAACAGGCTGTCCTGAACATCACGGCAGCCTGCAACTACGCCGGCCGGCAAGAAGATGTCGACTTCATACTGGCCGCCGCGATCCGGGCTTCCGGCTGACTTTTGCCGTCGGAAACCAATGTCAAGCCGCCTCGGCAGTCACCTCCGCCTCGACTTCAAAGTGCATCTGCGCTCGGTCCAACAGGCCGTCCGGATCGCCGCCTTGGGCCGTGACCCAGTGGAGGAGATCCGCGATGAGGTCGGTGGCGGATTCCTCAAGGATCTGAGCCGTGCGAGTCTGCAGCAGCGGCGGCGCTCCGACACCTCGCCGGTAGTTCGTCAAGGCCGCCTCGGCGCGCCGCACCCGGCGACATCGCATATCCGGGTCGGCTGACAGCTCACACCAGACAGCTTTCCCCGTCGCAGTCAGCAACGTTCCCCAGTCAGCAGCCATGCCGGCGAGCAGATGCAGGCCCCGCCCGCACTCGTCGTCGCAGGCCACCGTTTTGAGGACCGGCACGTGGTAACTCTTGTCATGGAGTTCGATCCGCAGCCGGTCCCCTGCTGCCTCCAGGACCAGGGTGGCAGCGACACCTCTACCCACATGCTTGATCACGTTGGCTGCCAGTTCGCTCACTGCCAGCTCAGCTTCTTCGACGAAAGCCGGCAGGCGCCACTCCGCAAGCTGCCCCCTGACGGCTCTTCGCAGGTCCCGAACCGCTGCGGGCTCGGCCTCGAACGGCAGAACGCTGCGAAGTTGCGAACGGTTGTCGTGTCCGGACATGCACTCTCCTTCCGGCGCCACATCAGCCCTGCACCTGCCGTATCCAAACGACTGCGCTGAGTGGCCAGGTTTGCGAGTATGGCAGCAAGAAGTCTCTTCATGAAACTTCTCACGAGAATCGATCGGGTGAATCCAGGCCCCGGCAACGGGCGTCAGACATAGCCTCGTTGGCGCCGGAAAGCCTCAGCGCACACGGAACGGAAGGCCACTCTCTATGTCCGTCAAGACCACAACACGACGTCGACAGCTCGGCGCGATGATGCGCAAGTTGCGCGCGCGGAAGGGCATGACACTGGAGGAAGCCGGACGGCTCGTCGGGATCTCAAA
Organism: Streptomyces sp. NPDC002958; assembly: GCF_055563255.1. Lineage (NCBI taxonomy): Bacteria > Bacillati > Actinomycetota > Actinomycetes > Kitasatosporales > Streptomycetaceae > Streptomyces > Streptomyces sp. NPDC002958. The sequence goes on along the minus strand of NZ_JBVHDS010000009.1, from coordinate 186,980 downwards.
GGCCACGGTCAGCCGCTACGAGACCCAGGAAGGGCCGGTGAAATGGCCCATCGCGGACGCCCTCTGTCGGCAGTACGACGCGACCGACGCGGAGCGGAATGCCGTGGTCGCCCTGGCGAAGGACGCAAAACAGCAGGGTTGGTGGGGGCCGTACACCGACTCCATCCCCGCTGACATGAATCTCCTGCTGACGCTCGAAGACGAGGCAGTACGCGAAGACCACTTCTCCGGCACTTACGTACCCGGCCTTCTACAGACACGGAACTACAGCACAGCAATCCAATGCGCCAGCGAGATGCGTCTGGCACCCGAGGAGATCCAGCGTCTCGTCGATATCCGCTTGAAGCGCCAGGAGATCCTGAGCCGACCGAAGCCACCCCACTTGTGGGCAATCCTCGACGAGTCGGTGATCCGGCGCGTCGTCGGATCCCCCGAGAGCATGCGCGATCAGTTGAGTCACCTGCTGGAAGCCAACAACTCACAACACATCACCTTGCAGGTCCTGCCGTTCTCCAAGGGCGCCCACGGCGCGGCCTTGGGAAGTTTCGTGATCCTCGGCGGGGTCGAGGCGAGCCTGGACGTCGTGTACGTCGACCTTCACGTCGGCCCGCTCTTCATGGAGAAGGACGAAGAACTCGACCGATACAGACTTGCGTTCGACTACCTGCGTGCACAAGCGTTGGACATGGCCGCGTCGTCGGCCTTGATCGAGCGCGTTCGCAAGGAGATGTAATGCTTTCGGTTCCTCACTCCCCCGAGTCTCTCTGCTGGTTCAAGTCGTCATACAGCGGAGCGAACACGACTGAGTGCGTTGAGGCCGCCCACCTCTCGCAGGGCACTGCGGTCCGCGACTCGAAGAAACCCGACGGTCCGATGCTGGCATTCGGCAACGCATCGTGGGCAGGGTTCCTCGCCGCCGTAAGGCACCAGCAGCTCGGCAAGGATGTGTGGTGATGACAGATCGGCCTTTCGTGGGCCTGCAGTGGCGAAAGAGCAGCTACAGCGGTGGTAGCGGCACCGAGTGCGTCGAGGTCGCTGACCTGCACTCGGCTGTCGGTGTGCGGGACTCCAAGCGGCCACGCGGGCCACACATAGCCGTACGCCACAGCGCGTGGTCGGGGTTCGTCGCCTTCCTGCGCGCCCAGTAGGTCGAGGTCCCTCCATATGCCCCGGCGTGCGTAGCCCACCACCCCGCAATCCGTGTCTCGCCCCCTTGCTGGAAGATGGTGATCGTCTGCCCATGTTGGGCGGCAACAGGGGGTGCGGGATGGACATGTGCGGTCGTCGTGGGGTCTTGGCAGGGATGGCCTCGGTGGTGTTCGCCCTCTCGGTGTCCGGGTGTGTGCCGGGGCAGTACGCGGAAGTGCCGGGCGTTACCGGGGTCTCATCGGCGGAGATCGTCGGGACCTGGCGGTGTATCGATGGCACCGCGGTCACCATGCGGAAGGACGGAACCGCCGTCGTGAAGCTTCTCGACGGGCAGGAGTGGGACTTCGACGATCAGTGGCGGATGTCCGGCACCGGAACATGGGAACTGACCGACCGGAACATCGGTTGGGGTAATGGTCAGCACGTGTCCCTCAGCGTCACTCAACGCACCTCGTCGGCATGGCGTGAAGACGAGGACGCAGAGGACGGGGCGATCGGCACCACTGACATCAGGGAGCCGGCACCGGACACATACACCTGGACCCTGGAGTTGGAGCGCGGCAACAAGGGACTGGCGCTGTATTTCTTCTTCAGCGACCCCGACAGCCGCAGCACCTACTACCTGGAGAAGGAGCGCCAGGTGCACTGACCCGTGAGGTTGGGGACGGTGACAGGGCTCACGGCTGAACAAAATTGAAATGGGTGAGGGCCTTCTGGCCTGGTGTGGATTGCGACATATACGACCAGCGACGGAAGGGCCCTCGTGCCCCACCGCAATGCACCCCTGACCGAGACCGGACGGCTGCGTCTGGCCCGCTGCGTGGTCGAGGACGGCCGGCCGCTGCGGCGGGCCGGGCGTGTTGCCGCCCTCGTACGGAGCGCTGCACCAAGGGGCAGGTCTTGCCGACTGGTCAGGGCGTGCTTCAGAAGCCCCGCCCGGGGACGTCCGGCATCACGGCCAGCCAATACTGTCGCGGCATGGAAACACCGATACTGCAGGCGACTGAGGCGAACGGGGCCTCCTGGGACGACCCGTCCGCGGAACAGCTGCACGACTTGCTTGCCGACATGAGTCTCGGCTGCCGGTTCGTCGTTGTCAGCCGACTCGATCTGGAACCTGCTGACCAGCACTACATGCAGGTCTACCTCAACGATGACCTGAGCTACCAGTTGGAGTACAGGGAAGGGGGCCCCGAGCAACACTTTCAGGCTTGGGCGCCGCGGGGTCACGAACTCTTCGGCTTGGAGCCTGTGGCCAAGGTCCTTCAAGACTGGGCCTTCGGGCGACCTGGCTGGCGTGAAGCCCTTCCCTGGCGCCCGTGGCCGGGCCCGGAACAGTTGCGCTGAAAGTGCGATGCAACTCCCCCACAGCCGCCCTGAAAATCCGGTGGTACCGCAGCCTCAGCCCTCGCCGAGTCGGACGTCTGCGGCCTGGATCCTCGCAATCCGTTCGCGCCATGGGATGCGTTCGGGCTCCGGGGCGGGGGTGCCGTAGAAGGTCGCGTGTGCTGTGGACCGGCGGCACGGGGCGCATTCCGTCTCGCCGGCCAGGGGGCGGAAGACGGGCGTAACCCGAAAGGACCGTCGGCCCCGCATTACATGGGAGGTAATCGCCACGCTGCACGTCTGCGGGCAGAGTGCTCACACCAGGCACGGAGCAGCAAAGGTGCCGGGCAGTGCCCCTCCCGCATCCATGCGAGGGGGATGAGGAGAGGAGTGTCAGCATGAGGTCAAACCAGCGAGGACGATATGCGAATGCGCCGGCACTGGGACGGACCGGACTGCTCGCGATGGCGATCGGGATTGGACTGTCTTTCGGCACGTTGACCGCCGGCTCGACCTGGTCGGCCAGCGCTGCCTCGGCGAGGACCACCGCGGGGTCGCCTGGGACCGATTGTCCGGAAGTCCGCGCAAAGGTCGAGAGACTGGAGGGCCGGATCACGCCGAACGCGTGCGCGTTCATGAAGCGGCAGATCACCTTCGGGGAGACGCCGACCGGGATGCCGCCCCAGCCGGGAGAGATCGCTCACCCGAGGGTCCAGGCATATCTGGATATATTTGATGAGGATGCGACACTCTGGGAGGCGGGCGGCCTGCCGCAGCACGGGCACACCACAATCGGTAACTCGATCACCGGATCGCTCGGGCTCTTCCCCGACTTGCGGTACAGGGGCACCAACGTGGTGGCTGACGGCGCAGTGATGATGTTCGGCCAGTGGAACGAGGTCACACTCAAGGGACACAAGGTGGCCTATCCTCAGATCGCCCGAAACGTACTCTCTGACGACGGCAAGACGATTCAGGCCCGGCGCTACTACGACCGTTACGAGTTGTTGAAGCCGATCGCCCCCGAACTGCGGCCCCTCTTCGAGGGAGTTACCGACTCGGGGCCCGTAACTGGCACAACTGGCGGTTCAAGCGCGCAGTTCCGATCCGACCAGATCACAGCTCGGCTTGCAGCATGGAACGCCGGGGACGTCACGGCACTGACCGACCGGTTGGGCAGCACCCGGCTGCAGGCGCCGGGGCTCTCTCGACCGCTGACCACGGCCGCGGGCAAGACCGACTATCTCAAGCGGCTCTTCGCGCACGCCGATGTGCAGTTGAAGGCGGGCCAGGTCGCCTTCGGGGAACGTACGACCTACGTGGAGTGGCATGGCAAGGTGACCAGTGCCAAGGGGGCGGACGTCCCGTTCGGAATCGTCGAGCGGTTCGGCCCCCGGGGGGAGTGGGAGCTCTACTTCGACACGTTGCCCCTGATCGCCGATAAGGGGGAGATCGCTGCCCTCTTCCAGAGGCTGGCCCAGCCCGCGCCCTGAAGCTTCGGATAGTCCGTTGCCTCATTTCGGCCGTCAAGCAAGTGACGCCGTAGACGAGTCCGAGTTCACCGGTGCCGAAGTGTGATGCCCCGCCCGGGGTTCCTTCGGCCCGGTACCCACACCCAGGATCAGGCTGCCGGTGTTGCGTTGATCCTCGCGATCCGTTCGCGCCACGGGATGCGTTCGGGCTCCGGGGCGGGGGTACCGTAGAAGGTCGCGTGTGCTGTGGACCGGCGGCACGGGGCACATTCCGTCTCGTCGGCCAGGGGGCGGAAGACGTGTTTCTCGCCCGGGCCCTTGCATTCGAGCAGTTCGCGGACGGTCGGGGGATCGTAGGGCTGGAGTGGGGTCTGGGGCTCGGGGAGTTTCTGGATGAGGCGGTAACGGAGGAAGCCGACTGCTGAGCGCACGCCGTCCTGCGGGCGTTCGGCGAGTAAGGCCTGGCGCAGGTCGGACTCGCTCAGGCCTCGCTCCAGCCACTTGACCGCCTCCACGGCCAGTGCGCGGGCCTCCCGTACGCCCAGGTGCAGTTCGCGGCGGGAGTGGCGCAGGGAGAGCAGGACCCTTTCCGCTCGGGCCAGTTGGAGGGTGTCGGCCGACCTCGCCGTCGGCTCCAAGCCTGGGTCTGGGTCCGGGTCTGGGTTCGGGTCCTGGTTCGGGTCCTGGTTCGGGTCCTGGTTCGGGTCCTGGTTCGGGTCCTGGTTCGGGTCCTGGTTCGGGTCTGGGTCCGGGTTCGTCGTTGGCGCGGCTTCGGAGGGTGGGTGGGGAGTGGTCTTATCACTGTGGTCTTCTACCGGTTCATAGCCACCGGTCGGCCGGGCAGTCGGTTCGCCGACCGTCGGGAACTGCGTACTCGGCGGCGGGGCGGCTGCGGGTAAAGTTCCGCGCACATGTCCCGCCTGCTCACTCGTCAGAGGGTTGTTCGCGACCAGTTGCTCGGTGACCCAACGGCCGCCGACGCCCTGGCTTCGCCACTCGTACACGTACCCGTGCTCGACCAGCTGTTGCTTCGCCTTCTGGTACGCGCGGCCCTTGATGCCCAGCTTCTGGGCAAGCTCACTCAGGGGCCTGTCCGTGGAGTCGTCGGGAAGGCCCTGGACGTACAGGATCAGGATCTTCGCGTCACTGCTCAGACGCGGATGGCGGACGACATCGTGCGATGCCTTCGTATAGCGCGCGGACGGCGCGATAGCATGACGCAGCATTTCCGGTGGCCTCTGGTTCCACTGGTGATGAAGGCCCTCGGTTGGTGTTTGGCGCACCGCCGGGGGCCGCCCTATGTGCGCGTGAACACACAGAGCGTGATGGCTTCGTCACCGTACCGCACTGTTTCCATCCCCCGCCACGCGAACGGGACTTCACACGCCCTTCCCCGGAGAGGGCGCCGCAGCGGGGGTCTTGGAGTATCACCGAGTGCCATGGAGCTCCCGGCAGTTGGCCTGCGCGCGCGGCCGGCTTGGACCGCGTATGACTGTGCCCCCGTGCTCGTAGTACGAAGCACGGGGGCACCGGTGTGTGCGTCAGTGCTGCTGCTGCGCCTTGTGGCGACGGAACAGCAGGAAGCCGCCGGCCGCGACGAGCACGGCGGCCGCTGCGGACAGCAGGCCGACGGGCGCGCCGTTACCGGTCTCGGCGAGGTTCCCGCCGGTCTGCGTGGAGGGTGACGACGAGGGGGAGGAGGCCGAGGGCGTCGGTGCGATGCCTCCGGGGGCGGACGACGTGGGCGCCGCGGTCGGCTGCGCCGGGCTGGACGGGGTGGCGGGCTTCGACGGGGTGGCAGGCTTCGACGGCTTGCCGTCGCCGGGCTTGCCGGGCTCGCTGGGCTTACCGGGCTTGTCGGGCTTGCCACCGCCCGGCTGGCCCTCGCCGTCGCAGTCGACCCAGAAGGTCTTGTGCTTGGCCCGGCCGTGCTCGCCGTCGAAGTTCCAGAACAGCTTGTAGTGGCCGTCGGGCAGGGACTGGTCCTCCGTACGGCGGTGCCCCTCGGCGTCGAGCGTCAGCGAACCGGATTTCACGGTTTCGCCCTTGACCTCGGCGGTCGGGGGCCAGGCTTCGATGTGCCAGTCGACCTTCTGGTCGGCGTCGAAACCAAAGGCATCGAGATAGAAGGTGCACACGTGGGGCTCGTTCTTACGGAGCTCCTCGCCGGTCGCGGCGTCGTGGATCTTCACGGTGCCGTTGTCGCCGGGGGCGGTGGCGTATGCCGTAGGGGTGAGCAGCAGGGTCGCGGCGACGGCGGCCGTGAGCGTGCCTGCGGAAACGAGTGGGCGCATGGGCAATCCAACGGTGAAGGAGAAAAAGGGGGCTGCCGTGGGGGGCTGCTGTGGGGGGCTGCCGTGGGGGGTTCCACTCAGCCTCCTGCGACCGCGTGCGCCCGTCAATGCACCTCTGACCACTTGTGTCACACGGCGCACCGCTTGCCCCATTAGTCCCGCATAACGATTGAGGGCATGGGCTTCGAGCGTGTTCCCATGACCGTGGCGCGGGCAGCCCACGCGAACGGGACTTCTCGCCATCAGGCGAGCCAGTCGACCGAGCCGGTCCGCCTGAACGTCCCGGTCGAGTTCCCCGACGGCTGGTAGGCCAACCGGGCGGTGATGGGGAACCTGACGGCTCATCGGGCGTAGACCCGTTGAGCCGTCAGGAGTGGTGGTAGCGTCCGTCCGTTCAGGCCATCCGCAACTGGTCGCGAAGCGTCCGGGCGACCTGTGCCATCAGTGCTTCCGTCTCGGGCTGCAGCACGGCCGGTACGCGGGATTCGGTGAGGGCGGCGACGGCGAACGTCTGCTGGGCGGGTTGGAGGCCGACCCCGTCCCGTAACCGGATCACCCGGTCGCGCACGTGCGGCACGTCGTCCTCCGGCTGGATCCAGATGCGGCGTCGGCGTGCGTTACGTCCGGCCCGGCCGGCGCGCAGTTTTTCCACGTATATCGTCTGCCCTGCCGGCTCGGCGCTGCCGAGCCCGCTTGCCGTAGTCGTAACTCGCCCCGGTGGAGGGAAGACCATGACGTCACGACAGCCGGCCATCACGCGCCGCACTCTTCTAGGGGTGGCGGCACTCCTGCCGTTGGCCGGATGCGCGGAGGGCAAGAGGACAGCGACGCGACCGTCAGCGGGCGCGCCCTCATCCCCCTCCGCCACGGCGCGTACTCGCCACGCTCAACTGGCCGCACTGGAAAGGAAGTTCGAAGCCCGCTTAGGGGTGTACGCCCTCGCCACCGGCACCGGGGCCACCATCACCCACCGGGCAGACGAACGGTTCGCGTTCTGCTCGACGTTCAAGGGGCTGGCGGCAGCGGCGGTCCTGCACCGCAATCCGCTGTCGCACCTGGATACGGTCATCAGGTACACCGAAGGCGACCTGATGAAGAGCTCGGCCATCACCAAGCGGCATGTGGCCACCGGAATGACGATCCGACAGCTGTGTGATGCCGCGGTCCGCTACAGCGACGGAACGGCCGGCAATCTCCTGCTCCGCGATCTCGGCGGGCCGGCCCGGTTCACGGCGTACGTGCGCAGCCTCGGCGACACGGTCACCAGGATGGACCGGATCGAGCCGACGATCGCGCAAGCCACCCCGGGAGATCCCCGCGACACCACCTCGCCCCGGGCATTCGGTACCAACTACCAGAAGATCCTGTTGGGGGACGCCCTGCCGACGGACAAGCGCGCCTTCCTCCGCCGCCTGCTGGAACGCAACGCCACCGCTGCCGGCGTGCAACGTATCCGGGCCGGCGTACCGCGGGGGTGGAACGTGGCGGACAAAACCGGGACCGGTGACTACGGCACCCTCAACGACATAGCTGTGGTGTGGCCCCCGAATGCCGCGCCACTCGTCATCGCGATCATGTCCAGCAAGGCCACCAAGGACGCCGAGTACGACCAGGCCCTCCTCGCCGAGGCTGCCGCGTACGTGGTGTCCACTCTCACCTAGTGCCGCATAGTGCCGCATCAGGCAATTCTGGGCCCGCCGCCAGGTCACCACCGAGCCGGTGCCCCTGCGGATGATCCGCAGCAGGCGCTTGCCCTCGTCGTCATCGATCTCGCGGACGCGTACTCGTTCTGCCACCCGGACACCTGGCGGGACGGCGCTTCGCCGGACCAGGAGGTGACTTCGGTTGGTCAGCCTGCTGTCGGGCTCTGCAGGACCTACGCTCGCATGAACCCGTGGCTCCGCTCCACTTTCGCCACATGCAGCGTATAGCTCTGGTACCACTCGGCTTGCCCACGCTTTTGCGCCGCGTGGTGCTCGGCGTTGCACCGCCACTCCGTGAGGGCATCGGCGTCGCGGAAGTACCCGACGGTGATGCCCAGCCCGCCGGGAGTCTGCGCGTGGTCCATCCCCAGGAACCCAGGGACGTCCTTCACCAGGTCTTCCATGCGTGCGTTGGTCTCGCCGTAGCCGCTCTGATCCTGGGTTCGCACCGTAGTGAAGACAGCCACGTAGTAGGGGGGTTCATAGGCCTCGACGGGCGCGACAGGCGCTTCCGAGTGATCGCTCATGGCGTCACCGTAAGGCGGGATGCGCCCAACGATCCAGCGTCTTTCCTGAACGGGATACATGAGGGATCGGACTCTTGACCGAAGCCGTCTGAGCTCTCGCGCTTGCCCTTGGGAAATGTGCTGGGCCTTCGCCGCTTCTTCCAGGGACGGGTAAGGGTTCGCCTTTGGCTCCCGGTTGAAGCCGCCCACCGCGCCGTCCAGGAGGTTCGAGTCCTGGGTCAGGGAGGCGAGGGCGAGCTTGCACCCTTCGTCGGCGTCGTTCACCGCCTTCACCGGGCGCACGCGCGTGGGTGCCTGCGCGGACTGCTGGCGCCGCTGGAGAAGAAGAACGGCTGGACGATCACCGAGTACGCGGGCGCGCCCAAGCCCAAGCGCGTGCAGCGGTTCGTAAACCTGAGCCGTGGGACGCGTACCGGCTGCGGGACGTGCTGGTCGGGTCGGTCGACATTCCGCCGTCGACACCAAGCCGACGCCCGGCGCCACCACTTCCGCCGACGCATGCTCCTCCAGATGATTCAGATCCAGCCCTGCAGTACTAGGGCATGTGGTACTTGCCGCTGCTGTCCTGCAACCATGTCCCGCGTGCGGGGTCGATGTTGATGAGGGTCCCGTGCAGCTTGCACGCCGCCTCGACCGGAGCGAGGAACTTGCTTTCGAAGTCCGTCTGGGTGACCGTCCCCGCCTTGATGGCGGCCGTCATGTAATTGAAGGCGTTCTCGAGCTCGGCGGAGCGGGGCGTGGTGTTGCCCTTGGCGTCCTTGTTCAGGTCGAGGCCGTCTCCCGGGTCGTCGGTCCTGTCCTCGGGCCGGGGGCCGACTCGGAAGTTGGCCGGCATGTTCTTCAGTGCCTTGTCGACATCGGACGTGCCGAACGCCTTGGGGGCGAGTGGCGCCAGCGTGGTGCTGATCTGCTGCTCCTGAGCGGGGGTCAGCACGGCGAGGAACGGCTGGAAGAGCGACTTGGGAATGATGTGGTGCAGCGTATCGACCAGTGGACCGCTGGAGTGCGCCGTCTTCACCGCGGCCAGCTCGCTGCTCGTCGACCCGAGCTTCCAGTCCTTCTTCTTGGCGCGCTGCACGACACCGACACCGACGGCCCCGTCGTAGTCGACCGGGCCGCACCCGGGGCCGTGTCCGTGGCGGCTTCTCTTGATCACGGCTGCGACCGCGGCGTTCCCGACGCTGCGCTGCAGGGCGAGCAGCGCCCCCTCCGGCGGCGCTCCGGCGCTCACTGCCGCCACTCCGCCCCGCTCGCCGCTCCGCCGTGACCGCGCTGCCTGAGCGTGAGCGAGCTCCGCCTCCAGCATGGACTGTGCGCGCATACGTCCCTCCTCCTGGCCGGTCTCCATGCTCACGACAGCGGGCCGCCTCTGAGAAGTACCCCCGGGGCAGACCCGGGGCAGCATCACTACGCGCTCGGGGCAGAGCTGTCGGCGTACGGGCTGTGGTGCAGTCGACGACGCCGTGGTGGACCGTCTCTTCGAGCCCTTCTACCGGGCGCGTTCCCGGGTCGGCAGCGATCGCTCGGGCCACGGTCTGGGCCTGGCAATCGTCCGCTCGATCGCCACCTCCCACCGCGGTACGGTCACCGCGACCGCGAATCCCACCGGCGGGCTCACCCTACGGGTCGAGCTTCCGAAGTCGCACAGCTACGGGGAAGGCCCCGGCGGACCGTAGCTCTCGGCGACAAGCAGGGCCCTTCGCCCCCAGGAAGAGCTGCACCTGTCCAAGGGCCCCATCGGTGCAGGCGACGCTGTCGGCCGCCTGCGGGCCCCTTCGACCGCATGCGAGCGCAAGCCCGAGACGCGTACATGGCGTTCCTGCACACATCATTGGTGGTCTGGCTCCAGTTGTGCCTCGGATCAACGCTACAGCGACGAATCGTCAGGTCCGATCGGCTGCCCTTCCCGCAGGCAGACGACGGTCCCGGTTGTGGCAGCGGTGTGCAGTGCTTCCAGAGTGCGCATATGCGCGGCGAGTGGCGTGTTGGTCAGTTCGTCCAGCCCCAGAAAGGCGTGCCGATCGTGCTCGGGGCTCAATCGGATCGCGGGGTTGTCTGCGACGGTGCCTCCGTACCAAAAGAAGTCGAGCACCGGTCCGGTGCCGCCGACATCGACGCGGTGGTCGTAGCCGATCAGCCGCGGGGCGGGGCTCATCGTGACTCCCGTCTCCTCGTGCATCTCTCGCCGCGCTGCGGTCAACGGGTCTTCGCCGTGGTCGAGCATCCCGCCCGGCAACCACCAGGTGCCGCCGCTCGGATCGCTTTCGGCGTAGCGCAGCACGAGCATCCGGCCCTGCTGGTCGAGGAGCACGACGCAGGAAGCGATGAGTGCCTGAGGCTGGGTCTTGACCCATTCCTGGCGGGGCATCCAGGGCCTGGCAGGCTCGCCCGGGGTGTCGGGGGTTTCTGTCGTGCGGGTGGGATTCTGATGTGTCACGGGGTGTGGGCCTCTTCCTGGTCGGGTCGGCTCTGGAGTGTGAGCGCGAGAGATTCCGGGCCGGCGCTGCTGCGCTCGCTGGAGGCGAACGACTCAAGTCGCTACACGGTTTCGGCTTCGAGATGGGCGACTGCGCCGATCGCGAGTGCCTGGAGGCCGATGAGCGCTCGTGTGCGCGCGTCTTCCGGGAGATCTTCGATGGCCCGAATGGTGGGCGGGGCGCGTAGGACGGCCGTCGCGTCAAAACATCGCCCGAAGGGAGCGGGGGAAGCCGCCCGGTTTGACTTGCCACTACATATCGCGAAAGCTGGATACGTTCTGAAGAGGTGGACCGAGAGGCAGACCGATGGATCCCCTGGCTGTACACAAGGCGCTCGCCAATCCCGCGCGCCTGCAGTTCATGCAGTGGCTGAAGGACCCGGCGAAGCATTTCGACGAGGACTCCTACCGGCAGCAGGGGCTCGGCTTCCACATCGGCGTGTGCGTCGGCGACATCCAGAAGCGTGCCGGGCTGGCGCAGTCGGTGGTGTCCGGCTACCTGCAGACCTTGAAGGACGCGGGGCTGCTCACCTCGGAACGCATCGGCAAGTGGACGTACTACCGACGCAACGAAACAGTGATCGCCGAGTTCGCCGCGCACGTCCGCGACGAGCTGTAGCCCACCCCGACTCCGCCGGAGCCCTTCACGGGGCTTCCCGCCATCCGATGCATCTACTTTTCTAGATTTGATGAAAGGTCGCAATGAGAAAGACCTCCCTCACCGTCCTGGTACTCGCCCTGGGCGTGTTCGGGATCATCACCACCGAGATGGGCATGGTCGGCGTGCTCCCCCAGGTCTCGGCCGAGCTCGGTGTCACACCGTCCGCCGCGGGGTGGCTCGTCGGGGTCTTTGCCCTGGTCATCGCCGTGTCCGGGCCGTTCACCACACTGCTCGCCTCCGGCATCGACCGCAAGAAGGTGCTCGCCGCCGCAATCGCGGTGTTCGCCGTCTCCAATGCCGTCTACGCGCTCACCACGCAGTACGAGGTGATGCTGGCCTTCCGCGTCGTTCCCGCCCTCTTCCATCCGGTGTTCTTCGCGGTCGCGCTCGCGACCGCCGCACGGCTGGTGCCCGCCGGGGACGCGACCCGGGCCACGACGACCGTGTTCGGCGGTGTCACCGTCGGCTTCGCCTTCGGTGTGCCGCTGAGCTCGTACCTCGCCGAGCATGTGTCCCTGGCATCGGCGTTCTGGTTCGGCGCACTCGTCAACCTGATCGCCTTTCTCGGCATCCTGCGGTTCGTACCGTCGATGCCTGTCGGACAACGGGTTTCCTACGGTGCCCAGTTGAGCGTTCTCAAGCAGTCCCGGATGTGGCTGACCATCACGTCGGTCGTCCTCGTCTTCGCGGCGATGTTCTCGGTCTACGGCTACTTCGCCGAGTACCTCGGCCAGGTCACGCACATGGACGGCACCTGGGTCAGCGCCATGCTGATGGCGTTCGGCATCGTGATGATCCTCGGGAACTTCGCCTTCGGCACCCTGTTGCGGCGCAACCTGATTCGTACGGTGGTCGCCTACCCGGTCCTGTGTCTGCTCGTCTACGTGCTCCTGTACGCCGTCGGCCCGATGTTCACGCCGATGGTCCTGGCCGTACTGCTCTGGGGGGCCGTGCACTCGGGCGGGCTCATCGTGAGCCAGAGCTGGCTGGGGAGGGACGCCGTCGACGCGCCCGAGTTCGGCAACAGCCTCTTCATCTCGTTCTCGAACCTCGGCATCACCGTCGGAACCGCGGTCGGGGGCTGGGTCCTGGCCGAGCACGGCGCCCGTCAACTCGCCTGGGCAGGAGCTGGGTTCGCGGTCGCCGCACTGATTGCCATGGCTCTGCGCCTGGGACTGGACCGCGTCGGCGCGCGACAGACGCCGCCCACCGGCCAGGAGGTGCGGACACTCGGGAACGTTCGGAGCTGAGACGACCGGAGCCGGTCATCGGGACTCCCCCTGACCCCCTCATCGGAACGGGCGCCGACGAGCCGTCCTTTGACCACCGGCAGACGTCCTTGGAGGGCGGCATGGATCTCCTCGCCCTTGCCGCCTTCCGCCCGACCCGGCTCCAGCTGTATTCGTACGGTCCGGCAGGCGCCCGACCTCGGCAGCCTCGTGAATCTCCCGCAGTACCCCTGGTCGCCGCCGGAACCGATCACCTGGACCGTCCGCCACGTGCTGTTGCATGTCTTCCGGGAGATCGCGCACCACAGTGGGCACGCGGACATCATCCGCGAGGCGCTGGACGGTGCCGGCACCACGGCTCGCATGGTTGAGGCCGCCTCGCGCGGTGGCGATGTGGCCGGTGACAGCTGACAGCAGGTGACCGGGGCAGAAGGGCTGGGGAGGGCTGGAGGGGGCCGGCTCCGGTGATGCGTGTGCGGCCAAATGAGTGCCGATCAGTCCGTCTCCGGGACGTGCGGCAGGGAGTTTCAGGAGACTGGCAGTCAGTACTGGGGGTGGCTCTGGACGGTTCACGCCAAAGGTCGATTTCCGGCCACAACACAACGCCCCGTACGCTGCAACACATCGGTCGCCATCAGTCGGCCGGAAGAGAAGGGCGACAACATGACCTCCGAGACCAACACACTCGGCACCATCGATGCCACAACTGCCTTGCTGGAGGCGGAACTTCCGCGTCTTGAGCAGCACCAGCAAACCCTGGAAAAGGAGCTCGCGACCGTCACCGAGCGCCTGGAGTCGGTGCGGACCGCACTGACGGCCCTGCGTTCGCTGTCCACTTCCCCTGTTGCCTCGAACACACAGGCGCAGGAGGTCAAGGCAGAGGACGTCAAGGCAGAAGCCGGGGACGTCAAGGCGGAGACCGAGAGCGTTGCCGCTCCCAGGATTCCGCAGCAGGCTCAGGACTCCATCGACGCCACCGTCCCGGCGGAGGTCCCGCATGAGCCGGCAGCGGCCGCCCCCGCGCGCCGCGCCGCCCGGAAGGCCTCTGCGCCCAAGGGCCGCAAGCAGGCTCCCGCCAAGCCGAAGAGCGAGCGCGGGCAGGCCAAGAAGGCGGTCGCCACCAAGTCCGCCAAGCCCGCGAAGGCCACCGTGTCCGCCAAGGACGCCAAGCCCGCAAAGGCCAGGGCGTCGAAGAAGGCAGCGCCTGCCGCACCTGCCGTCGACGACAGCGGCAGCCTCACCGAGATGGCCATGAAGGTGCTGTCCACGTTCGGCGACACCCCTGTCCGTGCCCGCGAGGTCACGAAGGCACTGGGGCGTGAGCTCACCCCCAACAGCATCAACACCGTACGCAGCACCCTCGACCGGCTCGTCGCCACTTCCCGGGCGCACCGTGCCGGCCGAGGCCTGTACCAGGCGCCCGCCAACTGAAGTCTCCCGCAAGGGAATTCGGCCAAACGCCCCCGTCACGGCCCGATGGTCGTAGCGGGGGCGAAGGCGCTCCTTGCGGCGCGGGCAGACGCGTACGACCGTGACCTGGGTTCCCGGGGCGCACCGGCCGGTGCGCTGCGCAGGCGCGTACGTGCACGCTGGTGCCAGATGCGTTCGATGTCCGCCAACAGGTCCTGAAGGAAGAACGGATCGTCGAGGTCGCGAGTCTCGGGCGGCACGTCATGGGGCTCCTTCGGAGTGAAGTGTCCAAGAAGCATTTCGCCGGCGGCCTTGACCCAGATGACGAGGTTGTCACCTTCCGCTGTGATGGTTCCCTCGTTGGCCGCCAGCTGGCCCGCGATTCCATTGGCCAGAAAAAGCCCCTGCGCACCGCAGCGTTCGCGGCACTCGGTCATGACGGCTCGGGCCCGCCAGGTGATCCAGCCCTTGGCTATGGCTGCGAACCGCTCACCGTTCTCCCGCTCCGGCTCCGTTGCCTGCGCCCACTGCCGTACCGCGGCGCGGCGCGGTGCAGGAGAGTCGCGGCGTAGTTGGTGGCGATGGCGTCGATGAGCGGTTCGTGGTGGCTGCGGTGAGCGAACAGCGGAACGCTGCTCAGGTCAGGGAATGCGTGAAAACCGCAGCGGCGGTCAACTCGGCGCCCGAGGTGCATGACCCACATGGCCGTCGGCAGAACCGATTCAGCAGCTCCTTCCGGGTGACGGAAACCCGAATCTGACAGTAACTGCAGGTCAGCGGCACAAGCTTGGGCCGGTTCCGTTTTTCCCGCTCAAGGAGTGCCCTTCATGCGTCTTCGTTCCACCGTGGCTGCCGCCTTCGGCGCACTCGCGCTCATCGTGGCTGTGCCGTCCTCGGCCAATGCGGCCTCCGGTGAATTCAGCTACACGTACACCGGTCTCGACGGCTCCCCGCAGGTCGGCTTCCTGTTCGACCCGCCGAGCGGGGTGTGCATCACCCTGCCCGAGGTCGCCGACCCCGGTTCCTCGAACCCCGCCCACACTCCGTGGAACCACACCGACGCAACCGCCGTTGTCTTCACCGGTGTCGACTGCGAGGGCGACTTCTTCTCTCTCCGGCCGCTCGGCGGCCACGCCTCCAGCCGACTGAAGCTCCGTTCCGTCGTCTTCAGCTGATCCCGCCACCACCGCACAGACCGAGAGAGGGGCCGTCCCGGGGGCGGCCCCTCTCTCATGCGGGAAATGAGGTCCGGTCGTCGCCACTCGCCGAGGCTGGACATCGGACCAAGACCTTCGGTCAGGCCGTCGCCCACGGTCTGGCGTTCGCCGCGCAGGCGGATGTCCCGCGCCGACGGCGCGCTGTCACTCATCTGCTCAGGCGCGCCAGCAGGGCTGGGTGGTCAACGAGGGCGTTCTGGAGCAGTTGCCGGGCGAAGGGGGTGTACTGACCGGTGTCGGCCGCCGTCCAGTCGATCGGGCCGAAGGGCGGCTCGGGGTCGTACTCGATGAACAGCTGGACCATACGCGCGACCTCGCTGCCGGCGAGGCGACCGACGAGGTGCAGTGCCATGTCGATGCCGGCCGAGACTCCGGCGGCGGTGATGAAGTGCGCGTCCTCGACCCAGCGCCGGGTGACCGGTGTTGCCCCGAAGCGGGCGAGCAGGTCGCGGTACATCCAGTGCGTGGTGGCCTTGCGGCCTTCCAGGAGGCCGGCCGCCGCGAGCAGCAGCGAGCCGGTGCACACGGAGCCGACGATTTGGGACCGCGCTGCGGCGTCGCGCAGATTCCGCAGCAGGCTCTCGTCGGCCATCGCGGCAAGGGTGGGGACGAGGCCGCCGGGCACGATCATTGCGTACGGATCCGGCATGTCCTCGAAGATGTGGCTGGGTACCAGGTGCAGCGGGGTGTCGCTGGCCATCGGCTCGATTCGCTCGCCGACCACGACGGTGCGGTAGCCGGGGACCAGATCGCCCAGTACCGCGAAGACCTGCAGCGGGCCGACGATGTCCAGCGGGGTGAGGCCGGGATACAGCACGAAGGCGATGGTCTTCACCGGGGCCTCGGAGGGCGCGGGCGAGGTTTCGGTCATGGAAGGACTCCTGAGTGTCGATGGGTGGACGTTCGCCGGGGGGCCGACTGCCACCTTGAGAACAACCCTCACCCACCGCCGCCATCGGAGACGGAAACCTCCGAGGCCCATGTCTGAAATCCTGGGATACCAGTCCTGAAGACAGGTTGGGTAACGTCGTCGGCATGACGAAAGCTGTCCGCCACCGCGTGGTGGTCGTGGCCTACGACGATGCCGAACTCGTGGAGATCGCCTGCGTGACCAGCGCCTTCGACGGCTCGAACCGCCTCGGTGCGAGTCCGCCGTACGACGCCTGCCTGGTCACACCCGGGGGCCGTCCGGTGCGCTGCTCCTCAGGACTCGTCCTGGGAGGGCAGGCGGCGCTGGAGCGTACCCGCGGGCCGATCGACACGCTGTTGGTGGTCGGCGGGCCGGGCCACGCTGCGGCAGCTCAGAACACCTCGCTGGTCGAGCATGTCCGCCGCCTGGCCGGTGTCAGCCGTCGGGTGGCGTCGGTGTGCACGGGCGCGAGTGTGCTGGCGGCGACGGGGCTGCTCGACGGCCGACGCGCAACGACCCATTGGGCGTTCGCCCGCGACCTGGCGCAGCGCTACCCGGCCGTCCATGTCGATGCCGCTCCGCTGTACCTCCGCGACGAGCACGTCTGCACGTCGGCCGGGGTCACCGGAGCACTCGACCTCACCCTCGCGTTCGTCGAGGAGGACCATGGCCCGGCCCTGGCGCGGTCGCTGGCCCGGATGATGGTGACCTACCTCCAACGATCGGGCAACCAGGCCCAGATCAGCACGTTCGTCAACGCACCGGCCCCGGAACACCGGACCGTGCAGCGGACTGTCGAGCACGTCATGGAGCATCTGGACAGCGATCTCGGCACGACCGCGCTCGCCGCGCTCGCGGGTGTCAGTGGACGTCACCTGGCTCGGCTGTTCCTCGGCCACGTCGGACAGACACCGGCGCAGTTTGTACGGACCGCCCGCGTCGAGGCGGCCTCACAGCTCCTCGTCTCCACGGCACTGCCGCTGGCTTCGATCGCGAGGCGCTGCGGGTTCAGCTCCGCCGAGACGATGCGGCAGGTGTTCCTGGACCACTACGGGACTACACCCAGCCGGCACCGCGCGGTCCACAGCACTGGTCGCGGCGCTCCCTGCAACGAGCAGCACGATCCCCCGGCGGGTCAGGCGTAGGTGCGGAAGGTAACCGGGAGTCCGTGCCCGCCGTGGGGCAAGGGCGCGGCACAGGGGTGCGCGTCTGTTCACCCTTCAGGGGGTAAACGCATGTGCACTCCCTCGGCGGCAGAAAGCCCGGGCGTCGCGTTAGCCTCGAAGATCCGGGCTCCACGTCCGGACAACTCAGACAAGAAGGCGGAGGTGGCTGCGATGACGAAGGTTCCGGCAGCGGCGGTGGCGGCGAGCGGGCTGGTCGGCGGGTACGCCGTCGCACGGTGGACCAAGAAGCGACCGCTGGGCGGGGTCGCCCTGGCCGGCGCGGGTAGCGTCGCCGCGTACGAGTGGAACCGGCAGGCCGGACCGCGCGCGGCCGTCGGGCTGACCACCGCGTATGTCGCCGCGTTCGCCGGCTCGCACCCACTGGCCAGGAAGATCGGCGCGTGGCCCGCCGTCTTCGCCGTGGCGGGCGGCGTGGCCGCCGCGTCCTGGGCGGTCACCCGCCGGGCCGCCTGAATCGCGTACGGATTGCCGGAAATTATCTGCCGGACGCGTTGAACGCGGGCGGGATCAGGAGCGTATACAAGGGCATCCCCCGTGTAAGCCGGGTGCGTATCCCCACGGCAGGACGGGTACGCACCCGGAGCCCTCTCCGGGAACCGGCCCCTCTCCAGGAACGCGGAAGGCCCGGAACCCTCAAGGTTCCCGGGCCCTACGCCCCGTGCTTTACACCCCGTGCCCTACGCCCCCAGCGCCAACGACACCGAATAGATCATCAGCCCCGCCAGCGCACCCACCACCGTGCCGTTGATCCGAATGAACTGCAGGTCACGGCCGATGTGCGCCTCGATCTTCTTCGACGTCTGGTCCGCGTCCCAGCTCGCGACCGTGTCACTGATCAGCGACGTGATCTCCGCGCGGTACGTCGTGACGACATAGACCGCCGCGTCCTCCAGCCAGCCCTCCAGCTTGGCCTGCATCCGCCCGTCCGTCGCCAGCCGCGCGCCGAACGTCAGCAGTGAGGCCCGCGCCCGCAGCCGCAGCTCGCTCTGCTCGTCCTCCGCCGCCGCGATCATCATCGTGCGCATCGACGACCAGGCCGACGCGATGACGTCCTGGACCTCACCGCGCCCCAGAATCTCCGACTTCAGCCGCTCGACCCGCGCCCGGGTGTCGGAGTCTGTCTGGAGGTCGGCCGCGAAGTCCGTCAGGAAGGTGTCGATCGCGTCGCGCGCCGGGTGCTCCGGCATGTCCCGCATCTCCGTGATGAAACGCAGCAGTTCCTTGTAGACCCGCTCCCCCACCCGCTTGTCGACGAACCGAGGCGTCCAGCCCGGCGCCCCGCCCTGCACCGCGTCCATCACCGAATCGCCGTGCAGCACCAGCCAGTCGTGGGCGCGCACACAGATCAGGTCCACCATCCTGCGGTGGCCGCCGTCGGCGACGATCTTCTCCAGCATCTTGCCGAGGCCGGGGGCGATCTCCGCCGCATTGGCCCGCCGGGTGATCGCCTCAGCCACCACCGCCTGCACATCGGAGTCCCGCAGCACCGTCAGCGCACCGCGCAGCGCGGTCGACAGCTCGGCGGTGACCCGGTCGGCGTGAGCCGGCTCGGCGAGCCAGGCCCCGAGCCGGCCACCGATACCGAGGGCATGGATACGGCTCCGTACGACATCACCGGAGAGAAAATTCTCGCCGACGAAGGAACCCAAAGAGGCTCCGAGCTGGTCCTTTTTGGTGGGGATGATGGCAGTGTGCGGAATCGGCAGGCCGAGCGGACGCTTGAACAGCGCCGTGACGGCGAACCAATCGGCCAGCGCACCCACCATCCCCGCCTCGGCGGCCGCGGCGACGAAGCCCGGCCAGCCACCCACACCCGCGTTCTTCGCCCAGGTGGCGAGGACGTACACGAGCGCGACCAGCAGAAGGAGGCCCGTGGCCGTGGCCTTCATCCGGCGTACGCCGCGCCGCTTCTCCTCGTCCGCCGCGGTGTACGCGAACGAGGCCAGGGAGGCCGGGCGGCCACCGGGCACGGGACGGGCCGCGCCCGCCGCCCGCTCCCGGGCACGCCCCGGCTGCCCCACACCCTGTTCCCCGGGTCCGGTCCGATCGATCCGTTCCATCCGCTCCACCCGTCCGCGTACGCATCGCCCCCGGTGTCCCGTACGCATTGTCCATACCTGACCTACTCCCGGGCCACACGCCGAGTTCCCGACGCCTTCCCTGCCCCATCATGAGATCAGCCCGATCGACCACGAGGAGACACACCACCCATGCCCAGGCGCCAGGGGCCAGCCCTGCCCATCGCCCTCGTGGCCGGCACCACCGCGCTCGCCGCCGGCGTGGCGTTCGCCGGCTCCCTGCTCTTCTCCGGCTCCGGCACCCGGTCGCAGCAGATCACCGCACCCGATCCGCGGTCCGTGGCCCGTACGCCCGCCGCACCGGCCCGCTCCACCGACCTCTGGACCGGCACCTGGGCGGCGGCGCCCACCGTCGGCGTGATCGACACGTACAACGGCAGCGACCTGACCCGGCGCACCATCCGTAACGTCGTGCACACCAGTATCGGCGGTGACGCGGCCCGCATCACCCTCTCCAACCTCTTCGGTACGCACCCGCTGGTCATAGACCACGCCACGGTGAACAGCCGCCCCGTGACCTTCCGGGGCGCCGCCGCCACGACCGTCGCCGCGGGCGGGCAGATCGTCAGCGACCCGGTCGTCGTCCCGGTCGCCGCCGACGCCGATCTTGTCGTCACCCTGCGCACCCCCGCGGCCGAGGGCCCCGTCACCATCCACCCCGGCGCCCACCAGACGTCGTACGTGGAGGACGAGCGGGGCACCCGGCGCACCACCGACTGGCGCTACCTCACCGCCGTCGACGTACGCAACGAGACCGCCGCCGGAACGATCGCGGTGATCGGCGATTCGCTCACCGCGGGCACCGGCTCCACCCTCGACGCGAACAGCCGCTGGCCCGACGTGCTCGCCGACCGGCTGCACGGCCGGTACGGAGTGGTCAACGCGGGCATCGCGGGCAACCGTATTCTGCGCGACGGACGCGGCGTACGGGCGAGCGCCCGCTTCGACCGCGACGTACTGGATGTCGCCGGGGTGAAGACCGTCGTCATCGCGCTCGGCATCAACGACGTACAGCAGTTCCCGCAGGAGACCGACGCGCAGCGCATCGCGGACGCCCTGCGGTCCATGACCCGGCAGGCCCACGCGCGCGGGCTGCGGGTCGTCGGGGCGACGCTGATGCCGTACGAGGGGTTCCGCACCTGGACACCCGCGCAGAACGCCGTACGGGAACAGGTCAACGAGCTGATCCGGGCAGGCGGGATCTTCGACTCGGTCATCGACTTCGACGAAGCGGCCCGCGATCCGTACCACCCGACCCGGCTCCTGCCCGCCTACGACTCCGGCGACCATCTCCACTTGAACGACACGGGCTACCAGCGGCTGGGCTCACTGGTGGACCTTTCTGCCCTGCGGAACAACGGGCCCGCCTCCGACGAGCTGTGACGACGGCCGGTGGCCAGGTAGTCGGTTCGACGGCCGGATGTCGACGGCCGGTGGTCGACGGCTGGTGGTCGACGGCTGGTGGTCGGTGGTCGACGGCCGGTGGTCGGTGGTCGACGGCCGGTGGTCGGTGGTCGACGGCCGGTGGTCGGTGGTCGACGGCCGGTGGTCGGTGGTCGACGGCCGGTGGTCGACGGCCGGTGGCCGTCTCGGACTCAGTCGTGGCTCAGTCGTCGGACCGGTCCGACGGCCCCCGGCCTTTCTCCAGTCGGCCCCGCGTCCGCTCCGCGTCCCTCAGCCGCTGCTTCTCCGCCTTGCTCCGCTTGCGCTCCACTCCGACACCGCCCATCAGCGCGAAGCCGTTGATCCGCACCCGCGGGGAGCCCGGGGACACGATCCCCTCGTCCTTCGCGTGCTCACCGAAGCCGCCCATGATGCCGATGCCCCTGACGTCGGCGTTCAGCTCCGGCGGGACCGTCACCTGGATACCGCCCATGATCGTGACGCAGCGGATGACCACCTCGCGGTCCTCGAAGTTCGCCTCACGGAGATCGATCTCGCCACCGCCCCACATCGCGAACGCGGTGAACTTCCGGCCCACCGTCCAGTTTCCCCGGCGGCTGAACCCTCCCCAGAACGCGAACGCCCCGCTCGACGTGGCGGGCCTGCCGATGCGGTCCGCCCAGCGCACCGCCGAACCGGTCGGCACCGGGGCCGAACCCAACGGGGCCACTTCCGTGCCCGGCGCCGGAAGGTCGCGGACGAGCGGTTCCAACTCCCCATGCGTACGCGCCTTGTAGGCCGCTTCGAGCCGCTGCTCGAACTCCTCCATCTCCAGCCGACCTTCGGCCACCGCCTCGCGCAGGGTCTCGGCAACACTCTCACGCTCGGCATCGGAAGCACGCATGTCCGGCAGGTCACTTGTCATACCGCACAGCCTATTGAACGCGTACGCTTCCGTCACCGATCTACATGTCGCCGACCGACGCGTACATCTTCGCGATCACAGCCTCGATGTCGGGCTCCCGCACAGAAAGGTCGACCAGCGGGTAGTCCGCCGCGATCCGGGCGACCAGCGGCGCGGCCGAATCCGAGGCCGGGAAGGCCAGCCACTGGCGCGGCCCCTCCACCTTCACAGTACGGACCGAGGGTGCCGACTCCAACTGGATCGGGGGGAGTTGACGATCCAGATCGACCACCAGCGTCCGCTCGCTCTCGCCCACCTCGTGGAGTCCGGCGAGCGTCCCGTCGTACATCAGCCGGCCGTGGTCGATCACCATCACGCGCTTGCAGAGCTGCTCGATGTCCGTCAGATCGTGGGTGGTGAGCAGCACGGTCATACCTCGCTCGACGTTCAAGTCCCGCAGGAATCCGCGGACTTTGGCCTTGGAAACGACATCCAGGCCGATCGTCGGCTCGTCCAGGTACAACACCTCGGGGTCGTGCAGCAGAGCCGCCGCGATGTCGCCGCGCATCCGCTGACCCAGCGACAGCTGCCGTACGGGTACGTCCAACAGCTCGCCCAGATCGAGGAGTTCGATACAACGATCCAGATTCTCCCGATAGCGGGCGTCGGGAATCCGGTACATCCGATGCATCAGCCGGTACGAGTCGCGCAGCGGCAGGTCCCACCAGAGCGTGGTGCGCTGGCCGAACACCACACCGATCCGGTGCGCCAGCCTCGTACGCTCCCTGGACGGGTCGATGCCTGCCACTCGCAGCCGGCCGCCGCTCGGGGTGAGGATGCCGGTCAGCATCTTGATCGTGGTCGACTTCCCGGCACCGTTCGGGCCGATGTAGCCGACCATCTCGCCGCGCGGGACGCGGAAGCTGATGGAGTCGACGGCCCGCACCTGGCGGCGTTCACTGCGCATGAAGCCGGTCTTGCGGCGCACGTCGAAGACCTTTTCGACGTTGTCGAGCACGATGAGGTCGGTGTCGATGTCGGTTTCGGTGCCGGTTTCGGTTCCGGTTTCGGTTCCGGTGCCTGTCCTTGCTTTCATGTTCGATGCCCTTGCCCTTGCCTTGCTCGGTTTTTCCGTCAACTTCCCGTGCTGCGGTACGCGCGCAGCCCCGAGCGCCAGGCCAGGCCCGCGAGCAGGCAGCACAGGCCCGCCACCACCGGGGGCAGGAACGCCACCCAGTCCGGCAGGGCAAGCGGGTAGTCCCGGCCCAGCACATACAGCGCGGGCAGCCAGTTCACGAAGGCCAGCGGCACCACGAACGTCACCCCGCGCACCAGGTCCTTCGCGAAGATCGACGGCGGGTACTGGAGCAGCGTGTTCCCTCCGTACGTGAAGGAGTTCTGCACCTCGGAGGCGTCCTGCGAGACGAACTGGAACGCCGCCCCGGCCACGTACACCGCCGCGAAAATCGCCGCCCCGCTCAGCAGCATCATCGGAATCATCGCCACCTTCAGCGGAGTCCACGCGATGTCCAGCGTCACCAGCGCGTACCCGAGGACCAGCGCCCCCTGGGTGATCCGCCCCAACCTGCGCAACGCGAACCGGTCCGCCGCGACCTGGGCGAGCACCGGCGCCGGCCGTACCAGCAGCGTGTCCAGCGTGCCGTCGCGCACCCGCCGCCCCAGTCGGCCCATCGAGCCCATCACCAGGTCGGCAAGACCGAACGCGGTACCCGAGGCCCCGTACAGCAGCGCGATCTCCGCCAGCGTGTAACCACCCAGCGCGTCCACGTGCTGGAACATCAGCAGGATCGTGACGAAGTCGAAGGCGGTCACCGCGAAGTTCCCGAACGCCGTCATCGCGAACGAGGCGCGGTACGCCATCGTCGAGCGCAGCCACATCGCCACGATCAGCCCGTACGCCCGGACCCCTTCGACGAGCCTCGACCGCTCGACGAACACCACCTCGGGCGTGTCCGCCGCCTCGGCCACCTTCACCGCACCGGCCGTTTCAGCCACCCTGGACCACCACCCTCCTCGTCGCCACCGACTGCACCAACCGCCCCGCGAACAGCAGCGTCAGCGCCCAGCCGCCCTGGAAGACGTACGCCTCCACCAGCCCCCACCCCGTGCTCTTGCCGAGCAGCACATCGGCCGGCACCTGGAGCAGCGACGACCACGGCAGCACCCGCGCCACATCGCCCAGCGCCCCGGGGAACAGCGTCAGCGGCAGCAGCATCCCGGAGAAGAACATCCCGGCCAGGGCCGTCATCTGCGACACTCCCGCCCCGTCCAGCAGCCAGAACGCGGACAGCGCCACCAGATAGCGGATCGCGAAACTGACCACGACACCGAGCGCCACCGAGACGAGAAAGGCCAGCCAGATCCCCGGCGAGGCGGGCAGCGCCAGATCGAAGGCGAGCGAGCCCAACAGCATCGGCACGATACCGCGGCCCACCAGATGGAACGCCGCCCGCCCCAAGTCGCTGGCCAGCCACCACAGTTGGAGATCCACCGGCCGGTAGAGATCCACCGCGACATCGCCCGTGCGGATCCGCTCGATCAGCTCGTCCTCGAAACCGCCGCCCATCATGGCGCAGGTCATCAGCAGCGCCTGACCCAGCCACACATAGGTGAGCGCCTGGGACATGTCGTAACCGCCGAGTTGCGAACGCTCGTCCCACAGCGCCACCCAGGCGTACGCCATGATGAAACCGAAAACAGTGTTGGTGAACACTCCCGCCGCCGTCGCGGTCCGGTAAGTGGCGTAGCGCCGGAACCCTCCCGCCGCCACCACCGCGTACAGGCGCACCGCATTCACCCCCATCTCCCGGGCGCCCAACGGCGTTGGACACCAAAGCACGAGACCCTAGTCCAGCCCAGACGGCCGCCGCGACCGCTTTTCGGGGGTCGATCCGGCGCTTATTCCACAGAAAAGGGCACTATGGGGGAACTGACCGCGGCCGAGGAGTCTGCACAGACATGAGCGACGAGCCACAGCAGCCGAACGGGGGACACGAGCCCCGGGGCTGGTCCTACAGGGACCCGTCCGCCCACGGCAGCCACAGCGGAGAGCAGGCCGGCGAAGGCAGCAGGGGACAGAAGCCCAAGCGCACCGGCTGGCGTCGCGTCGTCCCCACCTGGCGCATGGTCCTCGGCACCGTCCTCGCCGTCGCGCTGCTCCTCATCGGCGGCTTCATCGCCGGATACCAGCTCGTCGACATCCCGCCCGCCAACGTCAGCGCCACCGCGCAGTCCAACGTCTACCTCTACAAGGACGGCAGCGTCATCGCCCGCTCGGGCGAGGTCAACCGGGAGAACGTCGAGCTCGCCCAGGTCCCGCTCACCGTCCAGCACGCGGTCCTCGCCGCCGAGGACCGCGACTTCTACTCCGAACGGGCCGTCGACCTCACAGCCATGGCCCGCGCCGCCTGGAACACCCTCACCGGCAAGGGCAAACAGGGCGGCTCGACCATCACCCAGCAGTACGTCAAGAACTACTACCTCGGCCAGGAACAGACCATCGTCCGCAAGATCAAGGAGTTCTTCATCGCGGTCAAACTCAACCGCGAGCAGTCCAAGAGCCAGATCCTCGAGGGCTACCTCAACACCAGCTACTTCGGCCGCAACGCCTATGGCATCCAGGCCGCCGCGCAGGCCTACTACGGCAAGGACATCGGCGACATCACCACCGCCGAGGGCGCCTACCTCGCCTCCCTGCTCAACGCCCCCAGCGCGTACGACGTCGTCGTCCACCCCGAGAACAAGGCCTCGGTCCTCGCGCGCTGGAACTACGTACTCGACGGCATGGTCAAGGAGAAGTGGCTCAGCCCCGGCGAACGCGCCGCCATGGAGTTCCCGGTACCCGGCAAGGTGAAGCCGTCCACCGGGCTCGCCGGACAACGCGGCTACATCGTCCAGGCCGTCGAGGACTACCTCACCGGCAACCAGGTCATCGACGAGAACACCCTGGCCACCGGCGGCTACCGGATCACCACCACACTGGAGAAGGAAAAACAGAACGCGCTCGTCAAAGCCGTCGACGACAACGTCATGTCCCAGACGAGCACGGACCGCGAGGTCGATCGCAACATCCGCGTCGGCGGCGCCTCCATCGACTCCGCCACCGGCCGGGTCGTCGCCATGTACGGCGGCGTCGACTACACCAAGCAGTACGTGAACAACGCGACCCGCCGCGACTACCAGGTCGGCTCCACCTTCAAGCCGTTCGTCTTCACCTCCGCCGTCGCCAACAATTCCATCACCCAGGACGGTCGGCGCATCACCCCCAACACCGTGTACGACGGCACCAACAAACGCATGGTTCAGGGCCCCGACGGCCCCACCGGATACGCCCCCGCCAACGAGGACGACGTCAGCTACGGACCCATCACCGTCCGCACCGCCACCGACAAGTCCGTCAACGCCGTCTACGCCCAGATGGCCGAGGACGTCGGCCCCGGCATGGTCAAGCGGACCGCCATCGACCTCGGCATCCCCGAGAACACCCCCGACTTCACCGCATCACCGTCCGTCGCTCTCGGCGTCGCCACCGCCAGCGTCCTCGACATGGCCGAGGCGTACGCCACCCTCGCCAACCACGGCAGGCACAGCGCGTACACCCTCGTCGACAGGATCAGCAAGGGCGGCGAGGACCTGGACCTTCCCTCCAGGCACACCGAACGGGCCGTCAGCCGCGAGGCCGCCGACACCACCACCTCGATCCTCCGCAGCGTCGTCGAGGACGGCACCGGCACCGCCGCCCAGGGCGCCGACCGTCCCGCCGCGGGCAAGACAGGCACCGCCGAGGAGGACAAGGCGGCCTGGTTCGCCGGCTACACGACCGACCTCACCACCGTCATCGCCATCATGGGCCAGGACCCCGACACCGGCGTGCAGAAACCGCTCTACGGAGCACTCGGACTGGCCCGCATCGGCGGCGGCGGCGCACCCGCCGAGACCTGGGCCCAGTACACCGAGGCCGCCCTGCGCGGCACCGCCGTCGAGGACTTCGACCTCATCCTCGAAGAAGGCGCCGACGAGACCGCACCGCCCACCGGGCAGAACACCAGCCCCGGCTACACCGAGGCACCGTCCCAGCCCCCTTCCAGCGCCCCGCCCAGCAGTCCCGGGAGCACCCCGCCCGGCAGCCCGACGAGTCCCGGGAGCAGCGAACCCGCCACCGGTGGCACGAACACCGGCAGCCCAACCGTCGGCGGAACGGAGAACGGCGGCGGAATCAACGGCGTGGAGAACGGCGGGCCCCGCGGCAGCGACAACGGCGGCGTGGAGATCGGCGGGCCCCGCGGCAGCGACAACGGCGGCGAGGGCGGCTACGACTTCCTCCCGGGCCCCTCGGGCACCCCGGCACCGCGTCAGTGACCCGAGGTCACCTTCAGCCCCACGACGGCCACCAGCAGCAGACAGATGAAGAATATTCGGGCTGCGGTCACCGGCTCATTGAGCACCACCATGCCGAGCAGCGCCGCACCGGCGGCACCGATACCGACCCACACGCCGTACGCCGTACCGATCGGCAGCGTCTTGGCGGCCTGGGACAGCAACACCATGCTCATCACGATCCCGAGACCCGTGAACACACTCGGCCACAGCCGGGTGAACCCCTCGGTGTACTTCAACCCGATCGACCAGGCCACTTCCAGCAGACCGGCGACAATCAGCAGAACCCACGCCACGACAGCACCTCCGACAAGACAGAACACGCGAACAACAGGGGGTGCGTCGTCTTTGCATATCCCGGTACGGCGCGTCTCGTCGGGGGTCACTCAACCGTAGCAAAGAACAGGTAAAAGGCCTGGTGACACTGGTCACCAGGCCTTACGTCGGTCACTGCCGCGGACGGCCCGCAGATCTACAGATACAGGCCGGTCGAATCCACCGACCCCTCGAACCGGTCCGCCGCCACCGCATGCAGATCCCGCTCGCGCATCAGCACGTACGCCACACCCCGCACCTCGACCTCCGCACGGTCCTCGGGGTCGTACAGCACGCGGTCGCCGGGCTCCACCGTCCGCACGTTCTGCCCCACGGCAACCACCACGGCCCAGGCCAGTCGGCGGCCGACCGCGGCCGTCGCCGGAATCAGAATGCCGCCGCCGGAACGCCGCTCGCCCTCCGGCGTATCGGACCGGACCAGCACACGGTCATGCAGCATGCGGATGGGCAGCTTGTCGTCGGTGTTCTCGCTCACGCCCCGCAACCTACCTGCCCACCGAGGCTCCGCACGCCTCCGGGGTCCACGGGCGTCCGCATCAACTCTTCCGGCGCCGCTTCGACACCACGAGCAGACCCACCACACCCACCGCGAGCATCGCCGCCGGAACCACCCGCTCCAGACGCGGAGCACCGTCCTCGGACACAAACTGCACCTTCATGTCCGACACCGTCCGGTTCACCGCGACAAAAGCCCGCCCGGCCGTCCGGTCCACGGCCTCGGCGGCCTTGGCCTTCGCATCACCCATGATCGTCTTCGGGTGCATGCGCACCCCGATCTCATCGAGCACCACCGCGAGCTGCTCACGCCTGCTGATGATGTCCGCCTCGATCTGCGCAGGGGTCCTGGCATCCGACACTGCGCCGCCTCCGTGGTTCTCGTCCGGTAAACCTTCATCGACAGTCTGTCAGCTCGACCGACCACTCACCCGGCGGCACCCCTATTACGCTCGGTCCCGTACACCCCATGTACCACCTGAGGAGAACCATGAGCGAGCGACTCCAGCCCGGCGACACCGCCCCCGCCTTCACCCTCCCCGACGCCGACGGCAACGAGATCTCGCTCGCCGACCACAAGGGCCGCAAGGTCATCGTCTACTTCTACCCGGCCGCCCTCACCCCCGGCTGCACCAAGCAGGCCTGCGACTTCACCGACAACCTCGACCTGCTGGCCGGCGCCGGATACGACGTCATCGGCGTCTCCCCCGACAAGCCCGAGAAGCTCGCCAAGTTCCGCGAGAAGGAAAGCCTCAAGGTCACTCTGGTCGGCGACCCCTCCAAGGAGACCCTTGAGGCGTACGGCGCCTTCGGCGAGAAGAAGCTCTATGGCAAAACAGTGACCGGCGTCATCCGCTCCACAATCGTCGTCGACGAAGAGGGCAAGGTGGAACGGGCCCTCTACAACGTCAAGGCCACCGGCCACGTAGCCAAGATCATCAAAGATCTCAGCATCTGAAAGCTGAACCCGCCGACGACGGACCCGGACGACCGAAACCTTCTCGAAGCGACGCCACGGCGCACAGTAGAGTGGGGTCCGAGGGTCCGTACCCCAGCTGGCCTAGAGGGCGCCGGTTTAGGTCCGGTGTGTCGTGGGTTCGAGTCCCACCGGGCCCACAGGTAAGAAGAGGTCGTCGCCTTCGTCTCGAAGACGACGACCTCTTCTTGGTCTCACCCCACCAGCTCCCGCACCACCGGCACCAGCGCCCGGAACGCCTTGCCCCGGTGGCTGATCGCGTTCTTCTCCGCCGGGGTCAGTTCCGCGCAGGTGCGGGTGTCGCCCTCCGGCTCGAGGATCGGGTCGTAGCCGAAGCCGTTCGTGCCGGACGGGGTGTGGCGCAGGGTGCCCGTCAGGCGGCCCTCGACCACGCGTTCCGTGCCGTCGGGGAGGGCGAGGGCTGCCGCGCAGGCGAAGTGGGCCCGGCGGTGGGGGTTGTCGATGTCGGCAAGCTGGGCCAGGAGAAGGTCCAGGTTGGCCCGGTCGTCGCCGTGGGTGCCGGCCCAGCGGGCGGAGAAGATGCCGGGGGCACCGCCGAGTACGTCCACGCAGAGGCCGGAGTCGTCGGCGATGGCGGGGTGGCCGGTGGCCTCGGCGAGGGCGTGGGCCTTGAGGAGGGCGTTCTCGGCGAAGGTGACACCGGTTTCCTTGACGTCGGGGACGTGGGGGTACTCCTCCGCGCCGACGAGTTCATGGGTGAGGCCTGCGTCGGCGAGGATCGCGCGGAGTTCGTTGATCTTCCCGGCGTTGCGGGTGGCGAGGATGAGGCGGGTCATGTCACCCAGTATCGGGGGTGGTCAGGGCGTGCAGACCTTGCCGATTTCCGTGGCGGCGTCGGTGACCGGGGTGATGTCGGGGGTGGCGTCGCCCTTGTCGATGGAGTCGCGGACGTTACCGACGCCGGACCGGAGGTCGTCGACGGCCTTGCTGAGGTCGGCGTTGTCGGTCTTGTCGCCGAGGTTGCCGAGTTCCTTCTCGATGTCGTCGAGGGCTTCGGACGCCTGGGTGGGATCGTTCGAGGCGTTGGAGACAGCCTGCTGGAGGTTGTCGACGCTGGTGGCGATGGCGTCGGCGGTGCGGACACAGTCGAGTGCCGTGTCCACGGCGCCGCAGCCGACTGCCGCGGTGAGGGTGACGGCGGTCAGGGTCAGCGCGACGGTGATGCGGCGGTGGCGGGCGGCCTTGGCCATGGTTCGGTTCCTCCCCGGATGCGGATACGCGGACGGGCGCACGGTTCGACCCGTGCGCCCGTGTTCGTAACGACGCGCTGTGGTGCGTACTTGGTTGCTTCTTCACCCGCGTCGAGCGGGGAACTACTCGCCGAGGGTGCGGGCGAGGGCGTCGTTCTGGAAGACGGTGAGGTCTGCGCAGCCTGCGGTGGCGAGGTCGAGGAGGGCGCCCAGTTCCTTGCGGTCGAAGGGGGTGGCCTCGGCGGTGCCCTGGACTTCGACGAAGCGGCCGTCGCCGGTGCAGACGACGTTCATGTCGGTCTCGGCGCGGACGTCCTCCTCGTAGCAGAGGTCGAGGAGGGGGGTGCCGTCGACGATGCCGACACTGATCGCGGAGACGGTGTCGGTCAGGGGCTTGCGGCCGTGCTTGACGAGCTTCTTGTGCTGGGCCCAGGTGACGGCGTCGGCGAGGGCGACATAGGCGCCGGTGATGGCGGCGGTGCGGGTGCCGCCGTCGGCCTGGAGGACGTCGCAGTCGAGGACGATGGTGTTCTCGCCGAGGGCCTTGTAATCGATGACGGCGCGCAGGGAGCGGCCGATGAGCCGGCTGATCTCGTGGGTGCGGCCGCCGATCTTGCCGCGTACGGATTCGCGGTCGCCCCGGGTGTTGGTGGAGCGGGGCAGCATGGAGTATTCGGCGGTGACCCAGCCTTCGCCGCTGCCCTTGCGCCAGCGGGGGACGCCTTCGGTGACGGAGGCGGTGCAGAAGACCTTGGTGTCGCCGAAGGAGATGAGTACGGAGCCTTCGGCGTGCTTGCTCCATCCGCGTTCGATGGTGACGGGGCGGAGCTGTTCGGGGGTGCGGCCGTCGATACGAGACATGGTGTCGACTTTATCGGGTGAAGGGTGGCGCCCGTTCGGGTGCGGCATAGGCCCCGTCCGGGTGGTCGGGGCCTGCGGGGTGCTGAGCCGTTCGGCTCAGGTCCGGCGGCCGGTCACATCATGTCTTCGATGTCGGCGGCGATGGGGTCGGCGTCGGTGCCGATGACGACCTGGATGGCAGTGCCCATCTTGACGACACCGTGGGCTCCGGCGGCCTTGAGCGCGGCTTCGTCGACCTTGCCGGGGTCGTGCACCTCGGTGCGGAGGCGCGTGATGCAGCCTTCGATCTCGTCGATGTTCTCGATACCGCCGAGCCCGGCGACGATCTTCTCAGCCTTGCTGGCCATGGCCTTCTCCCTGGTTGTTCACATGCATGCGACGGCCCACCCTGGGTCCGTTTCGTCACGGTAACGCACGTTTTGCCCAGCTTCTCGGGCGGGCAACTGGACCGTTCCCAACGACGACGATCACTGGCGCCCTGCCTTCCGGGCGGGTTACGCACCGCACCTCAACCGGCCTGTACCAGCGCGGCCTCATCCGGTGCACGACGAGGCCCTCGCCTTCCCGGTAAGAAGGTGAGGGCCTCGTCGTGCACCGGATGTGCGGTACGGCTAGATCTCGTAGACCGCGCCCGGTGCCGCCACCGCCACCGGCCCGCCGTAGAGCAGGCGGGCATCGGCCAGGTTGCGGTCGGCGTCGGTCCACGGCGGGATGTGGGTGAGGACGAGCCGTCCCACTCCGGCGCGGGCAGCGACCCCGCCCGCCTCACGGCCGTTGAGATGGAGGTCCGGGATGTCCTCCTTGCCATGGGTGAACGACGCTTCGCAGAGGAACAGATCGACGCCCTCGGCAAGTTCGCCCAAGGCTTCGCAGGGACCCGTGTCACCGGAGTACGTGAGCGAGCGTCCGCCGTGCTCGATCCGGATGGCGTAGGAGTCGACGGGGTGGCAGACCTTCTCCGTACGGACCGAGAAGGGGCCGATCTCGAACGAGCCGGGCTTCAGCGTGTGGAAGTCGAAGACCTCGCTCATCGCCCGCTCGGACGGGGTGTCGGCGTGGGCGGTGGTCAGCCGCTGCTCGGTGCCGTCGGGGCCGTAGACCGGGATGGGGCTGGGACGGCCCCCGTCGTGCCGGTAGTAGCGGACGACGAAGTACGCGCACATGTCGATGCAGTGATCGGCATGGAGGTGGCTGAGGAAGATGGCGTCGAGGTCGTAGAGACCGACATGGCGCTGCAGCTCGCCGAGGGCTCCGTTGCCCATGTCGAGGAGCAGCCTGAAGCCGTCGGCCTCTACGAGGTAGCTCGAACACGCTGATCCCGCGGACGGGAACGAGCCGGAGCAGCCGACGACGGTGAGCTTCATGAAGCGTGAACCTCCGAGACGTGGGAACGGGGAGGGTTCGTGCGGTCTGTTGAACGGTTCGTCGAGCCTAAGGCGCGAAACAGCCGGTCGCTCCTCCACGGCCGTCCGTTGTGGGGGAACTCACCTGCTCTGTCACCGGTTCGATGGAAGAGGCGGGGACGTCGGTACGGTCGAGACATGGACATGTCCTGGTGGTGGATCGCGTTTGCCGTTGTCGTCCTGCTCGCGCTCGTGGTGGCGCTCGCCGATGGGCGGTGGCGGGGCGAGCAACGGCCGCGGGGCCGCTTCGGCAGGTCGGCGGGTAAGCGCTCCGGCGGGCGTCCGGGCGGGCGGACACGTCCGCCGGCGGGGCCGGGACGCGGGCCGGGACCGGAGCGCGGGCCGCGGCCGGGTGAGATCTGGTGGGCCGAGGTGCCGTACGAGGACGGGCCCGGGGCGAAGGACCGGCCCTGTCTGGTGTTGTCGGTACGGGGTGACTCGGCGGTGGTCGCGAAGATCACCAGCAAGCATCCTGAGGAGCGGCCCGGGGTGATCGCACTGCCTGCGGGGACGGTGGCGGATGCGCGGGGGCGGGCGAGCTTCCTGGAGACGGATGAGTTGCGGGAGGTTGCCGTGCGGGGGTTCCGGCGGCGGGTGGGGGTGGTGGATCCGGGGGTGTGGGAGCGGGTGCGGGGCCTTGGGTGAGGTGGGGCGGGGAGGCGGTGGGGGCGGGGGGTGAGAGCGCGGCCATGAACGGCTTGGTGTCTCCCTAGCCACGTCGAACCACACGTCCTGAGCGATGTCCCGGGCCGGCGGGCGGGACGGGCGCCCGCGGCGGGCTGGTCCCCTGCCCGCCCCTTCCCGTGACCGGGGCTCCGCCCCGGACCCTGCTCCCCGGTCACCGGGCGGGCCTGATCTTCCGGCCCGTCCGGCGATTCGGTACGGGCTACGCCCAGAGCTGGCCGTGCAGCGTTTCGATGGCCGCTTCCGTCGTCGGGGCCGTGTAGACGCCCGTCGACAGGTACTTCCAGCCGCCGTCCGCGACGACGAAGACGATGTCGGCCGACTCCCCCGCCTTGACGGCCTTGTTTCCCACCCCGATCGCGGCGTGGAGTGCGGCACCGGTGGAGACGCCCGCGAAGATGCCCTCCCGCTGGAGGAGTTCGCGAGTACGGGTGACGGCGTCCACCGAGCCGACGGAGAAGCGGGTGGTGAGGACCGAGGCGTCGTAGAGCTCGGGCACGAAGCCCTCGTCGAGGTTGCGGAGCCCGTAGACCAGGTCGTCGTAGCGCGGCTCGGCGGCGACGATCTTGATGTCGGGTTTGTGCTCGCGCAGGTAGCGGCCGACACCCATGAGGGTGCCGGTGGTGCCGAGACCCGCCACGAAGTGGGTGACGGACGGGAGGTCGGTGAGGATCTCCGGGCCGGTGGTGGCGTAGTGGGCACCTGCGTTGTCCGGGTTGCCGTACTGGTAGAGCATGACCCAGTCGGGGTGCTCGGCGGCCAGCTCCTTGGCGACGCGTACGGCCGTGTTGGAGCCGCCCGCCGCCGGGGAGGAGATGATCTCGGCACCCCACATGGCGAGCAGGTCGCGCCGTTCCTGGGAGGTGTTCTCCGGCATGACGCACACGATGCGGTAGCCCTTGAGCTTGGCCGCCATGGCGAGCGAGATGCCGGTGTTGCCGCTGGTGGGCTCCAGGATCGTGCAGCCGGGGGTCAACCGGCCGTCCTTCTCGGCCCGTTCGACCATGTGGAGCGCGGGGCGGTCCTTGATCGAGCCGGTGGGGTTGCGGTCCTCCAGCTTGGCCCAGATCCGGACGTCGTCCGACGGTGACAGCCGCGGCAGGCGGACGAGCGGGGTGTTGCCCACTGCGGCGAGCGGGCTGTCGTACCGCATCAGTTCATGCCGCCGGCGACGGCCGGGAGGATGGTGACGCTGTCGCCGTCGCTGAGCTTGGTGGAGATGCCGTCGAGGAAACGGACATCCTCGTCGTTGAGGTAGACGTTCACGAAGCGGCGGAGTTCATTGCCGTCGACGATGCGCTCACGGATGCCGTTGTGGCGGCTGTCCAGGTCCGTGAAGAGGTCGGCGAGGGTCTCCCCGTTGCCCGCGACGGTCTTGGCGCCGTCGGTGTAGGTGCGGAGGATGGTCGGAATGCGGACCTCGATGGCCATGGCGTGGGCTCCTGTCGAAAGCGGAGAGGTGGCGCAGAGCGCGCGGCTCTGCCCCCGCGCGGGGGTTGGTGCGTACGTGTGGTGCTCGGGCCGCGAGCCCGGCTCAGGCCTTGCGGCCGGCGGGCAGGCGGCTCGTACAGATCGCGCTGGAGAGCCTGCACAGGTCGACGTGCAACCGCGCCACGAGCAGCGTGCCCGGCGTCCTGTCGCTCACGTCATGGGGAACCATGCGGTCATCGTATCGATTCCCGGTCCGTGATCCGGAATGTGATCTCACCTGATGGATGGCTGGCGTTCGACAGGTGGACGGGCCCGCGGTGGGCCCGGTCCCGTCCGGTCGGTGGAGTGCCGGGGTCGGGCGGTTCGAGGAGGTCAGGCAGCCTCGTACGCCTCGACGACCTCGACGTCCTCCTCGGTGATCTCGCCGTCCACGATGCGGTACGAGCGGAACTGGAAGGGGCCCGCGTCGTCGGTGTCCGCGGTGGAGACGAGGACGTAGTGGGCGCCGGGTTCGTTGGCGTACGTGACGTCGGTGCGGGAGGGGTAGGCCTCGGTCGCGGTGTGGGAGTGGTAGACGATCACCGGCTCCTCGTCGCGGTCGTCCATCTCGCGGTAGAGCTTGAGGAGGTCGCCCGAGTCGAACTCGTAGAAGGTGGGTGAGCGGGCGGCGTTGAGCATGGGGATGAACCGTTCGGCGCGGCCGGTTCCGGCCGGGCCCGCGACCACGCCGCACGCCTCGTCGGGGTGGTCGGCGCGGGAGTGCGCGACGATCTGGTCGTAGAGCGCCTGGGTGATGGTCAGCATGGCGCCCAGGATAGGCATGCGGGCCCCGGTGTACCGAGGTGTGGTACGCCGGGGCCCGCATGGTGGACGCGGCCGTTGCGGCGGCCGGTCGTCCGAGGACGGTTCAGGGGTGGGTGGGGCCTCGTGCGGCCGTGGTCTCAGTTCTTCGCGAAGGCCTTGTTCTCGGGGTTACGGGCCTTGAGCACCAGGTACGAGACGCCGAGAATCACCGCCCAGAGCGGAGCGCAGTACAGCGAGACCCTGGTGTCCTTGTCGATGCCCATCATCACGATGACCAGGCCGATGAAGGCCAGTGCGAAGACGCTGGTGTACGGGGCGCCGGGGGCCCGGAAGGTGGACTGCGGGAGCACACCGCGGTCGGCGAGGGCGCGGTAGCGGATCTGGCAGATGAGGATCATGATCCAGGCCCACATGCCGGAGATGGTGGCGAAGGAGACGACGTAGGTGAAGGCGTCGCCGGGCCACTGGTAGTTGATCCAGACGCCGACAAGCATCAGGGCGGCGGAGAAGGTGGTGCCGATGAGCGGGGTGCCGTTCCTCGTCAGTCTGGTGAAGAACTTCGGGCCCTGGCCGTTGAGCGCGAGGTCGCGGAGCATGCGGCCGGTGGAGTACATGCCGGAGTTGCAGGAGGAGAGGGCCGCGGTCAGCACGACGAAGTTGACGATGCCGGCGCCGACGCCGAGGCCCATCTTCTGGAAGGCGGCGACGAACGGCGAGATGCCGGGCTGGAACTCGGTCCACGGGACCACGGAAAGAATCATGATGAGGGCGCCGACGTAGAAGACGGCGATGCGCCACGGCACGGTATTGATGGCCTTGGGCAGGACGGTCTTCGGGTCCTTGGACTCGCCCGCGGTGACGCCGACGAGTTCGACGGCGAGGAAGGCGAACATCACGATCTGCAGGGTCATCAGCGTGCCGCCGATGCCCTTGGGGAAGAAGCCGCCATCGGCCCAGAGGTGGGTGACGGACGCGGTGTCCCCGGCGTCGGAGAAGCCGAGGGTGAGAATTCCGGCACAGATGAGGATCATGCCGACGATGGCGGTCACCTTGACCATCGAGAACCAGAATTCGAGTTCCCCGAAGAGCTTTACGGAGATCAGGTTCACGCCGTAAAGGATGACCGTGAAGATCAGCGCCGACACCCATGGGGGAATGTCGAACCAGAATGTCATGTACTGGGCGGCCGCGGTGACTTCGGTGATTCCGGTGACGACCCAGAACAGCCAGTAGGTCCAGCCGGTGACAAAGCCGGCGAAGGGGCCGACGAATTCGCGGGCGTACTCCGAGAAGGAACCCGACACCGGGCGGTACATGAGGAGTTCACCCAGGGCCCGCATGATGAAGAAGATCACCAGGCCCGCGACGGCATAAGCCAGGATGAGACTGGGGCCGGCCTTGGCGATCGCCTTTCCCGCGCCGAGGAAGAGGCCCGTGCCGATGGCCCCGCCGATGGCGATCATCTGGATCTGGCGGGCACCGAGGGCCCGCCGGTATCCCTCGCCCGCCGTTTCGGCATCCGCGACCGCTGCGGCCTTGCGGCCACCCTGTCCCTCGTCGACCTGCGCCGATGTCATGTGCTGCGCCTCTCTCCACGCCGCTCCGCGCCGTCGAGGCTGCGGATCCGGTCCTGATCCCCCGGATATGGATGGAGTGCCGCCGGCGGTCACCGGCCTGTAGCGCCCTCGGAAACAGGGGTGGCTTCCCCACGTGGTCGTGAAGGTTTTTCACGGGCACACGGGCGATCCACCGGACATTATGTGGCGCACACCACAGGAAGAAGCGGACAAGGCTTTCCAGCCGCTGCAAAAAAGACCGTTCGGGTGACGGGATCGTCATTCGGGTTTGAGCGACCGTTGAGCGAACACAAGGCGCGCGTACTCGGGAATCCCGCGTGCGCGGGGACTACGGCATCAGGGTTTCCACGAGGGTTTCCTGAAGCGCACCGAGCCAGAGATAGGCCATGACCATCGGCTTGCGCGGGTCGCTGTCGGGAAGCCGGTAGAGCGAGTCGGCCTCGTCCTCGTCGTCGTCGGACACCTCCAGGCGGGTGCCGATGGTGAGCCGGAGGTCATTGAGGGCGCCGAGCCACTTACGGCATTCGTCGCCGGTGAGCTCCAGCACGGCGCTGCCGTCCCCGGCGATGGAGAGGGCGTCCAGGGTGCGTACGACGGTGAGGGCGTCATCGCGCTTGCGGGTGCGCAGATCGTTCTCGGTGAAGCGGCGGAACTCGGCGGAAGCGGCGCGCAGTTCGCTGTCCTCGTTGCCGTACGCCTCGGGGAAGAGCCGGGCCAGCGCAGGGTCGGTGGGCGGTTCGCTGGGCCCCTCGGCGAAGAGGGCGGCGAGCGGGTCCTCGCCCTCGGCGCGTTCGTCGCCGGGGCCGATCAGTTCCAGCAGCTGGACGGCGAGGGAGCGCAGAATCGCGATCTCCACCTCGTCGAGCGCGACGGCCGCGCCGCCGCCGGGGGTGGCCTCGAAGTGGCCGGCCATGGGTTTACTCCGATGGTGGGTCGGGCGGGGCAGAGGGAGGATCGGTCTAATTGCGGTCCTGTGTGAGGGTGGCCCACAGCCCGTAGCCGTGCATGGCCTGGACATCGCGCTCCATCTCCTCGCGACTGCCGCTG
Organism: Streptomyces sp. NPDC002958; assembly: GCF_055563255.1. NCBI lineage: Bacteria > Bacillati > Actinomycetota > Actinomycetes > Kitasatosporales > Streptomycetaceae > Streptomyces > Streptomyces sp. NPDC002958. The sequence continues at coordinate 148,832 of NZ_JBVHDS010000009.1, read as the reverse complement.
GAGACGACGGCACGGCCCTTCCGGTGGACGTCCAGCATCAGCTTGTGGGCCTTGTCCTTGGAGTAGCCGAAGTAGGCCTGGAAGACATAGGTCACATAGCTCATGAGGTTGACCGGGTCGTTGTGGACCAACGTCACCCAGGGGACGTCGGGCTCGGGGACGACGAGGCTCTCCTCGGCCGATTCGGGGCGCTCGATCTCTGTGGGGGCGACACTCACCCACCCCATGCTGCCACTCGGGAGGGGTCATCGCATAAACGACCCGAGATCTCGTCACTCTGACGACATAGGGGTAGCATCCGGAACATGAACTCAGCGGACCTCGGGCGACGGGTCGGCGTGCCGTCGACAGCGCTCTTCACCGACCAGTACGAGCTCACGATGGTGCAGGCCGCGCTGAAGGCCGGCACGGCCGACCGGCGCTCGGTCTTCGAGGCGTTCACCCGCCGGCTGCCGGAGGGGCGGCGCTACGGCGTCGTCGCGGGCATCGGACGGGTGCTGGACGCGGTGGAAAATTTCCACTTCGACGACGAGATGCTCTCCTTCCTGCGCGAGCACCACATCGTCGACGGGCCCACGCTCGCCTGGCTGGCCGACTACCGCTTCAGTGGTGACATCTGGGGCTACCCGGAGGGCGAGGTGTACTTCCCCGGCTCGCCGATCCTGCGGGTCGAGGGCTCCTTCGCCGAGTGCGTACTGCTGGAGACGGTGATCCTCTCCATCCTCAACCACGACTCGGCGATCGCCGCCGCGGCATCGCGGATGTCCGTCGCGGCGGGCGGGCGCGGGCTGATCGAGATGGGTGCGCGACGCACCCATGAACTGTCCGCGGTGGCTTCGGCGCGTGCCGCGTACATCGGCGGCTTCAACACCACCTCCGACCTGGCCGCGGGCTTCCGCTACAACATCCCGACCGTCGGGACGAGCGCCCACGCCTTCACGCTGCTCCACGACACCGAGCGCGACGCGTTCCGGGCCCAGGTCGACTCACTGGGCCGGGGCACGACGCTGCTGGTCGACACGTACGACGTCGCCGAGGCGGTCCGTACGGCGGTCGAGGTCGCCGGGACCGAGCTGGGTGCGGTACGGATCGACTCCGGGGACCTGCTGCTGGTCGCGCACCGGGTGCGGCAGCAGCTGGACGAGCTGGGCGCCACCGGCACGAAGATCGTGGTGACGTCGGATCTGGACGAGTACGCGATCGCGTCGCTGGCCGCGGCGCCGGTCGACGCGTACGGGGTGGGCACGCAGCTGGTGACCGGCAGCGGGCAGCCCACCTGCTCGATGGTCTACAAGCTGGTCGCCCGCGCACTATCCACCGACCCCGCGGAACCGCTGCGTCCGGTTGCCAAGAAGTCGCTCGGCGCGAAGACGTCCGTGGGCGGCCGCAAGTGGGCGGCACGCCGACTGGACAAGAACGGGGTGGCCGAGGCGGAGGTGATCGGCACCGGTCCCGTACCGGCGGAGCTGGCCGACCGGCAACTGCTGGCCGAGCTGGTCAGCGGCGGTGAGGTGATCGCCCGTGAGCCACTGGACGCGGCGCGGGAGCGACACGTAGCGGCGCGGGCGGGACTGCCGATGTCGGCGACGCAGCTGTCCCGCGGGGAGCCGGTGATCCCCACGGAATACGTGTGAGGGGGCCGGGGCGAGGGCGGGGACGCCCGATTGCCGCTCCGGCCTCGACCGCCGCTCCGGCCTCGATCGCCGGACCGGCCTCGACCGCCGGACCGGCCTCGATCGCCGGACCGGCCTCGATCCCGGACCGGCTTGACTACGCCCCCTCCCGGAGCCGCTCCCGAGTCTCTAGGCTCGAATACGCCCCCCCATGACCGCCGGCCGTCCCCCACCGAAGGACACCCGCCATGCACCGCGCCTTGATCGTCGTGGACGTTCAGAACGACTTCTGCGAGGGCGGCAGCCTCGCCGTGACGGGGGGCTCCCATGTCGCCGCCGCCATCACCGACCTGATCGGAGAGGCCCAGGCCGGGTACCGCCATGTGGTGGCCACCCGTGACCACCACGTCGACCCGGGCAGCCACTTCTCCGCGCAGCCGGACTTCGAGCACTCCTGGCCGGCGCACTGTGTCGCCGGTACGGAGGGGGTGGGCTTCCACCCGAATTTCGCCCCCGCGGTCGCCTCGGGGGCGATCGACGCGGTGTTCGACAAGGGTGCCTACGCCGCGGCGTACAGCGGCTTCGAGGGCCTCGACGAGAACGGTGTGGGGCTGGCCGACTGGCTGCGGGACCGCGGGGTCACCGAGGTCGACGTGGTCGGCATCGCGACCGACCACTGTGTGCGCGCGACGGCGCTGGACGCTGTCCGGGCGGGCTTCACGACGCACGTGCTGCTCGACCTGACCGCGGGGGTCGCCGAGGAGACCACGGAGCGGACGCTGGAGGAGCTCCGCAGGGCGGGCGTGAAGCTTTCCGGCAGGCCCGTGGTGTAGCCGGGAGGGAGTCCCCGTCCTCGGGGCTCCCACCCGCCGTGCACCGCCGCCGTGCACCGCCGCCGTGCCTCAGGCCGGACGGCGGACCGGTACGGCGGGTACCGCCGGGCGGAGCAGGGCCCGGATCGGGTGCCAGAGCTCCTGGGCCCGCTCCGGTCTTCCCCGCCAGAGCACCCCGTCCGGGTGGTGCAGCACTGCGGTGATCTCGTCCGGGGTGGGTGGTTCGGCGTTGCCGCGGAGGTAGACGGCACGCAGGCCCAGGTTACGCAGCCGGGTCAGCGCGCGGGCCCGGTTGGCCGCGTGCACCAGGACCCGGACCGGGGTGCCGGGAACCGTGCCGTCCGTCGGACCGATCAGGGTGATCGCCACGACCACACTGCCGTTCGGCAACTTGCTGAACCCTCCGCCTGCCATGGTCCGCGCTCCCCCGTGAGACATCGTGTCAATAAGGATCTGAACAAGACGCACCTAAACATGATCGGCCGCCGCCCGCTAGAGGGCGACGGCCGATCATGCTCTGACCTGCGGTGATACGGGGCTACTTCTGCGACGCCCCGACCTTGACGATCATCGACGAGCCGTCGCGCGGCTCGCTGACGATCGTGATCCGGGTGTTCGTGTCAGCGACCTGAACACTTCCGGTCCTGTTCTCCTTGTACCAGTAGGTTCCCTTGTGGTCGTCGAAGACCGGGATGCCGAGCTGCGACTTGATCTTCACCGGCACGTCGGCGTTGTGGAGCGTGAAGCCGTCGGTCCGGTACCGGCTGAACGGCGCGTCGAAGGGCTGGATCTTGTTGCGGATGACCGTGCCGTCCGCCCACTTCAGCGGCTTGGCGTGCGAGTCGATCGGCAGGATCAGGCCCTTGCCCGGGTGGGTCGAGACGTTGTTGTCCTTCTGGGAGGTGTCCCAGAGCCAGATGAGCAGACCGTTCTGGTACGGGTAGTGCTCGACCCAGTCCGGACGGGTCTTGGAGAAGCCGAAGTTGTACGGGCCGACCTTGAGGGTCTGGTCGTAGCTGACGTACTGGCGGTTCTCCGCGATGTAGAACTGCGGGTAGTCCTTGGTGAACGACTCGCCGACGCGGGAGAAGCCCTTGGCGGTCCAGCCGTTGTCGTCACCCTCGGCGTTGTCCGTGAAGAGCACGGCACCGTCGGCGTTGACCGAGATCGTGTCGGCCGCGAAGCCGACGCCGCCCGCGCCGCCGTCGGTGGTGTAACGGAAGCGGATGTCGATCTTCTTGCCCGCGTAGGCGTCCAGCGGGTAGGAGAGGGTCTGGTACTTGCCGGAGACATCGGTCAGGGCCGGCTTGTCACTGGCGTCGCGCGGGATCGCCTTGCCGTCGGCCGTGCCGTCGAGCGCGGTCCAGCTGGTGCCGCCGTTCTCCGACACCTCGGTGTAGAGGTAGTCGTAGTCCTTCTCGATGTCCCACCAGCCCGCGAGGTCCAGGGAGGCCTGGGACTTGCCGGTCAGGTCGACCGAACGGGACAGGGTGTTGTTCAGGTTGTCGCCCATGTCGCTCCACCACTGGTTGGAGCCCTCGGCGGGCTTCGTGACAGCGGTGGTGACGGGCTTGTCGGGCAGCGAGACGACGAGCGCCTGCTTGTCCTCGGTGTTGTACTCGGACACGCCCAGCTTGTGGATGGAGCTCGTCGCGGCCTTGGCCTCGCCGTAGTTGAGCCAGCCCAGCTGGAGCTTGTCCCAGGCGGTCATGTCGCCGGGCAGGTCACCGATCTGGTTCTTGCCGGTGCCGAGCCAGGAACCGGCCGACATCAGGGACCAGAAGCCGACCGAGTTCTCGGCGCGGCCGGTGGTGTCGTACAGGTCGGGCAGGCCCAGGTCGTGGCCGTACTCGTGGGCGAAGACGCCCAGGCCGCCGTTCTCGGGCTGCGCGGTGTAGTCACCGACCCAGACGCCGGTGTCACCGATCTCGGTACCGCCGGCCTTGTTGCCTTCCGGGCCGGTCGCACCGGCGTTGGTGCCGTACGCGTACCAGCGGTGCGCCCAGATGGCGTTCTCGCCCTCGACGCCGCCACCGGCCGACTCGTCCTCACCCGCGTGCACGACCTGGAAGTGGTCGATGTAGCCGTCGCGCTCGTTGAAGTTGCCGTCGTTGTCGTGGTCGTAGCGGTCCCACTGGTCGTACGTGGCCAGATCCGCCTTGATCTGCTCCGGCGTCCGGCCCTTGGCCTTCTGGTCGGCGGCCCAGGCGTTCACGCCGTCCCTGATCATGTCCCAGGAGTTGGCGCAGTTGCTGGAGCCGCAGTAGTTGGAACCGTAACGGGCCTCGTTGTACGGCACCTTGACCCAGTCGGAGACCTCGCCGTCGACCGAGTAGCGCCCGGAGGACGTCTTCTCGTAGTACGTCTTCAGCGAGTCCTTGCCGGCGCCCTCACCGAAGTAGAGGTCCTGGAAGTGCTCCTGGTTGTAGTCGGCCTGCCAGGCGGTGCTGTTGTCCTTCTTGGGGTCCGGCTTGGCTATCTGGTTGTGCGCCGGGCCGGGCGTGCCGCCGTACTTCGGAACGGCCGGCTCGGGGCCGTCGCCGTCCGGGTCGAACATGGTCGTGTTGTCGACCTGGTCACCGAACTCGACCAGGACCGTGAAGATCTTGTCTGTCTTCTCGCGGCCGAGCTCGACGTACTTCTCGTCGTCGAGCTTGACGACCTTGGAGCCGTTGCGCGTCGACACCTTCTTGTCGCCCGCCAGGACCTGCTCCAGCGCGGCCTGACGCTGCGCGGCCTGCTGCTCGCTGAAGGGGCCCTTGAGGTCATGCTCGACGCCCTTGCCCGAACCCGGGTCGCGGCGGTCGACTACAGACGTCTTCGCGGCCGATGTCCGGTCATCTGCCTGGGCAGTGGCAAAAGCTGACGCCGTGGCAGCGGTGGCGGCCATGGCCACGGCAACCGCTGCGGCGCGAAGCGCCCGTCTATTGGTGGTCACTTGATGCAGTCCTCCCCGGCGCCCGCGGCTGCGGCCTGGGGTGGTGTGGAGCGGCCGCGCGCGGATACGCGTCACAAGTGACGACATTCGACCGGAGTTGCGCGAGAAAAGACAGACCTTGACTTGAACAGGCCAAGTGCACTATGCAGGAGCACATTTCCGTTATCCGGACGTTCACCGTGCGGGCAACCGGCGCGTCACGTACTGCGTTTGGGGCACGGTATGACTCCGTGCGCCCCCCGTGCACCGGTACCGTGGGTTAGGTGGTGCTTACTACCGGTTTCTCTCGGGCATCCACCGTCATAGAGTCGCTTGACACGCGACCGTGTTGAGAGACTGCCCATCCGACGCCCCGAGGACGGATACCGCCATGCCGCGTATCACTGCTGCACAGCTCTCCTACGGTACGGTCACCGTCGTCTTCTCGACCCTCGCCATGCTGCTGCTGTCCCGTACGGGTTCGGGCTTCGGTATCGCCGTCATCGGGACCGCGGCGCTCGCGCTCGGCCTGCTGGTGGCCGTGACCGTACCCCACCCGTCCCCGGCGAAAACAGCGAAGTCGGCGAGGGGCGGAGCCGCAGTTCGAACGAACCAGGATGCGGTCTCCGCCGCCGTCGAGGCCGAGGGCCTCGCCCACGACGGGGTCCATGCCCCGATCCCGGCGGCGCGCACGGCCGAGCAGCGTGCCGCGGCGCGTGTGAACGAGCTCCTGGGCGAGCATTCCCTGCGGCACTGACGGACAACGGCCTCGGTCTCCGTACGGGTTCGAGAACCGAGCCTGTGCGGAGACCGAGGCCGTGAGCGGGGCCTCAGTTGGTCTGGACGACCACCGTCTTCGCCGCCTTGTCGTGGACGCCCTGCCGGTACGGCTTGTCCGTGAACATGAGCACGATGTTGATCAGCCACCACAGGCACGCACAGCACAGCAGCGCCGGCAGCCACAGCACCACGGCCCGCAGGAACGCCGCACCGGTATCCGGCACCCGGCCGTCGTTGAGCATCGCGACCCGCATCTTCAGCAGCCGCTTGCCGATGGTCCGGCCGTCCTTGTGCGCGAAGTACGTGTCGTACGCGACGTAGACCACGAGCCCGATCAGCGACCAGAGCAGTTGGTGTCCGCTGTACGTCTGGCTGAAGACATCGCTGAAGTCGGTGTTGTCAGCTTTGTTGTCCGTCATCTCGACCGCGCCGCCCCACGGCAACGAGATCAGGTACAGCGGGACCGAGATGATCAGGAAGTCGATCAGTCGGGCCAGAATCCGCTTGCCGGGATCGGCGAGCGGTGGCATACCGGCCAGCGGATCAGCGCCCCCGTACGGGATACCGCCGTAGGCACCGGGTTCGTACGGCGGCGGAGGCGGAGCGCTGTCGTAGGGCGAACCCGATGACGGTCCCTGCGGTCCCTGAGGCCCCTGAGGTCCCTGCGGCTCCTGAGGTCCCTGCGGCCCCTGCGGCCCCTGCGGCCCCTGCGATCCCTGCGGCTCCGTCGGCTCCTGCGGCTTCTTGAGGAACGGGTCGTCCTCGGGCGGCTGACCGGACGTCGGCTGATCGTTGCTCATGGGGGCAGTGCACCCCGGCCCATGGGCGCCCGCAACGGCTCAGGTGCGTTCGGGGGAACGGTCTCAGCCCGCGACGAAGGTGTGCGCCGCCTTGTCGTGCCAGCACTGGCGCCAGGGCCGGTCGAAGAGGCACCAGAGCACATTGGCCACCCCGACCACCAGGATGCCCAGCACGCTGTAGACCAGCCAGCGGCGCAGCGCGGCGCCGAAGGACGGGGCCCCGTGGGACTCGATGTCCCGCACTTCGAGTCCGCAGAGCTTCTTGCCGAGCGTACGGCCCCACTTCGCGGTCGGCAGCGCCTCCAGCAGGACGCCGAGCACGAGGAACGCGCCGAGCACCCCACCGAACAGGCCGGCCGTGGTGGAGTCCACCAGCCAGACGGTGACCGTCTCACCGGACAGCTTCGCCGCGCTGATCTTCTCGTCGATGTGGTCCATCGCCCGCGAAACGAGCGGGAAGCCGATCGCGCCGACGAGCGCGGCCAGCACCACCGTGTCGACGAGCCGAGCGGCGAACCGCTTGCCGAGACCGGCGGGCCTGGCCGATGCCTGGGCCTGCGCGAGCTGCTGGAAGTGGTCGTTGACCGGGGGCTTCCAGGGCACGACGGGCTGATCCGGCTGTCCACCCTGCGCACCGAGCTGTGGTTGAGGCTGCTGGGGCTGAAGCGGGAGGTGGGATTGGGGTTGGGGTTGGGGTTGGGGTTGCTGAGGCTGCGGCTGCGGCTGCGGGAGGGACGCCGGGGTGGGCTGGGCGAGCTGGTGGACCTGCTGCACCCAGGAGGCGTCACCGCCGCCGGGGCGCTGGGTGAGAGGGCTGTTGAGCTCGGCGGGGGCGGGGGCCGTAGCGGGATTCCGGGTGGCCGGGTTCTGGGCCGGGTTCTGCACGGGGGCAGGGGCGGGGGGCCGCGCGTCGGTTTCGGGAGTGATCGCGCGGATCGCCATCGTCCCGTCCGCAGGCGCCTGTTCCGCCGTCCGGGGAGCGGGCAGGCGGGCGCCCCGTCCCACGGCGCGCATCGTGACCGTACCGTCGGCGGGCGGTCCGCCCGCGTCAGCGCCGCCGGGGCGGCCCGGGCGGTCGACCCGGATCGCAACGGTGTTCTCGGGGGCCTGGCCGCTGCTGTCACGCAAGCCCGGCAGCGCACCGTCCGTCGGATCCGGAGAGGCTGGCCGGCGGGGGTCCGCAGGGGCACGGCCGGCGGGTTCCCGGACTGCGGGAGCAAGGTCGGCCGGAGCAAGGTCGGCCGACGCACGGTCGGCCGGCACACGGTTCGCGGGCACACGATCGACCGGGGCCCGGTCCGCAGGCGTACGCGAATCCCGGCCGGAATCCTGCCCCCGGCCGGAATCCTGACCCGGTCCGGCCCCCGCCCCGGACTCCGGACCCGACGGCCGGCCCGGATCGTCCTGGCGGCCCGGATCGCTCTGCCCGCCGGGCTGCCCGGTGCCGCCCCAGGAGACCCGGCGGTCGCGTTCGCCGCCGAAGCCGGTCTGCCGCGAGGCGTCGGCCTGCCAAACGGTGGCCGGTTCGGGGCGGTTGTCCGCGTACGACTCCTCGTCGAGGAAGACCGGGCCGGTCTCGTCCACCGGCGCATCGGCCGTCGTGGGAGCCGGGGCCGACTGCTGCGGCTGCGGTTCGGCCGACGGTCCGGGAGGCGCCGCGGGCATCGTCTCGCCCTGCTGAGGGGCGGGCCGACTCGTGCCGGGCACCCACGAAGCGCCGTTCCAGTACCGGACATATCCGGGAATGGACGGGTCGGGGTAGTACCCCTCGCGGGGGCTTTTGTCACCGGGTGCCGGGGTTGGGGCGCTCATCACCGTGGTCCCGTATCTCTTCGAGGCCTCAATACAACGGGTCCACATCTATCAGACGCCCGCGTACCCCTGGGCCGGTCCAGGAGTTTGGGCCACTTTCCGGTCACCCAAAAGTTTTTCCAGAAGTCGCGTAATAGGTGGCGGGGAGGGCGCTCTCTCCCTGTGCAGGCCGGTCGCGGAACCGGCCCACAGGTACCGAAAGGACGCACTCATGCACACCGTCGTGGAACGCGAGCTGGAGCTCAAGCTGGTCCTGTCGCCCGAGCACAGCATCCCCGTCCCTGCCCGGCTGACGTACCGCACAGAGGATCCGTACGCCGTGCACGTCGCCTTCCACATCGGCTCCGACTTCCCCGTCCACTGGACGTTCGCCCGCGATCTGCTGGTCGAGGGCGTGTTCCGGCCGTGCGGCCAGGGGGACGTGCGGATCTGGCCCACCAAGGTCGACCGGCGCGACGTCATTTTCGTGGCCCTGACTTCGCCCGACGGCGACGCGCTTCTGGAGTTGCCGTCCACCGCGGTGGCCACCTGGGTGGAGCGGACTCTGCGGCTGGTTCCGCCGGGTACGGAGACCGAGCAGCTCGGCATCGATGATGCTCTCGCCGAGCTGCTCGCGCCGCTGCCGGCCGACGATCTGTGGCTGAGCGACCCGTGGATGTCGGACGAGTGGCAGGACGGCGACGCGTGAGCGGGCGCGGCCCTGGCCGGCCGTCAGAACACCTTGCCCGGGTTGAGCAGCCCGAGCGGGTCGAACGCCTGCTTGATGCCCCGGTGCAATTCGACGCTCACCTCGCCGAGCTCGCGCGCGAGCCACTCCTTCTTCAGGACGCCGACGCCGTGCTCGCCGGTGATCGTGCCACCGAGTTCCAGGCCGAGCGCCATGATCTCGTCGAAGGACTCGCGGGCCCGCCGGGACTCGTCGGCGTCGGTGTGGTCGAAGCAGACGACGGGGTGGGTGTTGCCGTCGCCCGCGTGCGCGCAGACGCCGATGGTGAGGTCGTACTTCTCCGCGACGGCCGCGGTGCCCTCGAGCATCGCGCCGAGCTTCGAGCGCGGTACGCAGACATCGTCGATCATCGTGGCCGACTTGACCGTCTCCAGTGCGGTGAGCGACATCCGCCGGGCCTGGAGCAGCATGTCGGACTCGGCTGCGTCATCCGCGGGGACCACCTCGGTGGCGCCGGCCGCGGTGCACAGCTCGGCGACGGCGGCCAGGTCGGCCGACGGGTCCGGGGTGTCGAAGGCGGCGAGCAGAAGCGCCTCGGTGGTGTCGGGGAGGCCCATGTCGGCCATCCTGTTGACGGCATGGACCGTCGTACGGTCCATCAGTTCGAGGAGTGACGGAGTGTGACCGCGTTCCATGATCCGGCAGATCGCATCGCAGGCAGTGGCCGCGCTCGGGAACTCGGCGGCCAGGACCAGCTGCTGCGGCGGTTGGGGCTTCAGCGCGAGCACGGCCTTGACGACGATGCCGAGGCTGCCCTCCGAGCCGACGAAGAGCCGGGTGAGGTCGTATCCGGCGACGCCCTTCGCGGTACGGCGGCCGGTGGTGAGCAGCCGCCCGTCGGCGAGGACGACCTCCAGGCCGAGTACGTATTCGGCGGTGACCCCGTACTTCACGCAGCACAGCCCGCCGGACGCGGTGCCGATGTTGCCGCCGATGGTGCACATCTCCCAGCTGGAGGGGTCCGGCGGGTAATAGAGACCGTGCTCGTTGACCGCCCGGGACAGCACCGCGTTGATGACGCCCGGCTCGACGACCGCGATCCGGTCGACCGGGTTGATCTCCAGGATCCGGTCCATCTTCACCAGCGACAGCACGATGCAGTCGTCGGAGGCGTTGGCCGCGCCCGACAGACCGGTACGGGCTCCCTGCGGGACGACCGGGACGCGCAGGGCCGTGGCGGTGCGCATGACGTGCTGAACCTGCTCGACCGTGCGCGGGAGCACGACGACGGCCGGCGTGCCCGCGTCGCAGAAGCTCGCCATGTCGTGGGCGTAGGAGGCGATGACGTCCGGATCGGTGATCAGGGCCTCGACCGGCAACCCCGCACGCAGTTGTTCGAGAAGACCAATCATGATCCAAGCGTGGCACCCGGGGCCCATTGGTGTGAACCCGTCTGCCGCAGCCTTCGCAAGACGCGGTGTGCTCTTCGTACTGACGCAGAGTGATCGGCATGGATGTCATGCCGCAGCAGCCCCCGGAGTCCGTCGATTCGACGAAGCCTCCCCCTGTTTCTCCCCCTGGCCCTTCCCTTGAGCCCGCAGGAACCGACCCCGAACCCATGGACCCGGCGCCCATGGACCCGGCGTCGTCGGCCGAGCTGCCACCCCTCTCGCTGCGTACGACGCTGCGCAGAGCGGCCATGGGTGTGGTGGCGGGCGCGGTGCTGGTGACGGGTGCCATGGTGGCCGTGCCGGAGGACGAGAAGAAGTCCGCGCCGCCGCCCTCTCCGGGTCCCGTTTCGCGTGCTCTGAAGGCGTCGGACATGGGCTATCCCGCCTCGCTCTCCGATCTGACGGCGCTGATCGGGGACCGGCAGCGGTGGGTGGGCACGCATCCGTCCGACGCGCGGTCGTGGGCGTTGCTCGGTAAGGCCTTTGTGGAGTGGGGGCAGCGTTCTGCGGACGCGGCGTACTTCGGCCGGGCCGAGCAGGCGCTGAAGCGCTCGCTGGACGTCGAGCCGGGTGAGAACGGGAACACAGCGGCCTGGGTGGCACTCGCGGCGCTCGCCAATGCCCGGCAGGACTTCGCCACGGCGAAGAAGTGGGGCGAGACGGTACGGGCGCGACAGCCGAAGCAGTGGACGGTGTACCCGGTCCTGATCGACGCGTACAACGGGCTCGGCGAGTACAAGGCCTCAGGCACGGCGGTGGAGAAGTTCACGGCCCTTCGCCCCGGCGCCTCGGCGCTCATGCGCACGGCGCAGATGTACCGGGATCGCGGCTGGCGCGGGGACGCGCTGGCCAACGCGCAGGACGCGGCGGATCTGGCCGTCACACCGGCGCAGAAGGCGGAATGCCTGTACCTGCTGGGCGAACTGGCCTGGGAGCGGGGCGAGCCCGAGGAGGCGGTGAAGCAGTACGGCGCGGCGCTGCGGGCCGACCGCGCCCACCATCCGTCGCTCGCGGGCCGGGCCAGGGCGCTGGTGGCGCTCGGCCGTACGGACGAGGCGGAGCGCGATTACCAGGCGGCGCTGGCCGACCTCCCGCGCCCCGAGTACATGCTGGAGCTCGGCGAGTTGTACGAGTCGCTGGGCCGGGACGACGATGCCCAGGGCCAGTACACGCGGCTGCGCGAGACCCTCTCGGGTGACGGCGGCCAGGGCGTGGACAACGCGCTCCTGCGCGGCCGTTTCGAGGCCGCTCACGGGGATCCGGCGGCGGCGGTGGAGGTGCTGAAGGCGGAGTGGGCCCGGCAGCACCGCAGCGCGGCGGTGGCGGACGCGCTGGGCTGGGCGCTGCACCTGTCCGACGACTCGTCCTCCGCGCTGGAGTACGCGGAGCGGGCGGTCGACACGGGTGGGCAGAACGCCTTGTACAGCTCCCACCTGGGCGCGATCCAGAAGGCCTTGGGGGACTACGGTCCGGCGCGCCGCAATCTGGAGCAAGCCCTGCGCACCAATGCGCACTTCTCACCGCTGGAAGGCCCGGCCGCCCGGAAGGCCCTGGACTCCCTGGGAAGCCCTCCGGCAAGCGGCCCACAGGGCATGCGGGCCGCCCCGGCACCCAAGCGCGCGGCGGCACCCGAGCGCGCCCCTGCGCCCGGCCGGGCAGCGGCAGCAGGGCCCGCGGCAGCACCCGAGCGCCCGATGGGACCAGGGCCCGCGGCGGCACCCGAGCGCCCGACGGCGGCAGGGCCCGCGGCGGCACCCCACCGGGCAGCGACTCCCAAGCCCGCGGCAGAGGCCCAGCCGGATACATCCGAGTCCGCGAAGCCGCAGCCTGCCGCACCGGCCCCGCAGCAGCAGGCGCCCGCCGAGGCCCCGGCCCCGGAATCGGCCCCGGCCCCGGCCCCGGCCCCGCAGGCGTCGGGCCGCCGCTGACGGGGGTCGCGGTTCTTCGCCTCACTCTTGGGTCGGTTCAGTCGCCGGACGGGTCCGCGGTGTGCGGGCCGTCCGGCGATTTCCATGGCCGCCCGGAACCGTCTGCCCGAAATCGTCTGCCCGAAATCAGAGGTTTCCGCGCTTCTCCTGCTCGCGCTCGATCGCCTCGAACAGGGCCTTGAAGTTGCCCTTGCCGAAGCCCATCGAGCCATGGCGTTCGATCATCTCGAAGAAGACGGTCGGACGGTCCTGGACCGGCTTGGTGAAGATCTGCAGCAGGTAGCCGTCCTCGTCGCGGTCGACGAGGATCTTCAGCTCGCGCAGGATCTCCACGGGGACGCGGGTCTCGCCTGCCCACTCGCCGAGGGTGTCGTAGTACGAGTCGGGGGTGTCCAGGAACTGGACACCGGCCGCCCGCATCGCGCGCACCGAGGCGACGATATCGTTCGTGGCGAGCGCGATGTGCTGGACGCCCGCGCCGCCGTAGAACTCCAGGTACTCGTCGATCTGGGACTTCTTCTTGGCGATCGCCGGTTCGTTGATCGGGAACTTGACCTTCAGGGTGCCGTCGGCGACGACCTTGGACATGAGCGCGGAGTACTCGGTGGCGATGTCGTCGCCCACGAACTCCTTCATGTTGGTGAAGCCCATGACCTTGTTGTAAAAGCCGACCCACTCGTTCATCCGGCCGAGTTCCACGTTGCCGACGCAGTGGTCGATGGCCTGGAAGGTGCGCTTGGCGGGCGGCTCGACGATCGGGGACGCGGCGACGAAGCCGGGCAGGTAGGGGCCGTCGTAACCGGTGCGCTCGACGAGGGTGTGGCGGGTCTTGCCGTACGTGGCGATGGCGGCGAGCACGACCGTGCCGTTCTCGTCCTTGACCTCGTGCGGCTCGGCGAGGCCGAGGGCGCCGTGCTCGACCGCGTACGCATAGGCCGCGCGGGCGTCCGGTACCTCGATGGCCAGGTCGACGACGCCGTCACCGTGCTCGGCGACGTGGTCGGCGAGGAAGCGGCCGTGGTCGGTGGACGCCTTGATGACGGAGGTGAAGACAAAACGGGCGGAGCCATTGGTCAGGACGTAACTCGCCGTCTCACGGCTGCCGTTCTCCGGTCCGGAGTAGGCGACCAGCTTCATGCCGAAGGCCGTCGAGTAGTAGTGCGCGGCCTGCTTGGCATTGCCGACGGCGAAGACGACCGCGTCCATTCCCTTGACCGGGAAGGGGTCGGCCTGCCGGACTGTTTCGGGGGTGGTGTGCAGAGTCTCAGTCATATGCGAAGGCTCTCGCCGCTTCGCAAGGTGCGCAACAGTTCGCCCATCCGCTGGGCAATCTGCCCAGCGGATGGACATGATGGCCGGGCTATCTGTACATGATGACCACCACACCGACCCCCTGGAGGCGCACCATGGCGATCGACCATCTGGACGGGCGGCTCATCGCACTTCTGGCCCGCGAACCCCGTATCGGCGTCCTGGAGGCATCGCGCCGGCTCGGCGTGGCACGCGGGACGGTGCAGGCGCGCCTCGACCGGCTTCAGTCGAATGGAGTCATCCGCGGATTCGGCCCGACCGTCGATCCGGCGGCTCTCGGCTACCCCGTCACCGCGTTCGCGACCCTGGAGATCAAGCAGGGTCAAGGCGCCGATGTACGGGCCCACTTGGCCGGTGTTCCGGAGGTGCTGGAGCTGCACACCACCACCGGGCACGGCGACATGCTCTGCCGTCTCGTCGCGCGGTCCAACGCCGATCTCCAGCGGGTGATCGACCGGGTTGTCGGTTTTGATGGCATTGTCCGGGCTTCCACGGCCATCGTCATGGAGAACCCGGTGCCGCTGCGCGTCATCCCGCTCGTCGAGCAGGCCGCGGGGGACAACGACTGAGTCGAGGAGTGGCGTGTGAGCTTCTGGGAATACCTGGGCAACCAGCACCAGCAGTTGCTCACCGACGCGTACCAGCACGTCAGTGCGGTATTCCAGTGCATGGTCATCGCCACCGTGCTGGGCATCCTGATCGGAGTCGTCACCTATCGCAGCGGATGGGCGGGGTCACTGGCCATCTCGTCGACGGCGATGATCCTCACCATCCCGTCCCTCGCCGCGATCGGTCTGCTCATCCCGCTGGTCGGGCTCGGGGTCGCGCCCACGGTGATCACCCTGACGCTGTACGGGCTGTTGCCCATCGTCCGCAACTCCATCGTGGGGCTGCGCGGCGTCGATCCGTCGCTCGTCGACGCGGCGAAGGGGATCGGGATGTCGCGGCCTGCCCGGCTGTTCCGGGTGGAGCTGCCGCTCGCCTGGCCGCCGATCCTGACCGGCATCCGGGTCGCCACACAGATGCTGATGGGCATCGCCGCCATCGCCGCGTATGCCTCGGGGCCCGGCCTGGGCAATGAGATCTTCCGCGGCATCGCCTCGCTGGGCAGCGCCAACGCGCTCAATCAGGTGCTCGCCGGCACGCTCGGCATCGTCATCCTCGCCCTGCTCCTGGACGCCGCGTACGTACTGCTCGGGCGACTCACCATTCCTAGGGGGATTCGTGTCTGAGACCACCGGCTCCGGGAACGCCGACCCCGCCGACGCGAGCACGGCCGCCGCAGCGACGAAGACCGCTTCCGGCGCCACCATCCACCTGGACAACCTGACCAAGCGCTATCCGGGCAATCCGAACCCGGTGGTCGACAACGTCACGATGGACATCAAGGCCGGCGAAATGGTGATCTTCGTCGGCCCGTCCGGCTGCGGGAAATCCACCACCCTGAAGATGATCAACCGGCTGATCGAGCCGACGTCCGGGCGGATCAGGATCAACGACGAGGACGTCACCGACATCGACCCGGTGAAGCTGCGCCGCAAAATCGGCTACGCGATCCAGGCGTCCGGGCTCTTCCCCCACATGACGGTCGCCGAGAACATCGCTCTCGTACCGAGAATGGTCGGCTGGTCGAAGTCGAAGGTGAAGAACCGGGTCGAGGAGATGCTCGATCTCGTCGGCCTCGATCCGCGGGAGTTCCACGGGCGCTATCCGCGTGCGCTGTCCGGCGGACAGCAGCAGCGGGTGGGTGTGGCACGGGCACTGGCGGCCGACCCGCCGGTGCTGCTGATGGACGAGCCGTTCGGCGCGGTCGACCCGATCACCCGCGACCACCTCCAGGACGAGCTGATCCGGCTCCAGCACGAGCTGCACAAGACGATCGTCTTCGTCACCCATGACTTCGACGAGGCGATCAAGCTGGGTGACCGGATCGCCGTACTGCGGGAGCGGTCGCACATCGCGCAGTTCGACACCCCCGAGGCGATCCTCACCAACCCGACGGACGACTTCGTCTCGGGATTCGTCGGCGCCGGGGCGGCGCTGAAGCGGCTCAACCTCACCCGCGTACGGGATGTGGAGATGGCCCAGTTCCCGACGGTGACGGTCGACGACCCGCTCCAGTCGATCTTCAACAAGCTGCGCAGCAGTATGCACAACGAACTCCTGATGCTGGACCGCAGGAACCGCCCGTACAAGTGGCTGCGGCGCGGCGACCTGATGCGGGCCCGGGGTTCACTGGCGCGTGCCGGGCAGCTGGTCCATGACACGGTGACGCGCGACGCGACGCTGCACGACGCGCTGGAGGCGGTGCTGATCGACAGCGGCGGGCGGGTCGCGGTGACCGGGCGGCGCGGCGAGTTCATCGGGGTCGTCGACATGCAGACCCTGATGAATTCCGTCCACGAAATGCTGGAGGCCGACCGGCTCGCCGCCATCGAGCACCAGCACGACCTGGAGGAGATGCGCGCCCACCAGACCGAGGTGGAGCTGGAGGGCGGTGCGGGCTCATGAATCCCGAATCCCCGCGGAATCCCGAATCGGCGCGGACTCCGCGCTCCCCCCGACCGGCACCCGCGTCCGACAAGGACCGCCCGCCCGGCAATCACGACGTCAGGGGCCACGCCTTCCGCGACGAGGAGGAGGAACCCCCACCGCCACCGGCACCGCGGCGCCGGATCACCTGGCGCAACCTGGTGCTGCTGCCGGCCGCGCTCGCGATCGTCCTGGCCATCACCTATCTGTGGATCACCAACACCCACCTCGACTCGATCGCGAGGAACTCGCTCACCGGCGGCAACGTGCGGCTGCGCTGGTGGCAGCATGTGAGGCTGACCGCGATCTCGACTTTCTGGGTGCTGATCATCGCCATCCCGCTGGGGATCGCACTGACCCGGCGCGCGCTGCGCAGGGGCGCCCCGCTGGTCACGGCGGTCGCCAACATCGGGCAGGCGACCCCGGCGATCGGTCTGCTGGCACTGCTGGTCATCTGGCTGGGCATCGGCCCGTCGACCGCGATCATCGGCATGGTGATCTACGCGGTGCTGCCGGTGTTCTCCAATACGGTGGCCGGTCTCAAGGCGATCGAACCGAGCCTGGTCGAGGCTTCGCGCGGCATCGGCATGTCGGCGATGGGGACGCTCACCAAGGTCGAACTGCCCCTCGCCGTGCCGCTGATCCTGGCCGGTGTGCGGACGGCGCTGGTACTCAATGTCGGCACGGCGACCCTGGCCACCTTCGTCGGTGGCGGCGGCCTCGGGGACCTGATCACCTCGGGCATCCAGACCCAGCGGATGCCGGTGCTGGTGCTCGGTTCCGTACTGACGGTGGTGCTGGCGCTGCTGGTGGACTGGCTGGCCTCGCTGGTCGAGGTGGCGTTGACGCCACGTGGACTGGAGGTGGGGTGAGATGGGCCCGCGGCAGGTGCGTGCCGGGCTCGTGGGGGCGCTGGCCCTGGCGCTGACGCTCTCCGGGTGCGGACTGAAGAGCGGCTCGCCGATGGTGGACGACGTGGTGCCCGGCTCCGTCGGCCGTGGGCAGCCCCTGGACGGCGCCTCGCTGACCGTCACCTCGAAGAACTTCAGCGAGAACATCATCCTGGGCGAGATGATCGGCCTGGTCTTCAAGGCCGCCGGTGCGGAGGTCCTGGACCGGACGAACCTGCCCGGTTCGATCAGTGCGCGCGAGGCGATCATCAAGGGCGACGCGGATGCGATGTACGAGTACACGGGCACCGGCTGGATCACCTATCTGGGCCATGCGAACCCGATCGCCGACCCGTTGAAGCAGTGGGAGGCGGTCCGCGACGAGGACCGGAAGAACGGCGTGACCTGGCTGACGCCATCCACCCTCAACAACACCTACGCGCTCGCCATCAGTAGGAAGAACAACTCGGAGTACCACCTGAGGACGCTCTCCGATGTCGCCGCACTGGCGAAGATGGACCCGTCGGCGGTGACGATCTGCGTGGAGAACGAGTTCGCCTCGCGCGACGACGGGCTGCCGGGCATGGAGAAGGCATACGGGATGTCTCTGCCGGCCGCCAACATCAAGAAGATGGACGCCGGGATCATCTACACCCAGGTCTCGAAGGCCGACTCCTGCCTGCTGGGCGAGGTGTACACCACGGACGGCCGCATCAAGGCCATGGACCTCGAAGTGCTCGTGGACGACAAGCACTTCTTCCCCAACTACAACGCGGCACCCGTCATCCACACCAAGACCTATCAGAAGTACCCCGTGATCGCGCAGTTGCTCGACCCTCTCAGCAGGAAGCTGACGACGGAGGTCGCCCAGGTGCTCAACGCGAAGGTGGATGTCGACGGGCAGGACCCGCACGGGGTGGCGAAGGACTGGCTGATCCAGGAGGGGTTCATCAAGCAGGGATGAATCCCTGCGGCCGCCGGCGGTACTCCGGGGCAGAACGCAAAGAAGTGGTTGCAAAGAACCTGTTGCAAAGCGAGCTTTGCAACTCTACGGTTGAGTCATGTCCGCAACAGAGGACGGCGGCGACAGCCCCGCCGACGATCAGAACGTCCACATGGTCGACGCCCGCACACTGCGCGGGCTCGCCCATCCCCTGCGACTGCGACTGCTGAGCGCGCTGCGGGAGTTCGGCCCCGCCACTGCCTCAGGCCTCGCGGACCGGCTCGGCGAGTCAAGCGGCGCCACCAGCTACCACCTCAGGCAACTGGCGGCGTACGGCTTCGTCGAGGACGACCCGGAACGCGGCAAGGGCCGCGAACGCTGGTGGCGGGCCGCCCACACGGGCACCGCCTTCAACAGCGACAGGTTCCTGAGCCACCCGGATCCCGAGGTGCGCGGCGCCATCGGCGTCGTACTCCACGAGATCGCCACCGCGCACGCCCAGGAACTGAACACCTGGCTCGGCACGATGCACGAATGGCCCGAGGAGTGGCAGCGCGGCTGGGACGTCAGTGATTTCAAGGTGCGTCTCACCCCCGATCTCTCCTCGGAGCTGATCGAGAAGATCCACGACCTCATCGAGAGCTACCGGGACCGGGTCCCGGAGGGTACCGAGGGCTCGGCCACCGTCCGCAGCCATGTGCACTTCTTCCCTCGCCCTGCCGAATAACGAGCCCGCCGGGCAACGAGCCCCTCCGACCGGAAGGACACCGCCATGCACCCCGAAACGCATTTACTGCTGCACCACCAGCGCGCCGCCGAACTACGGCAGCGGGCAGCGGAGTCACACCTTGCGCCGACTGCGTCGCGCACCGGGCTGCGCACCCGACTGGGCTGGGTTCTCGTCGAGGTGGGGCTGCGCATCCTGCCCCGCCACACCGACCGCACCTTTGTCGTGCCCGGTACGGCATGACCGGCCGGGGAGACCGGAACCGCACACCGCTCATCGCCGTACTGTCCGCCAACTCCATATCCACGGCAGGTACTTCACTCACTCTCATCGGTGTCCCGTGGTTCGTCCTGGAGACCACGGGCAGCGCGGGACGGGCCGGCGTCGTCGCCTTCTGCGCGACTCTGCCGATCGTCGTCTCCGCACTGATCGGCGGACCCGTCATCGACCGGATCGGACGCCGCCGGGTCTCCGTCGCCTCCGACCTGGTGTGCGGCGTCGCCGTGGCCGCCATCCCGCTGCTGCACTACGCGGACGCCCTGGCGTTCTGGACGCTGTGCGCGCTGATGGCGGTCAGCGGACTCCTGCACACCCCGGGCAACACGGCCCGCTACGTCCTCGTACCGGATCTCGCCGAACACGCCGGCACCACCCTCGCCCGCGCCGCCAGCCTCTTCGACGCCGTCTCGCGCGGCGCCCGGATGGTCGGGGCGGCGCTGGCCGGCGTACTGATCGCACTGGTCGGCGCGGAGACCGTACTGCTGCTGGATGCCGCGACGTTCCTGACGTCCGCGCTGCTGATCGTGGCCGGGGTGAGGGGGGTACGCGCGGCCGAGCCCCGCAAGGCCGCGGCGCCCGTCTCGCTGCGGGCGTACCGCGCCGAACTGCGCGAGGGATACACCTACTTGCTGAGCAACCGGCTGCTGCTGGCCGTCGTGGTGATGGTCCTCTTCATGAACGGCACCGATCAGGGCTGGAACGCCGTCCTGCTGCCGGTGCACGCCTCCGCCGAACTGGGCGGGGCCAGGGACATCGGGCTGCTCACCGCACTGTTCGGCGCGGGCGGGCTGACCGGGGCACTGCTGTACGGGGCGTTCGGGCACCGTTTCTCGCGACGGGCCGTCTTCACGGTGTGCGTGGTGCTGTGCGGCGCGCCCAGGTATGCGGTCGCGGCACTGACCGGGACGACGCTGCCGCTCGCCGTGACCATGGCGCTCAGCGGCATCGCGGGCGGGGTGCTGAACCCGATCCTGACGACGGTGATCTACGGGAGCGTGCCCGACGAGCTGCGCAGCCGGGTCTCCGGGGTCCTCACGGCGGGCGGCGAACTGGCCATGCCGGTGGGCGGTCTCGCGGCCGGCCTGCTGGTGGAGAGCGCAGGCGTGAGAGGCGCGCTGCTGGCGATGGGCACGGTGTACCTGCTGGCGACGCTGAGCCCGTTGGTGTTCCCGGTGTGGCGCACGATGGACACCGCCGATTCCGGGGCCGGGTCCGGGTCCGGGGACACGGCGGCGAAGGCCTCCGTACCGTCGTCGGCCGCCGAGGTCAGCAGCTCGGGACCTTGCGACCCTGCTCCAGCGCCTGGAGCGAGGAGACCGCGCCCTCCAGGGTCGTGACCGGGATCAGCCGGAGCCCCTCGGGGAGCTCGACGCTCGCCTCCCTGCACTCGGCCTTCGGGACGAGGAAGACGGTTGCACCGTCGCGGTGCGCGGCCTGGGTCTTCAGCGACACCCCGCCGACCGGGCCGACCTCGCCGTTCGCCTGGATCGTGCCGGTGCCCGCGATGGTGCGGCCACCGGTGAGATCGCCGCCGTCGAGTTTGTCGACGATGCCGAGCGCGAAGAACAGGCCCGCACTGGGGCCGCCCACATCGGCGAGGTGCAGGGTGACGTCGACCGAGCCCTTGGGCATGTCGAGGTAGTTCAGGGCCGCGTCGACGGCGGAGTTCTGCGACTTTTTCATGTCTTCGAGGTTGTGCTTCTCGATCTCCTTCTCGGAGCCGCCGGTCGGGTAGACGGAATCGCGGGGCATGACCGCCCGGTCCGTACGGAACCAGCCGTCGATCACATCGCCGACGCCGACATCGGCGGTGGGACCGGTGGCGAGGATCGTCGTCATCCGCAGTTCGCCCTTGGTGGGGTGGGTGGGCGCGCCCTTGATGCTGATCACGGGGGTGTCGTGATCGTCCCCGAGCACGTTCGCGGTCGTGCCGGGCTGCGCCAGCGTGAACGGCAGCGGCGCGAATGCGGCCACGCCGAACAGGGCGAGGATTGGCAGGGCGCACAGGGCGAGGGTGCGGGGGCGCGAGAGACGAGTGAGCACCCGCCCAATCTAACCGCCGGGGCGCTGGTGCGGGCGGGGCGGTGGGGGCACCCGCGGCCGTCTGGCCGGCCGCTTCGCCCTCAAACGCCGGACGGGCCTGGATGCGGACGGGCCTGGATGCGGACGGGCCTGGATGCGGACAGGCAGGCTCGGATACCCGGACGGGCCTGGATGCGGGCAGGCTTGATTTGCTCGGCGGACTTGGATCGGCCCATCCGACGGACTTGGATCGGCCCATCCCGACGGACTTGGATCGGCTACCCCGGTGGCTACCGGAGCGCGTCCGCCACCTCGCGGGCCGCGTCCACGACGCGGGGGCCGACCCGTTCGGGTACGGAGTCCGTGAGCATCACCACACCCACGCTGCCCTCGACCCCCGTCACCCCCACCAGTGCGGCCGCGGCCCCGCTCGCCCCGGCTTCCAGTTCGCCGTGGGTGAGGGTGAGGGCGGTCTCGCCCACCGGCTTCTGGCGGGCGGCGAGGATCGCCCGGCCCGCGGCGCCCCGGTCCAGCGGATGGCGGAAGCCGGCCCGGTAGGCCACGTGGTAGTCGGTCCAGGTCGGCTCGACGACCGCGACCGCCAGCGCGTCGCTGCCGTCGACCAGCGTGAGATGGGCGGTGGCCCCGATGTCCTCGGCGAGGGACCGCAGCGCGGGCAGCGCGGCTTCCCGTACGAGCGGATGCACCTGACGGCCCAGGCGCAGCACACCCAGGCCCACCCTGGCCCGGCCGCCCAGATCGCGGCGTACCAGGGCGTGTTGTTCCAGCGTGGCGAGCAGACGGTAGACCACGGTCCGGTTGACGCCGAGTTTGTTGGACAACTCGGTGACGGTCAGGCCGTGATCGGTGTCGGCGAGCAGTTTGAGGACCCTCAGTCCCCGGTCGAGCGTCTGGGAGGTCTCCGCGGTCACGACGCCCTCTCCTCTTTGGTGAGCGGCGGCGGCTGGTTCCCATGGAACGTGCGCCGCCGTCCCAGCGGCGACACACGGAGAAGCCGCCGGCCTGGCCAAGGCACCGACTGCGCTCCGCGGCGGCGTTGCCACGAAGCGTTCATTTTTTAGGACAGTAGCGAGCCAGTCCGCTCAGCGGAAGACCTCGTTCAGAATCCGGGCGTCAGCGAAAGCGGAGTTGCGGCGGTGAAGCATAAGTGCCGGTCAGCGCAGCCTCGGCCGCAACCTGGACGTCTACGCGCGTCCAGGTCGGCCGATAGCTCGGCGTCGCTCCGCACACCGGACGCGAACGGGCGTCAACTCACCGTGAACGACTGTTGCACAATTTTTCCGTTCACAAGCACCTCGCAGGCCCTGATCGCCTTCGTCGCGGGGTCGCGGACGGTGAAGTTGAGGGCGAAAGTGCCGTCGAGTCCGATGACCCGGGTGACATACGAGTCCGAGGTCTGCTTCCCGTCCGCAGTGCGGCCGGTCACCGACACCGTGGCGACGGGGGCGAAGCCCCGGCCGGCCACCTGGACCACCGTGCCGACGGGCCCCTCGGGCGGCGAGAGCGCGAAGGACGGTCCGGCGGGGACGGTCCCGTCCTGGACGGTGAACGCCGCCGTCTCGGTGCGCGGGTTGACGAGGACCTCCCGGACCCGGATCGCGACGGTGTCGGTGGCGTTGACCGTGAAGGTCTGCGAGAACGCCCCGTCCAGCCCGACCACCTTCGTTCTCACCGGGTCGGACGTCTGCGATCCGTCGGCCCGCAGCCCGACGATGGATACGGTGGCGACCTTCGCGAACCCCTGTCCGAGGACGGTGACGGCGGTGCCCTTCGGCCCGGCCGACGGGGTGAGGACGACAAAGGTCGGGGCGACCGTCAGCGGGGTGCGGGCCTGCGCTCCTCCCGCGGTGACCTGGAGCGCGTACACGGCGCGCGGGGTGGATCCGGACACGGTGACCGTACCGGCGAGCGTTCCGTCGGCGTTGATTCGGAGGGTGGAGCCGCTGATCCGGGCGCTGTCGCAGGCGCTGCCGTCGGCGGCGCAGAGCGCGGCGGTGGGTGTGGTGCCGGTCGGCCAGTCGCCTCCGGAGAGGGTGAGCGTTCCGCCGGGTTTGACCTTCGCCGCGCCCGCGGAGAGCGTCGCGGAGGCGTCGGTCACGGTGAACGGTGTGGTCAGTACGGTGGCCGGGTCGTTGCCCTCGTCGACCTGGATCGCGACGATGGCCGGGTCGGAGACGGTGAAGTCGGCGCTGAACGTGCCGTCGGGGGTGCTCTTCACATAGACGGCGGTGTCGTCGAGCGTCGCCCCGCTCGCGTCCAGGCCGACGGTGTTGATCCACTGGTCCTGGAAGTAGTTGCTGCCGGTCACCTGGACGACGCTGCCGAGCGGCGCCCCGGCGCGGGAGAGCGCGATGGCCCGTGGCCCGCCGGGAACATACGCCTTGACGGTCAGGGGTGCGGTCGCCTCTTTCGTACCGTCGCCGACCTTCACCAGGTACGAGCCGTCGGGCACCGTGCCCGCGGCGGCGAGCACCGCGCTTCCGGTCAGCTCCCCCGAGCTACTGATGGCGAGGGTGCTGGAGGCGAACTTACCGGTGTCGCAGCCACCGCCGTCCGCCGCGCACAGAGAGGGCACGGGGGTGGCACCGGCGGTCCACAGGCTGCCCGTCAGGGCGACCGCGGTGGACGGCCGGACGGCGGTGGTGGGCGCGGTCAGGGTGGCGGGCAGGCCCGCGGTGCCCTCGGCGGTGACGGTGCCGATGGAACCGCCGCCGCTGATCACGTCGCACGGGGTCTCGTAGGTGGAGCCGAGCACCTTCGTACGCGTCAGATTGCGTACCGGGGTGAAGGAGATCGGCCCCTTCGCACTGGCGGGGATGATGAAGTCCCCTTCGTACGGCGGGATCTCGATCGGCTTCCCGGAGGGGATGTCGAGGTTGATCTGGGGTCCGGTGACGGTGACCGTGCCGGTCGCGCCGCCCGACATGGCGAAGTCGATGCTGGGGGTGGTGGGCACATCGCTCAGGCTGAGTCCGCTGGTGGCGGGGGACGGGCCGAGGGTGACCTTGGCGTGGACCTTGCCGCCCGGGTCGACGACGGCCGGTGAGAGGTCGACGCTCATCTGCTGCGGCCCGGTGGCCTCGCCCTGTCCGGCGGGCAGGGCGCAGTGGACGGTCGGGGTGACCGTACCGGCGTGGGCGGCGGGGGCGAGTGCGACGGTCCCACCGGTCCAGGCGAGCACGGCCCCTGCGGTGAGGGCGACGGCGCGGCGCAACACCGCACCCTTTCTTTCCGTTCGTCTCGACAGTCTTCTCGATCTCGGTCGGGCGAGCATCTGACTCCTCCATGACTACGGGAATTCTGCGTATTCGAAATGGCGACGCCCGCCTGCTCCCTTGCGATACGGAGCAGGCGGGCGTCTCCGGGACTTTCCCCTGGCGGCTCTCAGAGAAGAGTGAGTGTCAGGGTGGCGCTGTAATCTCCGGGCCGGGTGGAACCGGGAACCGTCAGTGTGAGATCGGCGTCGGCGTCGAACCGGCCGCCGGTGAACGGACGGGACCCGTCCGGATTCATCCGGCAGAGGCTTGCCGCTTCACTCCCGAGCGCGGCGGGCGATCCGGCCACCGGCACCCCCACGCTTCCGTTCTGCGCCGTGCACTTGGGCGTCCACCGCACGGCGCCCGCCGGGATGGTGTCCCCGTCGGCGCTGGTGAAACCGGTGAGGGTGGCGGTCAGGGACCAGCCACTGTTGACGCCGCGGGCGTCCTCCACCTCGACCCGGTTGAGCCGGGAGCGCTGCACACCGCTGCCGGTGCCCAGCACCGTCGTACCGAAGTCGACGGTGTCGCCGTCCTGGACCATGGACAGCGTCCCGGCCCGGACCGAGGTGTTCAGCTTCTGATCGGCGCTGCCGCCGCCCCCTCCCCCGTCCGTGGTGACGGTGAACGGGGTGGTCCGTACGGTGGCGGGGTCGTTGCCCTCGTCGGCCTGGACGGCGACGACGGCATCGGAGATCACGGTGAACTCGACGGCGAACGTGCCGTCCGAGCCGCTCTTGACGTAGACCGCGCTGTCGTCGAGCCCGGTGCCCGTCGCGTCGAGGCCGATGACATTGATCCAGCGGTCCGGGTTGTAGTTCTTTCCGCTGACCGTGATCACGCTGCCGACCGGTCCGCTGCTCCGCGAGAGCGAGATCTCGCGGTCGCCGGCCGCGACGGCCCTGACGGTGAGGGGAGCGGTGGCTTCCTTCGTACCGTCGTTGACCTTCACCTCGTACGCACCGTCCGGCACCGCCCCGGCCTCCGCGAGGGTGGCCGTGCCGTGCAGCGTTCCGTAACTGTCGATGGTGAGGGTGTGACCCTTGAACTTCAGCGGATCGCAGCCACCACCGCCCACCGCGCAGAGCGAAGGCACGGGTGCGCCGGTCGGCGTCCATCCCGAACCACCCAACGTCACCGGCGTGTTGGGACGTACGGGATCGGCAGGGGCGGTCAGGGTGGCGGGCTCGGAGCCGGTGCCCTCCACCGTGACGGTGCCGATGGAGCCGCCCCCGTCGACCACGTCGCAGGGCGTCTCGAAGACCGAGCCGAGCACCTTGGTCTGTGTCAGCGTACGGACCGGGGCGAGGGAGATCTCGCCGGAGGCGTCCGCCGGGACCAGGAAGTCACCCTCGTACGGCGGGAGTTCAATGGGCTTCCCGGCCGGGATGTCCATCGTGAACTCGGCGCCCCGCACGGTGACGGTGCCGGTGGCCCCGCCGGACATGACGAGGTCGAGGCTGGGGATGGTCGGCACGTCGTCCAGCGCGAGTTGGCTGGTGGCGGGGGACGGGCCGAGCGTGACTTCGGCGTGCACCTTGCCGCCCGGGGCGACGACCGCGGGCGACAGCTCGACGGTCATCTCCTGCGGGCCGGTCGCCTCGCCCTGACCGGCGGGCAGGGTGCAGTGCACGGTCGGGGTGACCGTACCGGCGGCCTGTCGCCCGGCCGGCCCGGCTGCCTGGGCGGTGGCCCCGACGCAGCTCAGGGACAGCACGAAGCAGGCAGCGAGCAACCCGGTCACACCGGGTCTTCGTCGTCGGATCACCAGACACCCCTCCATGGCCCATTGATTTGCGCACATTGAGGAGGCCGCACGCAGAGAAGTCAAGAGAGAATTGACTGATCCTTATCCGGAGAATGATCGTTACCTGAAACGCCCGAAAAGCATTTCTGCAAGCACTTTCCACGCATCGGTTGACATCTCTTGACATCTCTGAAGATCACAGTTTCACTGCACCCGACATGCCGGGCCCGGCACGCAGATCCGCAAGGAGATCGCATACGGCGATTTCTTCGAATCTGCTGAATTCAACCGGAAGGAGTTCCTCCCGTCATGTCGATCACTTCTTTATGGCCGTCGAGAGTACGGCCGTCGAACCGAAGACGCGTCCGCGTCCCGCTCGTGCTCGCCGCGGCCTGTTCCGCGGCCGCCGCGCTCGCCCTGGCGCCGACGGCCCAGGCGGTGACCCCGCTCACCGCGACGGCCACGTACGACTGCGGGGCCTGGGGCAGCGGTCTCGCCACCCTGACCGCGGCCGACTCGGGCACGGCCAAGACCATCAAGATCACGTCCACCGCGATCAGGATGCCGGCCGGTACCAGCGCCGACCCGAACAGCATCACGACGACGCTCAAGCTCACCAAGACCTCGGGCGGCGTCACCAGCCAGGTGCAGTTCTCCGGAAAGACCAACCCCGGTATGAGCGGCGGCAACCCGATCACCCTGGGCCCGCTGAAGCTCACCTCCGGCACCCTGGCGGCGGGTGACAGCACGAATTCCGTGGTGCTGGCCACTCCTCCGAGCGCCACCAACTGGTCACTGCAGATCGTGGCCTCGTCCCCGACGTCGGCCACGGTTCCGTGCGTGGCCACGGCCAACCAGTCCGCATCGTTCACCTGGTAGCCGAGCCCGAGCCGCACCCGATCCGCATCGACGACACCGGCCTGGGGCGGGGACCGCGGTCCCCGCCCCAGGCCGGCCCGCCGCACGTCCGGCACACAGGCGTCTCCACGCCGGACACACATCCCCGCGATTGACCATTTCAATTCGTGGTCAACTTTTACAGCAACTGCCCGACCTCATTGATAAAATGACGCGCCGCATATCGCCCGCAGGGGCGACATACGGGAATCATTGGGACGACGGGGAGGGTAACCACAGTGGCGTGGGCCGAGTGGGAGCAGCTGAAATCCGAGGCGTCAGAGAGACGCTCGAATCAGATGCAATTGAACCAAGTCGAACCAGGCGGCGGAGGGCCGGCTCCCCAAGGCGATCTGAAGGTCAATCAGCAGGACCTGGCGGCGATCGGCAATACCGCATACCGGATGTACGGAGATCTCGAGAAGGCCGGTGACCACGCCCGCGCCGCCACCCAGAAGGCTGCCGGAGGCCTCAAGACGGAGACCTTCGCCATAGGCGCGGCCCTCGATCACGTGGCCTCACGGTGGATCGACCAGGTCCGCTCCCTGCTGGACGCCTGCGCCCACATCTCGAACCACCTCGATTACACCAAGGGCGCCCACGCCGGCGACGAGGTCTACATCAGCACGATCGTCAGCAACATCGACACGCTCGACAAGGGCTTCGACGAGAGGTCGGGCCACTGATGGACCTCGATTCCCTACGCTTTGCGAACTTCTCCGACCTGGACGCGGCCATCACCGACTGGGAACAAATGGTCGCAAAGCTCAAAACCCTCCAGGGCGACGCCAAGGACGACCTCAAAGCCAAGTCGGACAAAGCGAACTGGGCCGGCGAAAATGCCACCGTGACCCGCGCTTTCGTGGACAAGACGGCCGGAGAGTTCTCCGACGCCCACACCCAGGCCGAAACCATCACAAAGATCCTCACCGACACCCGTGGGGAACTCGTCAGTTACCGCACACAGCTCAACGCCGCGATCCACCGCGGGGCGCAGAAGAACCTCACCGTCCGGGACATGGGCGAGGGCTCCTTCACCGTCACCATGAACATCCACCCAGACCGGGCAGCGAAGGGCACCACGCTGCCCGAGCACACCCAGCAGGACGTCGAAGCGTTCCGGGACGAAATCCAGAACATTCTGAAGAACGCCACGGAGAGCGACACATCGGCGGCGGACGTACTCAAACTCATCGTCGACCAGGCCAAGTACGGCTTCTCCGATGCCAGCTACTCGGACCGCGACTCCGCGGCCAAGGCGGTGGCGGAGGCGGAGAAGGTGGCGAAGATCCTCAAGAAGGACCCGCATGACGTCACGCTGACCGAGCTCAACACTCTCAACACCACCCTGGCCGCATACAAGAACGACCCGCTCTTCGCCGAGCGGTTCGCCACTCAGGTGGAACCGAAGAAGGTTCTCGAGTTCTACGCCGGAGTCGCCGACCCGTACCAGGGCTTCGGGAGGGACCCGAAGTTTTTCGAACAGGCGAAACAGCTCCAGAAGAATCTCGGCATCACGCTGGGCACGGCCACGCTCTCCGACAGCGACAAGATGCAGGGCTGGGAAGAGAAGATGGTGAAGCTGGGCCCGGACCGGCTCGGCATCGACGACGCCAACGACCCGACGGGCTTCGGCGTCATGAGCAACCTCATGCGCTTCGGCGACTACGACGACCAGTTCCTCAACGACTACGGCGACAAGCTCATCGCCTACGACAAGGAACGCAACGTCAAGGACATGAGTCCCTGGGTCAACAACTGGAATCAGGGAGACCTCAACTTCTACGGCAAGAACGACCGCGGTCGGGACCCGATGACCGGCTTCATGGAAGCCCTGGGCCACAACCCCGACGCCTCGACCCAGTTCTTCGCACAGCCCGACGGGGCGGGGGCGACGGTCGACAAGGAAGGCGAGGTGAACGATCACCTCAAGTACCTGACCAAGGACCGCATCTGGCTCCCGGACGCCACCCTCGACGGCGACAACAAGGTCATCGCCGGCCATGACTCGCTCGGTCACGCTCTGGAAGCGGCCACCACCGGATACGCGTACGACGCCGACCCGATGTCCGGCAAGGACCCCATGGTCCCCGGCAGCAGAGACCACCGGACGGCCGCTACGGCAGGCGTCATGGAGCAGGTGGCGTTCCTGTACGGGAGCGAGGACGGCCCCAAAATGCTGCACGAGCAGTCACAACTGGCCGACAGCCTGGGGAAGATGGGCGCGGCGTACATCGACGACATCGACTACAGCCTGTCGGGAATCGGGGACCACGGGAAGGACAGCGAATCCTTCCCCGCCAAGTACGAAGGACGGGCGAACTTCGGCGAGCAGGGCGCCATCAACTTCCTCAGCGTGCTGGGACAGGACGAGACCTCGCACGGTGTCGTCACGGCGGCGCAGCACCTCTACACGCTGAGTGCTCTGGACGCCAACCCGGCCACGAGCGAGGAGAACATCAACCACGCCAAGGACGCGCTCACGACGGGCGCGGAGGCACGCGGCATCCTGGACCACTCGCGCGTGCAGCAGGCGGAGACCACGTACAAGGACGACGCCGAGCAGGCCAACAAGTCTCTCGGCCGGTCCGGGGACTGGGTCAAGCTGGGCGCCGGCGTGGTGGTGGCAGGCGGAATCGCGGCGATCCCGCTGCCCGGCTCCACCGCCGCAGCCCTGGTGGTCGCCCCCATGGCGGCAGACACCGTCGGTGACATGGTGAATACATTCATCGGTCACGAGGTCGACAAGAGCATCGACGGCTCCGAGCAGGACGCGACGGAGAAGGCCCAGCTGACCAGTCAGGAGTTCTACGGGAAGGGCGCCAACGAACTGGGCAAGGCATATGACGCCTACATCGACAGCAACCCGAAATGGGACCAGAGTGGCGATCCCCAGAACTGGACGAGGGACATCGAGAGCAGCTACCTCAACACCGGTTCGGCTCAGGACGACTATCGCGGCCGGGCCCCGTACAAGGACTGACCGACGGACTGGGACGACCAAACATGCATAAGGCGGAAAATCGGTGAGGAAAGCACTGCGCTGGGCCGTGTCCGGAGCTCTGGTGCTGGCTGCGGGCACCGGGTGCAGCGGCGGGAGCGACAAGGGACCAGGCGGTCTCTCCGCGTCCCAGGTCTGCGACGGAACGCTGACCGCATCGGCAGCGACCGCGCTCGAACGGATCGCCGACACCGACCGGTTCACTGAACTCACCGGCACCAATGACATGGGGGACCCGAACAAGTTCTCCGTGGAATTGGCCGCGAAGCGTCTCCATGAGGAGCGGGGTCGGCGGAGCCAGTGCAACCTGTACAAGGTCGGCAATGACAGCGGGTATCCGCTGATGAAGATCGACTTCGAGCCGGTGGCGAAGCACCCGGACCCGGACAAGGCTGCGAAGAACATGGACAGGGACGAGACCGTCTTCCCCCTCGGCCTGTTCGCATATACAGCAGCGGACAACGGCGCGTATCTGTATTTCTCATGCCCCACTGAGGGGCCCGAGGGAAACACGCCGTATGTAAAGGCAGACATGTACTCCTCGGAAGGGCAGATGAACGCCGACAGCACTGGCAAGGACCGGATGATGATCCTCAACGCCGTGTCCCGAAGCCTGGCCAAGGAACTGGGCTGCGCCGCCCAAGCACAGCTGCCCGCCGAGGTGCCCGCTGCCACCTCCGGTGGTACGTGAGAGCTGCCCTCGTCCGGGAAGACGGGCCGGCCCGGGGCAGGAAGACGCTCTCTGCCCCGGGCCGACCACTCCACCCGTCACCTCATCCGGGTGGCCCACTCCTGCACTTTCTGGATCCGCTGCTGGATCTGCCCGGCCGTCGCCTCCGCGCTCGGCGGCCCGCCGCACACCCGCCGCAGCTCGGTGTGGATCACCCCGTGCGGCTTTCCGCTCTGGTGCGTGTATGCCGACACCATCGTGTTGAGCTGCTTGCGCAGCCCCAGCAGCTGCTTGTGGGTGACCACCGGCCGCGCCTCGGCCGGCTTCTCCAACAGATCGGCGTCCACGGCCGGCTTCTGGCGGCTGTGCGCGATCTGCCGGGTCTGCCGCTTCTGGAGCAGCAACTGCACCTGGTCGGGTTCCAGCAGCCCCGGAATCCCCAGGTAGTCCTGCTCCTCCTCGCTCCCGGGGTGTGCCTGCATGCCGAATTCGGCACCGTCGTACAGCACCCGGTCGAAGACCGCGTCGGATTCGAGGGCCTCGAAGGGCAGCTGGTCCTCGGTCTCCTCGTCCTCCAGCTTCTCGGCGTCGGCGAGAAGCTTGTCCTCCTCCGCGAACGGGTTCTCCTCGTCGCTGCCCTTCTTGGGCTTGTCGAGGACGTGGTCCCGCTCGACCTCCATCTCGTTGGCGAAGTCGAGGAGCATCGGAATCGTCGGCACGAAGACGGAGGCCGTCTCGCCGCGTCTGCGCGAGCGCACGAAACGGCCGACGGCCTGCGCGAAGAAGAGCGGCGTGGAGATGGTGGTGGCGTACACACCCACGGCGAGGCGCGGCACGTCGACGCCCTCCGACACCATGCGGACCGCGACCATCCAGCGCGATTCGTCCTCGCTGAACTGGTCGATCTTCTTGGACGCGGCCTTCTCGTCGGAGAGGACCACGGTGGCCTTCTCGCCCGTGACCCTCTTCAGGATCTTGGCGTACTCGCGCGCCGACTCCTGATCGGTGGCGATGACGAGCCCACCCGCATCCGGAATGCCCTTGCGGACCTCGGTCAGCCGCTTGTCGGCGGCGCTCAGCACATTGGGGATCCAGTCGCCGGTGGGCGACAGGGCGGTGCGCCAGGCCTGCCCGATGGCGTCCTTGGTCATCGGCTCGCCGAGCCGGGCGGCGATCTCGTCTCCGGCCTTGGTGCGCCATCGCATGTTGCCGCTGTAGCTGAGGAAGATCACGGGCCGGACGACGCCGTCGGCGAGTGCGTTGCCGTAGCCGTAGGTGTAGTCGGCCGAGGAGCGCCGGATGCCGTCGTTGCCTTCCTCGTACACGACGAAGGGGATCGGGTTGGTGTCGGACCGGAACGGCGTACCGGTGAGCGCGAGCCGCCGGGTGGCCGGGTCGAACGCCTCCTGGCAGGCCTCGCCCCAGGACTTCGAGTCACCGGCGTGGTGGATCTCGTCGAGGATCACGAGGGTCTTGCGCTGCTCGCACCGGTTGCGGTGCAGCATCGGCCGGACGCCGACACCCGCGTAAGTGACCGCGACCCCGTTGTACTCCTTGCTCAGCGGGCCCGCGCTGTACTCGGGGTCGAGCTTGATCCCTATCCGGGCCGCGGCCTCGGCCCACTGCTTCTTCAGGTGCTCGGTCGGCGCGACGACGGTGACCTGCTGCACGACGTGGTGGTGCAGCAACCATGACGCGAGGGTCAGCGCGAAGGTGGTCTTCCCCGCGCCGGGGGTGGCGACCGCGAGGAAGTCGCGCGGCTGTTCCTGGATGTACTTCTCCATGGCGCCCTGCTGCCAGGCTCGCAGCTTCCCGGCCGTGCCCCAAGGGGCACGGCCGGGAAAGGCGGGTGAGAGGTGGTGGGAGGCGGTAGTAGTCACGGTCTCCGGTTCGGGGCTCTCGGGTACGTGGGGCGCTGTCCGTACGGGCCGAGACGGACTCGTACGCGATACGACAACCGGGCCACCCTACCGGGGGGCCGACCGGACCCCCGTATGGACGAGCGGCGGTTCGGGCCCGCTGAGACCCTCTTCACAGAGCGGCCTCACGCCGCGAAACCGGGGAGCCGTTCAGCGATCCTGGGCATGTCGAGAACTCCCTGGCACACGTCCAGCACGAACTTCTCGGCCTCGTCGACATCGAATTCCGCGCTCAGCCGGTGCCCGTTGATGTGCAGGAAGACCCAGGTGGCGTACCAGGCGATGCGCTTGTTGCCATCGACGAGCGCGTGGTTTCGCGCGAGGGACTCCATGAGCGCTGCGGCCTTCTGCCACACGTCCGGATAGGCGTCCTGGCCGAATACGCTCGCCTGCGGGCGGGCGAGTGCCGAATCAAGCAGCCCGAAGTCACGCACTTCGGCCGCCCCGAGACGCTCTGCAAGGCTGAGCAGCTCGGGCAGGGTCAGGTATTTCATCAGGCGAGCCTCCGATTGAGCTCCTCACTCACCTTCAGTACGTGGTCCGCCGCCTCGTTGAAGAGGCGCGAGTGTTCGTTTATGGCGGTGATCACCGCGTCGTGCGCAAAGGACTGCATGCTGCGCCCCTCCGACTCGGCACGCGCGCGCAGTGCGTCCAGCTCTTCCTCGGTGAACCGCAGATTCAGACCAGCCATAAACGGATGGTACCGCGTGGTACCACACGGCACTAAGACCGACCGGCAAATGGGGGGGTGGGAGAAGGAGCGGGACCGGGTGCGTGCAGCTGCAAGGCGGAGGAGGGAGGCAACGCGGAGCGTTGTCGACTGACGACAACGCCGCAGATGCGCGTGCCCGGTCCCGCGACGCCGCCCCCCATTTGCCAGTCGGTCTAAGGCTTTGTCCGCACCCGCGTCGCCACCCACGCCCCCACCAGCGCCACCCCCGCCATCGGCAGGAAGACCGCCGCGAACGCCCCCGGATGAGAACCCGAGCCCCCCGCCTCGGCCGCCCCGTGCACGGCCCCCACCGTCCCGCCGCCGAGCGCCGCGAAGGCCGCCCCGCCCGCGGCCAGCAGCAGCACGTTCGACAGCCCGTCGGAGATCTGCAGAGCGGCCGAATTCGCCCCCGCCTCCTGGGGCGCCGACAGCTTCAGCAGCAGCACGCTCGTCGATGCGATCACCATGCCCATGCCGAAGCATCCAAAGGCCCAGGCCACGGCCACGGTCCAGACCGGCACCGCGTCGATCAGCACGGACGGCGCGGCCGCTATCGCCGCGGCGACCAGCACCATGCCGCCCACCATCAGGCGCTCCCGGTACGGTTCGAGCCGCGGCCGGGACTGTACGTACGAACCGAGCGCCCAGGTCCCGCCCCCGGCCGCGAGCGAGAGCCCGGCCATCGTCGGGCTCAGCCCGCGCTCGGTCACCAGCATCAGCGGTACGAACGACTCGGCGGCGATGAACGACCCGGCCGCCACCCCACGCAGCAGCACCACCGAGGGCAGCCCGCGCGCCGCCCGGCCGGTCCCAGGGGGCAGCAGTCCGCGCACGGCGGGAACGAGCAGGGCGACGCCCGCGACGGCCACAAGCAGTGCGAACCAGTTCCGCTCCTGCCCCGCGTACTGGAGCAGCCCCGCCCCCACCGAGATCCCGAGCGCGAGCATGATGCGGCGCCGGTCGTACGGCTCGACGGGTGCCGCCGGATCGGCCGGCCCCGACGCCCTGCGCCGGATCGCGGGCAGCGCGAGCGCCAGCGGGAACACCACCAGGACGGGGATGCCGATGAAGACCCACCGCCACCCCAGGTGCTCGGTCACGCTCCCGGCGACGAGCGGCCCGACGACGGACGGGATCACCCAGCTCGCGGCGAACGCGGCCATGATCGACGGCCGCAGATGCTCCGGATAGGCCCGGCTGATCACCACGTACAACGCCACGATCACCAGCCCGCCGCCGAGTCCCTGGACGGCCCGCCCGGCGATGAACATCCACATGCTGCCCGCCGTACCCGACAGCAGCAGCCCCGCCCCGAACGCGCTGATCCCGGTGGCCAGCGGCGCCAGCGGCCCGCGCCGGTCCGCCCACTGCCCGGAGAGCACCATGGCGAAGAGGCTGGTGGTGAAGTACGCGGAGAACGCGAACGCGTAGAGCGGGATGCCGTGCAGCTCCCGGGCGGCGACCGGCATCGCGGTCCCCACAGCCGTCGCCTCGAAGGCGATCAGGAACACGACGGAGACGATGCCGATGCTCAGCGCCCGGTAGGTCCGCCCGAGCACCCCTCCGGTTTCGGCGGGCGGCACCGGTATCGCCGCATCGACGGCGGTGCCGCTGTCGGTACCGGCGTCTCGTGGTTCCAGGGCACTCATGAGCCCCAGAGTAAGGGGCAAGATTTCATGTGACCCCTGTCGCGAGGCGGTCCGCCGCTGGTCCGTTGGTCGTAGGACCGCAGCGCCGATCTTGAACGCGGCACGGCAGTCGCATTGCGCAGCTTGCCGCGCAGAGCCGGGTCGAACCCGGGATCACTCACGGCGATTTCTACCGACTCGAATCTGAGCCAGGTCCCCACATACGAGAGAAGGCGACCACCCTGCGCCGCGCGCAGGGTGGTCGCCTTCTCTCGTACGGTCCGGAGATCAGGAGGCGGTCGTCGGCTCTTCCTTGAACCCTTCCTTCATCATTTCCCGCAGGCGTGCCTCGTCCTCGTTGCTGAGCGAGGTCTGCACGAGCTGACCGCCGAACTTGACGATCTCGGGGACGACCTTGTCGCGGACGGACTTCTTGACGAGCACGAAGACGGCGGCGGCGCCGGGCCGGAGATTGGTGCTGAGTTCCTTCATGAAGTTGTCGTTGACACCGGTGTCGATGGCGGACCCTCCGGCGGCGCCGGCCGCGGCGCCCACCGCGGCACCGAGGAACGGCACGAGGAAGAGCAGCCCGATGACGCTCCCCCACAGCGCGCCGCCCGCGGCACCAGTACCCACGTGGCTGACGGCCTGATGCAGCTTGATCTTGCCGTCCTTCTCACGCCGTTCAACGACGACGACGTCCTCCAGCTCGACGAGGTGCTCGCGGTTCATGGACAGCAGCTTGTCCCGGACCCGGTCGGCGGTAGCGAGATCGTCGTAGGCGATGACGAACAGATTGCTCATGCGGCTGACTCCTCCTCGTGGTGCGTTACAGCACCAACTATAAGAAGCGATTCCAAACGGGGCATTCCGACCCCCCGTGTAGCCCCTCCAGGCCCGTCAACCAGCCTCCGCCGCGCCTGCCACCCACACCCGCCCAGCCCCGCGAGGACCGCGTCGACCGTCTGCTCCACGCTCTGCCCGGTCGTGTCCGGCCAGAGCCCGATCCGCGGCATCTCCTCCCGCGGCACCCGGTCCGACGCCTCGACCGTCCACCCGGCCCCGTAACCGCTCTTGCTTGCGCGGCCTCCCGCGCGGCAGCAGCCCGCGGCTCGGGCGCGAGGACGACGACGTACAGCGGCCGGGTCCGTACGAGTTCGACGCACGCGGCCAGCTCCTCCCCGAGCACCACGTCCTGCACCACGGCGGTCCAGCCTCACCCGCGTACGCATCGGCCCGACGGGGCCGGTGTCGCCGCCCACCGGCCGCGCCGTCCATGCGGCGCCCGGGATTTCCCGCAGCCAGGCGGGAGCCCCGGGCGCCTCGACGGCGTCCAGGAGGGCGAAGCCGTCCCGGCCGACCTGCCTGGCCCACTGCTTGCGGATGTCGTCCCCTTTCGGGAAGCGGCAGGAGTCGATCCGCGCGCCGCCCGACTCGTTACGACGCCTGACCGACATACAACTGTCAACAGGGCTGCACCAATTGGCGGTTGCTCGCCATGCGCATAGCCGCCACGCGCGCCAGGCTTCAACTCCAGCCCCACGGACCAGACTTATTTCGGCGCCCGGAACCACCCTTTCCCCGGGCGTTTGAGGAGTGCGTCGTGATCAGACCTTCCGCAGGAGGAAGGGCCGCCCTGCTCGCCGCAGGGCTCTCCCTGGTGCTGCTCTCAGCAGGGCAGACCGCCGCCGCGCCCGATACCGCCCCGGACGCCGCGTCCGTACCGGCCACCTTCACCGGGGCACAGGGCACAAGCACCACCGTCACCCTCATCACCGGTGACCGCGTCACCCTCACCGACCTCGGCGGCGGCCAGAAGACCGTCACCGTCGACCGGGCCAAGGGCGCCACCGGGGCCGTCCACAACCAGACCGTGGACGGCAGGATCACCGTCATACCCGACGAGGCCCGCCCCTACCTGCAGTCCGGTGTCCTCGACCGGCGGCTTTTCGACGTCACCGGCCTCGTCGAGCAGGGCATCACCGGCGACCTGCCGCTCATCGTGACGCACGGCAAGAGCACCCGCACCGCCGTCGCCCCGCGCGGCACCAAGACCGTCCGGGCCCTGCCCAGCATCGGCGGCGCGGCCGTAAAGGCCACCGAACCAGCCGCCTTCTGGGGCGAGTTCACCAACTCCGCCCGCCCCGGCGCCCGCTCGGCCGGTGCCATGAAGGTCTGGCTCGACGCCCGGGTCAAGGCCGACATGGCCGACTCCAACGCCCAGATCGGCACCCCCAAGGCCTGGGAGGCCGGCCTCACCGGCAAGGGCGTCAAGGTCGCCGTACTCGACACCGGCGCCGACCTCACCCACCCCGACCTCGACGGACGGGTCACCGAGAGCCAGTCCTTCATCGAGGGCCAAGAGGTCGCCGACCGCCAGGGCCACGGCACCCATGTCGCCTCCACCGTCGGCGGCAGCGGCGCGGGCTCCGAAGGCAAGGAGAAGGGCGTCGCCCCCGGCGCCACCCTCGCCGTCGGCAAGGTCCTCAACGACCAGGGCACCGGCACCGAGTCGCAGATCATCGCCGGCATGGAGTGGGCCGCGAAGGACATCGACGCGAAGATCGTCTCGATGAGCCTCGGCTCCAGCGAGGCCAGCGACGGCACCGACCCCATGGCCCAGGCGGTCAACACCCTCTCCGCCGAGACCGGCGCCCTCTTCGTCATCGCCGCCGGCAACTACGGCGCCCCGGGCTCCATCGGCTCACCCGGCGCCGCCGACGCCGCGCTCACCGTCGGCGCCGTCGACTCCGCCGACCGCGCCGCCGCCTTCTCCAGTCAAGGCCCCCGCTACGGCGACCAGGCCCTCAAGCCCGACATCTCCGCCCCCGGTGTCAACATTCTCGCCGCCCGCTCCCAGCTCGTCAGCGGCAGCGGCCTCTACACCTCCAAGAGCGGTACGTCGATGGCGACCCCGCATGTCGCGGGCGTCGCCGCGCTCCTCGCCGAACAGCACCCCGACTGGACCGGCGCCCAGCTCAAGAACGCCCTCATGTCCAGCTCCAAGACGCTCACCGCGTCCGCGTACGCCCTCGGCGCGGGCCGGGTCGACGTAGCCGCCGCGATCTCCGCGAACGTCACCGCCACCGGCTCCGCCGACCTGGGCTTCTACTCCTGGCCGTACGAGTCGAACAAGCCCGTGACGAAGACCGTCACGTACACCAACTCCTCCGACGCGCCCGTCGAGCTGAACCTGGCCGTCGAGGGCATGCCAGAAGGCACCACCACCCTCGCCGACACCACCCTCACCGTCCCGGCCCACGGCACCGCGCAGACCACCGTTACCGGCGACGGCGCCAAGGCCCCCGTCGGCAACAGCTCCGGCCGCATCACCGCCACCTCCGGCGGCACGCCCGTCACGCACACCGCGCTCGGCCTGGTCAAGGAGGAGGAGCGCTACACCCTCACCGTCCACGTCAAGGACCGCGACGGCGCCCCCACCCCCGCCTGGCTCGGGGTGCAGCACCTGGTAGCGAACGAAGACCCGTTCCCGGCGGCCGTCGGCGAGTCCGGCACCGTCCAACTGCGCCTGAAGCGGGGCACGTACACCGTCAGCACCTTCCTCGACGTCCGCGGCTCGCACGGCAAGGACTCCCTCGGCCTCGGCTTCCTCACCGACCCGGAGATCGTCCTCGACCGCGACCGCGAGATCACCCTCGACGGGCGCCAACTGCGTGAGATACGCGCCGAGGTCGACAAGCGCACCGAGACCCGGCAGCTTCTGATGGAGTTCGACCGCAAGGCCAATGGGGCCGACTACGGCGGCGGCGTCCAGGTCCCGCCGAAGTACGACTCGGTCTTCGCCGCGCCCACCACCAAGCCCGCCACCGGCACCTTCGAGTACCGGACGGTCTGGCGGCTCGGCAAGCCGTTGCTCGAGGTCGCCGCGGGCGGCGTCCGGCTCTCCGACGCCACCCCGCAGGTCGGCGCCACCGTCCTCGACGGCCGTCACCGTCTCGGCGTCGTCGACGCGGGCACCGGCACCGCCGCGGAGTACGCCGGCAAGGACGTCACCGGCAAGGCGGTCCTGGTCCGCCGCACCGAGGGCGCCGACCCCACGCAGCTCGCCCAGACCGCCCAGGACGCGGGCGCCAAGGCCCTGTTCGTCACCGACGACAAGCCCGGCCGGCTGATGGCGTGGTTCGGCACCGCCGACCGCGAGGACCGGCCGCTCGCCGTCGCCACCGTGAACGCGGCCGACGCCGCCACGATCGCGTCCGCCGCGGCCCGCGGGAAGACACTCGACCTGACGGGCACCCGCTTCACCCCGTACACCTACGACCTCTCCGAGGAGCACCCCGGCGCCATCGGCACGGGCCTCGTCTTCCAGCCCGACGAGGACGAACTCGCCACGATCCACTCGAAGTACTACATGCCGACGGCCAAGAAGGAGCTCGGCGGCGAGTTCCGCTACTCGCTCACCGACACCTTCCGGTACGGCATTGGCTTCAAGGAGTTGATCGCCTTCCCGACCGAGCGCACCGAGTACGTCTCCACCGCCGCCGGCCAGCGCTGGCACGAGTCCGTCGACCTGGAGAACTCACTCGAGGAGCGCGGCGGCACCCCGTCCTACCGGGGCGGCAGCAAGGTCGAGCTGGAGTGGTTCAAGCCGGTCTGGCACCCGTGGCTCGGCACCGGCCTCGGCTGGGGTCAGGAGCGCTCCGGCAGCGAGCTGCGCTTCAACACGCCCGGCTGGGGCGACTCCGGACCGGACCACACCGGCTTCGGCAGGGTGTACGACGACCCGACGATGAGCCAGTACACCGAGGTGTACGTCAACGGTGAGCGGGTCGACCGCAGGAAGAGTTCCGGCGCCTACGCCCGGCCGGCCCCCGCAGAGGAGGCCACCTACAAGGTCGTCACCGACACCACGCTCGACCCGGCCCGCTGGCGGCTCGCCACCAAGGGCCACTCGGAGTGGACCATCCGCTCCAAGGAGACCCCGGCCGACCGGTGGACCTACCTGCCGCTGATCAACCTCGGCTTCGACCTCGACACCGACCTCGTCGGCGACGTCCGGGGCGGCAGCCGGGTGCCCGTACGGATCTACGCCGAGTACGTGAAGGGCGCGCCGGACACCGGTGTCCTCGGCGGCGGCTCCCTGGAGGTCTCCTACGACGAGGGGGCAACCTGGACGAACGTCGCGCTGAGCTCGTCAAGCGGCGCCTCCTGGAACGGCGAGCTGCGCGTCCCGGACGGCGCGAAGTCCGTCTCGCTGCGGGCGGGCGCGAGCGACGACCGCGGCGGCTCGGTGAAGCAGGAGATCATCCGCGCGGTGGGCGTGCGCTAACCACCCCGCGTATGGCGCAGAGTTCGACCAGGTCCTGGGGCGCGGCCGGAACTGTCCGGCCGTCCCCGGGACCTGGTCCGCTCGCATCGCGGCCTCGCACGCAGGGACGTAGCCGAAGAGTGACTCGTATGGCCCGCCTGCCTCGCTATACGATCAGCCGTCGACGGTGAACTCCGATGCCGGGGAGGCATGGTGTACGAGCTGGTGCTCCGAGTGGATGCCGGATCCACGGCGTCCGATGAGCAGGTGGAACGCCAAGTCCGCAGCCTTTACCGGGACTTGCGAACGCTCGGCCTGTTCCATGTGGAGCGCAGGCAGGCTCCCGCACCGGCCGGCTCGATGGCCTCCGCCGGGTATGAAATCGGCGCTCTCGTGGTCAGCGGCGCCTTCTCGGCTGCGGCACTGAAGTCCATGAGCAACGTCCTGGTGGCGTACCTGCAGCGCTCCAAGGCCCGTTCCGTGGAATGGGAGTTCGACGGCAACAAGGGCACGTTCCAGGCGCTCTCCGCGAAGGACCAGAACAAGCTGGTCGACGTCGTGGCCTCGCGGATCGCCGCAGGGGGCAGCGCGGACGGCGGCAGCGGGGAGCCGGGAGGCAGCGATGGCGGGACGCCGGATCGCACTGCTGGTCGCGACTGACGGATACGTCGACCCCGGCCTCAACCAGCTCCGGTCACCCGCGCGCGGCGCCGGCGAGCTGGAAGCCCTGTTGAAGGACGAGGCGGTGGGCCGCTTCGACTTCGTCCGTACGCTCACCAACCGGCCCAAAGAGGAGATCGAGCGGGAGATCGAGGCGCTGCTCAGCAATCGCGCGCCCGACGATCTCATCCTGCTCTACCTCGCCTGTCACGGCATCAGGAACGACACCGACCGGCTGTTCTTCGCGACTGTCGGAACGGACCTGAGCCGCCCACACACCACCGCCGTCCGTGCAGACCTCATCCATCAGCTCCTGGACGAGTGCGAGGCCCGCACCAAGATCGTGCTCCTCGATTGCTGCTACAGCGGCCTCTTCCACCGGGCCACCCCCATGTCTCCCGCGCCGGTCGACGTGGAGGCGGCACTGGTCGGCCGCGGCACGTTCGTGATCACCGCGTCCACCGCGCTCGAGTACGCCTACGAGGGAGACCAGCTCACGCTGGACAACGCCCGGCCCATGGCACGCTTCACCGCCGCGGTCAACGAGGGGCTCAGCACCGGACTGGCCGATCTCGACCGTGACGGTGTCATCACACCCGACGAGCTGTACACGTATGTGCACGACGTCGTCGTCAACCAGAGCGGCCCGGAACAGACGCCCACCAAGTCCGGCCAGTGCGAGGGACATGTCCCCCTCGCGTACGCGGCGCGCATCGACCCCTCTGCCGGCTTTGCCCCGAACGGGGCACGGACGGACGAACTGGTGCTGGGGACGCTGCTGCCTCCGCCGGTCGACACCCCGGACCGAGGGTTCATCTGCGACTCCTGGGAGGGTGCGTCCCGGCTCATCGTGCCGATCGGCCGTACGGCCGCGGCCTCCGGCGGCGAGCTCATGTGCCTGGACCTCTCCAACCGGAGCGGGAACGCGGCGGTCGTCGGCAGGCTGGGCAGCGGCAAGACGACGCTGCTGCGTGTCCTCGCCATGTCGCTGGCCCTGACCCATACGCCGCGCGAGGCGGAGTTGTATCTCCTGGAAGGAGCCGTCAACCGGCTGGGCGTGCTGCGGTCGATGCCGCACGTGAAGAAGGTCGCCGCCGCACACGAGCACGAGACCGTCGCGGAGGTCCTCACGGCGTTGAAGGACGCCATCGCCGCCCGACGGGCTCTGTTCCGGGACCTGGGCATCGACTCCATCGAGGAGTTCCGCGAGCTGCGCGCAGCCGGACGACTACCGCACGACAGCGGCAGCGATGTCTTCCTTGTGATCGACGGCTGGCTCGATTTCGACTGGGAGATACCCGAGTTCGCTCACGAGGTCCACCGGCTTGCCAACACCGGCCTGAACTACGGGCTCCACCTCCTCGTCTCCGCCCGGCGTTGGAGCGACTTCGGTGCGAGTCTGCAGGGTCTGCTCGGAACCCGTGTCGAACTGCCCCTGGACGACCCCTCGGAGTCGCAGATCGATGCGACTCTCTCAGCAGGCCTCGGAATCGGCTGGGCCCTGTCGCTCCGACGGCGCTTCCGTGTGGCTGTGCCCCATCTGGAGCAGGTCACCAGCTCCGCGGAGGCCAGGCAGGCTCTGTCCGAGACAACACAGCGGATGCGGGAACGCTGGTTCGGCGTGCAACCGGACACGGCGCCCCGTCCCCGCACCGACATCCCGTTCACGGAACTCTTCAGCATCGGCGATGCCGAGCAGTTCGACGTGACCCGCACCTGGTCGCAGCGCTCACCGCAGGAGCGGCTGCGGGTGCCGATCGGGGCCGGCGAGGACGGCCGCCCCGTCCTGCTCGACCTCAAGGAGGCCGCGCACGGCGGGATGGGGCCACACGGCCTGTGCGTCGGCGCCACCGGCTCCGGCAAGTCGGAACTGCTGCGCACACTGATCCTCGGCCTCGCCGTCACGCACTCGTCGGAGACCCTGAACTTCGTCCTGGCCGACTTCAAGGGCGGTGCCACCTTCGCCGGCATGTCGGAACTGCCGCACGTGTCGGCGATCATCACCAACCTCGCCGACGAACTGACCCTCGTGGACCGCATGAGCGA
The DNA here is from genome assembly GCF_055563255.1 of Streptomyces sp. NPDC002958. Lineage (NCBI taxonomy): Bacteria > Bacillati > Actinomycetota > Actinomycetes > Kitasatosporales > Streptomycetaceae > Streptomyces > Streptomyces sp. NPDC002958. The sequence continues at coordinate 105,500 of NZ_JBVHDS010000009.1, read as the reverse complement.
CGCCCTCAGCGGCGAGCTCCTGCGCCGCCAGGAACTGCTGCGTGCCGCGGGTAACTACCCCAACGTCTCACAGTACGAGAAGGCGCGCGCGGCGGGCGCCCCGCTGGAGCCCCTTGCCTCGCTGCTCATCGTGATCGACGAGTTTTCCGAACTCCTCGCCGCCCGCCCCGATTTCATCGATCTCTTCGTCCAGATCGGCCGCATCGGCCGCTCGCTCGGGGTGCACCTGCTGCTGTCCTCACAGCGCCTGGAAGAGGGCAAACTACGCGGCCTTGATACATACCTCTCCTACCGGATCGGTCTGCGGACCTTCTCGGCCGCCGAATCCCGCGCGGCGATCGGACTCCCGGACGCCTACCACCTGCCCCCCGTGCCGGGTTCCGGCTATCTCAAGCACGACACCGACCAGATGACCCGCTTCCGAGCCTCTTACGTCTCGGCCCCCTACGCGACGCAGGGAACTCCGTCCGCCGCGGACGACGCCATCCATGAAGGCATCTTCGCGGACAGCGTGCTGGACGTGCTGGTCCAGCGAATCGCGGGCCAGGGACCGTACGCGCACCAGGTCTGGTTGCCTCCGCTGGACACCCCGGCCACCCTCGACCAGCTGCTGCCAGAACTGGCGGCCTCGCCGGAGCGCGGGCTGCACCCACCGGCATACGAGGGGCTCGGCGCACTCCGGGTCCCGGCCGGCCTCGTCGACCGGCCCGACCAGCAGCGCCGCGATCCGATGTACCTCGACTTCTCGGCCGCGGCTGGGCACGGCCTGATCGTCGGCGCAGCCCAGACGGGCAAGTCGACGCTGCTGCGTACGGTCGTCTGCGCGCTCGCCCTGACCCACACGCCGTCCGAAGCACAGTTCTACTGCCTGGACTTCGGAGGCGGCGGCATGCAGCAGCTGCAGGATCTGCCACACGTGGGAGGGGTGACCTCGCGGCTCGACACGGAGCATGTACGACGTACGGTCGCCGAGGTCGTCGGCCTGCTCGCCACGCGCGAGGAGTTCTTCCGGACCCACGGCATCGACTCCATGGCCGCCTACCGCAAGGGACGCGCGGCAGGAAAGTGGCCGGACCAGCAGCGAGGCGATGTCTTCCTGGTCATTGACGGCTGGTCTCGCTTCAAGCAGGAGTACGAGCAACTGGAAGAGAGCGTTCTCGACCTCGGGGCGCGAGGCCTCGGCTACGGCGTCCATCTGCTGCTCGCGGCCACCCGCTACGCCGATGTCCGCCCAGCGCTGCGCGATTCCTTCGGCACGCGAGTCGAGCTGCGTCTCGGCGACCCGTCGGATTCGGAGATCGCACGAAGGGCAGCGGAGGATGTTCCGGTCGGTGTGCCGGGCCGCGGTCTGACCCCCGACCAGTTCCACTTCTTGGCGGCCGTGCCGCGGCTCGGCAACGGGCCAAGCGCTGCCACAGGACTGGCAGATGCCACAGCGGACTTCGTCGATGCCATCCGGTCACAGTGGACCGGGCCAACCGCCCCGCCCGTACGCGTCCTGCCCACGCTGCTGCCCGTGGACGCACTGCCCCCGGATTTCAGCCGCTCCAAGGCCGACATCGCCCTGGGCCTCGACGAAACGACCCTGCTGCCTTTCGGTATCGACTTCGAAACCGATCCGTATCTGGTGGTCATCGGGGAGAGCGGTTCCGGGAAGACATCCCTGCTGCGACTGCTTGCCCAGCGGATCAGCGAGCGGTACACGCCTCAGGAAGCGCAGCTGGTCGTGGTCGACTACCGGCGCTCGCTGATGGGAGATCTGCCCTCGGAGTATGTGACGGAGTACGTCCCGCACGGCCTGGAACTACAGCCTCATGTCCAGGCCCTGGTCGACATCGCAGCAAAGCGGATGCCACCCTCGGACGTCACCCCGGAAGAGCTGCGGAACCGGAGCTGGTACACGGCGCCCGACATTTTCCTGCTCGTGGACGACTACGAACTCGTCGCGACCGCCTCGGGCAACCCCCTTCACCCTCTCCTGCACTACATGCCGTTCGCGCGAGATATCGGCCTGCGCATCGTGCTGTCCCGCAGTTCGGCGGGGGCAGGGCGATCGATGTTCGAACCGATCATGCAGTACCTGCGGGAACAGGGCGCGCACGGGCTCACGCTGTCGGGTGACAAGTCCGAGGGCCAGCTCATCGGCAAGGTGACCCCACACCACCAGCCACCCGGCCGCGCCACGCTCACCGGCCGGCGCACCATGCCGCGGCAAGTCCAACTGGCCTACCAGTCTCCCCGTGCCGGCTGATGGGCCTCCTCGGCGTCATTGCCAGCCGGTTCAGGTTGGTCGCCATGTCCGCCCAGTCGTCGACCGCCGTCTTCAACTTGGTTACGGGCGCTTCGACTATGTCCTCGAACTTCAGCCTGCCCCTGTTCCCACGTGCTACTTCAGATAGTCGTTGAGCTTGGAAACAGAAATCAGATCGCCACCGATCTGCACGTCGTCCTTCGCATGGGCGGACTTGGTGTAGTTCCGGTGGTTCGAAATCTGCGCGCAGGCGTCGAGAACCTTTCCCTTGGCGTCGACATGGATGCCGGCCGCGGGCGGCCGGAGCCGGGAAGCGGCCCGGCCTTACGTCACAGCCCTCACGTGGCGGCAGGCAGTTCGGAGGGGATGACGGGAGATGTCGTGCACCCCATCTCCTCCGTCACCGACTGGGCGAACGTCCTCAGCAACTCCCACCGGAGCTCGGCCGCCAGATCCGCACCCGCCACCTCGAACTGGAGCGGCAGACCGGTCGCCTGCGACGCAACTGCTCCGGGCACCGCACATGCCGCGACCAACTGCATCCGAGCCGGACCGGGTTCCGGTGCCACGTACACCAGCCCATTCACCTGACGCCACGTCCGGCTGACCTTCGGATCGTCCATCAACTCAAGTGACAAAACAGACCACTTCACCGACACGTCCACGGTTCCGCTGAGCTGATCCCCCTTGAACGCGTCCAGGCGGCAGCCGGTGTAGGAGGTATGCAACAGGTCCGACTCCTGCCACTTCTTGGCCTCCTTCACGAGAGCAGCCGCCAGTACATCCGCCTGCGGTGTCCCGCTCACCTCGACATCGTTTCCGCCCGTCGCCTTCACGGCCGCCTCCACGTTCTCGGCGCCGAGCAACGACTTGCACCGGTCGAGCTCCGGGGATTCCGCCCGGTCCTCACCCTGGGAGCATCCCGACAGGAGAATGCCGACGACAACTGGAACCGCGAAGGCCCATAGCCGACGTGATTTGCGCAACGTCATGACTTGACCCTCCCCTGCTCGCCGGCCGCGCTTTTTGTGAGCCGGGCGCGATTCCCCTCCTTGGAACGCCGGCCGAGCAGATCGTACGCATCGCACCCAATAACACACAGATTGCCCTAATTGACCACCAAGTCGGGTTCATTAGACCGGACTTCACCGCTGGCGCTGCCATTGACACCGTTGATTCGCATATCAACTCGTTGTATCGATTCCGCACGAAGCGCCGCCCACTCTGCGTCAAACGTCACGAATTCCTTGCATTCACATCCGAGTTACCGCCGAAGCCCCAGCTCGGCATTCCGCGATCGCCCACGTTACCCACTCGACTTCCTCCGCGGGATCGGGACGAGGGCTTCTCGCCCAACTCATCGCACATGGAGCGACCGCTTCGATGCGAACCCCTCGCCGTTCTTCCCACATGGCACGGCGTCAGAGTCTCACGGCCCGCAATCTGCCATCCGACCCGCCTCAGCCCAATGCGACGGCACCTTCCACCTGCACCCGCCCCAGCCCCGCGAGGACGGTGTCGACCGTCTGCTCCACGCTCTGCCCGGTCGTGTCCAGCCAGAGCCCGATCCGCGGCGTCTCCTCCCGCAACACCCAATCCAACGACTCGACCGTCCAGCCGGCCCCGTAACCACTCTTGCTCCGCCCGGCCTCCCGCTCGGCAACGGCTTGCGGCTCGGGTGCGAGCACGACGACGTACAGCGGCCGCGTCCGCACGAGGCCGACATACGCGGCCCATTCTTCCCCGAGCACCACGTCCTGCACCACGGCGGTCCAGCCCTCACCCGCGTACGCATGGGCCGTCATCACCGACGACCGGTCCCGGAGCCGGAGTGGGCAACCGCCTCCTCGTAATCCCCCTTGGCGCCATCTCGACCCGCCCAGGTCAAACAAGGAGTGCGACTGGCCACCGGGCGCCCGGTGCTTCCCCGACCGCCGCGAGCAGTACGTGGGAATCCCCGCACCGGATGGCAACACGTACCCGCTCAGCTGGCGGCGTGGGGCACTGCGGGAAGAAAAGTTCGTGGACGTGGAACTGCTGTACGACTTGCCCCACCGCTGCGGTCGAACCACAACGCGGGACACACGCCGTGTGCCCGAGTGGTTCAGGGGCTTGACCGCAACTCGAGTTACACCGGTTCGAATCCGGCCACGGCCTCCAGTGGGAGAACCCGAAAGAGAGCGGCCGCCCCCACACCGCCTTCGCCAACTGGCCCTGGACGAAGGACGATCCACGCTACGGACGGTGCCCTGACGCCAGGGCAGCAAGGCCACCAGGAACAATCCCCACGCAGAGATGCGCTCACGATTCCTCGCACTGCGCGTCCGCCCGGCCAACCGCACGATCCAACGCGCCATGAACGGCTCCCTGCCCGAGTGCTGGCTGCTGGCCCAGTGGCCGCCCGGCGCCGCCGAGCCCACCGACTACTGGCTGTCCACCCTGCCCGCCGATCCATCTCGCATTGCTACCGATGTGCCTGCCAACGAGGCGCCACCTATCCCCTCAACCGGAACCAGGAAGTCCGGGTGTGCGTTCTAACAGTGAAGACCTGACCTGGAGGAGAGGACGGCCATGGACACCGCAGGAAGGCCCACGTCCCGGCGCACGGTGCTTACGCTGGGAGCTGGGGCGGCGCTCGCCGCTACCCTGTCTGGGAGCGAGAGCGCATACGCTGCAACCTTCGACGGCAGCAGCGCGATCTCGCGCCAGCTGAAGGATCTGGAACAGCGGCATTCCGCCCGCCTGGGCGTCTACGCCCGCAACACTGCCACAGGCCGGATTGTGCAGTACCGCGCTAACGAGAGCTTCCCCATGTGCTCGGTCTTCAAGACGCTGGCCGTCGCGGCTGTGCTGCGCGACCTCGATCACGACGGCGAGTTCCTGGCCAGGCGGATCCGGTACACCGAGAAGGACGTCACGGACTCGGGTTACGCACCGATCACCGGCAAGCCCGAGAACCTCGCCCGCGGAATGACGGTTGCTCAACTGTGCGCCGCCGCGATCTGCTACAGCGACAATGCCGCTGGCAATCTCCTTCTCCGCGAGTTGGGAGGGCCGACAGCGATTACACGGTTCTGCCGATCGATCGGGGACAAAACGACACGGCTCGACCGGTGGGAGCCCGATCTGAACTCCGCCGAACCGTGGCGCAAGACGGACACCACCAGCCCGAAGGCCATCGGGCAGACCTATGCACGCCTTACCCTTGGCACCGCACTCGGGGCTGAGGACCGCAAGCGGCTCACCGACTGGCTGCTGGCCAACACCACGGGCGGCGAGAAGCTGCGCGCCGGCCTGCCCTCCGACTGGACCGTCGCGGACAAGACCGGGGGCGGCAAGTACGGGACCAACCATGACGTGGGCATCACCTGGCCCCCGGACCGCTCGCCCATCGTCACGGCCGTCCTGACAACCAAGCGCGAGCCCGACGCCTCGCCCGACAACCCCCTGATCGCCAAAACCGCCACACTGCTGGCAGCAGCACTGACCTGACCCACGCGGGCCGCCGCCTGGGCCCTGGGGCACCTGTTGTCTTTGCCGAGCCCGGGCGTGCGTGCTGTTGGAAGGCACCTTTCCGTCGGCCGCCGAGCTTTACAAGCTCGCCCAGGACTGGTGATACCCGCCTCCGTCGCACTGGTTCACGTCTCCGTACGGTCCGCCGACTCCCCGGTGGCTTTAGACGTCGTTTCACTTGGTGAGTCGGCGGTGGCAGATGAGGGTTGCGGCTATGCCGACGAAGGCGAGGAAGGGCTCGGGCTTGCGTTCATATCGACGGTGCAGGCGTCGACAGCCGGCGAGCCAGGACACCGTTCGCTCGACGACCCAGCGGTGGCGGCCGAGCCGGGTGGAGGACTCGATGCCCTTGCGGGCGATCCGGTGGCGGATGCCGCGTTTGCGGAGCCATCGACGCAGGTGGTCGTAGTCGTAGCCCTTGTCCGCGCGCAGCTTGGCCGGTCGCCTGCGGCGGGGTCCGCGGCGGGACCGGATGGGAGGGATGCCGCGGACGAGCGGTTCCAGTCCCTGACTGTCGTGCATGTTCGCGCCGGAGATGCCCAGCGACAGCGGCAGCCCGTTCCGGTCAGTGATCAGGTGAATCTTCGATCCCAACTTGCCACGGTCGGTCGGATTCGGTCCTGTCAGCAGCCCCCTTTTGCCGCCCGGACGCTGACGGAGTCGATTGCGCACCGCGACCAGTCCAGCTCGCCCCGGGCACCGAGTTCGTCCAGGACTACGCGGTGGAGCCGGGCCCAGACCCGGTCCTGGCTCCACTGGGCGAACCTCCGGTAGACGGTCTGCCAGGCCGGGCCGAAAACCGGCGGCAGTTGCCGCCATGTACAACCCGAGGTGGCCACGAAGATGATCGCGGCCAGAGTCTCGCGGTCACCGGCCCGTCGTCGACCGCCGCCCTGAGGACGCTTCACCTCCGTGAGCGGCACCACCCGCCGGAACAGCACCCACAACTCACCCGGCACCAACCGCTCAACCAGATCCGTCATGCACTACTCAACGAGCGATCACGCCATTAGAAACGACGTCTAAGGGGCCCGACTGCAAACCGAGTTACACCGGCTCGAATCCGGTCACGACCTCCAGCCGAAGCCCACCCGCCCCGGGGGTTTCCGGGGCGGGCTTGCTCCGGTCCGGGGCGCGGGCCGCAGTGTCCCCGACAGCGTCCTACACCGTGAACCCTGCCTTGCGCTGCACGCTCGGCCGGCGGTCCAGCCCGTATCAGGTCCGGGGCTTCAGCACGGGCTTCTCGGGCAGCCCGCCGTTGTTCTCGCACTGCAGCTTCTTTGCCACAGCAAGGGACGCGGCATGCATAATCGTGAGATTGGCCGCCAGGTGCTCAGGCGTGTTCTGCGCGGTGGCCTCCGGGTGGTAGAAGCGGCCGTTGACACGCAGCGGGCGTTCCTTCGACCCCTCAATTTGGGGGCTCACACACTCGAAATCGAGGGAGGCACCCCGGGGAGCCGCCTGAGACAGCTTTCCCATCGTGTAATACCGCCCACTGGGCGAATCGCCGCTGACCTCCAGGTCCTCCGGCGCGTACATGTCGAAGTTGATCCTCGATCTGTCCGCCGGCGCGCCTCTCTTCGGATACAGCACGCACAGCTCGCCCCCCACAGCCCAGCGGTGCCCCGATTCGTAACCGGCCTTGAGCCCCTCAACGACCCGGTCCATATTCTTCGGACTGGTCCAGGTGAACGAAGTCGCCCCCGTGACGGACTCGATCGTCTTCGCAAGAGAGCCTTTGAACAGGCCGTCACACACCTCGACTGCACTGACGTACCGCGGAGGCTCCTTCTCCTCACCGCACCCAGTCGCACTGGCACCGACAGCCATCACCAAGCCGATGATGCACCATGCCCGCCTCAACTGTCCCGCTCCCATACGCCTCACCTTCGCACTCCGTCCTGCACCATGCCCGGCGTCAGTCCCCGGTCTCGGGATCACTGCCCTGCTGCTGCGCACGGGCGTTCCCGACCCCGTATCCGACCAGCATCGACTCCCTCAGATCCTCACGGAATTTTTTGTCGGCATCAGAATCAGTCATATGCCGATCCAAGAAGTTCTCCATGGGCGACTCAGCCATGGACTCGCCACCCTTGTACACCTTGGTCTTCTCGTCCCGGCTGAGTTGCTCCATCTTTTCCTTGTGCTCATCCACAGAATTGTCGGACAGATCCCCGATGAACTGGCCGACGACTTTTTCCATGAGTCCGCTGCCCGCATCAGTACCCAACCCGATGAGTGTCGCCGCCACCCCCGCGGCTGCGACCTGCGGCAGAAAAGCGACCCCTGCGGCAACGCCCACGCCGGCTCCGAACTGGATCCAGCCGGACCGTTTATTCACGGCCTTCTCGTAATCCTCGTGCATCTTCACGTTCGTTGCCGCGACCTGATCGGCACGGGACTGGTCGAGCATGCCCTGCACTTCCGCGCCCGTGCGCACCACTGCCCGTGCGTCCCCCTCGTGGATCTTGCCGTCGGGACCCACTTGGTGCTCCAGCATGTTGGAGCTGTAGATCTGCTCGGCAATAGAGACGGTCGCGTATGCGTCCGGGTGCTGACCCAGAGTGCTGAGAAATTGACGGGCGATGGATCTACTCTCTTCACCACTGATATTGGAAAAGTTGAGCTGCCCCTCCGGGTTCTTGCTCGGAGCGAAAATGCTGTCCCCTTCGCCCTTGTCAAGCAACCAGTTGATGTCATCGATATACCCGGCACCCATGACCCCAAGGCTGTCGGCCATCGCCTCCTGCTTTTTGAGCAGGCCTGCATCCGCGCCGTACTTCTCCATGACGTCCCGCATGACCTGGGCGTTGTCCGCGTCCCGCACGGCGCTGGCATTCGGACTGTCGTACGGATACCCGAGGGTCGCTGACTCCAGTGCATGCCCGAGCGCGTCCGGCATGTAGCCGCGCGACCTCTCCATCTCCTTCGGTGTGTGTTCGTCGACATCCCCGAAGTTCTGCCACTTCTCGTTGCCAAAGAAGTCGAGATAGTTGTCGATCTCCTGGCCGTCCTTGCCCTTGCCCAGGTCCGCCGTCGCCCCCTTGTTGACCGTGCCGTCCTCGTTGTACGCGGTCGGCGGGTCGGAAAAGAAGCGCTTCGACGCCTCCGGGCTGTGCCCCAGCGCCTCCAGCATGGAGACGGTCGGGTCGAAACCGGAACCGTTCACCCCGGACGGATTGAAGGGGTTCTTGCCAGGGATGGTCGTTATACTGTTTCCCCGGAACATGTCCGGGTTCTTCTGGTGCAGCTGCGCCACATGCTCGGCTATCGGGTTGAGGAACTTCGCGTCGTAGTTCCCGTACCGCATGATCCCACCGAGCAGCTGGTAGCCGAACGGTCCGTTGTAGTCGTTCTTGGCCAGCGGGATGCGCTCCGTGCCGAGCTTGCGCAGTTCGGGTCCCCACTCGGCGGTGAAGTTCTTGTCGTGGGACGCGGTGGCCAGGTTGAGACCCAGGTTCTTCTGGAGGGCCTGGACGTCCTTGAGCCGCTCCTTGTCGACCTTTCTGTACTCGTACGTATCCGTCGAGAGCTGTCCAAAGAGCACGAGCGACTTCTCCGGGCCCAGCTTCTCGTAGAAGTTCTTCGCGAACTCCTGCGACTTGCCGTTGTCGTGGAGCAGTTCGTTGAGCGTCTGGAGCTCGGTGTGCGTGATGTCGCGGCCCTTGGCAGCAAGTGCGGCGGCGCGGGCCGCCTCCTCCTGATCCAGGTTCTTGTACTTCGGAGCCTTGAAGTCGTGGCCCTCGGTGACGTTGGCCTCAAGGGCGTTCTTGAAGGCGACATCGGTGTCGTTGCAGTTGTCGACGATGAGGTCGATCTTCTTCTGCCATGCCTCGATCGCCTTCTTCTGCTGGTCCAGCATTTCGAAGTAGTCGGGATCTCGGTTTGGCGAGATGCCGGATTTTTCCATCGGGTGCCGAGCTGTAACCTTTCCCTTGGCGTCGACATGGATGCCGGCCGCGGGCCCCTCGTCGTCGCGGATGCTGATCAGGTCGTCCTTGGCCTTCTTGATGGCCGTGTGGGCGTCTTCAAGGATCTGCTTGACGCCCCTGGCCTCGGCTGCGGCGTCCTTGAACTCATTCGCCGTCTTGCCGATAAACCCCTTGGTGACACCCGCGTTGGCGCCCTCCCACTCGGCCTTGTCCGCCTTAGCCTTCATGCCGTCCTGGGCATCCTCGGCCAGTCGGCTTAGCTGGGTGACCATATCCGCCCAGTCGTCGGCTGCCATCTTCAGCTTGACCACGGGCGCGTCGACTATGTCCTCGAACTTCAGCATGTCCCTGTTCCCCCCCCCCCACGTACTACATGTATTCGCTGAGCTTGGAAACAGAAGTAAGATCGCCACCGATCTTTACATCGTCCTTCGCATGGACGGACTTGGTGTAGTCGAGATGGTTTGAAATCTGCGCGCAGGCATCAAGAAGGGTCTTCATGTGCGTGTTCCACCGGTCGTGCACCTTCAACAGCGCGGAACCGCTGGAGAAGTTGCCATTGGTGAGCGCGATCGCCGCGTCGAAGGTCGCGGGTCGGGCGCGGTTTCCCTCCTTGGAAAGCCGGGTGAGCAGATTGTACGCATCGTTTCCAATAGCACCCAGATCGTCCTGATTGACCACCAGATCGGGTTTACTGGAACCGTCTTGACCGCTGGCGCTGCCATTGACACCGTTGAGTCGCATACCGACTCGTTGAATCGATTCCGCACGTAGCGCCGCCCACTCTGCGTCAAACGTCACGAATTCCGCCCGCATTCACATCCAAGTACCGCCGAAAGGTCAGTTCGGCATTCAGTGATCGCCCACGCTACCCGCTCGACTTCCCTGCGGGAGCCGGAGTGAGGGCTTCTCCCCACAACTTCTTCGCACATGGAGCGCAACGCTTCGAACCGCCCCCTCGCTGTTCCTCACACACGGCACGGCGTCCGAGCCGCACAGCCCGTAAGCTGCCCCCGCCCCGCCTCAGCCCGATGCGACGGCACCGTCCACGCGAGCCCGCCCCAGCCCCGCGAGTACCATGTCGACCGTCTGCTCCACGCTCTGCCCGGTCGTGACCGGCCAGAGCCCGATCCGCGGCGTGTCACCCCGCAGCACCCGGTCCAACGCCTCGACCGTCCCGTAACCGCTCCCGGCCCCGATCCGCGCGCCGCCCGACTCGTTACGACGCCTGACCGGCACATCGCTGCCAACATGGCTTCACAGAATGGCGGTTGACCGCCAGGTCATATAGTCGCCACGCGCGACAGGCTTCAACTCCCGGACCACGGACCAGACTTATTGCGGCGCCCGGAACCACCCTTTCCCCGGGCGTTTGAGGAGTGCGTCGTGATAAGACCTTCCGCAGGAGGAAGGGCCGCCCTGCTCGCCGCAGGGCTCTCCCTGGTGCTGCTCTCAGCAGGGCAGACCGCCGCCGCGCCCGACACCACCCCGGACACCGCATCCGCACCGGCCACCTTCACCGGGGCGCAGGGCGCGAGCACCACCGTCACCCTCATCACCGGTGACCGCGTCACCCTCACCGACCTCGGCGGCGGCCAGAAGACCGTCACCGTCGACCGGGCCGAGGGCGCCACCGGGGCCGTCCACAACCAGACCGTGGACGGCAGGATCACCGTCATACCCGACGAGGCCCGCCCCTACCTGCAGTCCGGTGTCCTCGACCGGCGGCTCTTCGACGTCACCGGCCTCGTCGAGCAGGGCATCACCGGCGACCTGCCGCTCATCGTGACGCACGGCAAGGGCGCCCGCACCGCCACCGCCGCCCCGCGCGGCACCAAAACCGTCCGGGCCCTGCCCAGCATCAGTGGCGCGGCCGTACGAGCCACCGAACCAGCCGCCTTCTGGCGCGAGTTCACCGCCTCCGCCCGCCCCGGCGCCCGCTCGGCCGGTGCCATGAAGGTCTGGCTCGACGCCCGGGTCAAGGCCGATATGGCCGACTCCAACGCTCAGATCGGCACCCCCAAGGCCTGGGAGGCCGGCCTGACCGGCAAGGGTGTCAAGGTCGCCGTGCTCGACTCCGGCGCCGACCTCTCCCACCCCGACCTCGACGGACGGGTCGCCGAGAGCCGGTCCTTCATCGAGGGTCAGGAGGTCGCCGACCGCGACGGTCACGGCACCCATGTCGTCTCCACCGTCGGCGGCAGCGGCGCGGGCTCCGAGGGCAAGGAGAAGGGCGTCGCCCCCGGCGCGACCCTCGCCGTCGGCAAGGTCCTCAGCGACCAGGGCACCGGCACCGAGTCGCAGGTCATCGCCGGCATGGAGTGGGCCGCGAAGGACATCGACGCGAAGATCGTCTCGATGAGCCTCGGCTCCAGCGAGGCCAGCGACGGCACCGACCCCTTGGCCCAGGCGGTGAACACCCTCTCCGCCGAGACCGGCGCCCTCTTCGTCATCGCCGCCGGCAACTACGGCGCCCCGGGCTCCATCGGCTCACCCGGCGCCGCCGACGCCGCGCTCACCGTCGGCGCCGTCGACTCCGCCGACCGTGCCGCCGCCTTCTCCAGCCAGGGCCCCCGCTACGGCGACCAGGCCCTCAAGCCCGACATCTCCGCCCCCGGTGTCGACATTCTCGCCGCCCGCTCCCAGCTCGTCAGCGGCAGCGGCCTCTACACCTCCAAGAGCGGTACGTCGATGGCGACCCCGCATGTCGCGGGCGTCGCCGCGCTCCTCGCCGAACAGCACCCCGACTGGACCGGCGCCCAGCTCAAGAACGCCCTCATGTCCAGCTCCAAGACGCTCAACGCGTCCTCGTACGCCCTCGGCGCGGGCCGGGTCGACGTGGCTGCCGCGATCTCCGCGAACGTCACTGCCACCGGCTCCGCCGACCTGGGCTTCTACTCCTGGCCGTACGAGTCGAACAAGCCCGTCACGAAGACCGTCACGTACACCAACTCCTCCGACGCGCCCGTCGAGCTGAACCTGGCCGTCGAGGGCATGCCGCAGGGCACCACCGCCCTCGCCGACAGCACCCTCACCGTCCCGGCCCACGGCACCGCGCAGACCACCGTCACCGGCGACGGCACCAAGGCCCCCGTAGGCACCAGCTCCGGCCGCATCACCGCCACCTCCGGCGGCACGCCCGTCACGCACACCGCGCTCGGCCTGGTCAAGGAGGAGGAGCGCTACACCCTCACCGTCCACGTCAAGGACCGCGACGGCGCCCCCACCCCCGCCTGGCTCTGGGCGAAGCAGCTGGCCGCGAAGCAAGAAGCGTTCGGGGCGGCCGTAGGCGAGTCCGGCACCGTCGAACTGCGCCTGAAGCCCGGCACGTACACCGTCCACACCCTCCTCGACGTCCGCGGCTCGCACGGCAAGGACTCCCTCGGCCTCGGCTTCCTCGCCGATCCGGAGATCGTCCTCGACCGCGACCGCGAGATCACCCTCGACGGGCGCCAACTGCGTGAGATACGCGCCGAGGTCAGCAAGCGCACCGAGACCCGGCAGCTCCTGATGGAGTATGACCGCAAGGCCAACGGGGCCTCCTTCGGCGACGTCGAAATGGTCCCCGCGAAGTACGACTCGATCTTCGCCGCGCCCACCACCAAGCCCGCCACCGGCACCTTCGAGTACCGAACGGTCTGGCGGCTCGGCAAGCCGATACTCGAGGCCGCCGCGGGCGGCGTCCGGCTCTCCAACGCCACCCCGCAGCGCGGCGCCACCGTCCTCGACGGCCGTCACCGTCTCGGCGTCGTCGACGCGGGCACCGGCACCGCCGCGGAGTACGCCGACAAGGACGTCACCGGCAAGGCGGTCCTGGTCCGCCGCACCGAGGGCGCCGACCCCACGCAGCTCGCCCAGACCGCCCAGGACGCGGGCGCCAAGGCCCTGTTCGTCACCGACGACAAGCCCGGCCGGCTCATGGCGTGGTTCGGCACCGCCGACCGCGAGGACCGGCCGCTCGCCGTCGCCACCGTGAACGCGGCCGACGCCGCCACGATCGCGTCCGCCGCGGCCCGCGGGAGGACACTCGACCTGACGGGCACCCCCTTCACCCCGTACACCTACGACCTCTCCGAGGGGCACCCCGGCGCCATCGGCACGGACCTCGTCTTCCGGCCCGACGGGGACGAACTCGCCACGATCCACTCGAAGTTCCACATGCCGACGGCCAAGAAGGAGCTCGGCGGCGAGTTCCGCTACTCGCTCACCGACACCTTCCCGTACGGCTTCGGCTACAAGGAGTGGATCGTCTACCCGACCGAGCGCACCGAGTACGTCTCCACCGGCACCGGCCAGCGCTGGCACGAGGCCATCAACCTGGGGGAGCAGCGGCTCTCGATGGAGCAGCGCGGCGGCATCTCGTCCTACCGGGGCGGCAGCGAGGTCGAGCTGGATTGGTTCAAGCCGGTCTGGCACCCGTGGCTCGGCACCGGCATCGGCTGGGGTCAGCGGCGCTCCGGCAAACAACTGGAGTTCAACATGTTCGGCTGGGGCGACTCCGGACCGGACCACTCCGGCTGGGGCGACGTGTACAACGACCGGACGATGAGCCAGTACACCGAGGTGTACGTCAACGGCGAGCAGGTCTCCCGCAGGGTAAGTTCCGGCGGCTACGTCTGGGACGCCCCCGCAGAGGAGGCCACCTACAAGGTCGTCACCGACACCGCGCTCGACCCGGCGCGCTGGCGGCTCGGCACCAAGGGCCACTCGGAGTGGACCTTCCGCTCCAAGGAGACCCCAGCCGACCGGTGGACCTTCCTGCCGCTGATCAACCTCGGCTTCGACCTCGACACCGACCTCGTCGGCGACGTCCGCGGCGGCAGCCGGGTGCCCGTACGGATCTACGCCGAGTACGTGAAGGGTGCGCCGGACACCGGTGTCCTCGGCGGCGGCTCCCTGGAGGTCTCCTACGACGAGGGGGCAACCTGGACGAACGTCGCGCTGAGCTCGTCAAGCGGCGCCTCCTGGAACGGTGAGCTGCGCGTCCCGAGCGGCGCGAAGTTCGTCTCGCTGCGGGCGGGCGCGAGCGACGACCGGGGCGGCTCGGTGAAGCAGGAACTCATCCGCGCGGTGGGCGTGCGCTAACCAGCACGCGCATGACGCGCAGTTAGACCAGGTCCTGGGGCGCGGCCGGAGCTGTCCGGCCGTCCCCGGGACCTGGTCCGCTCGCATCGCGGCCTCGCACGTATGGACGCAGCCCGCGAGTGACTCGTATGGCCCGCCTGCCTCGCTATACGCCCGCAAGCTGCCCCCGCCCCGCCTCAGCCCGATGCGACGGCACCGTCCACCCGTGCCCGCCCCAGCCCCGCGAGCACCGTGTCGACCGTCTGCTCCACGCTCTGCCCGGTCGTGTCCAGCCAGAGCCCGATGCGCGGCGTCTCACCCCGCAGCACCCGGTCCAACGACTCGACCGTCCACCCGGCCCCGTAACCGCTCTTGCTCCGCCCGGCCTCCCGCTCGGCAACGGCTTGCGGCTCGGGGGCGAGCACGACGACGTACAGCGGCCGGGTCCGTACGAGGCCGACATACGCGGCCAGTTCCTCCCCGAGCACCACGTCCTGCACCACGGCGGTCCAGCCCTCACCCGCGTACGCATCGGCCGTCATCGCCGACAACCGGTACCGGAGCCGGAGTTGGGCGACCGCCTCCTCGTACGCCCCCGGCACCATCTCGGCCCGCCCGGACACCACCATCCGCCGGAAGACGTCCCCGCGCACATGCACCGACCGCGGCAACCGCTCGGCAAGAGCCTGGGCGACGGTGGACTTCCCGGAGGCCATCACGCCGGTGAGGAGGACGACGGCGGGGCCGGGGTCAACGGCTCGCGACACGTGCACGTCAGCCCGCGACGGCAGCCGCCAGAAAGGCGGTCCAGGCGGCCGGGGCGACGGCGAAGGTGGGACCGTCGGTGACCTTCGAGTCGCGGACATGGACGGTGTGGGGGCAGGCCGCCACCTCCACGCACGCCTCGCCCTCATTGTTGCTGTAGCTGGACTTGCGCCAGTCGTAGGCGACTTCGACGCAGGCACCACCCTCGTTGTTGCTATAGCTGGACTTGAACCAGGAGAGCTCGGGCCCGGTGGTCACAGTTGCCTCGCCTTCGTTTCGATGATCTCCGCCGACTTCCAGGGATTGAGCGCCTGAGCGCGCAGGATGCCGAAGAGGTCGAACGTGTCCCCCACCTGCTCCGGCCTGGCGATCAACCTACCGCCGCCCTGGCTCTCCGCGAACACCAGATTGCGGCCTTCCGCTGTGCACATCAACTGCATCGGCCCGTTCAATCCCGCGTGGGTGTGCTGATCCGAGGGCATCACCTGCACCGTGAGGTGGTTCATCCGCCGCATGCACTCCAGCAGATGCAGCAGCTGCTCCTTAAGCACTTCCGCGCCGCCGAGCGTCCGGTCCAGGATCGACTCCTCGATGACGAACCCGACGTACGGCGGCGGTGTGCGCGTCAGCACCGCCTGCCGTTCCAGTCGCGCCTCGACGTGCCGGACGATCTCGTCCTCGGTGTACGCGGGTTTGCGTGCCCGGTACAGGGCGTACGCGTACGCCTCCGTCTGGAGCAGCCCCGGGATCAGCATCGTCTCGTACGCGCTGATGACCCGCGCCTGCCGCTCCAGCCGCGCCCAGTCCAGGAACTTCGCCGGGTACTTCTCCTCGTCGACCAGCTCGATGCACGCCTTCAGCGCACCGCCCGCGTCAAAGACCCGGTCCGCGTCGGCCAGCAGTTCCAGCGACGGAATGCGCTCCGCCCGCTCGACCGCGCCCATCAGCGACTCCGAGATCAACAGCTTGTCCGCCGCGTCCTTCTGCGTGAGCCCGGCCCGCACCCGATGGATACGGATCAGGTCCCCCACAAGCCTCCGCACCTGCGACGGCTCACCACTACTCGTCCCCACAGCCACCACCACCCTCTCCACATCCCGTCGATGTGGACCGCGTCCTCCTGGTCACGCTACGCAGCCGTCGGGATGCTTGGGGTCATGACGAGCAAGAAGCACCCCGAATGGGTTCCCACCGCCGGGCTCCAACTCCACCTGACCGGCATTTACTTCGACGCCATCCGGCTGCGGGGCGTACGGGGCGAGGCAGTACTGCACCACCTCGGCACCCTCACCGAGGGCGAACCGGGCCCGGTCGTACGGGAGATCGCGGGTGGCCGGTGGATGTACTTCCTGATCCCGCCCGGGTCGAGCAAGGAGTACGACTGGCCACCGGGCGCCCGGTGCTTCGGGCCGGCCGCCCGCGACCAGTACGTGGGCATCCCCGCCCCCGACGGCAACACGTACCCGCTGAGCTGGCGGTGCGGGGCGCCGAAGGAAGGGGAGTTCGTGGACGTGGAGCTGCTGTACGGGCTGGTGATGGCACAGTTGGTGCCGGGGGAAGGGTGAGGCGGGCGGGGATGGCGGCGCGTCCAGACCGAGTGCGGTTTGATCAGCACCGCCCCCAACGGGTTCGCCTGCGACTGATGGGCGACGGACTGCTGCCCGAGCTGACCCAGCACCTGACGCAGGCCGCCCTGGAGGCCGGGATGGCGACCGAGGCGGAGGCCGAGACGGACGAGCACCTGCCGCCGAGGCCGACCGGGCCGGCGGGCGCGGATCGCGCTCGGGCGGCAACGTGCGCAAGGGCTTACGGGCCGGAGCCGTGACGTGGTGGACCGGGGTGGAGATAACACCACTCTCCGTCACCACTTCCCCACCCTGTGCATGAATCTCGCCAGCGCGTCCTGTAGATGCCTCAGCGGCGAGGACCGACCCCCTCTCGCCTGGCGTCAGTGCTTGCGCGCCCCCGGCTCGGCGAGACAGCGAAGGGCAACAGCGGTGTCAGAAGTAGGGTCAAAAGAAATCCGTTTCCGGTTGAACCATGCGTCCGGGCACATCGTTCCAGGTGCTGAGCAAGGTAAATGCCGCGACCCGGGAGTCGACATGCACAGGAACCCACCCCGCCAGCAGACAGCGGCCACTGTGGCAACCCGTTGACCGAGGCGACCCGCAGCGTCGACGCGCTCCAGCAGGAGTTCGGCCCTGTGGTGCGCGCGTACCTCAATTCCCGTTGGCGGGACAGGCACCAGGCCGAGGACATGTTCCAGGAGACCTTCCTGCGGGCTTGGCGCTCGGGCGCTCCCGAACCCGGCGGTCCGTACACGCCTGCCCAGATCCGGTCCTGGCTGTTCACCATCGCGCGCAGCGTGCTCGTCGACCACCACCGGGCCGAGAGCCGGCGACCCGCAGTGCCCCGGGGTCACGAGGAGCTGGTCGCCCTCAGCGACGCGACGAGGCTGCCGGTAGCGGAGACCGACCGGCTCGCGGACGTCTGGTCCGTGCGCGCGGCACTCGACCAGCTCACCCCATCCCATCGAGAGGTAGTTGTGGATCTTTACTACCACGGACGCACCGTGGCGGAGACCGCTGAACGCATCGGTATCCCTGAGGGGACCGTCAAGTCCCGTGCCTACTACGGCGCCCGTGCCCTGCGTGCCGCCCTGCAGGACCAGGGGCTCGTACCGTGAGAGCATCCGACCCGGATGACCCGCGACTGCGTCCGTCGTCCGAACACTCCCAGGTCAGCGGCTTGCTCGGGGCGTACGTACTCGGCGGGCTCAGCGCCCGTGACCAGGCCCGTACCGACGCCCACCTGCTGGCCTGCGACGAGTGCAGCCGTGCCTGCGACGCACTGTTCGACGTCCCCGAGGCCCTGGCCGCGGGCGGCCCGCAGGTACTTCCGGACCGAGTCGAGCCCGTGTCGCCTGCGGCACGGCCGAGGAGGTGGCGGCTGGCCATGGCCGGGGTCGCCCTGGCCGCCTGCGCCGCAGGTGTCGGCTTCACCTTCGGTGCCGTCACGTACGGAGACAGCGCGCCGCCGCAGGCCGCCGCCGTACGCGACATATCTCTCGGCGGAGCCCCCGGCCAGGTCACCGGCAGCGCCGAGCTGGCTTCCCGGCCCTGGGGCACCGAGGTGCGCCTCTCTCTGCACGATCTTCCGCCGCACGAGCGCGTGACGCTCGTGACCGAGAACCGTGACGGCCACAAGGAAGTGGCAGCGGCCTGGGTCAGCCCCGAGAACGGCAAGGTCGACATCACCGGCGCGACGGGCATCAAGGCCCAGGACATCGCCCGCATCAGCATTCTCGACGACGAGCAGCAAGACCTGACACAGCATCACGTCTAGCTGCCGCGGCTCCTTTACTTCTCCCCTCCGGTACGGCGGTTCGGTCCAGACCTGCCGACCCTCGCACAGCAGAACAACACCAACAGGAGTGACAGCATGATCAGCAAGCGCCTCGCGACCACGACGGCGGCCGCCTTCCTTCTCGTCGGCCTCGGCGCGCCCAGCGCGTTCGCGCTCACCGAGTCCACCGAGACCGGCGAAGTCAAACTGATCGACACCCCGTACGGCGAGGCGCTCGCCGACTCGGACGGCAACGCGCTCTACGTCTGGGAGAAGGACTCCGCGGGCACCTCCGCCTGCAAGGACGAGAAGTGCGTGACCACCTGGCCGGCCGCACTCGCGGACGACAAGCAGGAGGCGGACAGCGCTGTGACCGGTGAGCTCGGACACATCGACTCCGCGCAGGCCCCGACCAAGGGCAAGCAGCAGCTCACCATCAACGACCAGCCGCTGTACTACTTCTCCAAGGACGCCGCGGCCGGCGATGCCAAGGGGCACGGCCTCGCCCCGGGCGGTGCCGGGACCACCTGGTACCTCGTCGGCACCGACGGCGAGCGTCTGCCCACCAAGGCTTCCACGGGCGGTGCGGGCTCCGACTCCGGCAAGGACAACGGTGCCGGACAGACCGCCGACAAGCCCAAGGGTGGCGTTGACGCCGGCGCCGAGGGTGTCTCGGACAACAACACCTCCCTCATCGCCGTAGGCGGCGGTGTCGCCGCCCTCGGTGCCGCGGCCCTCGGCTACTCCGTCATCAGGCGTCGCCGCGGCTCCGCCGCCTGATGACCGGGAGGCACGCATGCCGGCGGGGCGTCGCGGGCTCGCGTCCGCGGCGCCCCGCCGGCGCCGTGGCGGGCGCGAGCTCGCTTGCCCTCGGGATCGGCATCGCTGTGTACGGCGGCCTGGGCGCCCCGGCCGACGACACGGGCACGCATATCCCGGTGGCAGCCTCCCGGCAGGACACCTCCCCCTCGGCGTCCACGCTCGCTGCCGTACCCCCGCTTACCCGGTCCGAGCCGGTCCGGGTCCGCATACCGTCCGCGGGCGTGGACACGGGGCCGCTGCTGCCACTCGGCCTGCGCAGCGACGGAAGCGTGCAGGTGCCCTCTGTCGCCCAGGCGGACCGCATGGGCTGGTACACCGGAGCAGTCACTCCGGGGGAGCGTGGGCCGGCCGTGCTCATCGGCCACTTCGACACCGTCGAGGGCCCCGCCGTGCTGCGCGACATTTCCCACACACGCCCCGGGGACAAAATCCTGGTCGACCGGGCGGACGGCACGCAAGCCGAGTTCACCGTCCGGGAGCTGCAACAGGTCCCCAAGGACCACTTTCCCACCGAGCGGGTCTACGGCGACACCAGCACGGCCGCTCTGCGCGTCGTCACCTGCGGCGGCTCCCTCACCGACGGCCACAGGCCCGACAACATCATCGTCTACGCGGAATTGACCCGAACCACATGACTTCCCAGCACGTACGTCCGTCCCGCACACGCGCCGCCCGCTGTGCCTGCGCCGCCGCACTGGCCTCTGCCACCCTGCTGCTGAGCGCGTGCTCGTCGAGCTCGTCGACCGACGGCTCATCCGCGGAGGCCACGCCGAGCGCTGCCTCCGCCTCCCCCGGTGCCGCCCACACGACCCTCCTCGCGCAGACCCCGGACTCGTTGAACGTACCGCGCGGGGGCCGACTGGCCGTCCCCGTGACCTTCGGGTGGAAGGGAGAGCGCCCAGCGGCGGGGGCCGAGCTCAGAATGACCGCGAAGAACGGATTCACCTGGGCGGCCGTCGCCAGCAAGGGCACGCGCGTGAACGCGTCGACGGTGAGCATCACCTACGACGACCTGCCCAAGTCCGGTAAGACCAAGGCTCGTTTGCAAGCCCCCGACGGCGCATGGGACGCCTCGAAGCCCGCGCTGAGCGTCGAACTGGTCGAGAAGGGCGCGGCCGACGGTGCCGCCTCGGGCGACAGCGTCAGCGCGACCAAGGCCGTGGAAAAGGAGGCCGACGTGGACCTGTTCATGTTCCCGCCGCCCCACGCCTCGAAGCCGGACGCCGATGGAGTGGTCACGTACGACTTCGACTACGGCAACCAAGGCTCGCAGCCCGCCAAGGGGACGATCCGGCTGGAGCCATTCCCGGGATACGCGGTGCACTGGCAGCCCAAGGAGTGCGCCACGCCCGCCAAGGACGGAACCGTCACCTGCGATCTCGGGGACATCCCGGCGCAGGCCACCTTCACTTTCAAGGTCAAGGTCCCCAAGGGAGCCACCGGCATCCCGGAGGCCGTGCGGTACAGCATCCAGCCAGACGGCTCGACAGATGCCGATCCTCTCAACAACGACGGCATCCGGTTCGTCGAGATCAACCGCTGACGCATGGACAACGTGGGGCGGACCGGCTCCTTAGCCCGGTCTGCCCCATCCCGTCGTGGCCGAGGCGCCGACCAGCAGCAGTGCCATCGCGGCCGGAAGGACCACCTGGTGCCACTTCCTTCGCCCGATACTGAAGGGCATGCCTCTCTCACGGGCGTGGCGGAACGGGTTCACCTGGTGGGGCCGCCCTGGTTCGGAGCGCCACCATACGGCGAGTCGGCTCCTGGGCCGCCCGGCGGCGGAACGTAGGGCGCGTACGGCGGCTGCTGATAGGCGTACGGCGGCTGATGCGGCGGCGTGGCCGGGTCCGCAGCCTGCCGTCGGCGGGAGCGGATGACGACGAAGGTCACCACGGCACCGGCAAGAGCGGCCACGAGGATGCCCAGGGCGATCCAAAGTGCGGTGTTGGTGCTCTGGTCGTCGGCCGCCGGACGCGCAGCAGCGGGCTTGTCAGTGTTCTCTGAACTTCCGGTCGCCTTAGAAGGCTTGGCGGAGGGGCTGGGGCTCTCGGCCGCCGCGAGGTCGGGGAGGGGGTACTCGTCGGCGGGGCCGGGGTCTCCCGGGGTCTTCAGGGCGATGCGGGGGCGAACGATCCCGTAGCCGATGTAGTCCGTACGCTCGTCGCCACTGATCGGGCCGCCGGCCGTGTTGAGCATGACGCGCAGGACTTGGTTGTTCGTCCAGTCGGGGTGCTTGGACCAGATCAAGGCGGCGGATGCGGAGGCGATGGCGGTGGCATCGCTGGTACCGCTGCTCTTGCACAGCTGAGTACCCCCACTGCAGGTGTGGACCATGTCCACGCCCGGGGCGGACAGATCGACCTGTGGACCATACTGAGAGGACTTGGACCTCTTAAGGTCCTTCCCGACCGCCCCCACGCCGACGACGCCAGGAGTTCCGGCCGGGTACTCGATCGCGTTTCCCTCGTCAGCGCTGTTCCCTGCGGCTGCGAAAACGAGCGATCCCTTGCCCAGGGCGTACTTCACGGCATCCGTGAGACGCTGCGATCCCACATTGTTACCGAGAGAGATATTAATTACTTTGGCGCCGTTGTCAGCCGCAAAACGAATCCCTGCAGACACGTCGTCGTTGAAATTTTCATCCCCTGTCGCACCATTGACTTTTCCGAAGTTATCCCTCACGCGAATGGGGAGAATTTTGCTCGAAGGCGCTAGCCCAAAGGCACCGTCCCCGCCGCCGGAATCGCCCGTCCCGGCGATGAGGCCAGCCATCCCGGTCCCGTGATTGTCGTAATCGGTGTGCTCATCGCCCGGAGAGTCCGCCGCCAGGTCTTTCCCTTTGAGTACACGCCCTCGGAGATCAGGGGTTGACGCATCGACACCTGAATCAATAACGGCGACGGTAACGTTTTCTCCCGTACTCGACGCCCACATCCGGTCGGCCTGCATCACGTCCAGATGCCACTGCCTCGCACGAACAGAATCCGCGGACACAGGGCTAGCGCCCACCAGTAGCGACGCCGCTACCGCGGATACGACGGTTCCACGACGGATGACCGCTGCACTGCTGGTACGCATCCAATTCCCTCTGTCTGTTTTCTTGCTGCTCAGTCGATCACTGGTGGGACAACCCGTCGGCTGCCCTGCTGCCACGTCTCTTCGTCCTCGACGAGATAGTCCAGCCGCTCACGTTCGTCACGGCGCGGCTCCCCGGCACGCTGAGGGGTTGACGCTCCGCCGCGCCCCATCTGACCACCCGCGCCCCGCACCAGACCGGTGCCTCCAGGAGTGAACGGGCGTGCAGATGTCCGCCCTGGCTGCTGTGGACGGCCTCCCACCATGCCCCCGGTCTCCCCGGCAAGTCGGCGGCCACCCACGATTCCGCTCTGGCCACCGCTCCCGAATCCGCTCATTCCCGCGCCGCGCCCCATCGCTCCACGGTCGGCGTGTGTGCCCTCGCCACCGATCACGGTGCCACGAGGAAGACCTCCCCCAGGCCGCCCGGACGTCTGCGCGGCCGGACGGCCACCGACGATCCCGGCGTCTCGGGACGGGCGACCGACCGGGCTCACGCCCGTATTCCCGTTAGCCGGAGGCATCGGTGGACGGGGGATCCCAGTCGTCCTCCCGCCGACGTTCGTCGGCTGAGGCCTTCCACCAATGACGGGCGGCAGAACAGCAGGCGTAGCGAGGAATGCATCGGGCTTGCTCGGCCCGGGAGTTACGGACGGACCCAGCACAGGATTTGACGGAGCCGTCGTCGGCAGCGTCTTAACACTGTCGATCTCCATGTCCACCGGCGGCCGCACCACGCTGGCGACCGGTGCCGTCACGCTCGCGTACGTGGACGACGGCGTTGTCACGCCGCCCACCGCTCCGTGACCGCCTACAGACGTCGAGGAGCTTCCAGCATGGGCACCGGCGACTCCCCCCGCCGACCCCCCGCCCGAGATGCGTTCGTTGGTGTCGCTCCGCTTGGCCTGTGTGTCCTCCGGCGCGATCACCTGCGGCGGCGGCGGAAACTCGGGCTTCTCCAGCTTGCCGAAGCCCTCGACCGACTGGGAGTACGCCTGGGAAAGCTTCCTCATCTCCGCAGCCGCCGCCTCCCGCTCCTCGGTCAGCTTCCGCACCAGAGCCGTGGCATCCGGATCGTTGTGGTTCTGGAGAGCAGCCTTCATCGTCGCCTCCGGATCCCCCTGGGGACGCGGTGTCGCCGCCTTGGCCAGGGCGATCGCGTCAGCCGCGTGGCTCAGCTGCGTCGATGCCCCGTTGCTGTAGAGACCGAGACGCAGCGTCGCGTTGGCCAGGTCCGCGCTCCAGGTACGGAACGACTCCGCACCCTGCCCCTTCCATTCCACGATCTGCGGACGGATCTTCAGTTCCTCACCGATCTTGTCGATCTCCGTCGCCGCGCTCGCCAAGCGGTCGGCCACAGCTTTGACGGCCTCGCTGTTGGCTTGGTCCAGCCACGCAACCAACTGCACGTGGGACATGCCCTCGAACGATGTCGTGCTCATCCCGCTCCCCCGTTCATACCAGCGTTCATACCAGCGATCGCCAGGCAATCTTCATCGCCATCACGCGGCTCCGGTCTCCTCCGTCGGCGAAGGCTGGGGAGTCGTCGCCGGCTGCCCACCGTCCTGCTTGCCCTCGTTCGGAATCGGGTTGTACTCACCCTCATAGTGCTTCTCCGCGCCCGACTTGATGGCGAGCATGCGGTCGCGGATGTCGTCGTCAAGGTTCTCGTAGCCCTTGTGCGCTGCCAGGACCGCGATGCCCAAACCTTCTATGGAATCCGACAGCAACGTCGAGAGGGTTTCCAGCTCCGTGACGATTTTCTGGTACGCGGTGTGCAGGCCGGATGCCTCTGCCCACGCGGGGTCGCCGAACTGGGTCGCACCGATGGCGACTTCGCCCATTTTCTTCGAGTCTGCCGGGGATGCTTTGAGATCCCGGAGGAGTTCGTCGACGCGTTCACGGAACTTCGTGAACGACGACAGTTCGGTGACCAGATCGCCCACCGCGTTCTGGGCCACCGCGCCAATCGCGCCCATGCCGCCCAGGACACCCAATGAATACGCCGAAGACTTGGCCCCCGGATCGCTCTGTCCCACAGCCATCTCCCCCCGTTCAGCAACAGCCGATTGACGCTTCGGCTTCAGCCTCGGGTTTCACCTTAGCCAGCAGCGGTGACAGTGTGCATCTCCGGGTTGCAGGTGCAACCCGGATCACACCATCCGTGCACGGTTCAGGAGTTGGGGGCCGCCACCGCCGCCTGGGGCCTTATGGGGAGACGGTTGATCGGGCGGCCGGTGGCCGCTCGCACGGCTGCGGCCACCGCTGCCGGGGACGTCACCACGGGCACTGCTGACGCGGCCTTGGCGCCGAAGGGGGCCACCACGTCGCGTTCCTCGATGAGTTTGACGATGCGAATGTCCGGTGCGTCCAGGGCCGTCGGCAGTGCGTAGCCGGTGAGGTCGGGGTGGCGGATCAGGCCGTGGGCGCTGCGGAGGTTCTCGGTGAGGGCGGCGCCGATGCCCTGGGTGATGCCCGCCTCGATACGGGTCGCCAGCTGGGACGGGTTGAGGACCCGGCCGACGTCCTGGGCGACCGCCATCTCCACGACCCGTACGGAGCCGAGTTCGATGTCGACGTCCACCACCGCGCGGATCGCGCAGAAGGCGAGACCGACGAAGGCGTCGCCCTGGCCCGACTCGTCCAGGGGTTCGGTCGGGTGGGGACGGCACTGGGCGGTGGCCCAGAGTTCGTTGCCGTCCATCGCTTCCGTGACCGTCGTGGACAGCACCCCGTCGTACGAGGTGATCTTGCCGCCGGCGATCTGCAGCAGCTCCGTGGACATGCCGAACTTGTGGGCCAGGGGCTGGAGAAGCTGGGTGCGGACCATCTTGGCGGCGCGTTCCACCGCTCCCGCCGAGACCCAGGTGTGCCGGCCGTGCGTCGCCGGGCCGGCCGGGGGCTGGTCGGTGTCGATGGACGCTACGTGGACCTCTTCGATGCCCAGGGTCTCCTGGACCACCTGGCGGGCGAGGGTGGAGAAGCCCTGACCCGTTTCGACCGCGGCGCAGATGACCGTCGCGATGCCGTCGTGGACCCTGACCGTGGCCGTGGAGACCTCGTCGGCGCCCTCCGCCCCGAGCATGTGAACCATGCCGAGCGCATAGCCGACCCCTCGGCGCACCGCACCGGGCTCGCCCGCGCCCTCCGGGCCGCCGGGGAGCAGCCAGTCGTCCTCCGGGGCGTCCTTGGGGAGGGCGGGGAGAGGGAAGTCACGTACGGATTGCAGGAGTTCGGCCACCGGTGCCGGGCAGGTCACCGTCTGGCCGGTGGGGAGGATGTCGCCGGTGGCAAGGGCGTTGCGCAGGCGCAGTTCGGCCGGGTCGATGCCGAGCTTGGCGGCCAGCTTGTCCATCTGGCCCTCGTATGCCGCGCAGACCTGCATCGCGCCCTCGCCGCGCACGTGGCCGGACGGCGGGTTGTTCGTACGGACAGCCCAGCCCTCGATGAAGGCGTGCGGGATGACGTACGGGCCGCAGGCGAACGCGACCGCCGCGGCCAGCGACTCGGACGAGGCGTCGGCGTACGCGCCCGCGTCGAGCAGGATCTGCGCCTCGACCTTCACGAGCCGGCCCTCGGCGTCCGCGTGGTGGCGGTAGCGCAGCAGCGTCGGGTGGCGGTGGGCGTGGCCGAGGAAGGACTCCTCGCGGGTGGCGGCCAGTTTGACCGGGCAGCCGGTGCGCAGCGCGAGCAGCCCGAGCGGGAGCTGGAAGCCGGGGTCCTCGCGGTCGCCGGTCGCGCCGGGTACGCCGGTGACGACGACCTTCACCCGGTCCGGTTCGAGGCCGAAGCAGGCGGCGGCGAGATCGCGGTCGGTGTGCGGGTCCGTGGAGGCGGTGTAGATCTCCACGCCGCCGTCGGGGCGGGGTACGGCGAGTCCGGCCTCGGCGCCGATCGGGGCCGGGTCCTGACGGCCGATGCGGTACAGGCCCTCGACGATGACCTCGCCGGAGACCTCCGGGTCTCCGTAGCGCAGCGGGATGTGACGGATCAGATTGCCGTCGGGGTGCAGCGGTTCGGCGGCGAAGGCCTTCTCCGGGTCGGTGACCGGTTCGAGGACCTCGTACTCGACGGCGATGGCCGCGGCGGCCAGACGGGCCGTGTCGGGGTGGTCGGCCGCGACTGCGGCGATCGGCTCGCCGTGGTGGCGGACCAGGTCGGAGGCGAAGACCGGGCGGTCCACGATCCTGCGCCCGTACGCGCCCTCCCCGGGAACGTCCTCGTGCGTGACGACGGCCCGTACCCCCGGCATCTCGACGGCGGCCGAGGTGTCGATGGACAGGATGCGGGCGTGCGGGTGCGGGGAGCGGAGTACGGCCGCCCACAGCAGGCCCTCGGCCCAGAGGTCGGCGGCGTACGGGAAGGTGCCCTCGGTCTTGGCCCGCGCGTCGGCGGGCGGGAGGGAGACGCCGAGGCCCAGCGCGGGCGGCTCGGTGTCGGGCCCCTCGGCCGACGGGGTGGTGATCCGTGTGCTGGTCGCGTTGGCAGCGGTGGCTGCGTCGTTGCTCACGCCATGCCTCCGTCCTGCGGGTGCGGCTGAACACTACCGGTGGCCCCCGGAGACGTGTCTGGCGTGGGCCGGGGGCGTGGGGGGTTGCTGTCGGCGTGGGGCTTCCACACCGCACCTGCACCGGGGGCCGCCTGGTGCGGGATGCGGGCCTCGTCGGGCTCCGGGGACGAGGAGTCCGACGAGGCGGCGGGGGCGGTGATCGCCTCGCGGCCTGCGATGACCTCGTTCACGGCATCGAGGACGCCTCGGTAGCCGGAGCAGCGGCAGAGGTTGCCGCAGAGCGCCTGGCGCGTCTCCAGTTCGCTGGGGGCGTGGTTGCCCTCCAGGAGGTCGTGGACGGTCATGGCCATGCCGGGGATGCAGAAGCCGCACTGGACGGCGCCGCACTTGGCGAGGGCGCGCTGGACGTCGGACGGCTCGCCGTCCACGGCCAGGCCCTCGACCGTACGGACCTCGCTGCCGGCCGCGGTTGCCGCGGGGACCAGGCAGGAGGCGACCAGACGGCCGTCCACCTGGACGTTGCAGGCACCGCACTCGCCCTGCGAGCAGCCGTCCTTAGCACCGGCGAGGCCGAGGCGCTCGCGGAGCACGTAGAGGAGCGACTCGCCGATCCAGGCGTCGGTGACGGGGCGGTCGGCGCCGTTCACATGCAGGACGTAGGAGGCGGCGGGGTGCTCGCTGGGGAGATCGAGAGGTTGGGCGTCCTCGGGCTGGGCGTCGTGAAGTTGGGCGTCCTGGGGTTGGGCGTCGTGAAGTTGGGCGTCCTGGGGCTGGGCTGCGAGCGGTGGGCCTTCGAGCGGGGCATTCAGGGGAAGTGCATCGGGGGGCGTGTCCGGCGTCGTGTCCGGTGTCGTGTCCGGCTCGGGGGCGGGTGCCGCCGTGTCGGCCGACGGCTCCGCCGGGTGGTGCTCGGGCGTGGCCTCCACCGGGTGCCCGGCCGGGGTGTCGGCCAAATCGGAGGGGGCGGAGGTGTCGGAGGCCGGAACCTGTGTGAGGTCCACTCCGAGAGCGGGGGTGTCTGCGACAGCAGGTACGAGCCTGTCCTCGGCAGTCACCGTGTCCGGCACTGCCTCCGGGGCCTGGAGGGTGTCTTCGTACGTCACGGAGGGCGTCGCAGAGGACGTCACGGAGGGCGCCGCGAAGGGCGTCACGGGCTCCGCCACTGGCGCGAAATCGGCTTCCGGCGCGCGCTCCGGCTCGATGTCCGCGCCGAGTGCCGGCTCCACCACGAGCTCGGGGTCGGGGCCCGGGACCGGCTGCGTCGCCCACGGTGCGGGCGCACCGCCCGGCAGCGTGGCCGGCGGGGTCCGGTCCGCGTACCACTGGGCGGCCAGAGCCGAGGCCGCGAACTCGCCGGACTCCTCCGGGAGGTCACCGTCGGCGACCGGGATCGTCCACTGGCCGGTGTGGCCGACGGAGCCCGCGGGGCCGGACTGAACGCTGTGATCGGTGTGCCCAGCCGGACTGCCGTGGTCGGCAAAGTCGGCAGGGTCGGCATGGTCGGCGGGACTGCCGAACTCGGTCGACTCCGTGAAGTTCCACTGGCCCGTCGCGGCCGAGGTCTCCCGGTACTGCTCCTGCTGCGGGTACTCGTACTCGTACTGCGGCTGCTGGTTCGGGTTCGGGTTCGGGTTCGGGTTCGGCCAGTGCACCGCGCCGGGGGTCGGCTGCTCAGCCTCCGTACCCCGCTCCTGTCGACTCCGGTCCTGGCTCTGCGTCTGCTCGATCCAGCCGCCCATGGTCGCCGGATCGAGCCCGGCCGCGGGTGTCAGCGGCAGGATCATCGGCGGTACATAGCCCTGACCGGGCGCGGCCAGCGGGATGTTCGCCAGGTCCTCCGGCGGCAGGTGGACGAAGGCGGTCGCCTCGGCGTCGAACTCGCCGCCCTGCGGCGTCGGCTGCCAGCCCCCGTGCTGCGGCTGCTCCCGCTGCCCGTACTGATCGTTGTGGTCCTCGTTGCTCACGACAGTGCCCTCCCCAGCGCGCGTCGGGCCAGTGCGGCGACGGTCCGCCGCAGATGCAGTACGGCGGGGGGCAGCGGTGGCGCCTCTCCCCCGTCGGCGGGCGGTGCCTGGTCCGGGATGCAGGCCGCGGCCACGTACTCGCCGAAGGCGGCCAGCGCGTCGGGCGCCAAGCCCCGTTCGCCGTCCCAGTCGATCAGTGAGGCGATCCAGCGTTCGGCCTCCAGCGGCCGAAGCGGCATCGGCGCGATGGCGCCGACCGCGCAGCGCACCCCGCGCCGGGCCGGGTCGAGGACGATCGCGACGGATGCGGTGGCGCGGCCGGGTCCGGTGCGGCCGGTGGCCTTCAGGAAGACCTGGGGGGCGTGCAGCAGCGGTACCCGGACGAAGCCGATCAGTTCGGCGGGTTCGAGCATGTCGCGGCCGGCCAGCAGGTGCGAGACCGGGATCTCGCGGCGGGCGCCGTCCGGGCCCGCGATGACGAGCTCGGCCTCCAGAGCGGCGAGCACCGGCAGGGCGTCACCGGTCGGGGCGGCGGTGGCGATGTTGCCGCCGAGCGTTCCGGCGTTACGGATCTGGGGCGGGCCCGCGGCGCGCGCGGACGCGGCCAGGGCGGGGATGAGGGCGGCGAAGTCGGGCCGCCCCATGCGTGCGTGGGTGAGTCCGGCGCCGAGCAGGGCGTGGCCGTCCTGGTAGTGCCAGCCTCGGAGCTCGCTGATCCGGCCGAGTCCGACCAGCCCCGAGGGGCGCAGCAGCCCCTTGTTGACGGCCGACATCAGGTCTGTACCGCCTGCCACAGGAACGGCGGCAGGCATGGCGCCGAGTGCCGCCACAGCCTCGTCGAGCGAGGCCGGCAGCGTCACGGACTGCGTCGCCTGCGGTGCGTGCGTGGTCAACCCAGCTGCCCCTTCCCGGTGTCCCGGCTGTCCGGCTTGTTTCGCCGTACGGTACGTGCTCAAAGCCCGGACGTGGCAACTCTGGCACATCTTCCGACCGGACCGACGCGAGGGTCCGCGAAGGGTGTATCCGTCCTTGACCAGGGGGATGATCCCGATTCGCCCCGCTTCGACGCAGAGCGCGAATTGCCACTCTTCGGCGAGCCCTGTGCCGCTTGCTCCGTTCCGGTTGTTCCGATCCAAAGGCGGGGTGATGTTCTGGTTGTTCCGGCCCAAAGGCGGGGCGAGTTCCGGTTGTTCCGGTCCGGCGGGCGCCTCTCCGGAGAACGGTTGCCGACCGTCACGCTCCCCGGGAGTGTGACGGCCGGACCCGGAGTGCAGCCGGGATCACACGTTCGGGGGCGTTCCCTCAACAAGGCGTCCGAGGACGCCGGGGTGCTGCTGCCGGGGCAACGGCCCACTCGGCGGCCGGTAATCGACGCCGAGGGCGTCAAGCCGGGCGTAGTACGCGGTCATTCGGCGCTCGAAGTCGGCCAAGTCCCGGTCGACGGAGGAGGGCAGAGGCGACCACGCGACCGCCGCGACCGCCGCGAGGCGCGGGAAGATCTGGTAGTCGACGCGGACTTGGTTCCGCATGACCTCGGTCCAGACATTGGCCCGGGCGCTGAGGATGTGACGGGCCGCCTCCTCGGAAAGGCCCACCGGTACGGGTTCGAAGCGGTAGACGTCCTCCAGGGTGCGGATCATCCGATGGACATCGGTGCGTCGGCGCCGCCGTCCTGACGATGGTCCAGGTACACGTGCTGCTCCGGGCACATCGCGGCGTCGTGGCCGGCTTCGGCGGCCGCGATGCCTACCCCGTAACCCCGCCAGGACGTCACGGCTGCGCCCTCCGGGAGGCCGCCTTCGAGGATCTCGTCCCAGCCGATGAGCCGGCGCCCGCGTGCGGTGAGCCAGGTACCGAAGTGCCGGATGACCCAGGACTGCAGCTCGTCCTCGTCGGCCAAGCCGAATCGCTCGGCGGCGTGAGCGACGATCTCGCGGATGTCGTCCTACGCACAGGTGCGCACACAGACGCCGACAAGTGGTCTCAACCACTCTGTGACCCGGCGGTGCAGCCCTTGCAACGCAAAAGGCCCCCGGGGAGCGCATTCGACGCGCGCCCCGGGGCCCCGAAGCTGTGGTACCCGAACGGCTCCGGACTACTTCTTATCCTTGCCGCCCTTGCCCTTGTCCTTGTCGCCACCGGCGCCCATGGACTCGTAGATCTCCTTGCACATGGGGCAGACCGGGTACTTCTTCGGGTCGCGACCCGGTACCCAGACCTTCCCGCACAGTGCGACCACGGGGGTGCCCTCCAGGGCACTGGCCATGATCTTGTCCTTCTGGACGTAATGGGCGTAGCGCTCGTGGTCGCCGTCGCCGTTCGACACCTGTGGCGTCGGCTCTACGAGGGTGCCCGTACCTGCCCCGCGCTCGGGCTCAAGAGTGCTCATAACCGCCAAGGGTACTGAAAGTCCGGAGCATCAGTTCAGCGAAGGGTCGTCCGGATAGGTGGCGACCATCGCCAGTTCGCTGCGCTGGCGACGCAGGACCGCCCGCCAGAGGTGTTCCGGGCGGGGGGACGAGAGGTCTCCGGGCTCGGACTCGACGACGTACCAGGCACCCTCGTTCAGTTCCGTCTCCAGCTGTCCGGGGCCCCAGCCGGCGTACCCGGCGAAGATCCGCAGCGATCCGAGCGCCGCGGCCAGTAGCTCCGGCGGGGCTTCCAGGTCCACCAGGCCGATCGCCCCGTACACCCGGCGCCAGCCGAGCGGGCCCTCGTCGCCGGGGATGACGGCCACACCGAGCGCCGAGTCGAGCGAGACCGGGCCACCCTGGAAGACGACGTCGGGTTCGCCGGTCAGACCGGCCCAGGACATGAGGATGTCGCCGACGCCGACCGGGGTCGGGCGGTTCAGGACCACGCCGAGTGAGCCCTCCTCGTCGTGGTCGAGGAGCAGCACCACCGCGCGGTCGAAATTCGGGTCCGCGAGCGCAGGTGTGGCCACGAGCAGTCGCCCTGTGAGCGAGGACACCTCGGTCATGGCAGAAATGATCCCGCATCTTCGCTCTCCGCGGGGTCCAAGCGTGCCGCCCGGTCGCCGAGGAGGCCCGAGCGCAGCTCAGGGCGCACGGACGCACGGGGAGCGCATGGCCCGGAAGGCATTGCGGACGGTAACCCTCCGCAAGTGTCGGGGCGCAGAGCGTGTTGTGGCGGATTCATGACGTTCGTACACCCCCTGCTGCCTTACGGAAGGGGGGTAGCGGGCCATTACCCTTTCGTTTGGCCCCTTGACCGACCACTCCGGAACGCGAGATTCATGACCGGCACAGACGATGTCCTGCTTGTCCACGGCGGAACCCCGCTGGAGGGCGAGATCCGCGTCAGAGGCGCCAAGAACCTGGTACCGAAGGCGATGGTCGCCGCGCTGCTCGGCAGCGGGCCCAGCCGACTGCGCAATGTGCCCGACATCCGCGATGTGCGGGTGGTGCGGGGGCTGCTGCAACTGCACGGTGTGACGGTCCGGCCCGGCGACGAACCGGGCGAGCTGATCCTGGACCCGACCCATGTCGAGAGCGCCAACGTCGCCGACATCGATGCCCACGCGGGCTCGTCGCGCATCCCGATCCTCTTCTGCGGCCCGCTGCTGCACCGGCTGGGCCACGCGTTCATTCCGGGGCTCGGCGGCTGTGACATCGGCGGTCGGCCGATCGACTTCCACTTCGACGTGCTGCGGCAGTTCGGCGCGACCATCGAGAAGCGGGCGGACGGCCAGTATCTGGAGGCCCCTCAGCGGCTGCGCGGCACGAAGATCCGGCTGCCCTACCCGTCGGTGGGCTCCACCGAGCAGGTGCTGCTGACGGCCGTGCTCGCCGAAGGTGTCACCGAGCTGTCCAACGCGGCCGTGGAACCGGAGATCGAGGACCTCATCTGCGTACTGCAGAAGATGGGCGCGATCATCTCGATGGACACCGACCGGACGATCCGGATCACGGGTGTCGACCGGCTGGACGGTTATACGCACCGGGCGCTCCCGGACCGCCTGGAGGCGGCCTCCTGGGCGTCCGCGGCGCTGGCCACCGAGGGCAACATCTACGTACGGGGCGCGCAGCAGCGCTCGATGATGACGTTCCTGAACACGTTCCGGCGGGTCGGCGGCGCGTTCGAGATCGACGACGAGGGCATCCGCTTCTGGCACCCGGGCGGCGCGCTGAACGCCATCGCCCTGGAGACGGACGTGCACCCCGGTTTCCAGACCGACTGGCAGCAGCCGCTGGTCGTGGCCCTGACGCAGGCCTCGGGCCTGTCCATTGTCCATGAGACGGTGTACGAGTCCCGGCTCGGCTTCACCTCCGCGCTCAACCAGATGGGTGCGCACATCCAGCTCTACCGCGAGTGCCTGGGCGGCTCCGACTGCCGCTTCGGCCAGCGCAACTTCCTGCACTCGGCGGTCGTGTCCGGGCCGACGAAACTGCAGGGCGCGGATCTGGTCATCCCGGACCTGCGCGGCGGTTTCTCGTACCTCATCGCCGCACTGGCGGCGCAGGGCACGTCGCGGGTGCACGGCATCGACCTGATCAACCGCGGCTACGAGAACTTCATGGAGAAGCTGGAGAAGCTGGGCGCGAAGGTGGAGCTGCCGGGCGGCGCGCTGGTCTGAGGCGGGGCGCCGGTCCGAGGCGGGGCGCCGGTCCGGGGCACGGCGCCCGTCCGAAGCACTGCGCCGGACGGTTGCTGACGGGGGTTCGGGGCGCTGCCCCGGGCCCCCGTTCCGCGTTCGCGGGAGGAGCCGGGTTTGTGCCCCCTGGTCCACGATGGCGGCAGAGGCACAGAATGGGCCCTCTCGGGCCGGTACACGGAAGGGCGGTCACCCTGGTCGGGTGACCGCCCTTCGTCGCGCCTATGGGGCTTACTTGCCCTTGGCGGCTTCCTTGAGCTTGGAGCCCGCGGAGACCTTCACGCTGTAGCCGGCCGGGATGTTGATCGGGTCGCCGGTCTGCGGGTTACGAGCGGTGCGAGCGGCACGGTGGGTGCGCTCGAAGGTCAGGAAGCCGGGGATGGTGACCTTCTCGTCGCCCTTGGCGACGATCTCACCGACGGTCTCGGCGAGCGCGGCCAGCACGGCGTCGGCGTCCTTGCGAGTCACCTCGGCGCGGTCGGCCAGGGCGGCCACCAGCTCACTGCGGTTCATGTTGTTACTCCCGTGTTCTTCTTGCCTGTGAGGCGTGAGATCGAAGCCGATGCTGCCAGGGCCCTCGGACAGTCCCCGGACCCGGGTCTGTCGTCAGACCCTCGCGCCCGATTACGCATCCTGCCCCCACCTGCGGCGGGAAAGCCAATCCGGCACCCTCCGGAGTCACACGGAAAGCACCACTGCCTCGTCGTGGTGACATTCCGTCGACTCCCCGAAAGCGGTCCGCAGCGGATGCGGGGCTCTGCGGGACGCGCCGCCCGCCCACCCTAAAGGGGCGTTTGGGGCGCCGCGACCCGCGACGCGCCGTAGCTCGGGCCGACGTGGGGGCACCACGGCCGTGGGCGACGCCGGCAGGGGCCGTG
Source organism: Streptomyces sp. NPDC002958 (assembly GCF_055563255.1). Lineage (NCBI taxonomy): Bacteria > Bacillati > Actinomycetota > Actinomycetes > Kitasatosporales > Streptomycetaceae > Streptomyces > Streptomyces sp. NPDC002958. Next base: position 70,763 of record NZ_JBVHDS010000009.1, on the reverse strand, counting down.
GCGGGTCGCTGTCAGCGGGTGGGGTTCAGTCGAGGTCGCCCGCGCCCGTCACAGCACCGCCGACCGCCCTCGCGGCATCCCGTACGGCACCGGCGACGGCCCCCGCGACCTTGTCGTTGAAGACCGACGGGATGATGTAGTTCGCGTTCACCTCGTCCTCGGCGACGACATCGGCGAGGGCGCGCGCCGCGGCCAGCATCATCTCCGTGTTGACAGTGCGGGACTGGGCGTCCAGCAGACCGCGGAAGACACCCGGGAACACCAGCACGTTGTTGATCTGGTTCGGGAAGTCGGAGCGGCCGGTGGCGACAACTGCCGCCGTCTGGCGAGCGATTGCCGGGTCCACCTCGGGGTCCGGGTTCGCGAGCGCGAACACGATCGCGCCGTCGGCCATGGCGGCGACGTCGTCGCCGTCCAGCACGTTCGGGGCGGAGACGCCGATGAAGACATCGGCGCCCACGACGGCCTGCTTGAGGGTGCCGGTGATGGACTCGGGGTTGGTGTTGTCGGCGATCCAGCGGAGCGGCGAGTCGGCGTCGGCGGAGACCAGATCCTCGCGGCCCGCGTGCACCACGCCGTGGATGTCGGCGACGACGGCGTGCTTGACGCCCGCGGCAATGAGGAGCTTGAGGATGGCCGTACCAGCCGCTCCGGCGCCGGACATGACGACCCGTACATCCCCGATTCCCTTGCCCACCACGCGCAGTGCGTTGGTCAGTGCGGCCAGAACCACGATCGCGGTGCCGTGCTGGTCGTCGTGGAAGACGGGGATGTCCAGGGCCTCGCGCAGCCGCGCCTCGATCTCGAAGCAGCGGGGTGCGGAAATGTCCTCCAGGTTGATGCCCGCGAAGCCGGGGGCGATCGCCTTGACGATCTCGACGATGGCCTCGGTGTCCTGGGTGTCCAGGCAGATCGGCCAGGCGTCGATGCCGGCGAACCGCTTGAAGAGGGCCGCCTTGCCCTCCATCACCGGCAGGGCGGCCATCGGGCCGATGTTGCCGAGGCCGAGTACGGCGGAGCCGTCCGTCACAACTGCGACGGAGTTGCGCTTGATAGTGAGGCGGCGGGCGTCCTCGGGGTTCTCGGCGATCGCCATGCAGACCCGGGCCACACCCGGGGTGTAGATCATCGAGAGGTCGTCACGGTTGCGGATGGGGTGCTTGGACGCCATCTCGATCTTGCCGCCGAGGTGCATCAGGAACGTACGGTCGGAGACCTTGCCCAGCACGACGCCCTCGATGCCGCGCAGGTTCTCGACGATCTCGTCCGCGTGCGAGGTGGAGCTGGCTGCGATGGTGACGTCGATCCGCAGCTTCTCGTGGCCGGAGGCGGTCACATCGAGGCCGGTGACCGAACCGCCGGAGGACTCCACGGCCGTGGTGAGCTGGGAGACCGATGTGCCGCTCGCGGGCACCTCCAGCCTGACCGTCATCGAGTACGAGACGCTGGGCGCCGTTGCCATGGCCGAGTCCTTCGCTTTCCTTAGCTTCATTGCTGCGCGACCGGGGCGCTCACCTCGGACACGCTTCCCGATCGTCGCACCTACTGACTGGTAGCCGGTAATGACTGCCACATTTCGGAACGCGCTTTCCACCATAAGAGAGATGACCGCTTCAGTGGAGCCCCAACTGCTCCGGACCGGGCCGGATACAACCAGGTGCATGAAGCAGCCGCGGATGCGTAGAGCGGCCAGGTGCGTAAAGCAGCCCGGGGCGTAAACAAGAACAGACCTGCGCCGCCGGAAGGTGACGCAGGTCTGTCTTCTTTGCTCAAGCAGCACCGACCCGCCATGCTCGCCTCGCGGCAAGTGGTCGCTCGAAGCGACGAAGGTTGGGCCCGGGGGCTTGGATCGAGCCGGTGCCGACACCAGGCTAACAAAGACCCCGGAGAAGTGATTCCCCCAGCGCAGGCCGGTTCAGAAATCCGTCCGCCCGGCGGGGCTCTGCTCCTTGCCTCAGTCCCTCAGCAGGTCCGGGACGCCGTCCTCGTCGGGCAGGTCACGCTCCCCCGAGACCACCGTGAGCTGCTGCGTCGCACGCGTCAGCGCCACGTAGAGCACCCGCAGACCGGCCGGGGACTCGTCCGCGATCTCCGCGGGCGAGACGACCACCGTGGCGTCGTACTCCAGGCCCTTCGCCTCCAGGCTGCCCAGCGCCACCACCCGCTCGCCGAGCTCGGCGAGCCAGTTGCGGGCCTGCGCCCGGCGGTTCATCGCGACGACCACACCCACCGTGCCGTCCACCTCGGCCAGCAGCCGCCGCGCCTCCTCACGCACCGAAGCAGCCAGATCGCCGTCCCGTACGGTCTCGAAGCGCGGCTTCACACCCGTGGAGCGGACCGCGGCCGGTGACTCCATTCCGGGCATCGCGAGCGCCAGGACCTTCGAGGCCAGCTCGGCGATCTCCGCCGGGTTGCGGTAGTTGACCGTGAGGGTGAAGCGGCGGCGCGGCCGGTTGCCGAGCGCCTCGTCGCGCGCCCGGGCCGCCTCGTCCGGATCGGACCAGGAGGACTGCGCCGGGTCTCCGACGATCGTCCAGGTGGCGTGCCGGCCGCGGCGGCCGACCATGCGCCACTGCATGGGTGTGAGGTCCTGCGCCTCGTCGACGATGACATGCGCGTACTCCGTACGCTCCGCGGCCAGCCGCTCGGCCCGCTCGCGCTGGGTCTCCTCGCGCTGCGGCATCAGCTCCTCCAGACCGGAGAGCTGGTCCAGCGGGTCGAGCTCGCGCTTCTTCTTCGGCCGGTACGGCGTGCCGAGCAGCGTCTGCAGCTCGTCGAGGATCGCCACGTCGTGCACGGAGAGCGGCCCGTTCCCCTCGCTGTCGAGCCGCTTCAGCGAACGGGCGAAGCGGCGCACCTCGCCCTGGTTGAGGACCCGGCGCGCCCAGCGGCCGAGCCGCTTCTCGTCGGCCATCGCGGCAAGCACACCGCGGGGGGTGAGCTCGGGCCACCAGGCGTTCAGGAAGTCGAGGAAGGGCGTCTCGGTGGAGACGTCCTCGTCGAAGGAGGAACGCAGTTCGGCGGCCAGCTCGGGGTCGGTGTAGCGGCCCCGGCCGGAGGACTTGTTCCACAGGGCGTCCAGGAGCAGTCTGCGGGCGCGCGGGCGGAGCAGGTTGACCGGGGCGGTGCCGCCGAGGACGGACTGCCGGATGCGGTGCAGCTCGTCGGCGTTCAGCTCGACACGGGCGCCGAAGGCGACGACCCGCAGCCGGGTCGGGGTGGCCGGGGCCTCGTCGGCCCCGTCGGCCTCGTCGGCTGCTTCGCCGAAGGACAGCTGGCCGTGCCGGTCCTGCCCCCTGCGGGGGGTGCCGGGCTGCTCCAGCGCGCCGCGGGCCGCCTTGCGCAGCACCTGGAGCATCCGGGAGGAGCCCTTGATCCGGGCGACGGCGGGTTCGTCGTACGTGGTGGCGCCCTCGACGCCGGCCGCCTCGTCGGAGAGCGAGCCGACCGCGCGGATCGCGACCTGCCCCTCCTCGCCCAGCGAGGGCAGCACGCCTTCGGTGTACGCGACCAGGAGTGGGGTCGGCGAGACGACGAGGATGCCGCCCGCGTAACGCCGCCGGTCCTGGTAGAGCAGGTACGCGGCGCGGTGCAGGGCCACGGCGGTCTTGCCGGTGCCGGGGCCGCCGGAGACCTCCGTGACGGAGGCGGCGGGGGCCCGGATCACCAGGTCCTGTTCGGCCTGGATGGAGGAGACGATGTCCCGCATGGTGTGGCTGCGGGCCTGGCCGAGCGCCGCCATCAGGGCACCGTCGCCGATGACGGGAAGCTTGTCGCCGCCCAGGTACGCGGTCAGCTCGGGGCGCATCAGGTCGTCCTCGACCCCGAGGACCTTGCGGCCCTTGGAACGGATGACCCGGCGACGTACCACCCTGCCCGGTTCCTTCGGCGTCGACCGGTAGAACGGTGCGGCGGCCGGTGCGCGCCAGTCGATGACCAGCGGCGCGTAGTCGGCGTCGAGGACCCCGATCCGGCCGATGTGCAGCGTCTCCGCGATATCGGCCGAATCGTCGTCGCGTACGGCGTCGTCGGCCGGTTCGACGGAGGTGTACGCGCCGTCCGGGCCGCGTTCGCCGTCCTTGCCGAGCAGCAGATCGATCCTTCCGAAGAGGAAGTCCTCGAACTCGCTGTTCAGCCGGTTGAGGTGGATTCCGGCCCGGAACACCTGGGCGTCGCGCTCGGCAAGCGCTCCCGGGGTGCCGACCTGGCCGCGCTTGACGGCGTCACTCATGAGAAATTCCGCCTCGTGGATCTTCTCTTCGAGGCGGTGATAAACACGGTCGAGATGTTTCTGCTCGACACCGATTTCCCGGTCCCGCATCGAATCGACAGCGGAATCCTGCGCGGCCACCGAGGCCCCCTTCTGACGTGCATTGGGCAGCCGTCAACCCTATGCGAAGGGGGGCCCGCCGCGCACCTGCCGCGCGTATCGAAACGGCGCGGCGGGGTCTCGATCAGGCATCGACCTCCACCAGACGCTTGCCGTCGAACGTACGTACCTCGAAATGGTCGATGTCGCCGCGGGCCATGGCCGTGCCGCCGTGGACGTAGAGCGGGTACTTCCCGCTCGGGTACGGGGAGCCCTCGATGCCGTATCCCCACTTCGGTACGGACCAGGAGGTGACGACCTCCTCCTCACCGGTCTTCGACACGGCGATCAGGCTGCATTTCTCGGGGCCCGTGACGTTCTTGAGCTCCAGCACGGTGTGGGTGCCCCAGGCCTTCTTCTCCATGCCGATGGTGGCGTCGACATCGGTGGTGGGGTCGGTGGCCCCTACCTTCTCCGTCATGCGGCGGAAGAAGGCACCCTCGTCGGCGGGGCTGGTGGGGTGCGGGTCGGCCGCCTGCGCCGAGGTGCCGTCGTTGCCGGTCGCCAGGACCGCGACCGCCGGACCGCCGATGATCAGCGCCGCTGCCGCCGCCACCAGATACAAGGAGCGGCGCCTGCGCCGGGCCCGCTTGGCCGCCACCTCGTCGATCAGCCGGTCGAGCATGCGGGGCTCGGGTGGCTGCGGGACGTGCGGGACGGGGCGGGCGCCCGGTACGGCGGCCGGGGCCTCGGAAAGCATCGCGAGCATGGGTTCCAGGCCGGCGAACTCGTCGAGATGGGCGGCGCACAGGTCGCAGTCGGCCAGATGCGCTTCGAAGGCGGACGCCTCCGTGTCGTCCAGAGCACCGAGGAGATACGCTCCGACGGCGTCGTGTCCGGGGCCCGCGACGGCTCCGTCCGGGGCGGTGCCGCCGGGGCTGCCGGGTCCACCGAGGCCACCGAGTCCGCCTGGGCTGCGGGGGCCGCTGGGGTTGCCGGGGTCTCGGGGGGCAGAGGGGCCGCCGGGGTTTCGGGGGCCGGAGGGGCGGGTCGGCCGCAGCCCGAAAGGCTCCCACTCGTGGTCGCTCATGCCGTGATCCCCCTCTCTTCGAGTGCGAGCTTCATCGAACGCAGTGCGTAAAAGACCCGGGACCGTACCGTCCCGCTGGGTATGCCCAGGGCTTCGGCGGCCTCATTGACCGTACGGCCCTTGAAGTAGGTCTCGACCAACGCTTCCCGGTGGGCAGGGGTCAAATCGTCGAGCGCGTCCGAGAGCGTCATCAGCCACAGCGCCTTGTCCATCTCGTCCTCCGCGGGAATGACCTCCAGCGGCGACGGATCGACCTCGTGCGGCCGGGCCTGCCGGCTGCGGTGGCCGTCGATGACGATGCGCCGGGCGACCGTCACCAACCAGGGGCGGACGGAGCCGGTCGCCCGGTTGAGCCGGCCGGCGTTCTTCCAGGCACGGATGAGCGTTTCCTGCACCACGTCCTCGGCGCGCTGTCGATCGCCGGCGACGAGGCGGAGCACGTACGCGAGCAGAGGTCCGGCGTGTTCGCGGTAGAGCGCCCGCATCAGCTCCTCGTCGGGGACGGCGGAGGCGGACGGGGGCGGCTCACTGCGATGTCGAGCCCTGCGCGGACGGTCATCGGCCACCGGCGCATCCTTGCGCACCCGAACCTCCCGGTCGAGACCCTGTAGAGCTCCTAAGCCATTGAATACGGGGGAGGACCGCGAACCATTCAAACCGTTTTCAAGATTTTTTACGGCGTTCCCCGCGGCGCGCCCGCGTCCGTGACCGCCACGGCTGCCGCCCTGCGCCGGTGCCGGGCCACCCGCTCCCGGTTCCCGCACACCTCGCTGGAGCACCAGCGGCGTCGGCGTCCGCGCGAGGTGTCCAGGTAGATCCGGCGGCAGTTGTCGGCCTCGCAGCGACGCAGGCCGGCCCGCGCCACCGGGTCGGTCAAGAGCTCCACGGCGTCGCGGGCGACGGCGGCCAGCAGCGCCCCGCATTCGGGATCGGCGCTCAGGGCCCGTACCAGCGTGCCGCTCCTGCCGCGTACGGCCCGCAGGCCCGGTGGTGCGGCTGCGGCGAGCGCGTTGATCCGTTCCAGGGCGCTCTCGGCTCTGCGGCCGCAGAGTTCGGCGGTCAGCAGGCGGTCGACCCCGGCCCTCAACTGCCGGAAGCGCACCACCCAGGTGTCGTCCACGGCGTCGAGGCGGGTGCCGCTCGGTACGAGTCCGGCGGCCACCAGCCAGTCGGCGAGCCGCTCGGCGCCGCCGAGCAGTTCGCATGCGCCGAAGGTGCCGATGCCTGTGGCCACCAGGTCCAGGCAGGGGCGCCCTGAGTCGAACCGCCAGTCGTACGAGCTCTTGCTCGCCGCCATGCGCATGTCACCGCCTCGGGTCTCCGGTGGAGGTCTCCCCCAGAGTGCCCCTCGGGGGGCCACCCCGGAACCCCCACTGCCATGCGGGCCGGTGAACGCGGGGCCCGTACGGTGTCCTGATGGACAACGATCTCCGCACCGCCACCCTGACGGCCGGTCCGCTGCTGCTCCGGCCGTGGCTGCCCGACGACATACCGGCCCTGATCGAGGCGTACCGCGATCCTGCGATGCTCGCCATGCTGCTCATGCTGGTTACGGACGAGGCGGAGGCACAGCACTGGCTGCGGGTGCAGGAGGAGGGCCGGGAATCCGGCAGCCGCTTCAGCTTCGCGGTGGTCGATCGCGATCTCGGTGGCGAGCCGGTCGGCAATGTGGTGCTGAAGTACCCCGCACCGGGCTCCGGCAGCGCGGAGGTCGGCTACTGGACGGCGGCGCGAGCGCGCGGCCGCGGAATCGCACCGCAGGCGCTCGGGGCGCTCACCGACTGGGCGTTCGAGGCGTTCGCCGGGGACGGGCTCATGCAGCTGGACCTGTTGCATCAGGTGAACAACGACGCGTCCTGCCGAGTCGCGGAGAAGAGCGGTTACGGCTTCGCGGAGATTCTTCCGGCGCGACCGCCGTGGCCGCTGGACGGGCACCGGCATGTGCGGGTGCGTGCCGGGGGCGTCCAGTAACCGCCTCTGTCCTCAATCACCGGGCGGTCTCATTTTTTGACACCCGCCCGGTGAAATCACGCCCGTTCGGCGATGGAAAGCACCCCCGGAGACGTCCCTCACCCCGTCAACGGCCCGTCGTGCAGGATCCGCTGGAACAGCCGGGCGTCACGCCACTCGCCGTTGATGTGAAGGTAGTTCGGGGCCATGCCGTACTGCTCGAAGCCGCACTTGGCGAGCACCCGCTGCGACGCCACGTTGTCCACCACCGTTCCCGCCTCGACCCGGTGCAGGCGCAGCTCGTCCCTGGCTATCTCGCAGACCCGTTCCGCGGCAGCCGTGGCCAGGCCGCGGCCCGCGTACTCGACACCGACCCAGTAACCGAGAATTCCGCTGCGGAACGGCCCGAGCACAATGCCGTTGAGGTTGAACGCGCCCATCACACGGCCCTGTTCATCGGCGAGCACCCACGGCATCACCCGCCCCGCGTCGCGGTCCGCGAGCATTCCGGCCAGGCGTTCCCGCTGCCCCTGCTCGGTGTAGAAGGTGTCGGGCCGCACCGGCTCCCAGGGCTGCATGTACGCGCGGCTGCGGGTCAGCGCCACGGCGAGGGAAGCGGCGTCGGCAGGGGTGACGGGACGGAGTCGTACCTCCGCATCGAGCCGGTGGATGTCATTGATCATCCCGGCACGCTATCGTCCGAGCCTTCCGGTGCGCTCGGCTGCGCGGTCAGCTCGGAGAGCTGCCGCCGATCAGGCGGATTTCCGCATGAGGGATGCATCGACCTCGGGCAGCCAACTTCCATCGGGCCGCACCATCCAGCCCTCCACGGACCCCAGTTGAGCTACGGCTTTGCGCAATGCGTCCAGGCCGGGGTGGCGCAGCCCCTTGCGCCAGACCATCAGGAGCGGGGAGAGCGGTACGGGCCGGACCAGCGGACGCAACACGGTGCCCGGCATCGGAGGGAAGTCGACCACGCACAGAACCGGGTACCGCGGCGACTTGGCCATGACCCGCTGAAATTCGGCCACGCCGATCGCAAGAGGGACGGGTGGCGCCAGCTCGATGCCCCGCTCGGCGAAGAGCAGCCGGGCGAGGTCCGTCCATTCCTCGGTGCGCGGGTTCCCGGCACCCGCGTAGACGGTCTCGCCGGCCAGGTCGTCCAGCGCGACGGCCTCGTGCGCGGCGAGGGGGTGATCGTCGGGGAACAGAATGGCCATCGGCTCGTACCGCACCGGCTGCACACCGAGCCGTGCTCGCACCGCGGGGTCGAGTCCGGCGGCGCGGCCGAAGGAGACATCGAGCCGCCCTGCGAGGATCTCGCCCGCGGCCCAGGTGAGTCCGCTCTCGAAGCGCGCCATCAGCTCGCACGCCGGAGCCAGCTCCCGTGCGCGGGCCAGTACGCGGGCGGCCGTCATGCCGTCGGTGTTGAGGTCGACGAAGAGCGGCCGGGCCGCGGGATCGGCGAAGGCTGCCTCAAGATCGGCGTGCGCCTCCAGCACCCGCCGGGCGTGCGGGAGGAGCCGCTCGCCGTCGACGGTGAGGGCGACTTGCCGGGTGGTGCGTACGAACAGTTCCGCGCCCAGCTCGCGCTCCAGTCGGCGGATGTCCCGGCTCAGTGCCTGCTGGGCGATGTAGAGCCGGGCGGCGGCGCGGGTGAAGTGCAGTTCCTCGGCGACGGCGACGAAGGCGCGGAGCAGCCGGGGGTCGGTATGGGTATGCGTCTGGTTGCCCGTATCGGCAGCGGAGGGGGCCACACCCAGGAATTTACAACACAGATGCGTTAATCGGTACGGAGAAGGTGTTGGACCCCGTGGGCCGTGCGCCCCGAGGGTTGATCCATGCCGTACGAGAGAACCCCGCGCACCGACCCCATACTCGCCGTCTCCGGGGACCTGCTGGTCATAGCCCCGCGCTCCGCCGCCGCGAGGCCGGCGCCCACCAACCCGTACCGTCGGCTGCTCGCCGCCCCGGGTACCCGCGCCTTCACCGCGGGCAATCTCCTCGCCCGCCTCCCCATGGGCATGTTCAGCGTCAGCGCGGTGATCATGATCGCCGGTTCGCGCGGCTCGTACGCCCTGGCCGGCGCCGTCACCGCGACCGGCCTCGCCGCGACGGCGGTGGTCGCGCCCTGGACGGCCCGGCTTGTCGACCGGTACGGACAGGCCAGGGTCGCCGTGCCCGCCACCGCGATCGCCGCGCTCGGATCGCTCGCCCTGCTGCTCTGCGTGCACTACGACGCCCCGGCCTGGACGCTCTTCGCCTCCTACGCCGCGACCGCCACCACCCCCAACACCGGCGGGATGTCCCGGGCCCGCTGGGCCCATCTGCACCGCGGCGATCCGGCCGCCCTGCACACCGCGAACTCTTTCGAACAGGCCGCCGACGAACTCTGCTTCATGCTCGGCCCGGCCCTCGCCGCCCTGCTGTGCGCGGCGCTCTTCCCGGAGGCCGGAACGCTTGTCGGGGCGGTCCTGCTGATGACCGGCGTGCTGCTCTTCGCCGCCCAGCGCGCCACCGAACCGCCGGTGGCACCCCGCACCCACGCGGGCTCCCCCCTCCGCACCCCGGGCATGCCGGCGCTGCTCGCCGCCTTCCTCGCCACAGGAGCGGTCTTCGGCGCGATGGAGATCGTCACGATCGCCCATGCCGGGGGCGCGATCCTGGCCCTCCAGGCTGCCGGATCGTGTGTGGCGGGGCTGCTGTACGGATCGCTGCGCCCGGCCACGGACATCCGGCGCCGACTACTGGGCTGCCTGGCGGGAATGACGGCACTGATGTCCCTGCCGCTGCTCGCCGCCTCCTCGACCGAATCGCTGCTCGCCCTCGCGGGCGCACTGCTGCTGGCCGGTGCGGCGACGGCCCCGACGATGGTCACCGGCATGACGCTGGTGCAACGCCTCACCCCCGAGGGTCAGTTGAACGAGGGCATGACTCTCGCCGTGACTGCGCTGCTGGGCGGGATCGCCGCAGGTTCGGCGACCGGCGGCTGGATGGTGGAGCACATGGGGCAGGTGACGGGCTATGTCGTACCGGTGTGCGCGGCAGGGCTGGCACTGGTCGTCGCGGCAGCCGGGGTCCGGGTGCGCCGGAGCTGATGCCCGGTGCAAAAACGAGAACCCCGTTGCCAGTGGGCAACGGGGTCCTCGTTCACATGGGAATTGTGGAGATGGCGGGAATCGAACCCGCGTCCAACGGTGCAGAACCAGGGCTTCTCCGAGTGCAGTCCGCTGCGCTTTTCTCGGCCCCGGCAGTCACGCGGACAAGCCGCCGACGGGCCCAGCCACTGTTTGATTTCCTTCTGGGCCCCGTGGCCGGGTCCAGAAGTTTAGATCCCTTGATGATGTCAGGATCCGGGTCGGGATCAACCCCGGGCTGACACTCCGCAGAGTCTTCGCTCAGCTGCTAATTAGGCAGCGAGGGCGAAGGCGGAGGAATCGCGCTTGGAATTGGCGATTATTGGTTGCGACATATGGTTTACGAGATCATTGCCGCTTCCTCGACTCGCTTCCCCTGCTTCGACATCCGCTGTCGAAACCGATCATCCCCATGTTGTGTTTTCAATGCGTGCACCCGCTGTGAGGTGCAGTGCCATCGTACGTGACCAACGCACGACGATGCCAGCCTATTCCTGCCGACCCGCCCGTGAGCTTCCCGGCCGCGCCCGTGAACTGCCCGGCCGCGCCCGTACGCTGCCCGGCCGCGCACCCGCGTATGCCCGGCCACACACCCGCGTACCCTTCCCGGCTACGCGCTGCGCTGGCGACGGCGCGCCGCCGAGATCGCGCGGTTGGTCTCCCGCAGGTCCTGCTTCTCACGCAGGGTCTGCCGCTTGTCGTACTCCTTCTTGCCCTTGGCGAGCGCGATCTCGACCTTGACCCGGCTGTCCTTGAAGTACAGCGCGAGCGGCACGATCGTGTGGCCCGTCTCGCCTGCCTTCGACTCCAGCTTGTCGATCTCCGCCCGGTGCAGCAGCAGCTTGCGCTTGCGCTTGGCCGTGTGGTTGGTCCAGGTCCCCTGCACGTACTCGGGGATGTGGATGTTGTGCAGCCAGGCCTCGCCCCCGTCGATCTGGACGAAGCCGTCCACCAGGGAGGCCCGGCCCAGCCGCAGCGACTTGACCTCGGTACCCATGAGCACGAGACCGCACTCGTAGGTGTCGAGGATGTGGTAGTCGTGCCGCGCCTTCTTGTTCTGCGCGATGAGCTTGCGCCCTGTGTCCTTTTCCTTAGCCATAGTGCGGCCATTTTCGCACTACGACCCACCCCCGAGGCCACTCAATACCGTTTCGGCCCGCTGCTCGGCCCCGGAGCTGACCACGAGGTCCGGGGTGATGCCGCGGCCGTCGACACCGCGACCCGCCGGGGTGCGGTAGTGGCCGACGGTCAGCTCTGCCACCGAGCCGCCCGGAAGCTTGCTGGGCATCTGGACCGAACCCTTGCCGAAGGTGCGCGATCCGACGGTGACGGCGCGACCCCGGTCCTGGAGCGCGCCGGTGAGGAGCTCGGCGGCACTCATCGTGCCGCCGTCGACGAGGACGACCAGCGGCCGGACGGTGTCGCCGTCCGGCTGTGCGTAGAGGGCGCGCTGCTCGCCGTGCACGTCGTACGTGGCGACCAGGCCGCCGTCCAGGAAGGCGGAGGCGGCGGTGACGGCCTCGGTGACCAGACCGCCGGAGTTGCCGCGGAGATCGAGGAGCACCCCGGCGCCCGCCGGTGCGTCCCGGACCGCGTCGCGGACCTCGGCACCGGAACCCTTGGTGAACGAGTCGACCTCGATCAGTACAGCTGCGGAGGAATCGGAACGGTCCGGTCCGATCCGCCGGACGGTAACGGCCTCGGTGGTGAGCCTGGTCCGGCGCAGCGTCTCGGTCCGAAGGACGACGCCCCGCTGGACCCCCAGCACGACGGTGGTGCCCGCGGCCGCCTCCGTACGGTCTCCGCGCAGCAGGGAGACGACCTCGGCGACGGAGCGCTTGTCGACCCGGTGGCCGTCGATCGTACGGAGCAGATCACCCGGCTCGATGCCGGCCCGGTCGGCGGGGCCGCCGGGCTGGACCCGGGCCACCTCGACCAGCCCGTCCGCGGAGCGCTCGGCGGCGAGCCCGACACCGGTGTACGAGCCGTCGAGGGCCTGCTCGAACTCCTCGTACTGCCGCTCGTCGTACACCGCGCCCCAGCGGTCGCCACTGCGGCTGACGACCTCCTCGGCCGCCTCCTTACCGGACTTGCCGTCGGCGACGGCACGGGCGGCGGCTTCGGCCACCTCCTCGCCGTCGACGGTGGAGGCGACGGAACGGGTCGCTATGTCCGAGGACTTCGCGCCGCCGCGCGGCAGCGAGCCGGTGGCCGCCGCGGTGGCCAGCACAGTCACGAAGACCAACGTCAGGGCCGCCCCGCGGCGCACACCGCAGGGCCCGAAACATTGCGTGGGGCCCGACATGGCGACGAGTCTAGGACAACCCCCTGGGGCGCACGGCCGGTTGGCCGCGCGCCCCAGGGGGCGCTGTCACACCTTGAGGTACTTACGGAGCGCGAAGAGAGCGGCAACGGCGGGCATCAGCAGACCGATCGCCAGGACCAGGGGCAGCTTGGTGAAGACCGCGTCCCAGCCGATGAAGTCGATCAGATTCAGCTTGCTCTGGAGCGCCAGACCGCCGTCGATCAGGAAGTACCGGCCGGCCAGCAGCATCACACAGGCGAGCACACCGCCGATGAGACCGGCGAACGCGGCCTCCATGATGAACGGCATCTGGATGTAGAAGCCGGAGGCGCCGACGAGCCGCATGATGCCTGTTTCGCGCCGTCGGCTGAACGCGGACACCCGGACGGTGTTCACGATCAGCATCAGCGCAATGACCAGCATCAGCGCCATCACGAAGAGGGCGGCCACATTCATGCCGTTCATCAGTCCGAAGAGGTTGTCCAGCACGCCTCTTTGGTCCTGGACGGACTGCACCCCGTCACGGCCGGCGAAGGCGGTGGCGACGACCTTGTACTTCGTCGGGTCGTCGAGCTTGACCCGGAACGACTCCTGCATCTGGTCCGGCGTGATGTTGCTCGCCATGGGCGAGTCGCCGAACTGCTCCTGGTAGTGCTTGTACGCCTCGTCGGCCGACTCGTACGTGACCGTGTCGACGACCTCCATCTCGCGAAGGTCGGCCTCGATCAGCTTCTTCTGCTCGGCGGTGACAGCGCCCTTGGCGCACTTGGGCGTCGAGGTCACATCACTCTTGCTGCACAGGAAGATCGAGACGTTGACCTTGTCGTACCAGTAGTCCTTCATCGTGCTGACCTGCTCGCGCATGAGCAGCGCGCCGCCGAACAGGGCGAGCGAGAGGGCGACGGAGACGACGACGGCGAAGGTCATCGTGAGGTTGCGACGGAGGCCGACGCCGATCTCCGACAGGACGAACTGGGCGCGCATGGCGTCCTTTCAGTGCTCGATGCTCAGTGCTGGTAGCCGTAGACGCCGCGGGCCTGGTCGCGTACGAGACGGCCCTTCTCCAGCTCGATGACGCGCTTGCGCATCTGGTCGACGATGTTCTGGTCGTGGGTCGCCATGATCACTGTGGTGCCGGTCCGGTTGATCCGGTCCAGCAGCTTCATGATGCCGACGGAGGTCTGCGGGTCGAGGTTGCCGGTCGGCTCGTCCGCGATCAGCAGCATGGGACGGTTCACGAACGCCCGCGCGATCGCCACGCGCTGCTGCTCACCACCGGAGAGCTCACCGGGCATCCGGTCCTCCTTGCCGCCGAGGCCGACCAGGTCGAGAACCTGGGGCACCGCCTTGCGGATCTCACCGCGCGGCTTGCCGATGACCTCCTGCGCGAACGCCACGTTCTGCGCAACGGTCTTGTTGGGGAGAAGCCGGAAGTCCTGGAACACCGTGCCCAACTGGCGGCGCATGTGCGGCACCTTCCAGTTGGACATGCGCGCGAGGTCCTTGCCCAGGACGTGAACCATGCCCTGGCTGGCGCGCTCTTCGCGGAGGATGAGTCGCATGAAGGTGGACTTACCGGAGCCGGAGGAGCCCACCAGGAAGACGAACTCGCCCTTCTCGATATCGAGAGACACATCCCGTAGAGCGGGACGGCTCTGCTTCGGGTAGGTCTTGGAGACGTTGTCGAATCGGATCACGGATGCACCACGGTCGGCCGGGAGTAGGTGTGCGTGACCATACGCGAACCCGACTGACACGTGCAGGCGCGCGTCCGGCGATGGGCGATTTATGGCGGAACGGTACTGGCCGGAAGCATGCCCGAAGCGCTACGGAACGGGTGATGCCCGGCGGGCCGCGCCGAAATCCGCGCGAGCTGGCACAGTGGTAGGGGGAACGGTCGCGTTTCCATGAGCGTTGTGCGGAGAGAAAGCGCATGCGGCTCCGCCGCGCGGGAGGAGGAAAGCGCATGACCTATGACCGACTGGTGTGCGCAAACTGCGCGGCGCCCGTGAACGAGGGCCGTTGCCCCGTATGCCGGGCAAGCCGCGCGCGGCTGCAGCAGGAACAGGCGCAGGGAGTGTTCGCGGGGCTGAGCCCTGTGACGCTGGCGGCCCTGCTGGTGGTGCTCCTGGGCGCTCTGGCGCTGCTGGCGCACCAGACCGTGTAGCCGCGGGGGCCGTCCGTCCGCCCGCGAGAGCGCGTACGTGTACGCGGAGGGGCCCGGGATGCCGACTGGCGTCCCGGGCCCCTCTGTGCGTACGTGTACCGCAGGCGACCCTTAGGCGACCGTACGGCTGTTCATCAGGCGCGGCAGGATCCGGAAGCCGATGCCTCCGGCAATCATTGTCGCGGCGCCGAGCAGCAGGAACGTGGTCTCGGCCGCACCGGTCTCGGCGAGCTCGTCCTTGCCCTTGCTCTGCTCGACCGGCTGGTTGCCGGCCGAGTCGGGGGTGGTGTTGTCCGCGCACTTCGCGCCGTCGAGGTCGACGGTGCAGGTGTCGGTGTCGCCACCGGTGGCCGAGCCGGAGGAGCTGGATCCGCCGGACTGCTGGCCGCCGGAGCCGGAGCCGTTACCGCCCGTGGTCGAGCCGGAGGAGCCGGAGGAGCCGGAGGAGCCGGTACCGCCGGACTGCTGGCCACCGGAGCCGTTACCGCCCGTGGTCGAGTCGCCACCACCAGCAGCCGCGTCGCCACCACCAGCAGCCGCGTCGCCACCACCAGCAGCCGCGTCACCGCCACCCGCAGCCGCGTCGCCACCACCAGCAGCCGCGTCACCGCCACCCGCAGCCGCGTCACCGCCACCCGCAGCCGCGTCACCGCCACCCGCAGCCGCGTCACCGCCACCCGCAGCCGCGTCGCCACCACCGGCAGCCGCGTCGCCACCACCAGCGGCAGCGTCACCGCCACCCGCAGCCGCGTCACCACCACCCGCAGCCGCGTCACCGCCACCGGCAGCCGCGTCGCCACCACCGGAAACATCGCCACCACCGGAAACATCGGCACCGCCGGCAGCGTCACCGCCCTCGGAGGGGCCGTTGGAGCCGTCGTTCAGGCCACCGAGACCGGCGTCGAGATTCACACCGCTGTTGTCGACATCGGCCTTGGTCGACAGGCCGACAACGTTGACATCTATGCCGACGGCCGACGCCGCACCGGCAGCGGTGAGCGAGGCGCCCGCGGCGATCACCGCACCCGCGGCTATCCGCGCGACGCGTACTCGCGTCTTCTTGGTCATCTGCTGCTACCCCCAGTAGCTGTTCTCATCAGTGGAGCAGCCATATGCGGGCCCCGGCTCTGCGGGGTTTGCTCCGAACGGCGCCACATAGAGCCGTGGTCATACCGCCCGCCCCCGTTCGCATCCGTCCCAGACATACGCATGCTGCGTTAGCACCCTGTCCACAGTTAAGGACTACGTCAAGGCCGTTCCGTGCAATGTAAGCCGTTTTGCTCGCAGTTGACCGTCATTCAGAATCACGACTGTGACGCACTCACCACACCGCCTGCGTAACTCGGAACCCCAACTCCCTTTCCGGGCCGCCCCGTACCCGTTCCCGAAGAAAACGGCGGTGCCGGAAACCCCGCGGGGATTCCGGCACCGCCGTAGAAAAACAGGAACAGGAACAGGCTGCCGAGGCGCGCCTACTTCTCCCGCTGCTTGCGCCAGCGGATACCCGCCTCCAGGAAGCCGTCGATCTCGCCGTTGAAGACCGCTTCCGGGTTGCCCATCTCGAACTCCGTACGCAGGTCCTTGACCATCTGGTACGGGTGCAGGACGTACGACCGCATCTGGTTGCCCCAGGAGTTGCCGCCGTCGCCCTTGAGGGCGTCCATCTTGGCCTGCTCCTCCTGGCGGCGGCGCTCAAGGAGCTTCGCCTGGAGAACGTTCATCGCGGATGCCTTGTTCTGGATCTGCGAGCGCTCGTTCTGACAGGAGACGACGATGCCGGTCGGGAGGTGCGTCAGACGCACCGCGGAGTCCGTGGTGTTGACGCCCTGACCGCCGGGGCCCGACGAGCGGTACACGTCGACACGCAGTTCGGACTCGTCGATCTCGATGTGGTCGGTCTGTTCGACCACGGGCAGCACCTCGACACCCGCGAAGGACGTCTGGCGGCGGCCCTGGTTGTCGAAGGGCGAGATACGGACGAGCCGGTGGGTGCCCTGCTCGACGGAGAGCGTGCCGTAGGCGTACGGCACCTGGACGGCGAAGGTGGTCGACTTGATGCCGGCCTCTTCCGCGTACGACGTCTCGTAGACCTCGGTCTTGTAGCCGTGCCGCTCGGCCCAGCGGATGTACATGCGCTGGAGCTTCTCGGCGAAGTCGGCGGCGTCCACACCACCGGCCTCAGCCCGGATGTTGACCAGGGCCTCGCGGGAGTCGTACTCGCCGGAGAGGAGCGTACGGACCTCCATCTCGTCCAGCGCCTTCTTGACGGCCTCCAGCTCGGACCCGGCCTCGGCCAGGGCATCGGCGTCGCCCTCGTCCTCGGCGAGCTCGAAGAGGACCTCGAGATCATCGATCCGGCCGCGGAGGGCCTCGGTCTTGCGGACCTCGGCCTGGAGGTGCGAAAGCTTGCTGGTGATCTTCTGCGCCGCCTCCGGGTCGTCCCAGAGGGAAGGCGCGGCCGCCTGCTCCTCGAGCGCGGCGATGTCCGCCCTCAGCGCATCCAGGTCCAGGACGGCCTCGATCGACCCCATGGTCGAGGAGAGGGACTTCAGCTCTTCGGAAATATCGACGACTGCCACGGGTCCAGCGTAACGGCTGTCGGCACGGGCGTTCCTCGGGCCGCATGATCACGACTGAGTGACCGTGCGCGCGGCGCGTCCGCGGGCCGTACGGAGACGGGGTGCCCGAGGGTGTTCTCGGGCCCCGGAAGCCGTCAGGAGGGAGCCGTCGACGACCGTCTCACGCGGCCCCGCGACAGGGGGGAGCCGTCAACGACCGCCTCGCGGAGCCCCGCGGGTCAGGGTGTTCCCGGCGCCGAGTTCTTCGTGTCCTGCGCAGGCGGTTCCGTGTCGTCGCCGCCCAGCGCCAGCCCGCCGCCCACGCCCAGCGCCACGACCAGCACCAGCACCGCGGCGCCCAGCGTCAGGCGGCGCTTGCGGACGGCAGCGGACTTGTTGCGGGCCGAACCGGGGCGGGGCCTGCCCGGGGCCCGGGGGGCCCTGGCCGTGCCCCTGGGGCCGCCGGAGAGTTCGTCGGGGGCCGGGACACGCATGCTCGTGTGGGTGTCCCGGTTGGAGTCGGCGGACGAACCGGGGACCAGGGGGACCGCGCCGCGGCGCCGGGGTTCCTCGGGCGCGGGGGTGTACTGCTGCTCGTCGTACGTCTGGGGTTCCGGTTCGGTGCCCGGCTCGTCCACGTCCAGCGGCGGGATGCCGGCCAGCTGCGGAAGCTGCTCGCGCAGCCGGGCCGCCAGCTCGGAAGCGCGCAGCCGGGAGGCCGGGGCCTTGGCCAGGCACTGGACCAGAAGCTGCCAGAGCTCCTCGGGGATGCCCGGGAGCGGGACGACCGTCTCCGTGACGTGGCGGCGCAGGACCGCGCCGGGGTGTCCGCCGCCGAAGGGCGTGAAGCCGGCGAGGAGTTCGTACAGGACCGTTGCGAGGGCGTAGATGTCGACGGCGGCGCGGGGCGGAAGACCCTCGACTATCTCGGGGGCCAGATAGTCCGGCGTACCGATGATCTTGCTGGCCTTGGTGCGGCGCGGGGTGTCGATCAGCTTGGCCACGCCGAAGTCGGTGAGCAGCGCCGGGTGCGAGCCGCCGGGGCCGAGCGGGCCCTCCATGTCGAGCAGGATGTTCTCCGGCTTGACATCGCGGTGGACCACCCCGGCGGCGTGCGCGGCGGCCAGGCCGTCGGCGACGTCCGCGATGATGGCGACGGCGGCCTCGGGCGCGAGACGGCGTTCCCGGTCGAGGCGGGTGCGCAGGTCCGTGCCGCGTACCAGGTTCATGACGAGTGCCAGGTCGTTGCCGTCCACCACGAGGTCGCGGACGGCGACGACGTGAGGATGGTCCAGGCCGAGCAGGGCGGTGCGCTCCTGGACGAAGCGGCCCACGAGCTCCTGGTCGGACGCGAGGTCCTCGCGGAGCAGCTTGATGGCCACCGGGCCCTCGGGCCCGTCGCCGAGCCACACCGTGCCGGCGCTGCCGCGCCCCAGGATCTGGTGGGCGGTGTACCGGCTGCCGATATTCCGTGCCAAGACTGCTCCCTCAGCGGCTGGCGATGGACCGTCGCTCATGACCCCCGGTCGACAAAGTTACGCGTCGATCGGGGTGTTGAGTGCCCGAGATGGCGCCAACCTTCACTTCTGCGGGCGAAATGCGGTGGAAATTGGCCCGCAGAAGTCGATATAGCTACAGAGTTGATGATGCGTCGGCTGCTCAGAGGCTGCTGCTGCCGCCGAATTTCGAGAACCAGTCGCTGATGCCGGAGACGGAGTCGGTGAGCGCCTGCCAGTAGCTCTTGCCCTGGCCGATCCAGTCCTGGAGCGGCGTCAGTTCCCAGATCAGCCAGCCCGCGACGAACAGCAGGACCAGGGAGAACAGACAGCCCTTGAGGCAGCCGAGGCCGGGGATCCTCATCGGGTTGGCGCTGCGCTGCCTCGGCTCGCGGGCCTGACGCGGGGCCGGCTGCTGGGGCGGCGGCGGCTGCGGGGGCGCGTACTGCTGCCGCTGGTGCTGCTGTTGGGGTTGCGGCTGGTACTGCTGCCGGCGCTGGGGGTGCTGCTGCGGCTGCTGCTGGTACTGCTGATGCTGCGGCGGCGGTTGCTGCTGCCGTCGCTGAGGCTGCTGCTGGGGCTGGGGCCGCTGGGGCCGGCGGCGCAGCGGGTCCTGGCTCGGGTCGAGGTACTGGACCTGCGTCTGCTCGTTGCGGTCGCGGGCCGCCTGGAGCTGGGACTGCCAGGGGTGCGGTCCCTCGGGCTGCGGAGGGCCGTCCGGGTGCGGTGGTACGGGCGGCATGACCGAGGTCGGGTCGGCGTGCCCGCCCGTGCCCTGGCCCGGGCCGGGGGTGTGCTGCATGACGCTGGTCGCGGCGCTCGGATCGTACGAGCCCGCGTTGCTCGGCAGCACCTGCGTCGGATCGGCAGCGTCGGGGGTCTGCGGAACGGCCGCGGGCGCCGGGTCGGGTGCGAGCAGTGCGCCCACGCCGTCGGCTGCCGCGATCTGGGCGGAGCTGGCGTGCACGCCGATACCGGCCGCGACGGTACGCAGTCCGCGGGCCAGGTTCTCGGCGCTGGGCCGCTGGTCCGGGTCCTTGCTCAGGCAGCGCTCTATCACCGTCCACAGCGGCGCCGGAACGGTGCTGGGGCGGCGTGGCTCCTCGCTGAGGTGCCGGTGCAGGACTTCGAGGGCGGTGCCGCCGGAGAACGGCGGGCGGCCGGTGACCAACTCGTACAGCAGAATGCCCGCGCCGTAGATGTCGACGGCGGAGGTCTGCGGGCGGCCCTCGGCGGACTCGGGCGCCACATAGGCGGGCGTGCCGACGAACTCATGGGTCCGGGTGAGCCCCGGGGAGTCGGCCAGGCGCGCGATGCCGAAGTCGGTGAGCATCGGGTGCATCTGGCCGTCGCGCTCGTCGAGCAGGACGTTGGCGGGCTTCAGGTCGCGGTGGACGACGCCGTCGGCATGGCTGGCGGCGAGCGCGTCCGCGATCTGCGCGGTGAGCAGTGCGGCGGCGACCGGGGTGAGCGGGCCGTTCTCACGGAGGTAGCGGTGCAGGTCCGGGCCGTCGATCAGGTCCATGACGAGGGCGAGGAGGTCGCCCTCGACGACCAGGTCGCGGGTGCGCACGATGTTCTCGTGGGTGAGCCGGAGCAGCACGGAGCGCTCACGCAGGAACCGCATCACGACGTCCGCGTCGTTGGCGAGCTCCTCCTTCAGGACCTTGATCGCCACGGTCTCGCCGGGCTGACCCGCGACGGCCGCCTCCGCGCCTGCGGTCTCCCGCTGGCGGGCACGCCAGACGGTGCCCGTGGCGCCGCGTCCCAGCGGCTCCTCGAGCAGGTACTTGCTGCCTACCGGCCGCACGTCATGCGCTCCCTGCTGATCGTGGTGCTTGCGGTGCTCCCGGATCCGCCCGGGAGTTCCGGCCCACTCTAGTGGGGTGACCGGCGGGTTGGGCCGCTCCGCCCTGTTGTCGTCGCCGTCCGCACCTGCGGGGTCCGGCCACCGCCGCAGGGAGGTATCGGCCGGTTGCGGAACAAGACGCTCACACCGGACGGATTGGTTGCCGCGCGCACGTGCGACGAACCCGTTCCGGGCACTCCCTGGGAGCAGTTCCGCCGCTGCGAAGAACGTTCCGAGCAGGCACTTATGGGCACACAGCCGACCTTTCAAGATCAATTAGTGGTGGCCCCCGGGCGTGTTGTCAGTAGCAGGTGCGAGGATGCCTTCAGCACGGGACTGTGGGGTCGGGAGCCCTGCGGCACGTGACGAACCTGTACCGGACGACGCGTCCGTGTCGGGTGGGGGGAATCACAGGGCGTTTCCCCTGCCCGGCGCCCCGCGCAGAAGGGACCGCTGACGGCGATGCAGATCCGGCTGACCGTCCTCGCGCCGCGCAGCGGCCAGACCCCGGCGCGCGCCTGCGACGTGCTGGTCACCGCCCCGTCGGGGACGGCGCTCGCCACCGTGGCGTCCAATCTCGCCGCAGCCGTCTCCGGGCCCGACGGCTCGCTCGGCAGCGGTGCGGTGGTGCTGTTCGCCGGGCGTGAGCGGCTCGATGCGCAACGGTGCGCGCTGGGTGAGCCCCCACTGGTCGACGGAGCGGTGCTCTCGCTCCAGGTCCCGGGCGAGGGCGAGGCGGCGGACGACAGCGTTCCGGCGCAGCTGCACGTGGTCGCGGGGCCCGACGCGGGCGGGGTCCATCTGCTGCACGGCGGGCAAATCCGGATCGGCCGCTCCGCCGACGCGGACGTCCCGCTCGACGACCCCGATGTGTCCCGGCTGCACTGCACGGTGACGGTCTCCGCGGACGGCCGGGTCTCGGTGACCGATCTGGGCTCCACCAACGGCACCTCGCTCGACGGCAGGGAGGTCCGTGACCGCCCGGTCCGCCTGAAGCCCGGTGCGTTGCTGCGGCTCGGCGAATCGACGCTCCGGCTGACCTCCGGCGCGCGTAGGCCGACGCTGGCGACGGCCCCGGACGGAGAGGGGCATCTGCGGGTGTCCGGCACGGCGGGCACGGCCGCTGCCGATGGCGGCTTCGCCGAGGAGCACGGCGCCGGTCACGGTTACGCCCCTGCCGTCTCCCCTGGCTCCGGTCCCGCCCCGCAGGTCGGCCCCGGCGACCGTCATACGTACGGGAGCGGCGACGGCAGGCATGCCGACGCCCGCCGCCAATCCTCCCCCGAGCGCTCCGCCCGCTTCCCGGACGACGAGACGCCCCGGCGGGGTGGGATAGGCGCCTGGGCGCGCAGACTCGCGGGCAACAAGGGCGAGCCGGTCCATGAGGCGACGCCCGACGAGACGGGGGCTGCCGAGCCGCCGTTCCCGGCCGCCGCCCCCGTGGCGCCCTCGGGGTCCGCCGCGGCGGGCAGCTGGCCCGACCCCGCGGCCGTGCTGCTGACCGCACTCGGCCCCGGCCCCCGGCTGTGGGAGCGCGACACCGCACACCCGGAGGCGCTCGTGGTGCGCCTGGGGACGGCGGACCGGGCCGAGCTGCCCGCCGTGCCGGTGACCGTGGGGCTGCGGGAGGCCGGCTCCCTCGGGCTCGCCGGGCCGCGGACCCGGCTGGCCGGACTCGCCCGCTCGACGGTCGCGCAGCTCGCCGCGCTGCACTCCCCCGCCGATCTGGAGATCGTGCTGATCAGCACGGACCGCGCCCGCAGCGCGGACGAGCGCAGACGCGAGTGGGCCTGGCTCGGCTGGCTGCCCCATCTGCGCCCGATGCACGGCCAGGACTGCCGGCTGCTTCTCGCGTACGACCGCGAGCAGGCCGTCGCGCGTACGGCGGAGCTGGTGCGCCGGCTGGACGAGGGGCCGCTCGGGCCCGGCTGGGAGAGCCTGGACCGGAGCACGGTCGCCGAGGCCGCCGCACGGTATGCGGGGCCGTACACCGTGGTGATCGTCGACGGCGACCCCGGCTCGGCGGAGCTGCGCGAGAACACCGCCCGGCTGGCCGCCGCGGGTGCCGCCGCCGGCATCCATCTGATCTGTCTGGCCGAGACCCCGGCCGCCACGCCCACCTCACCGGTCGCGGCGACGTACGAGGCCGCCTGCCGTGCCTCGATCGCGTTCCGCGAGTGCGGGGCGGTGGCGATGCTGAGCGGCGATGTGGCGACGGCCCTGCGGCTGCTGCGTACGACGGACGGCCGGGCCGCGGGCCGCGGCACGGTCGCCGCGGTGGACGCGGTGTCGGCGCACTGGGCCGAGCGGTTCGGCCGGGCGCTGGCCCCACTGCGTACGGAGAGTTCGGCGGCCCACGGCCGGCCCGCTTCGGCCGCGCTCCCGCCGACCGCCCGCCTGCTGGACGAGCTGGGCCTGGCGCGCGCCACCCCGGCCTCCCTGATGGCCCGCTGGGCCTCCACGGCGGACGACCAGCCCGGCGCCACGGTCCGCGGTTCGGGCCGCTGGACGGGCGGCGGTACGGACGCGGCCGACGCGCATGCCCGCGGTTCGGGCCGTGCGGAGTACCCGAGCAGTGCGGCCCCCCGCGTGGGAGCCCAGCGCACGGGCGGGGGCCCGGTGCCGGACGGCCCGGTCGGATACGCCCCCGGCCCGGGGCGCACCCCGTACCCCGGCAGCGAGACCGCCACGCACATCGGCAGCCCGGCCCATGGCCTCGCGCGCGACGACGCCCATGACCCCCATGGCTCCGGACGCACGCCGCACTCCGGCGCCCCCGCCCTCCGTGTCAGCGGCGGGCGCTACGGCAGCTCGCCCCGAAACACCCCGAGCTCCCGCACCGTTCCCGGGTCCGGTTCCTGGGGCGGCGGCGATGTCCAGGGGGCCGACAGTCTCCGTTCCGCAGGGTCCGGGCGGACCTCGAACCGGGTCAGCGGGCCACGCGGCGACGACACGCCCCAGGTCGCGGCGCGAAGCGCACAGAGCGCCGCGGCGGCCGGCCGAACCGCCGTGGACGCCCACACCGACACGAACACCGGCACCGGCGCGGGCGCCGGTGCGGCCGCGGCCGCCTCCGTCGAAGGCACCGCTGTCGCGGTGGCCGGACGGCCCGTCGTGGTGCTCGGGGCCGGTCCCCGGGGCCCGGTCAGTGTGGATCTGACGGAGGAGGGCCCCCATCTCCTGATCGAGGGGCCGGCCGGCAGCGGTCGTACGGAGTTGCTGCGGGCCGTCGCCGCCTCGCTGGCCGCGGCTGCCCGGCCCGACCGGCTGGGCATACTGCTGGTCGACGGCGCCGGTGGCGAGCGCGGCGAGAGCCTGAGCCCGTGTACCGAACTCCCGCACGCGTTCACCCACCTGGTGGCCTCCGATCCGGTGCGGATGCGGGAGTTCGCGCAGGCGCTGGGCGGCGAACTGAAGCGGCGCGCCGAGCTGCTCGGCCCGTACGACTTCACCGAGTGGCACCACCGCCACGAGGTGGCCCAGCGGATGGTCGGCCAGCGCCCGCCGACCGCCGCGGAGCAGCGCGGCGACGTGGAATCCCCGATGAGCGGGACGCTCCGGCTGCGCCCCGCCGCCGCGCGGTCGACGGACCCCGGTCCCTCCCCGCTGCCCCGGCTGGTCGTCCTGGTCGACGACTTCGACGCGCTGGTCGCCCCGGCGCTGGGCAGCCCCGGCCGCCCCGCCGCCGGTTCGGTCGTACGGGCCCTGGAGGCCGTGGCCAGGGAGGGCGGCCGGCTCGGCGTCCACCTGGTCGCGACGTCCGCCCGCCCGGACCGTACGGAGGACACGGACCTGGCTCATGGGGCCCGACTGCGCATCGTGCTCGATGCACCGGCCGTCCCGCCTTCGCCTGAGGAGCCGGCGCCCGGACGGGGCCGGCTGGGGCACCCGGACGGGCGGGTGACACCGTTCCAGGGCGGCAGGGTGACGGGGCGCATTCCGCGTACGTCGACTCTGCGCCCCACTGTCGTCCCGCTGGAGTGGGAGCGGATGGGCGATCCCCCGACCCGGCGCCCGGTCCGCGAGCTGGGCAACGGCCCGACGGACCTGGCGCTGCTGGCCAGTGCGCTTGAACGGGCGGCCCGGTCGGTGAACGCCGAGCCGATACCCCCGTTCGGGCCAGTCCGCTCCTGAGGGGCGCCGGACTCGAACATCAGCTGACTTCACGTCACGAGCCCATCACGATCACCGAGTTGACACAAGAAGCGGTATTGCGGCGCCCCACACCGGGCATAGGACTGTGCGCACACAACGATGTAGGAGACGGGGCAGCGATGCGCACAACCCTTCGGATCAGCAGGGCCGCCATGACGTTCACCGCCATCGGCGCACTGGCCCTCACCGGTTGCGGAGATGACGGCGGCGGAAAAGACAAGTCCGACAAGGGCTCCGGGGGCGGCAAGGAGAGCTCGTCGAGCGTCGCATTACCGAAACTGGACGGCGAGAAACTCTCGGTCGCGGCGGTCTGGACCGGAGTCGAGCAGGCCAACTTCGTCAAGGTCCTCAAGGAGTTCGAGAACCGCACGGGGGCGACGGTCACCTTCGTCCCGGCGCAGGATCCGATCGTCAACTTCCTCGGTACGAAGATCGCGGGCGGCCAGCCGCCGGACGTCGCGATGATCCCGCAGGTCGGCGCGATCCAGCAGGCCGCTGCGAAGAAGTGGGCCAAGCCGGTCGGAGCCGAGGCCAAGGCCCAGCTGGCCAAGAACTACTCGAAGGTCTGGCAGGACCTCGGTGCGGTGGACGGCACGCAGTACGGCGTCTACTTCAAAGCCGCCAACAAGTCCCTGATCTGGTACAACGCCAAGGCGTTCGAAAACGCGGGCGCAGCCGAGCCGAAGACCTGGAAGGACTTCCTGGCGACGGCCGAGACGGTCTCCGCCTCGGGCGTCACCCCGGTCTCGGTCGGCGGCGCGGACGGCTGGACCCTCACCGACTGGTTCGAGAACATCTATCTCTCCCAGGCGGGCCCGGAGAAGTACGACCAGTTGGCCCAGCACGAGATCAAGTGGACGGACCCGTCCGTCAAGGACGCGCTGACCACGCTCGCGCAGCTCTTCGGCAAGCCGTCACTGATCGCGGGCGGCGCCGACGGTGCACTGCAGACGGAGTTCCCGGCCTCGGTCACCCAGACGTTCACCGGTGGTGACCAGCCCAAGGCTGCGATGGTCTTCGAGGGTGACTTCGTGGGCGTCAACATCGCGCAGACGAAAGCGAAGATCGGGACCGACGCCAAGGTGTTCCCGTTCCCCGCGGTCGGCGCCGAGTCGCCCGTGGTGACAGGCGGCGACGCCGCGGTGGCGCTGAAGGACGGCAAGGGCGCCCAGGCCCTGCTGACCTGGCTGGGCTCGACCGACGCGGCAAAGATCATGGCCGAGCAGGGCGGGTTCATCTCGCCGAACAAGGCCCTGGACGCCGCCGCGTACCCGAACGAGGTGCAGCGCACCATGGCGAAGGCACTGATCGCGGCGGGGGACGCCGTCCGGTTCGACATGTCCGACCAGGCCCCGCAGTCGTTCGGCGGGACACCCGGGAAGGGCGAGTGGAAGACCCTCCAGGACTTCCTGAAGAACCCGAAGGACATCGCGGGGACTCAAGCGAAGCTGGAGTCCGACGCGGCCAAGGCGTACAAGAGCTGACGGGATGACGACAGCCGCAGCGGGGGGCGCCGACGCGGTGCCCCCCGCCGACAATCATCCGTCCGGACCGCCGTCGCTGCCCGCGCCCAGGAAGCCGTCCGACGTCTCGGCCGGTGGTCCGGGACGCAGCCGCAGAAGTGTGACCGGCACCCGCCGGGCCATCGCGGCGCTCTTCCTGGCGCCCGCGCTGGTGCTGCTGGGTGCGCTCGTGGTCTATCCGATCGTGTACTCCGTCTACCGGTCGTTCTTCGACCAGTCGGGTACGGGCTTCGCCGGACTCGACAACTACAAGGCACTGTTCACGGACGACACCATCCGTACGGCGGTGAAGAACAACGCGATCTGGGTGGTGCTCGCGCCGACGATCTCCACGGCCCTCGGGCTGATCTTCGCGGTGCTGACCGAGCGGATCAGCTGGGGTACGGCGTTCAAGCTGATCGTCTTCATGCCGATGGCGATCTCCATGCTCGCCGCCGGCATCATCTTCCGGCTGGTGTACGACGCCGCCCCGGAGCGCGGGGTCGCCAACGCCGTATGGGTGGGTGTGCACGACACGTTCTCCGAGTCGGCCGGCTACCCGAAGGCGCATCCGCTGCCCGTCCACCCGCTCAAGGCAGTCGGCGGCGGCGCGTTCGTCACCAAGGCGCCGGTGCGGGCCGGACAGCCGGTGCAGCTGCCGCTGGTCGGTGTGGCACCGGCGAAGATGCCGACGGACGCGAAGCCCGCGAAGGCCGTCGCGGCGGGGGCCGGGAAGATCACCGGTACCGCGTGGCTGGACTTCACCAGGGGCGGCGGCGGCCGGCCCAACGTCATCGACGCCAAGGAGCTGGGGCTCAAGGGCATCAAGGTCGAGGCGGTCAGGGACGGCAAGGTGGTCGCCTCGGCGACGGCGGGCGCGGACGGTACGTTCACCCTGCCTGCTTCGGCCGACGGCGCCGAACTCCGGCTTCCCGCCTCCAACTTCAAGGAGCCGTACAACGGAGTCGAGTGGCTCGGCCCGACCCTCGTCACACCGGGGATCATCGGCTCCTACGTCTGGATGTGGGCCGGGTTCGCGATGGTGCTGATCGCAGCGGGCCTGGCGGGCCTGCCGCGTGAGCTCCTCGAAGCGGCCCGGGTGGACGGCGCGAACGAGTGGCAGGTGTTCCGCCGGATCACGGTGCCGATGCTCGCGCCCGTTCTCGCGGTGGTGCTGGTCACGTTGATGATCAACGTCCTGAAGATTTTCGACCTGGTCTTCATCATCGCGCCGGGCTCCTCGCAGGACGACGCGAATGTGCTGGCGCTCCAGCTCTACCGGTCCTCGTTCGGCACGGACGCGGACCTCGGGATCGGCAGCGCCATCGCCGTACTCCTGCTGCTGCTGGTACTCCCGGTGATGTTCTTCAACATCCGCCGGATCCGGAAGGAGGGGCGCCGATGAGGAGAGCGTCGAACACGACCGCCACCCCCTGCCGGGGGTCCGGGGGTTGTCCCCCGGGACGGCACAGCAACATCCGCCGGATCCGGAAGGAGGGGCGCCGATGACGACAGCATCGAACACGGCCGCGAACACGACGGCCGTGACCGGACCGGTGAAGGCCGAGCAGTCCCTCGGCGCACGCATCGCCGCCCGCACCGGCGGCGGTGCGATGCGGGTCTTCCTCATCCTGGTGGGCCTGTTCTGGCTGATGCCGACCATCGGGCTGCTGCTGTCCTCGCTGCGCGGCGCGGACGACATCGCGTCGACCGGCTGGTGGAAGGTCTTCACGGTCCCGTCCCAGCTCACCTTCGACAACTACTCCCGGCTGCTGGACAATTCGACCATCACCCACTCCCTCCTCAGCACGGTCCTGATCACTGTCCCGGCGACCGTCCTGGTCGTCGTGATCGGCTCACTGGCCGGATACGCCTTCGCGTGGATGGAATTCCCCGGCCGCGACTGGTGGTTCCTCGTGGTCGTGGGGCTGTTGGTGGTGCCGGTGCAGGTCGCCCTGGTCCCGGTCTCCAAGCTCTTCGGCACGGTCGGGATCTTCGAGACGACCTTCGGCGTGATCATCTTCCACACGGCCTTCGGCCTGCCCTTCGCCATCTTCCTGCTGCGGAACTTCTTCGCGGAGATCCCGAGGGAGCTGCTGGAGGCGGCCCGGCTCGACGGGGCGGGCGAGATCCGGCTCTTCACCCGGGTCGTGATGCCGCTGGGCGGTCCGGCGATCGCCTCGCTCGGTATCTTCCAGTTCCTCTGGGTGTGGAACGACATGCTGGTCGCGCTGATCTTCGCGGACTCCGGCTCCCCGCCGATCACGGTGGCCCTGCAGCAGCAGGTACGGCAGTTCGGCAACAACATCGATGTGCTGGCGCCCGGCGCCTTCGTGTCGATGGTGATTCCGCTGGCGGTCTTCTTCGCCTTCCAGCGTCAGTTCGTCTCCGGCGTGATGGCGGGCGCGGTGAAGTAGTACGCACGGTTGCACGTCCATACGGGGCAGTCCTGTTCACCACAACAGGACTGCCCCACCTGCCTTTTCGCGAGTTTGCCCCGCTTTGGCGTACCACCGATACGGACGAGCTGGCCCGGATCTTCCTCGACGGCCGCTGGAAGAGCCCGGCGAACGAGGCGCTGCGGGCCGCGTTCCGGGCCCGGTTCTGCCCGTACGGCGACGGGCGCGCGGCGGAGCGGGTGGTGCGGCAGGTGTTGCTGGGCGAGGCGGCGCCGGTCGGCGGACAGGCCTGAGGACGTGGCCCGTCCGACCACGCGCCCTCAGCGTTGCTGGCCCGCCATCACCGTGGCGAGGCCGACGATCACGAGCAGCGAGCCGCCCCAGGTCCACATCGAGGTCCGCTCGTGCAGCACGGTCGCCCCGGCCAGCACGATCAGCAGATAGCCGAGGGCGTTGAACGGGTAGGCGATGGACAGCGGCACCTTGGCCAGGGTGGTCATCCAGGCGAGGGCGGACACCGCGAAGACCACCAGGCCGAGGACGACCCAGGGGCTGGTCGCGGCACGCACGGCGACGGAGCCGCCGCCCTGGGCGGCGGCGGCCGCGGCGCCCTTCATCCCGTGTTTGAGCATGATCTGGCCGCCCGCCGACGAGAACACGGCGAACAGCAGCAGCATCAGACTGGGGAGGGTCAAGGCCTTGCTCCTGACTGCGGCGGACGGGGTTTCGGACGCCAGGGCGGGGGTGGGACGGGGGAGGGCGGCCTCAGACGCCGACCCGGTCGGCGGAGGCGTACTGTCGGTTGAGGATGTCCTGTACATCGACGTGCTCTCCAGCGATGATCGTCTCGGCCGCATGCGGGGTGAGCAGTGCGACGTGCTGATAGCCGAACAGCGTCGGCCGGATCCGGGTGAGCAGCTTCGACACTCCGCCGAGCACCGCGGGGAGCGGTCCGCCACCGAGCAGCGCCCAGAACGGGGCCCCGGTGGAGGTGATGTGGAGGACGTCGTAGCCCGCGTTCCTGACCGTGCGGCGCAGGCTGGCCCGGGTGAAGAAGCGCAGATGTGTTTCGTCGAGGATGCCGCGCCGGTCGTAGTCGAAGACGCCGAGCGCGACCCGAAGCCGCGAGTACCAGTGGCTGAAGTTCGGTACGGAGAGCAGCACATGACCGCCGGGCCGCAGCACGGTGGCGACCTCGGCGAGCACGCGCTCCGGGCGGGAGAGATGCTCGATGACATCGCCGGCGACGACGTAGTCGTAGTCGGCGCCGATCTCTTCGGGCAGTCCCTCCTCCAGGTCGGCGAGGTGGAAACGGGTGCATTTCTCGCGTACGCCGGGGACCTCGACGTAGTCCACGCCCGTCACTTCGTGGCCGAGGGCTTCGAGGCGCTGTGCGAACAGGCCGCCGGAGCAGCCGAGGTCGAGGACCTTGCCGGGCGGGAGGCTGCGCATCTTCTCCAGGATGACGGCGTGCGAGGAACCGTCGCCCTCCTTGAACGCGTACTCGACCGGCTTGGGGATCCAGGCGCAGGTGCCGAATCCCTTGACGGCGAGCCGGTATTCGAGGACGTCCTTGACGACGTCCTTCGCATATTTCATGCCGTTGACGTAGCAGATCTCGTCGCCGTAGTAGGTGGGGACGGGGATCTCCTTGATCCGCATTCCTTCGTTGAGCAGCTGGACGATGATCTGGGTGTCGAAGTCGAACGCGTCGGTGTTCCGGTGGATCGGCAGCTTCTTGAGTGCGGCGACGCTGTAGGCCCGGTATCCGGAGTGGAATTCGGTGAGATGCGAGCCGAGGAGGGCGTTCTCCAGGCGGGTGAGAATACGGTTGCCGAGCCATTTGTACATAGGCATGCCACCCTTGAGGGCCGACCCGGATTTCATCATCCGTGACCCGAACACGGCCTCGCATTCGCCGCGCTCGATCGGTGCGACCATGTCGGGCAGGAATTCGGGGGCGTACTGCCCGTCGCCGTGCAGCAGCACGATGATGTCGAGTCCGTGTTCGGCGGCCAGCGCGTATCCGGCCTTCTGGTTTCCGCCGTATCCGAGGTTCTTGGTGTGCCGCATCACCACGGTCCGCGGCATTCCCTCCGTCTGCGACCAGCGGCAGCCCGCGGTGAAGGTCGCGTCATGGCTCGCGTCGTCGAGAATCAGGACCTCGGCGACCTTGGACCGGAAGTCTTCCGGAATGCGGTCGAGGGTCCTCTCCAGCGTCGTCTCGGCGTTGTACGCGACCACCAGGATGCCGATCCTGGGGCTCGGGCTTACCTTCACGGGGCGTTCTCCAGTTGTGCTCGGTGCTCGGTGCTCGGGAGGGGCGGTCAGTTGACGGCGGAACCGGTGGGCCGCGAGGTGCAAGGTGCCGTGACCGAGGTCCGCCCATCGGGGGGTTGCGGGAGTGCGGCCGGCCGCGCGGCGAGGATCTTGCGGATGCCGCTGACGAGGCCGGCGGCGAGGACGAACCAGCCGGCCTCGCCGAAGTGCAGCACCGTTTCGCTCCAGCGCACGGCGGAGCGCCCCTGGTAGCCCAGGACCGCCGTCAGGCCGAGCAGACAGTTGTACGCGGCGCCTTCCCAGAACCCGATGACGAACAGGCCGGCAGCCGCCCAGGTCAGGTACTGCAGGGCGGACGCCGTGGAGAGCAGCAGCAGGAGGCCCATCGTGACGGCGACGACCGCGGGCAGTTGCGCGGGCCGCAGCCGGGCGAGCCAGACCCCGGCCACCACACAGGCCAGTACGAAAAGGAAGTGGCCCTCGCCCTGGATGAAGGTGATGAACGACTCCGGCAGGCCGAGCACCTCGGCGAACCGGACGAGGCCCCAGAGGCGGTAGCTGCCGCCCGCGTACTCCAGGACGTTCTCCTTGAGGTTCTGCGGCACGGTCACCAGGACCGGTCCCCAGACGAGGGCGACCAGGGCGGTGAACCCGGCGGTGAACCGGATGAGGGCCGGCCGGCCCGCCCGCAGCGCGACGAGGAACAGCGCCGGGATCACCACCACCGGGATGAACTTGACGCTGATCGACAGCGCGGCACTCACCCCGGCGGCCAGGGGGGACTTCCGGTCCACGAGCAGATGGGCGGCGGCCAGGGCGAAGGTGATGGCGACCGCGTCCGTGTTTCCGTGATAGCCGGAAGTGGCGATCAGCACGGGGCTGACGGCCACGCCCACCCCGCAGGCGACCGCCATGGCGACGGAGCTGCGTCGGCGAACGATCTCGAACACGACGAGTGCGCAGAAGAAGTCGGCGATCGAGGCAGGCGATCTGATCAGCACCCCGAACGGAATGCCGAGTTCGGAGAGTTCGTTCAGGCCGAGGAGCATCCAGCCGGCCAGTGGCGGGTGGTTGTAGACGGGAAGTCCCGGCAAAGGCTGTTCGTAAATCCGAATGGGGCCGTAACGCACGATGGCCTGTGCGAAACCTTGAAAGATTCGCACGTCGGCCGGGCCCGGCATATTTGCCGCGATCAGCATTCGGGTCAGGAGACCGGCGGCTGCAGCAATGAGCACCACCGCCCTCGCCCGTCGTACGTCCCAGGTTTCGCACCGCATTCGGATCCCCATGAAAGCAGAACGTAGCAACCCGAGGACTCCGAGCAACGCACTGATAACCATACTTATCTGGATCGCGACTTCAAAGCCCTGCTTGTCTGCGCAAACGTCCGAATTACTGAATCACTCGAATGGTTCAGACGGGGCGTGGTGGTCCTGGAACATCCGGTCGACCACCCTCGCCGCCGCGTGTCCGTCGTCCAAGTCGCAGAAGTCCCGCCGAAATGCCTCGTACGCCTGCGCGTGTCCTCGGGTGGCCCGCTCCGGGTCGCGCAGCGCCTCGACGAGTCCGGCGGAGCCGGGGATCAGGGGGCCGGGGGCGCGGGCCTCGAAGTCGAAGCAGAAGCCGCGCAGAGTGTCGCGGTAGTGCGCCAGGTCGTAGGTGTGGAAGAGCATCGGGCGGCCGGTCTGGGCGAAGTCGAACATCAGCGAGGAGTAGTCGGTGACCAGCGCGTCACTGATCAGCATCAGCTCGCCGACGTCCCCGTAGCGCGAGACGTCACGGACGAAGCCGCTGCCGCTGTCCGGGAGCCGGTCGGTAACCAGATAGTGGCGGCGCACCAACAGGACGGTTTCCGCGCCGAGTTCGCGTTCGGCGGCGGCCAGGTCGAGCTGGAGGTCGAGGGCGTAGCGGCCGCCGCCCTGCGGCCGGTCCTCGCGCCAGGTCGGGGCGTACAGCACGACCCGCTTGCCGTCGGGGATGGCGAGCCGCTCCCGTACCGCCGCGGCAACCTTGGTCCGGTCCAAGGCGTGGAACAGGTCGCTGCGGGGATAGCCGCACTCCAGGACCTCGCCCCGGTAGCCGAACGAGCGCCGCAGGACGGGCGTGGAGAAGCGGTTCGGGGAGACCAGGACGCTCCACTGACGGGCGCGCCGCTCGATGGTGGCGATATAGGCGGCATTGGCCCGGTCGGTGCCCGCAAGGTCGAGGCCGATGCGCTTGAGAGGAGTGCCGTGCCAGGTCTGGACGACGCACTGGCCCTCGCGCCGCTCGAACCACTCCGGCAGCTGGGTGTTGGTGACGATGTGACGGCTGCGGGCCAGCGCCTCGTACCAGGCGGCGGAGCCGTGCTCGACGGATGTGGCGCCCGCCGGAATACGGGCCTGCTGGTCGCACACCACCCACAGATGCTCCAACTCGGCTTCCCGACGGGCCACTTCCTCATGGATCGCGCGCGGCGAGTCGGAGTACTGGCGGCCGTCGAAGCTGCTGTACAGCACGGTGTCGCGCAGGGGTACGGAGCGCCGGCTCCGGTACACCTCGCGCAGCAGGCGCCGGCCGCGCGCCCCGCGTTCCCCGGCGGTGAGCACGGAGGCACAGTTGATCAGCAACTGGTCGTGGTGGCGCCGTTCGATGAGGTACTTCCGGCCCGTGAGGGTGCGGGCGGCGGGCAGGGTGCGGTGGGCTGCGGCCGGGATGCGCAGCGGGGCGTCGTACGGGTCGTTGCTCGCGCCCTTCTCGCGGAGGAAGAGATACCAGTGGCCCTCGCCCAGCGGCAGTTTCCCGCCGGGTCCCTCGACGGCGTCCGGCTGGAGCACGGCCCTGAACCGCCGCGTCCCGGCGGACCCGGAGCAGGTGAGGGGGAAGACCGCCTCCTCGCCGTGTCCACTGTGCCGGGCCACCAGTTCGACGGGCCGTTCCGGGTCGTCGGGGAAGGTGCCCTCCAGGAGGAGTTGTCCGTCCTCCGTCCAGGTCGCCAGGTCGACGGCGGGCTGTACGGTGCGGTCGCTGATCAGCAGATTGCCTCGGGAACTGGCGGTGAGACCGAGTTCGCGCCGCTCGTCGCCGTCTCCGCCCAGCGGGTAGCGGCCCGGCAGTACGGGACCCGGCACATCGACCGGTGTCCTGCGCCCGTCCGGACCGACGAGATGCAGGCTGTACGACACCTGCGCGGGCGCCGCCCCCTCCCCCGTACGCTGCCGGGCGTCGAGGAAGGCGCCGAGCGGGACATCGGCGGTGAAGCGCCGCCATCCCGCGGCCGAAGGCACGGCTCCCTCGTGCACGCTCACCGGACAGTCGAAGGAGGTGCCGGAGGCCCGGTGGGTGAGCGCGAGGCGCAGCGGGCCCTTGCCGAGGCGGTCGCGGATCATGCCGTCGATCACCACAGTGGCGGCACCGTCGCCCGTGTCGCCCGCGCGGTGCGTCTCGAAGCGGGCGTCGATCCGCTCGGCGTGCAGCACGAGCCTGCCGCTTTCGAAGGCGGGCACGATCCGGTGATCGCCGTCGGGCCGGTGCACGGGCGGCGGTGCGGCCGCCTCGTTCGTCGAGACGTCGGAGCGGCGCAGCATGCCGTGCCCGGCGATGCCGATCTCCAGGCGCCAGGTGAGCCGCTCGACGCTGCCGCCCGCGTCGATGCGAAGTCTGGCCGGGTCGATGACGGTCTCGAAGCCGGACCGGTCGTAGTCGTGCAGGCTCTGCCGGGACCGGGCGGTGGCCTCCGGTTCGACGACCGTACGCAGCCGGAGCGGCACCACGTGCCGGCGCCCCGCCCGCAGCCAGCCGGCCCGGAACTCGCTGCCGCGTGAGATGGCGGGCAGGTTCCGGAGGTACGCGTACCCCTTGAGGTGCAGCTTGCCGCCCTGCCAGTGGGCGTCCCGCAGCCGGGCGGTGAGCGGCAGGTCCCGGTCGGTGACCCGCAGCACCGAGCGCGGCACAGGCCGGGTGAGGGCCGGGAAGGAGGCACTGCGGCGGCGCACGCCCCGTACCGCGAACGCTCCCGGTTCGGCCTTGTCGAAGGCGAGCAGCGCCAGCAGTTCGTCGGTCCGCCGTTCGCGCACGAGGTGCCACATCAGGCGCAGCCGCAGCGGGAGCGCGTCGAGGACGGCCGGGTCGACCTGGTCGGTGAACTCGTTGGCGTACGTGAGGAAGGCCCGCCGGTACTCCTCGTCGCCGTCGGGCAGCGCCTCCATGAAATACCAGAGGTCGTGGGCGAGGACGTGCGCGTCGTACTGCCGTTTGTCGGCGGAACCGCGGTGCTCGTCGAGGAAGGTGGAGACACCCAGCACGTGCGAGGCCCGGTCCTGGACGCCGCGGACGACGGCGCGACGGGTGGTGATCGAGCCCGCCCGGTCGCGCCAGTGGTAGACGACGTCCTTCAGCACATCGACGGAGCGGGCCAGAAAATGGGCGGGCAGGACGACCGGGATGTCCTCGTAGAGCGCGCCGACCGGGAAGGCGAAGGCGTGCTCGTCCCAGAACGACCGGCGGAAGACCTTGTTGCAGGCGATCCGGTCGGCGGCGAGGTCCCAGTCGCGGGAGATGTGGGTGCGCAGCCGGGTCGTCGCCATGGGCTTGCGGAAGTTGGGCGACTGCTGGAGCTTGCCGGAGGTCCGCAGCCGCAGCACATTGCCGGACGCGATGTCCGAGCCCGTCTCGTCCAGGGCGCCGACGAGGAGTTCGTACGCGCGGGGCGGGAGCACGTCGTCGCTGTCCACGAAGGCGAGATGGCGGGCGCCCGGGGCGCAGTTGCGGACTCCGGTGTTGCGGGCGTGCCCGAGTCCGCCGTTCGCCTGGCTCACCAGCCGGAACCGGCTGTCCTGTGCGGCGAATTCGGCAGCCAGCGCCGCACTGTTGTCGGTCGACCCGTCGTCGACCATGACCACCTCCAGGTCGGTCATGGTCTGCTCCGCGAGGGACTTCAGGCAGTCCGTCAGATAGAGCTCGACGTTGTGGACGGGGACGACGACACTGAGCCGTGGCGACATGTTGAGCACGTCCGTTCATCGGGGGCCTGACTGTCCGTATGGCTCAACCCCGTGAAGGGCCGGTGGTCACCGGTTGCGGTCGCTCCCGAACGGGTGACATCGGCTGCGCCGGGCTTACTTCGCTACTCCGCGTCGCTCAGGAACAGCCTCCTTACCACGCGCTCGGCCGCGTGCCCGTCGTCGTAGGGGCAGAAGCGCTCCCGGAACGCGGCCCGCAGCTCCGCTGTCCGCGCCGAGCGCCACTCGCCCGTCCTGAACAGTTCCAGCAGCTCGTCCTCGGTGGTGGCGACCGCGCCCGGGGTGTCGCCGGGGCGCCCCGCAGCCGAAGCCACGGACCCCGGGGCCGAGACGTCGCCCCACCAGTCGATGCGGTCGTGTCCGAGGAGGAGTACGTCCGGTTCGCTCGCGGCCGGCCGGCCGCTGATCGCTTCCAGGGCGCCCGGCCGCAGCAGGTCGTCGCCGTCGAGGAAGAGCAGATACCGGCCGCGCGCCTCGGCCGCCCCTGCGTTGCGGGCCGGACCCGCGCCGCGGTGCTCGGGGAAGGTGATCACTCCGACTTTCAGGTCGCGCGCCGCGAACTCGGCGGCGATGTGGGCGCTGCCGTCCCGGGATCCGTCGTCGACGACGAGCAGTTCCGGTTCACCGGGGACCTGGCCGAGCACGGACTCCAGGGTCGCCCTGAGATATCCCTGAGCGCGGTGGACGGGCACGACGACACTGAGGAGCATGGCAGCCGAGCGTAATCGCGCACTCACCGCGCACCGAATCGCGTGTTCACCCGTTCGGGGCAGTGCCGGTGACCCGGGACGTCCGCCCCGGTTGACCGGTCATGAAGCCGCGCCTCAGTGTCGTCGTCCCGGTCCACAACGTCGAGGACTATCTGGAGGACTGCCTGCGCTCGGTGGCCGAACAGTCGGTCACCGACATCGAGGTGGTCCTCGTCGACGACGGTTCGACGGACGGCAGCACGGCCGTCGCCGAGGCGTTCGCCGCCCGCGACCGCCGCTTCCGCTACGTCCGCCAGCCCAACGCGGGGCTGAGCGCGGCCCGCAACACCGGCGTGCGGCACACCACGGCGGACGTGCCGTATCTGGCGTTCGTCGACAGCGACGACATCGTCGTCCACAACGCCTACGAACGGATGCTGGCCTCGCTGGAGTCGACCGGCTCCGACCTCGCGACCGGCAATGTGTGGCGGCTGAACGAGCTGGGGCGGCAGCAGGCCTGGCAGTACCGCTGGCTGACCGGCACCCGGGCACGCACCCACATCAGCCGCGATCCTCGGCTGCTCGCCGACCGGGTCGCCTGGAACAAGGTGTTCCGGCGCTCCTTCTGGGACCGGCACGCCTTCGCCTTCCCGGAAGGGAAGCTCTACGAGGACACCCCGGTGATGATCCCGGCGCACTTCCTCGCGGGCTCGGTCGACGTGCTGCATGAGCACGTCTACTACTGGCGGGTGCGGGAGGGGTCGATCACCCGGCGCCGTACGGATGTGCAGGGCGTACGGGACCGGATCTCGGCATGCGAGCAGGTCAGCGCGTTCCTGGCGGGCCGGGGCGGGGTGGCGAACGGTGGTGCGCGGCGCCGCTACGACCTCTCGTGCCTGCGCGACGACTTCGTGTACTTCCTGGAGGGGCTCGCGATGGGCGGGCCCGAGTACCGGGACGCGTTCATGACGGACGCGGGGGCGTTCCTGGACCGGATGGAGCGGATGGACGGGGCGGCCAGGTCGGGCCGGGCCGTGGCCCACGAGCTGCCGGTGGAGCTGCGGATCAAATGGCAGCTGGTGAAGGAGCGAAGGCTCCCGGAGCTGCTGACGGTGCTCGCCTTCGAACGGGTCAACGGCGCCGGAACGTTCACGGTCGGCGGTGTGCCGGGGCGGCGGCAGGCCGGTTTCCCCGGCATTCCGGACACCACCCGACTCGCCCGTACCGATCTCCCGGCCGTGGCACGGCTGTTGGAGGCGCAGTGGGGCGACGACGGAAAACTGCGGCTGCGCGGTTACGCGTACATCCGCAATCTGCCGGCCACGGCGCCGCACCACTCGCTGAAGGTGGGCATGGTGCGCGCGACCCGCGGCCAGCATCTGCGGACGGTGCCGGTACGAAACGTTCCCGCACCCGAGGCGACGATCAACTCGGGTCAGCAGTTGCACAGTTACGATCACTCCGGCTTCGAACTGACCCTCGACACGCGTCGGCTGCGGCCCGGTGGCTGGCTGGTGGGCATGATGGTGGCCACGCATGGCACGGTCCGCCGGGTGGCCGTGCGTGCCGTGGAGTCGGGGGCAGTCCAGCCGCTCGTCCATGACCTGGGCGACGGGCGACGGGCGGTGCTCGACTATCTGGGCGGGCGGCTCCGGCTGACCCTGGCCCAGCTGCCTGCCCGGTGCGAGGCCCATCGCGTCGGTGCGGAACTGGAGTTGACCGGACGGCTGTACGGGGGCTCCCGGCCGAAGGCCCTGGTGCTGACCTGCGAAGGGGTGGCGGACCAGGAGTTCGGCCACCCGGTCGAGTGCCGGGCCGGCGACCGTTTCACTGTACGGATTCCGCTCGCCGACCTCGCCGGGATGGCTGCCGCACCAGCGGCACGCCACCGGGCGCCGCGCGAGGTCGAACCGGAGCCCGGCGGGCGGTGGCGGGCGCGGCTGGTGCTGGCGGACGGGTCGCGGGTGCCGCTCGCCGCGGCCCCGGAGGCGGCGCCGCCGGTCGTGGCCGATGCGGCGGGCGAGCTGGTGCTGGACCTGAGCGGGCAACCGTTCGTGGACGGGGCGGCGTGGACGTCGGACGGGGCACTGCGGATGGAGGGGGTGACCGGCGCCGGGGCGGCCGTACGGCAGGACGAAGGACCGGCCCACCTCGTACTGCGGCACGAGGCGCTGCGCGAGACGGTGAGCGTCCCCGTCACGCACGAGGAGCCGCGCGCAGGGGCGTACAAGGAGGCGCACGCAAGGGCGTCCGAAGAAGCGCGCGCAAGGGCGTCCGAAGGGACCTACGAGGGGGCTTACGAGGGGACTTACGAGGGGCGCCGCTTCACCGCGTTCCTCGCGCCCTCGGTGGCCGCGGGGCTGCACGAGGGCCGCTGGGACGCGTATCTGGGCGGCCGGCCGGTCCGTGTGCTGACCGCGCTCACCGCCCGTCTTCCGCTCCGCCGCACGGGGGCGGACACCAAAGCCCCCGCGCCCGCGCCCGCGCCCGGCCGGGAGTTCGCCCTGGACCGCCGGTTCGGCGACCGGCTGACCGTGCAGGCCGGACCCGTACTCGCGGCCACCGAGCGGGGCGCGTACCGCCGGGCCGAGCTGCGCACCACGCACTACCCGACCCGGCGCGCGCTGCCGCTGCGGGACGCCGTCCTCTACACCGGCGGCGACTCACCGCGCGCCGTCCACGCCGAACTCCTGCGCCGGGGCGTGGAGTCGGAGCATCTCTGGGTCACCGACGGGCTGCACGGGCACGCCCCGTCCGCCGCCGTCCCGGTCATCGAGCACAGCGTCGCCTGGTACGAGGCGCTGGCGCGGTCCCGCCGGATCGTCACCGCCGACCAGCTGCCCGAGTGGTTCGAGCGGCGTCCCGGCCAGATCGTCGTGCAGACCTGGCACGGCACCCCGCTCGGCCGTTTCGGCACGGACCTGGACGGCACCCTGTACACCGACCACCACCACCTCGCCTCGCTGCCGCGCCGGGCGGCCCAGTGGTCCGTCCTGGTTTCCCCCAGCCGTCACTCCACCCCACTGCTGCGCCGCGCACTCGGCTACGGGGGCGAGGTTTTGGAAGCGGGTTCCCCGGCCAACGATCTGCTCTTCTCGGCCGACCGGGCCAAGACCGCCCAGCGGGTACGGCACAGGCTCGGCATCCCGGACGGCCGCCGGGTCGTGCTGTACGCGCCGACCTACCGTGACCAGTTGGCCCACCCGTCCGGCACCGGGGACGAACGGCCCCGCTACCGCTGGGATCCGGCGCTCGACCTGGCAGCGCTGGCGCGGTCCCTGGGCGACGGCCACACCGTGCTGGTGCGGCGTCATCCACGGGTGACCGGGAGCGTGCCCGAGGGTCCCGGCGTACGTGATGTGTCGGCGCACCCGAACACCGCGGAGCTGCTGCTGATCGCCGATGTGCTGGTCACGGACTACGCGGGGCTGATGTTCGACTACGCGCACACGGGCCGCCCGATGCTCTTCCACACCTACGACCTGGAGCACTACCGCGACACGGTGCGCGGTTTCTGTCTCGACTTCGAAACCCGGGCGCCGGGGCCGCTGCTCGTCGGCACGGACGAGATCGCCGTGATCCTGCGCGACTCCGGCGCCCTGACAGCGTCGGCGGCCCGGCACGCGGAGGCGTACGAGAGATTCCGCCGTGACTTCTGCGACCTGGATGACGGCGGGGCGGCGGCGCGGGTCGCAGACCGACTGCTCGCCGAGAGGTAGGGCGCGGGTCAGCTCTTGACGGCCCGGGGCTTGAGGGCCCTCAAGCCCTGAGGGCTCGGGACCTGAGGGTCAGCCCTTGATTCCTCAGCTCTTGATTCCTCAGGCCTTGAGCGCGGCGACCGCGGATGTCGCCAGGTCGTCGAGGTAGCCCTTGGGCAGCGGGGTCCGGACGACGGCGAGCCTCCAGTAGAGCGGGCCGACGATCAGGTCCAGCGCACGGTCCGGGTCGCTGTCCGCGGGCAGCTCGCCGCGCGCCACGGCGTCCCGTACGACGACGGCGGCGATGCCCTGCTGGGGATCGAGCAGGGCGGCCTTGATCGTGTCGGAGATCTCCGGGCTGCGGGCCGCCTCGACCAGCAGGTCCGGGATGACCTGCGAGGCGACGGGGTGGCGCAGGGCGTAGGCGGCGAGCTCCAGTACGGCGCGGACGTCGCCGTCCAGCGAACCGGTGGCCGGAGCCGGCATGCCCTGGACGGCGACGGCGGAGACCAGGTCGAGGACCAGGGCCAGCTTGGACTTCCAGCGGCGGTACACGGCGGTCTTGCCGACGCCCGCACGCCGGGCGATCCCCTCGATCGACATCCGGGCGAAGCCCACTGCGGCCAGCTCCTCGAAGACGGCGCTGCGAATCGCATCGGTGACGTCCTCGCGCAGCACAGCGGCTCCGGCGGGGACACGGCGGCGGGTTCCCGGGTCGGTGGTCATGGCCGAATCATAGTCCGTAACGACGAAACGGTTGCGTTGCGACGCTTACGCGTCCTACTCTCAGCGTTGCGACGATACGGTTCCGTCCCGTCGGCCGTCGTGTTCCTGCCCTCCCGTCGAAAGCGATCGTGGTGAGCCAGACAACAACCCCACCGGCCCCGGCCGACACCCCTGCCGGTGCGCCCTTCCCGGTGTACGCACCGGGTGAGCTCGCCGCGCTCGCCGCCCGGCACGGACTGACCATGAGCGGGGCCCGGCCCTCGCTGGGCGCGTACATTCGGCAGCTGTGGGGGCGGCGGCACTTCATCACGGCGTTCGCCACCGCCAAGCTGACCGCCCAGTACAGTCAGGCGAAACTCGGCCAGATCTGGCAGATCATGACCCCGCTGCTGAACGCGACGGTCTACTACTTCATCTTCGGTGTCCTGCTGAACACCAAGCACAACGTCGAGGACTTCGTTCCGTTCCTCGTCACCGGCGTGTTCATATGGACCTTCACCAGCAGCTCGATCACTGCGGGCACCCGCGCGATCAGCGGCAACCTCGGCCTCGTCCGTGCCCTGCACTTCCCGCGCGCCTCGCTGCCGATCGCGCTGGCCCTGCAGCAGCTCCAGCAGCTGATGTTCTCGCTGGGCGCGCTGGTGCTGATCCTGGTGGGGTTCGGGCAGTTCCCTCAGCCGTCCTGGCTGCTGGCGATTCCGGCGCTGATCCTGCAGGCCGTGTTCAACACCGGTGTCTCCATGGTGGTGGCACGGCTGGCCGCCCGGACGCCGGACATCGCCCAGCTGATGCCGTTCGTCCTGCGCACCTGGATGTACGCCTCGGGCGTCATGTGGAGCGTGGACACGATGCTCAAGGGGGACCGGGTTCCGCACTTCGTGATGGTGATGCTGGAGTGCAATCCGGCGGCCGTCTTCATCAACCTGATGCGGTTCGCGCTCATCGACAGCTTCGGCGCGTCCCATCTGCCGCCGCATGTGTGGGCGATCGCCGCGGGCTGGGCGCTCGTGTGCGGCGTGGGCGGATTCGTGTACTTCTGGCAGGCGGAGGAGCGGTACGGACGTGGCTGACAACGTGACTGACTACAACGAGCGAGTGCCGACCGTCGTCGTGGACGACGTCCACATCACGTACAAGGTCAACGGCGCCCGGACCGGAAAGGGCAGCGCCACCTCGGCGCTCAGCCGGATCGTCTCGCGCCGGCGGACCCCCGGAATGCGCGAGGTGCACGCCGTGAAGGGGGTGAGCTTCGCCGCGTACAAGGGCGAGGCGATCGGCCTGATCGGATCCAACGGCTCGGGGAAGTCGACGCTGCTCAAGGCCATCGCCGGTCTGCTGCCCGCGACGAAGGGCCGGGTGCACACCCAGGGCCAGCCCTCGCTGCTCGGGGTGAACGCGGCACTGATGAGCGATCTGACCGGCGAGCGCAACGTCGTACTCGGCGGCCTCGCGATGGGCATGACGCGGGCCCAGATCCGCGAGCGCTACCAGGGGATCGTCGATTTCTCCGGCATCAACGAGAAGGGCGACTTCATCACCCTGCCGATGCGGACGTACTCCTCCGGCATGGGCGCCCGGCTACGCTTCTCGATCGCAGCCGCCAAGAGCCATGACGTCCTCCTGATCGACGAGGCGCTGTCCACCGGCGACGCCAGGTTCCAGCGGCGCAGCAAGGAACGGATCAAGGAGCTGCGCAAGGAGGCCGGCACGGTCTTCCTGGTCAGCCACAGCAACAAGTCGATCACCGAAACCTGTGACCGGGCGATCTGGCTGGAGGCGGGGACGCTGCGAATGGACGGCCCGGCGGCCGAGGTCGTGGCCGCGTACGAGAAGTTCACCGGCAAGAAGTAGCGGCGCGGGCGGCGGGCGAGCGGCCGGGGAGAGCGCCCCGTAATGGCAACACCGCCAACCACCCCCTCCGACGGCAGCGGTGGAGACCCGGATGTACTGACGAGTGCCCGAGCCCACGATCAAGCCCGTCCGCCACCCGACACCAACGCCCGAGCCCAC
This sequence comes from Streptomyces sp. NPDC002958, assembly GCF_055563255.1. Lineage (NCBI taxonomy): Bacteria > Bacillati > Actinomycetota > Actinomycetes > Kitasatosporales > Streptomycetaceae > Streptomyces > Streptomyces sp. NPDC002958. Next base: position 27,443 of record NZ_JBVHDS010000009.1, on the reverse strand, counting down.
AATCAAGCCTGTCCGGCGATCGGGAACTGAACCCCGAGCCCCGCGGCCAAGGCGGCGACCAGGCCAAGGCCGCCCGGCGAGGACCGGGCGGCTGCCGGGCACCCCCGGCAGCCGCCCCACCCCACCAACCCCTACGCGTGCGTACGCAGCAACGTCCGCATCGTCCGCATGGCCACCGACAGGTTCGCCAGATCGAACGCGTCCGACCCCTGAATCTCCTCAAGCGTGGAGCGCGACCGCGTCAGGATCGCCGCGTTCTTCTCCTCCCACGCCTTGAACCGCTCCTCCGGCGTGGAGGTCCCATTGCCCACCGACAGCACATCCGCGGTGAGCGCGGCGTGCGCGGCGTACAGGTCCTCGCGGATGGAGGCGCGGGCCATGGACTGCCAGCGGTCGGCCCGCGGCAGCTCGATGATCCGGTCCATCAGCTGGGTGATGCCCAGCCGGTCCGCGAGGTCGTAGTACACCTCGGCGACGGAGAGCGGGTCCTTGCCGGTGCGCTCCGCGATCGCCACGATGTCCAGCGCCGGGAAGGCGGAGGAGAACCCGGCGACCCGCTGGGCCAGCTCGCCCGGGACGCCCGCCTCGGTGAGTTCGTCCAGGATCGACTGGTACCACTCCAGGTCGGCACCCATCAGCATCTTGGGCAGCTCGGCCCAGACCTGCTCGACACCCGCCTTGAAGAAGTCGATCGTGCCGGTGATCTCCAGCGGCTGCGGCCGGTTGCCGAGCAGCCAGCGCGAGCCGCGCTCGACGAGCCGACGCGAGTGCAGCCGGATCCGGGTCTGCACATCGGCGGCGACCTTGTTGTCGAGCGCCTCGACGGCGTCCCACACCTCGCCGAGGCCGAAGATCTCGCGGGCCGCGAACTGCGCCCGCACGATCTCCTCGATCGAGGCGCCGGTCTCTTCCCGCAGCCGGTGCAGGAAGGTCGAACCACCGCTGTTCACGGTGTCGTTGACCAAAACCGTGGTGATGATCTCGCGACGCAGCGCGTGCCCGTCGACCGCCTCGGGGAACTGCTCGCGCAGTTGCTCCGGGAAGTAGGCGTGCAGCAGCTTCTGCAGGTGCGGGTCGTCCGGCAGGCTGGTCCTGATCAGCTCCCGGGCCGCCGTGATCTTCGTGTACGCGAGCAGCACGGCCAGCTCGGGCTGGCTGAGACCCTTGCCGGCATTCAGCAGTTCGCGGATCTGCCGGTCGGTGGGCAGGAACTCCAGCCCGCGGTCGAGGTCTCCGTCACGGACCAGCCGGCGCATGAAGCGCTGGTGGGCGTGGAGCAAGGAGGACGACTGGGCCGTGGCGTTGGCGAGCGCCACGTTCTGCGCGTAGTTGTTGCGCAGCACCAGACGGCCGATCTCGTCGGTCATCTCGGCGAGCAGCTTGTTGCGCTGCTTGACGGTCATGTCGCCGTCCCGGACCAGACCGTTGAGCAGGATCTTGATGTTCACCTCGTGGTCGGAGGTGTCCACACCGGCGCTGTTGTCGATCGCGTCGGTGTTGATCCGGCCGCTGTTGCGGGCGAACTCGATCCGGCCGAGCTGGGTGGCACCGAGGTTGCCGCCCTCGCCGACGACCTTGGCCCGCAGGTCCTGGCCGTTGACGCGGATCGCGTCGTTGGCCTTGTCGCCGACGTCCGCGTTCGACTCGGCGGACGACTTGATGTACGTACCGATGCCGCCGTTCCACAGCAGGTCGACACGGGCCTTGAGGATGGTCTGCATCAGCTCGGCGGGCGTCATCTTCGTGACACCCGACTCGATGCCGAGCGCCTCGCGGATGTGCGCGTTGACCGGGATGGACTTGGCGCTGCGCGGGTGGATGCCACCGCCCGCGGAGATCAGGTCCTTGTTGTAGTCGGCCCAGGAGCTGCGCGGCAGGTCGAAGAGGCGGCGCCGCTCGGCGTACGAGGTGGCGGCGTCCGGGTTCGGGTCGATGAAGATGTGCCGGTGGTCGAAGGCGGCGACAAGCCGGATGTGCTCGGAGAGCAGCATGCCGTTGCCGAACACGTCGCCCGACATGTCGCCGACGCCGACGACGGTGAAGTCCTCGGTCTGGGTGTCGTGGCCGAGCTCGCGGAAGTGCCGCTTGACGGATTCCCAGGCGCCGCGGGCGGTGATGCCCATGCCCTTGTGGTCGTAACCGGCGGAACCGCCGGAGGCGAACGCGTCGCCGAGCCAGAAGCCGTACGAGACGGCGACCTCGTTGGCGATGTCGGAGAACTTCGCGGTGCCCTTGTCGGCGGCGACGACCAGGTACGTGTCGTCCTCGTCGTGACGGACGACGTCCCTGGGCGGCACGACCTCGCCGGCCACCATGTTGTCGGTGATGTCGAGCAGCGCCGAGATGAACGTGCGGTAGGAGGCGATGCCCTCGGCCATCCAGGCGTCACGGTCGACGGCCGGGTCCGGGAGCTGCTTGGCGACGAAGCCGCCCTTGGCGCCGACCGGGACGATGACGGTGTTCTTCACCATCTGTGCCTTGACCAGGCCGAGGATCTCCGTACGGAAGTCCTCGCGCCGGTCCGACCAGCGCAGACCGCCTCGGGCAACCTTGCCGAAGCGCAGGTGCACGCCCTCGACGCGCGGCGAGTAGACCCAGATCTCGAACGCGGGACGGGGAGCCGGCAGATCCGGGATGGACTGCGGGTCGAACTTCATCGAGACGTAACCGTGCGGCCTGCCGCCGTCCTCCATCTGGAAGAAGTTGGTGCGCAGGGTGGCCTTGATGACGGTGAGGAAGGACCGCAGGATCCGGTCCTCGTCGAGCGAGGCGACCTGGTCGAGGGCCCCGTCCAGCTCCTCGAGGAGCCCGTCGGTCAGTTCCGTACCGGCCCGCTGGCGCTCGGGCGACATCCGCGCCTCGAAGAGCGAGACCAGCAGCCGGGTGGTGTGGACATTGTTACGGAGAGTGCTCTCCATGTAGTCCTGGCTGAAGGTCGATCCGGCCTGACGCAGGTACTTCGCGTAGGCGCGCAGCACCATCGCCTGCCGCCAGTTCAGTCCGGCGCCCAGCACGAGCGAGTTGAAGCCGTCGTTCTCGGCCTCACCGGTCCACACGGCGGCGAAGGCGTCCTGGAACCGGTCGCGGGCGTCGTCGGCGAGGTAGTTGCCGTCGGTCTGCGGCATCCGCAGGCCGAAGTCGTAGATCCAGGCGTGTGTACGGTCCGCGCAGCGCAGCTCGTACGGACGCTCGTCGACCACCTCGACGCCGAGCCGCTGGAGCGCCGGGAGCACGGCGGAGAGAGAGACCTGCTCGCCGGTCCGGTAGATCTTGAAGCGGCGCTCTCCGAGGCCCGCGCCGACCGGCTCGTACAGGCTGAGAGCGAAGTCCTTCTCGTCCTTCTTGAGCGCTTCGAGGTGGACCATGTCGGCCACGGCGGAGCGCGGCGAGTGGTCGGCCTTGTAGCCCTCGGGGAACGAGTGGCCGTAGTTGCGCAGCAGCTCGGCGGCGCGCTCCTCGCCGCACTCGGCGTTGAGCGCTTCCTGGAAGCCGTCGGCCCAGGACCGGGCGGCCTCGACGAGCCGGGCCTCGATGCGGTCGGTCTCGGCGTCGGTGAGGTCGGGCAGCTCGGTGCCGGGTGCGACCCGGACGACGAAGTGCAGCCGGGAGAGGATCGACTCGGTGTTCCAGGCGGTGAAGTCGACGCTGGTGCCGCCCAGTTCCTCCTTGAGGATGTCGATCAGACGGAGCCGTACACCGGTGGTGTAGCGGTCGCGCGGCAGGTAGACGATCGCGGAGTAGTAGCGCCCGTACTCGTCCTGGCGCAGGTAGAGCCGCAGCCGACGGCGCTCCTGGAGGTACAGCACGGAGGTGACGACGGAGCGCAGCTGGTCGACGGGCGTCTGGAACAGCTCGTCGCGCGGGTAGGTCTCCAGGATCTGCAGCAGGTCACGGCCGTCATGGCTGTTGGGCGAGAAGCCCGCGCCCTCCAGCACCTCGGCGACCTTGCGGCGGATGACGGGCACCCGGCGCACTGACTCCGTGTAGGCGGCGGAGGAGAACAGTCCGAGGAAGCGGCGCTCACCGATGACATTGCCGTCGGCGTCGAACTTCTTCACTCCGACGTAGTCGAGGTAGCTGGGGCGGTGGACGGTCGACCGGCTGTTGGCCTTGGTGAGGATGAGGAGCTTGCGTTCGCGGGCCTTGGCCCGGACATCGGCGGGCAGCCGGTCGAAGGACGGGCTGACGGGGTGCGCCTCGTCGACGCTGTGGTGCGGGTCGGAGCGCAGGATGCCGAGGCCGGTGCCGGGTACGGCGGCCAGCGCGTCGGTCTCCTTCAGCTCGTACTCGCGGTAGCCGAGGAAGGTGAAGTGGTCGGCGGCGAGCCAGCGCAGCAGCTCCCTGGCCTCGTTCACCTCTTCGTCGGCGAGGTCGTCGAGCGGCTCGCCGGGCAGGTCGTCGGCGATGCGCAGCGCGGCGTCGCGCATCTTCTCCCAGTCCTCGACGGTCTCGCGTACGTCGGACAGCACCCGCAGCAGATCTACGGCGATCTGCTGGAGGTCGGAGCGGTCGGTCTCGCGGTCGATCTCGACATGGATCCAGGACTCGACGAGCGCATCGTGCGGCAGCTCGATCGCGGCGCCCTTGGCGTCCTTGGCGTCCATTCGGCCCTGGGGGCTCGTCGAGATGCCGTTGCCCTCGGCGAGGACCTCGATGAGCTTGCCGGTGACGTCTCGGCGTACGACGACCTGCGGGTGGATCACGACATGGATGCCGCGCCCCTGCCGGGACAGCTCGTTGGTGACGGAGTCGACCAGGAACGGCATGTCGTCGGTGACGACCTCGACGACGGAGTGGCTGCACGTCCAGCCGTTCTCCTCGACCGTCGGGGTGTGCACCCGGACGTTCGCCGTGCCCTGCGGGCGCATCTCCGCGAGCCGGTAGTGGGAGGAGGCGGCGCCGAAGACGTCGACGGGGTCACGGCCCGCGACGTCCTCCGGAGCGGTGTGCAGGTAGTAGCGCTGGAGGTAGGCGAGGAGCACGTCATGCCCGGGACGCTCCTGCTCGGCCCCGGTGGCGCCGGCCCCGGTGGCCGCGACACGTACCCGGGGGGTACCGCCCGGGCCACCGACACCACCGCCCGGGCTGTTGTCAGCTACCTTGGCGGCCCGTGCGAGCAGCTCGGCCTTGGCTTCGTCCAGCTTGGTCTGCATGTCCTCTGGCTCCTGTCGCGCGCCGTTGCGTGACGTAGGTGAAAAAGACGACGTATCGCCACGACACGGGGTTTCCGGTCTGACTCGACGCTATGCCGCTATGAGAGATGCCCGGGACCGTATTGGCCATTTTTGGCAGTCGGTCCGAGCTGTGAGGATCAGTGATGGCCCGGGTGCTGTAGCACTCCGGGCGCAGGCCGGGGGCTTCGCTGCCCCCGAGGCGTATCGCGCTGATCACGGGGTCCAGGCTATCTCGCCCGCCCCCGTCACCGTCACGAGCCGTATGTGTACAAAAGATGGCCCGGAAGTTTGACACTCTGGACAGCGCGCCGGCCCGTATTGCCGCACTCTGGTAGACGGAACAGGCCGACGAACCGTGGGAGCCCCGCCATGGCACCGAAGATTCTGATCGTCACCGGCGACGCCGCCGAGTCCCTGGAAGTCCTCTATCCCTATCAGCGGCTGCGCGAGGAGGGGTACGACGTCCACATCGCGGCCCCCGCCCGCAAGACGCTCCGTTTCGTGGTCCACGACTTCGAGCCCGGCTTCGACACGTACACCGAGAAGCCCGGCTACACCTGGCCCGCCGACCTGGCCTTCTCCGAGGTGGCCCCCGGAGATTACGTGGCCCTGGTCGTCCCGGGCGGCCGGGCACCCGAGTATCTGCGCAACGACCCCGAGCTCCGCAAGATCCTCAAGGCGTTCTTCGACTCGGACCGGCCGGTGGCCCAGATCTGCCACGGTCCGCTGATGACGGCGGCGGTCGGCGCACTGGCCGGCCGACATGTCACCGCGTACCCCGCGCTGGAGCTCGACATGCAGGCGGCGGGCGCCACCTTCGAGGACCACGAGGTGGTGCTCGACGGCACACTGATCTCGTCCCGCGCATGGCCGGACCACTCGGCATGGATGCGCGAATTCCTGAAGGTGCTCCGCACGAAGGCCCCGGTCACCACCTGACGGCGCTTCCAGGGCCCGCCCCAGCGCCCTTATCCAGTCATCCGCACGGCAAGGTCCGCGGCCTCGGCCAGGCTGTCCACCACCGGCACCCCGGCCGCCTCCAGGCTCACTCTGCTGTGCGATCCGCCGGTGTAGAGCACGGCCTTCGCCCCGACATGGGCGGCGGCCACGGCGTCGTCCACCGCGTCGCCGATGACCACCGTGTGCTCCGGGGATACCCCGTCCAGCGCGGCAATGTGCCGCTCCATGTGCCGTGCCTTGCTGCCGCCGGACGGTCCGGTGCGCCCGTCGACCCGTACGAAGTGCCGCTCGATGCCGTACCCCCGGACCACGGGGACCAGCTGGTCGTGTCCGTACATGCTCAGGAGGGACTGGCTGCGCCCGGCCAGCCGCCACTGCACGAGAAGCTCCTCGGCACCTTCGGTGAGCCCGCAGGCGGCCCGCTGCTCGGTGTAGTGCCGGTGAAATATCACGTCCATCCGCTCCCACTCGGCCTCCGTGGGCAACCGGCCCATCAGCCGTTCGTAGAAGCGGGGGATCGGGATGCAATACATCTCGCGGTACTGCTCCAGCGTGATCGGCTCCAGGCCGACCTCGCCGAACGCCGCGTTCGTCGCGCCGACGACCGCGGCGTTGTCGTCGAGCAGTGTGCCGTTCCAGTCCCAGACCACATGCGTGCGGTGCTTCCCGTGCGTCCCCATGCGTAAGAAAGTACCCGCCAGGTCCGACACCCGTTCCGGCAGCGGGGGGCGGCCCCTTCCCGCTCGCCCGACCCCTCTCATCCGATCAGATTTGGAATCTCCTGAATGCCGAACCACAGCAGCTCGTGGTCCTCGGCGCCGTCCACGGTGAACTGCGCGTCGTCGTCACCGAGGTCCGCCGCGCCCAGCGCGGCTGCGGCGGCCGTGACGTCCTTCTCCGCGTCGTCCGCGTCGACATGCACGGCGGCGGCCTCGGTCAGCGCCACGGAGGACGCGATCCGCACCTCGCCGAGCGACGACGAGTCGAGGCTGCGGTCCGGGTCGGCCACGGCCGCGCCGTCCGGTACGTCGACGGCGACGACGACCCGCCGCCGGGCCGCGTCGGGGTTGCCGGCGATAAGACGCAGCGAGGCGGAAGCGGCCCGGTTGAGCGCCGCGTACTCCAGCTCCTCGATGTCGTCGGAGACATACCACTCGCGCAGTCCGGGGGTCACCGCGTAGGCGATCAGCGGACCGGGACCGATCTCGCCCGCCTTGTGCGCCGCTGCGAGACCGGGGAGCGTCAGGGGGACGTACACGCGCATGGCTGGCCGCTTTCGTAGTCGGAAACGCCCTCAGGATACGTGCGACGTCCCCCTTTGGGGTTACGTGCACCACGGCCGCTCCGTCCACCCGGCAACCGCCTCTCACCCTCCCCAAGCCTTCCTCGCCCCCCTCGCGACACCGGGCGCATCACCCGGATAGGTGATTCCTCCCGATCGGGTCCGGCACCTCACCGTCACTTGCGACCGCCTGCGCCCTCGCCGTAGAAGATCCACAGCAGAAGTTACCGCCCGGTATTCGACCGGGCCTCTGAAGCACGGGGGCGATCAGCGATGAGCACGAACAGGACCCGGCCCACCGGACGGCACGACCAACGCAGGCCCGAAGCCGTACCACCGCAGCGCACGAGGACTCCCAGGCGAGTCCGCCCCCACCATTGGTTCGCCGAGCGCCTCCTGGCGGTCCTCAGCGGCCAGCGCCCGGTGCACTGGATGCTCGGCCACACCATTGGCGAGGCCTACGACCAGCTGGCCGAACTGGCCCCCCGCACCCCTCTCAGGGCCTGCGGCGTCCGCCCCGTCATCCGCATGTGCCACGGAGCCCAGCCGGCTCCGGGTGTCGTGGAAGCCTGCGCAAGCATCGCAGCGGGCGAACAGGTGAGGGCCATGGCCTTCCGCCTGGAACAGGGCACCGACCTCCGCTGGCGCTGCGCAGCAGTGGAACTGGGCGACGAACGCCTGCAGTCAACGCCCGCCCGATAGAGACCCACGCCAGGCACCTCCAGGGCCCTCGCCCCGCAGTCCCAGCCCTTCCGAAACTTGAGGAGCACCCCCGGGAGGGGCCCCGACCACCACCGGAATCCCCCTCCACCGTCCCACCCACAATCTCCACCCCTCCGACGCTCAAGAAACGCACCCCAGGACGGAGCCCCGGCAACCACCCGCCCCCCCCTCCCACCTCAGCTCCGTCCCTGCCCCACCCACACGCCGCATTTCCAGCCCCTGAGGCGCTCAAGGAGCGCCCCCGGGCGGAACGACACCACCCACCCGCCTCCTCCCCCTCTCCGCTCCTCCTCCCCCCGCCCCGTCCCACCCACGGCCCGCCTTTCCAGCCCCTGGGACGTTTGAGGAGCGGGGTCCGGGGCGGAGCCCCGGTTCCGGGAAGGGACGGGAGGGACGGGGAGGGGACAGGCCCCGCACAGCGGTCACACCCCACCGACACCAAGGCCACCCACCCGCTCAAGCCCGCACACACGCCACGACCCGGGTTTGGGCCCGGACCCGGGCCCAAAACAAGCCGGGGCCGAGCACCCGCAAAGATGCCCGACCCCGGCTAAAGCCCAACCAACACCAACAGCGTCAGCGCCACCCGCTACTTCTTACGGCGGCGCCCACCCCCACCATTCTTCTGCGCCTTGCGCCGCTCCGCCCGAGTCAGCCCGTCCGACTCGGACACGGCTCCACCGTCTCCGTTGGCGAAGTCGCCCTCGACGATCCCGCCCTCCCCGTCCACCGTGGGCGCAGAGAAGTGCAGCCGGTCCGGACGCTGCGGAGCGTCGAGCCCCTTGGCCCGGATCTCCGGACGCGCCGCCGGTACGAGGTCCTCCTTGTCGAGCGAGGTCCGCTCGGCCTCGTCCTGCACCGGAACCTCCTCGACCTTCTGCTCGACCTGGACCTCCAGGTTGAACAGGTAGCCGACGGACTCCTCCTTGATGCCCTCCATCATGGCGTTGAACATGTCGAAGCCCTCGCGCTGGTACTCGACCAGCGGGTCCTTCTGCGCCATGGCACGGAGGCCGATGCCCTCCTGGAGGTAGTCCATCTCGTAGAGGTGCTCACGCCACTTGCGGTCCAGAACGGACAGCACCACACGCCGCTCCAGCTCGCGCATGATGTCCGAGCCGAGCTGCTTCTCGCGCGCCTCGTACTGCTCGTGGATGTCGTCCTTGATGGACTCACCGATGAACTCGGCAGTGATCCCGGCCAGGTCGCCGGCCGCCTCCTCCAGCTCCTCAATGGTGACCTTCACCGGGTAGAGCTGCTTGAACGCACCCCACAGCCGGTCCAGGTCCCACTCCTCGGCGAAGCCCTCGGCAGTCTCCTGGCGGATGTAGTCGTCGATCGTGTCGTCCATGAAGTGGCGGATCTGGTCCTGCAGATCCTCGCCTTCCAGGACCCGGCGACGCTCACCGTAGATGACCTCGCGCTGCCGGTTGAGCACCTCGTCGTACTTCAGGACGTTCTTACGCGTCTCGAAGTTCTGCTGCTCGACCTGCGACTGGGCCGACGCGATCGCCCGCGTCACCATCTTGTTCTCGATCGGCACATCGTCCGGCACATTGGCCATCGACATGACGCGCTCGACCATCTGCGCCTTGAACAGCCGCATCAGGTCGTCGCCGAGCGACAGATAGAAGCGGGACTCACCCGGGTCGCCCTGCCGGCCGGAACGACCGCGCAGCTGGTTGTCGATACGCCGCGACTCATGCCGCTCGGTGCCCAGGACGTACAGCCCGCCGAGCTCCTTGACCTCTTCGAACTCCGCCTTCACGGACAGTTCGGCCTTTTCCAGCGCGGCAGGCAACGCGGCCGCCCACTCCTCGACGTGCTCGACGGGGTCGAGGCCCCGCTGGCGCAGCTCCGCCTCGGCAAGGTCGTCGGGGTTGCCGCCGAGCTTGATGTCGGTGCCTCGTCCGGCCATGTTCGTCGCGACCGTGACCGCGCCCTTGCGGCCGGCCTGGGCGACGATCGTCGCCTCACGGTCGTGCTGCTTGGCGTTGAGGACCTCGTGGTGGACACCGCGCTTGGAAAGCTGCTGCGAGAGGTACTCGGACTTCTCGACCGAGGTGGTGCCGACCAGGATCGGCTGGCCCTTCTCGTGCTTCTCGGCGATGTCGTCGACGACTGCGGCGAACTTCGCGACCTCGGTGCGGTAGATCAGGTCCGACTGGTCGGCACGGACCATGGGCCGGTTGGTCGGGATCGGTACGACACCGAGTTTGTAGATCTGGTGGAACTCGGCGGCCTCGGTCATCGCCGTACCGGTCATGCCGGAGAGCTTGCTGTAGAGACGGAAGAAGTTCTGCAGGGTGATCGTGGCGAGCGTCTGGTTCTCGTCCTTGATGTCCACCCCTTCCTTCGCCTCGATCGCCTGGTGCATGCCCTCGTTGTAGCGGCGCCCGGCGAGGATACGGCCGGTGTGCTCGTCGACGATCATGACTTCGCCGTCGATGACGACGTAGTCCTTGTCCTTCTTGAAGAGTTCCTTGGCCTTGATGGCGTTGTTGAGGTACCCGACGAGGGGAGTGTTCACCGACTCGTAGAGGTTCTCGATGCCGAGCCAGTCCTCGACCTTCGAGACACCGGCCTCATGGATGGCGACGGTCCGCTTCTTCTCGTCGACCTCGTAGTCGCCGGTCTCCTCGATGCCCTTGAGCGGGTTGCCCGCCTCGCCCTTGGACAGGCGTGTGACCAGCTTGGCGAAGTCGCCGTACCACTTGGTGGCCTGGTCGGCCGGGCCGGAGATGATCAGCGGCGTACGGGCCTCGTCGACGAGGATCGAGTCGACCTCGTCGACCACGGCGAAGTTGTGGCCGCGCTGGACGAGCTCGTCCGCGGACCACGCCATGTTGTCGCGGAGGTAGTCGAAGCCGAACTCGTTGTTCGTGCCGTACGTGATGTCGCAGGCGTACTGCTCACGGCGCTGGGCAGGCGTCATGTTGGCGATGATGCAGCCGACGGTCAGGCCGAGGAACTTGTGGACCCGGCCCATCATCTCGGAGTCGCGCTCGGCCAGATAGTCATTGACCGTGATCAGGTGCACGCCCTTGCCGGAGAGCGCGTTGAGATACGCCGGCAGGGTACCGACCAGGGTCTTGCCCTCGCCGGTCTTCATCTCGGCCACATAGCCGAGGTGCAGGGCTGCGCCGCCCATCATCTGGACGTCGTAGTGGCGCTGTCCGAGGACCCGCTTGGCGGCCTCACGGACGGTCGCGAATGCCTCGGGGAGCAGGTCGTCCAGGCTCTCGCCGTCCGCGTACCGTTCCTTGTACTCGTCGGTGAGCGCCCGCAGCTCGGCGTCGGAGAGGTTGACAAAGTCCTCTTCGATGGAGCTGACCTGGTCCGCGATGCGGTGCAGTTTGCGCAGGATCTTGCCTTCGCCTGCACGCATGAGCTTGTTGAAGACGGACACTGAGGCTGGTCTCCTTGCCGGTCGGGCCTGGCACTGGGTCGTGTTATGGACTCTGGCGCGGGCACGGCAGGTGGGCCCCACCGCAACGGCCATCGTAAGCGAGGACCCCGCCGCGCCGGGAGGGCTGCCGCCGCGTTGGCCCTGCCATCCCCGCCAAATCAACGGCCAGGAGGCGCCGAAGGTGCCGGGAAGTCCGTAAAGTGTTCGCTTCGCAGTCGGCGCCTCACCAGAATCCGTACATGAAGCCGATCACCCTCACCACCCAGCGCTCTGCTGCTGCGCCCTTTCGCGAGCGGCGACGCGGGTGAGATCCACGCCACCTGTCAGGACCCGGACATCCCAGCGCTGGACGGTCGTGCCCTCCCCGTACAGCCGCGCCGACGCGGAGCTCTTCGCGGGGAAGCTGTCCCCCGCCGGCCGGCACGACGACTCCATGTACAACTGCCGGTGAACTCCACGACCGGATGTCAGTGCCTCCCTCTAGGGTGCGCGGCATGACGTCTGTGCCGCCTCCCGCCGCCGAACTCTCCGCCGACCAGGCGCGCAGGATCGCCCTGCGCGCCCAAGGCTTCCTGGGCTCCCCGGACCGCCGGGCCGGGGTTCCGGGTGTGCTGCGGCATCTCGGTGCTGTACAGCTCGACACGATCTCGGTGCTCGCGCGTTCACACGAGCTGATTCCGTACGCGCGCCTCGGCGCGGTCGGTAGGCGCACGGTCGAGGAGGCGTACTGGTCGGGTGGCCGCACCTTCGAGTACTGGTCGCACGCGGCCTGCATCCTGCCGGTCGAGGAGTGGCCGCACTTCGCGTTCCGTCGCCGCGCCTACCGCTCGCGTCCCCACTGGCACCACGACCTGCCGGACGGCGCCTACGAGACGGTGATCAAGCGGCTGCGCGCCGAGGGCCCGCTGACGGCGACGGAGCTGGGCGGCGCGAAGAACGGCGGGGAGTGGTGGGACTGGTCGGGGTCGAAGGTCGCCGTCGAGCGCGCCCTGATGTACGGCGAGGTGGTGTGCACCGAGCGGCGCAGCTGGAAGCGGGTGTACGACCTCGCTGAGCGGGCCGTGCCCGATGCCATGCTGCACGACGATCTGGACGACGCGGAGTGCCTGCGCCGACTGGTCGCGCTCGCCGGGCAGTCCCTGGGCGTCGGCACCCGCGCGGACATCGCGGACTACCACCGGCTCAAGGGTGAGCAGTTCGACGCAGTGGTGGCGGACTCCGGTCTGGTGCCGGTGACGGTGCAGGGCTGGGCGAAGCCGGCCTGGGCGGACCCGGCGGCGCTGGCCTCGGAACCGCGCGGACGGCACCGTACGACGCTGTTGTCGCCGTTCGACTCGCTGGTCTGGGAGCGGGCGCGCACCGAGCGGATCTTCGGTTTCACCCACCGTCTGGAGGCCTACGTCCCCAAACCCAAGCGGATACACGGCTATTTCGCGATGCCGCTGCTGGCGGGCGGAAAGCTGCAGGGCCGCGTCGACCCGGCGCGCGAGGGCAGCACGCTGGTCGCCCGCCAGGTGTCCTTGGCGGGCAAGAAGGCCGTGGCGCCGATGGCCGAGGCACTGGCGGAGGCCGCGTCCTGGGTCGGCTGTACGGATGTCCGGCTGGAGCGGGTCGACGCACCGGAACTGCGCGGGCCGCTCGCTCAGGAAATCGCCCTCGCTCTGGCGTGAGTGCGCTTTTCCGTCTCTTTACCCGGCGTCGCCCTGTTCGGCCCCGTCGCCGGACCGGTCACCTGATCTCCAGGATCTTCTCCCGCATGGCATAGACCACAGCTTCCATCCTGGAGTGCAGCTGCAACTTCTCCAGAATGTTGCGGACGTGGTTCTTCACGGTGTTCTCGGAAATGAACAGCTCCTTCGCGATATCGCGATTGTTCATGCCCGTTGCAACGAGTTTCAGGACTTCGAGTTCCCGGTCGGTGAGCCGCGGCGCCGGCACCAGCCTGCGCTCGTCGGTCCGCTGGATCATCGATTTGAACTCGGTGAGCAGTTTGGACGCCATGGAGGGGCTGATCTGGGACTGCCCGTCGGCGACCGCGCGAATCGCCGTGGCCACCTCGTCCGTGGAGATCTCCTTGAGGAGATAGCCGGTGGCGCCCGCCTTGATCGCGTCGTAGAGGTCGGCCTCCTCGTCGCTGATCGTCAGCATGATGATCTTCGCGCTGGGGGCCACCTCCTTGATCGACGTGCAGGCCTCGATGCCGCCGCGCTTCGGCATCCGTACATCCATCAGCACGATGTCGGGCAGCAGATCGGCGGCCTTGTCGACCGCCTCCGCCCCGTCACCCGCCTCGCCGACGACCTGGATGTCCTCCTCCTGGGCGAGGACGATCTCCAGACCTCTGCGGAAAAGCGCGTGGTCGTCCACCACGAGGACCCGGATCGGCTCCTTGCGGGAACCACTGTCCGCCTCCGCGCCGACGTCGGCAGCATGGTCGGCATCATTCGCATCACGCACGGGCCCGAAGGTGTCCGCCATCGTTCCTCCCCCTGAAGGCCATGGCCTGAAGTTCGCAAACTGTCCACCAACGGCAGTTCACAGAGCACCGGTTGGCTTGGGACGACATGATTTCATGCCTGGACGTCAGAGCGGTGAACCTGTGGCCGCACACGGGTGCCCCTGGGGGCGCACAGGCGCTCCAGGGGCACCACAGAGGGGTGGCGTCAGCCGCCGAGTGCACCGCCCGCGCCGCCCGCCTCGTCGCCGGCCAGCGGGTCGGTCCTCAGGTGGATGACACCGTAGTCATAGGCATGCCGTCGGTAGACGACACTGGGTTCCTTCGTCTCGGAGTCGACGAACAGATAGAAGTCGTGCCCGACCAGCTCCATCTCGTAGAGCGCCTGATCGAGCGACATCGGTGCGGCGACGTGCGTCTTCTCGCGCATCACCAGCGGGCCCTCGCCCTGTACCTCCAGCGAGCCGAACCTGGTGGTGGGTACGGACTGAGCCGCCTCATTGCCAACCAGATCGCCCTCACCGTTGAACGACGCCGCGCCCGGCACGGTCTCAGCGACTTCGGCAGCGGGAATCCGGCCGTTGCCACGGCGGCTGTAGCGCTTGTCGTGCTGCTTGCGCAGCCGTGCCTCCAGCTTGCCGGTGGCCAGGTCCAGCGCTGCGTACGGGTCGCCTGCGGCCGCTTCCGCCCTGATGACCGGCCCACGCGAGCGGAGCGTGATCTCCACCCGGTCGGAACGGTCGGCCTGACGGGGGTTCGGCTCCTTGGACACCTCGACGTCAAGGCTGATCACCTTGCCGTCGAACTTCTGGATCTTGTCCAGCTTCAGCTTCTCGGCCACGTGCTTGCGGAACCGCTCGGGCACCTCGGTCTTGCGGCCCTTGACGACGATGTCCACGCAGAACTCCGTTCCCGGATCACTCCGCTCAGCGGCGGAGTATCTCCCTTTTGCACCAGGCTCCGGTGGTAGCCGGAGCCGCGGACTCGGTGTCCACCTCCTCCTCCCCCATCGGCAAGGTCTCCACCCCGCCGAATTTTCAGCTTCTGGACTACTGGTGAGTTACCTGCCCGAAACCTGGTGGTGCATGCATCGAGGTCTGGCATTCACCATTCCTCACAACCGAACATAGCCTGCCCGGCGGGATGTCGGCACCCGCTACTCGCACGTACCTCCGTTCAGGTCTTTTTACTCACTCACTACCTGCAACGATGCAAGTTCATTGGCAGTTCCGGGTCATTTCGAAGGCCGCCGGAGATGCTGCGACAACGGCCGCCTGCGCACTACCGTGGGCGACGCCTCCGCGCCCGCTCGCCGTCCCGATCGCTCGAGCCGCCTCGGCCAACGAGGCACCGGTCGTCAGAAGGTCGTCCACCAGCACCACCCGTCCGGCCGCAAGCAGCCGTTCGCCCCCGGCCACGACCTCCAGTGCCCCCGCGAGATTCGCCTGCCGCTGCCGGGCTCCGAGCCCCGCTTGATCGGCGACCCGACGCCGCTGCCGAAGCACCGCGGCCACCCCGGCCCGGCTGCCGCCGCGCCGCAGCTCACCCGCGGCGGCCAGCGCGATCCGGCGCGTCGGATCATGCCCCCGCGCCGCCACGGCCCGCCGCGTCGACGGTACGGGGACGAGCAGCAGCGGCCCGACGACGCCCACCTGCCCCGCCCCGGCCCGCACGGCCCCCGCCAGCGCCTTGCCAAGTGCCCCGGCCAGCCCCAGTGCACCCCGCTCCTTATGGGCCAGGAGCACCGCACGTACGGCGTTCTCGTACGCAGCGGCCGCATGCACCACCGGTAGGCCCGCAGGCTCGGGCACAGGTCTCACCCTGCGCGGCACCCCGCCGTACAGCTCCGCCCGGCATTCCTCGCACAGCTCGATACGCGGCCTGCCGCAGCCACCGCAGGACACCGGCAGGACCAGGCCCGAGATCTCCCGCCACCACCCCCGCATGACTCCACTGTGCCCTCCCCGAAGGGACCGGGCCACCCCTGTGGATAACGCGGAAGCGGTCTTGCGGGGTCTCAGCCCGGGAAGACCAACGACGAGCCCTCCTTGACCACCGTCTGCCAGTTGTCGCCCGGCGACAGCTTCACTATCCCGTCGCTCGACGTGGCCGCCATCAGCGGCAACCGCTCGTCGTCCGCCGCCGCGACCGACGACACCTGGTTCACGCCGGGCAGAACACCCGATGCGGGCGTCGAACCGTCCGCCTGCACATAGCGCATTTGCTGCACGCCGCCTTGCTCCTTGCCGACCACCACGAGACGGCTCCGGCCCGACCACGACATCGCGGTCACGTCCGTCAGCTGCGGAGCGGCCTGCCGCAGATCCACCACCGAGACCTGCTGCTCCGTCTCCGGCCCGCGGCGCTCGATCCGGCCGATCTTCAGCGTGTTGCGGCCGTCCTGGGTCACCAGGAGTGCGATCCGCACTCCGTCCGCGGACATCCGCAGCGCCTCGATGCGCCCGCCGTCCAGGCTCGGCACAGTGACCTCATGCGGCTCGCCGACACCACCGGCCAGCCTCAGCAGTCTGGGGTTGTCCGGATCCCGGTCGGCCACCCAGAGGTCGCCCCGGCCGTCCCAGCTCGGTGCCGACAGACGGTTGTTCGGGTTCTGCGCCTTGCTGGTCACCGCGGCCGCGGGAAACTCTCCGTCCGAGACGATGGACGACACATAGAGGGCCGCCCTGTCGCGCGAGACCGCTGCCGCCGACTGCTCGTCCCTGGCCACACCGACCGCACCCATCCGCACCGGGCCGTTGCCGAGCGGGCCGGCCACCGCCTCCGGGGTGCCACTGCCCTTGGTGCTGCCGGGAATTCGCTCCACATGCCCCTTGGCATCGATGAAGTACTGGCTGTCCGGCCCGCTCGACGAACCGTCAAGGGCGAACTGCTCCGCCTGGTCCGTCCCGAGGACACACAGTGGGGAACCGTCGGAGCGCTGCAGTTCGACCTGTTCGACCCGTGCGGACGTCAGATCCCGCAGGGTGTAGAGGACCTGTGAGGCCATCATGCGACAGGAGTGCTGTCCGACGCCGTCCGCCTTCTTGTTGAGCGGGACCTTCAGTACGTTGCGGTCGTCGGGGGTGAGCGAGGTGACGCCCTTCGCCAGCGCCGTACCCGGGGGGAAGCTGGATTCGACCGCCGGCCGCAGCCAACTGGTCGGCCCTGCCAAAAGGCTGCGGACTGCCTGCGTCACGGTGTCCATCCCGGTGACGGGGTCCGTCCGGCTGCGGAGATAGACAGGGTCGGCGACCAGGGTCGACGGCACCGACGTCCGCCCCGCGGCGTAGTAGTACTTGTCGACGGAGCGATAGAGGCGCTTGAAGTCCGACTCCCCGAGCAGAAGGCCATCCGGCACGAGGTCGATGCGCCACTCCTTGCCCTCCGGACCGTTCTCCTTCACCAAACGCAGGGTCTGGTTGTAGTCCGTGGGCGCGAGCGGCTGATAGGCGCTCTGGGCGTCGACCGTAGCCACCTTCTCACCGGTCAGGGTGTAGGTGACCTCCGTGATGCCGGCGTCGCTGTCGTGCATCGGGCGGTCGCTCCGGTTCGGCGCCTTGGTGAGCACCGTCGTGAACGCGCTCGGCTTCCAGGTGCTCGCGGCCTCTCTCGTCAGGTACTTACGGGTCGTCCTGAAGTCCGAGTCATCACTGGTCATGGACTCCAGGAAGCCGTCGACGATCTCGTTGGGGGTGGCGTTGTCACGCGGCGCCACGGCGTACACCTGCACCTGGGAGTCACCTGGCTGCGAGGCATCGACCGCTTTGACATCCCCTGTGACAGGCATCGAGCCGCACGCGGAGAGCAGCACAACACCGCATCCGAGCAGCGCGAGCACGCGCCCATGGCCGCCCCTGCGACGGTCAGTGCCCACGATTCGCTTCCCCCCGCTCCGGGTCCTGCACTGCAGAGTCGAAATCGCCGCCCGGTCGGCCCTCGGCGGGGCGCGCGACCACCCGTGCGCCGCTCCCCGGCAGGGCCGCCGGATGCACCGAGGCCGGCGCCGTCCGGGGAGCCACAGGGGCACGCGAGGGTACGGACAGTGTGGACCGGTCGCTGCCGCTGGGCTGGGTCGGCACCGTCGTCAGCCGGTGCTCGCTCCCGGTCGCGGGAGCGGCCGCGGCTCGCTCCCGGCTCTCCCGGTTGCGCCGGGAGTCCTCGGGTTCCAGTGGTATCGGCGATCCGCGCAGCGGTTCGTCCGCCGTGCGCGGCAGAGTCAGCCGGAACTGCGAACCGCCGCCCGGCTCGCCCCATGCCTGTAGCCAGCCGCCGTGCAGCCTGGCGTCCTCCACGGCAATGGACAGTCCGAGTCCGGTGCCGCCGGTCGTCCGCGCGCGGGCCGGGTCGGCCCGCCAGAAACGGTTGAACACCCGCGTCGCCTCGCCGGGCTTGAGCCCCACGCCGTAGTCCCGTACGGCCACGGCGACCGCACCTCCGGCCACCCCCATCCGTACCACGACGTCCCGGCCCTCGCCGTGCTCGACGGCATTGACCACAAGGTTGCGCAGGACGCGCTCGACCCGCCGCGCGTCGACCTCCGCGATCACCGGCTGCTCGTCGCCGACCACCCGGATCCGGGTGCCCTTGCGCTCGGCCAGCGGCTCGGCCCCGCCGATCACCCGTCGTACGACCTGCCGAAGATCTATCGGCTCGGCCTCCAGCGCCGCGGCGCCCGCGTCGAACCGGCTGATCTCCAGCAGATCGGAGAGCAGCGATTCGAACCGGTCGAGCTGGTCGCCGAGCAGCTCCGCAGAGCGCGCCGTCACAGGATCGAAGTCGCTGCGGGCCTCATGGATGACATCGGCGGCCATCCGTACGGTCGTCAGCGGTGTCCGCAGCTCATGGGAGACGTCGGAGACGAAGCGCCGCTGCATCCGGGACAGCTCCTCCAGCTGCTGGATCTTCAGCTGGAGGTTCTGCGCCATCTTGTTGAAGGCCTCACCGAGCCGGGCGATGTCGTCCTCGCCGGTGACCTTCATCCGTTCCTGGAGCCTGCCGACGGAGAGCCGCTCGACGATGCCGGCCGCCATCCGTACAGGCGTGACCACCTGCCGCACCACGAACCAGGCAATGGCCCCGAGCAGCACGACCACGAACAGTCCCGCAGTCGCCAGCGTGCCCTTGACCAGCGTCAATGACTTCTCCTCCTGCGTCAGCGGGAAGAGGTAGTAGAGCTGGTACGGATTGTGGTCGATGTCGTAGAGCCGCTTGCCCACGACGAGTCCGGGCTGCGGCTCCTGCCCGTTCGCGTACTGGATCAGGGAGTACGTCTGGAACGCCCCCGGCCCCTTGTTCACGGAGTCACGCAGGCTCTGCGGAATGCTCGCCGCCTCCACACTGCCCGAGCCACGCGGCGCACGGGTGCCCTCGTCGGCGCTGAGCGCCACCACGTGGAAGGCGTTCTTGCCACCACTGGCGAGCTGGTCGACGAGCTCGGTCCGCCAGGAGTTGTTGGCCGTGCTGCCATCCGTCGTGTCGCTGCCCTGCCCACCGGGAATGAGCGGGGCGTTCGCCTTCTCCTGGGCCGCCGCGAAACCGCCTGCGGCCTGAGTCTGAGCAGCCTTGCCCTTCGCGTCGAGCAGTCCATTGCGCACCTGCCCGATCACTACCAGCCCGAGGAGCAGCACCACTCCGAGCGACATGAGCAGCGTGCCCGCGACAACCCTCAGCTGGAGGTTGCGTCGCCACAGCCGCACGGCGGGCAGCAGCGGACGCCGCACCCAACGCATCAGCAGTCGCAGCACAGGGCCGCCGGCCGCCCGGTCGTGGAACAACCGGCCACCCTGCAGAAGACGCCCTACCTGGGACGCCTTGTGTCCCGGAGAAGCAGCCCGCTCCGCACGGACTCCCGGCCCCCCGGCCTGCGGAGCAGCGCTACTCAGGGGCATGTCAGCTCGGTCCGGCCTTGTAACCGACCCCTCGGACGGTCACCACGATCTCCGGTCGCTCCGGGTCCTTCTCGACCTTGGAGCGCAGTCGCTGGACATGAACATTCACCAGCCGGGTGTCAGCGGCGTGGCGGTACCCCCACACCTGCTCCAGAAGTACCTCACGGGTGAAGACCTGCCACGGCTTACGGGCGAGCGCGACCAGCAGGTCGAACTCCAGCGGGGTGAGGGCGATCGACTGTCCCTCCCGCTTCACCGAGTGACCGGCCACATCGATGACCAGATCCCCGATGGCCAACTGCTCGGGCGTCGGCTCCTCGGACCTCCGCAGACGCGCCCTGATCCGGGCAACCAACTCCTTAGGTTTGAACGGCTTGACGATGTAGTCGTCAGCCCCGGACTCCAGGCCCACCACTACGTCAACCGTGTCGCTCTTGGCAGTGAGCATGACGATCGGCACACCCGACTCGGCCCTGATCAACCTGCAGACCTCGATGCCGTCCCTTCCGGGCAGCATCAGATCCAGCAGGACCAGGTCCGGCTTGGCCTCACGAAATGCGGCAAGTGCCTTGTCGCCGTCCGCTACGAACGACGGCTCGAAACCTTCACCACGCAGCACAATCCCGAGCATCTCGGCCAGTGCGGTGTCGTCGTCGACGACAAGGACGCGTCCCTTCATAATCGACATCATCCCATTAGCTAATCGTTACCTGCGATGATCTGGCACACAGCTCTGCCAGTCCGACCCCCGTGACCGGGGAAACTGCGCCCTCCTCCGTGACGATCGCCGTGACCAGCTCCGGCGGCGTGATGTCGAACGCGGGGTTGTACACCAGGGTTCCTACCGGTGCCACGAGCAATCCGCCGGCACCCCCGCCTGCCTCCCCGGCCTGCTGGGATGTGAGCTCCGTCACTTCACTCCCCGGCCGCTGCTCCACGGTGATCGATGCCCCGTCCGCGGTGTCCAGATCCACGGTCGTGGTCGGCGCCACCACGATGAACGGTACGTGGTGGTACTTCGCGAGTACCGCCAGCGGATAGCTCCCCACCTTGTTCGCCACCGAACCGTCTGCGGCGATGCGGTCCGCCCCGATGAGCACGGCGTCCACCTCCCCCGCGGCGAACAGCGAACCTGCGGCATTGTCCGTGAGCAAGCTGTACGGCATGCCATTGCGTGCCGCCTCATACCCGGTCAGCCGGGCGCCCTGCAGCAGCGGGCGCGTCTCGTCCACCCACAGCCGGCGCAGCCGCCCCTCCCGGTGCGCCCCGAGCGCCACCGCGAAGGCAGTGCCCTCACCACCCGAGACGAGCGCCCCCGTATTGCAGTGGGTCAGCAGTTGATACGCGCCACCGGACAACAGTTCGTCCAGAAAAGCAAGCCCGTACCGCGCCATACGCCCGCTGGCCTCGGCGTCCTCCCGGTGCAGCGCCCTGGCCTCGGCCAGCGCCACCGCCGCAGCTCGCTCCGGATCCGCTCCCTTCCCGACGGCCGCCCGGTACGCCCCGGCAGCCCGCCGGACCCCGTACCCGAGATTCACCGCGGTGGGCCGCGCCCGCTCCAGCACCTCCGCGGCCGCCGCCACGTCATCTCCCCGCACCGCTGCGAGAGCCACCCCATAGGCCCCTGCGATGCCCAGCAACGGCGCCCCGCGCACCGCCAGAGTCCGGATCGCCTGCACGAGCGCGGGCACGTCGGCACACACCTGCTCGACCTCCTCTGCAGGCAGCCGCGTCTGGTCGAGGAGCACCAGCACGGGACCTTCCGGAGGCTCGTCCCAGCGAAGCACGGGAAGCGTGGGAGGCTCGATGCCCACCGGCAATTGCGCGTCCTGATCAACCATCCGCCCAGTCTGCCCGGTGAGCCGCCCACAAATGAAGGTACGAAGGAGATAGAGCGCCAGGCCCGTACCGGAGCAACGCGTGGCACGATGGCTGCCAACCTGCCGCCCCGATGAGCGGACAGGACCGTGAAGGAGCGAGAATGAACGACACTCCGGGCTGGGCCTCGCCCGGATCCGCCCCCTCCGAGGGACAGGGGGTGGGCGTCCCCCGGCCCTCCGAGCCCGTCGACGGCAGCGGCCCGGCAGGGAACTGGTCTCCCACGCAGCCGCCCGCAGGGCAGTGGTCCCCACCGGGCACTCCCGGCACAGGTCCCGGCGCGCCACCCCCCAGCTGGGGCGGCGGACCTCAGGGCTCCGGCTGGGAGCAGCCGCCCGTTGCGGCCAAGCCCGGTGTCATCCCTCTCCGGCCGCTCGGCGTCGGTGAAATCCTCGACGGCGCGGTCTCCACGATGCGCGCCCACTGGCGCACGGTCCTCGGTATCACGTTGACCGTGTCCGTGGTCGCCCAGATCGCGATCATCCTCGTGCAACGCTATGTGCTTCCGGAACCCGCAGCGATCGACCCGAACGCCACCGGATCGGAGGCACTCCGGCAAAGCGCCGACTCTGCTCAGTCGGCACTGGTCAGCAGTGTGCCGTCCTTCCTCATCACCATGATCGCTACGCTGATCACGACATCCGTACTGACCGTGGTGATCAGCCGCTCTGTGCTGGGCCGTCCGGTGACGCTCTCCGACGCATGGGCCGAGGCCCGGCCCCGGCTTGCCCAGCTGCTGGGTCTGACACTGCTGCTGGCCCTGATCAGCGCCGCCATCGTGACGGTGGGCCTGCTGCCGGGCATGCTCATCGGCTCCACCGCAGGCGCCGGACTCGCCGTCATCGGATTCCTGGCCGCGTTCGTCGTCGTCATCTGGCTGATGGTCCGCTTCTGTCTCGCCTCGCCGGCACTGATGCTCGAGCGGCAATCGATCACAACCTCCATGCGCCGCTCCGCAAAGCTGGTCAGGGGCGCATGGTGGCGGACTTTCGGCATCCTGGCGCTCACCTGGCTGCTGACCCTCATGGTGAGCATGATCATCGCCATCCCGTTCAGCGTCATCGCGATGGCCGTGGACGGCGGCGGTATCGGCTCCTTCCTCACGGACGGCGCCACGGACTTCGGCTGGCCGTTCCTGATCGTCTCCGGCATCGGCCAGGTGATCACCGCGACGATCACCTACCCGCTCTCCGCCGGTGTGATGGCCCTGCTCTACATCGATCAGCGCATCCGCCGCGAGGCACTCGACCTCGATCTCGCCCGGGCAGCGGGCCTGCCCGGATACGACACCAGGAGCTGATGCCGTGTCGGGGGCGGGGGGCACAACAGCAGCACGGCTACTGATCCACGCGAGCGGCGACACACCTGTGGACACTCCACGTGTCCCCGCCCGCGAGGCCGCGAAGCGCGAGCTGTCGAAACCGATGTACCACGAGAACGATCCCAACCTCCTCCAGCGCGGTCTCGACCGGCTCTGGGGCTGGATCGGCGATCTCCTGAACACGGCCTCCGGCGCCGCGCCGGGCGGCCCACTCGGTCTTGTCGTGCTCGTGCTGGTCGTCATCGGCCTGGTCGCCGCACTCTGGTGGCGGCTGGGCACCCCGCACCGCACCGTGCGTTCCGCGGAAGCCCTCTTCGACGACAGCCCCCGCAGCGCGGCCGAACACCGGACGGCCGCTGAGACCCACGCCGCCGCCCACCGCTGGAACGAGGCGGTCCAAGAGCGCATGCGTGCCATCGTCCGATCCATGGAAGAGCGCGCCCTGCTCGCCCCCCGCCCTGGGCGCACCGCCGACGAAGCGGCCGCCGAAGCGGGCCGCCCACTTCCCGCCCACGCCACGCGGCTCCACGCCGCCGCCAGGGAATTCGACGATGTCACATACGGCGGCCGCACCGCGGACCAGCAGGCGTATCTGGGCCTACAAGCGCTGGACCTCGATCTCGAATCCGCCAAGCCTCTCCTGACGGCCCCGGCCCAGGGAGCACCCGAATGACCGAGGTCACCGCCGCCCCCACCACCTCCGCATCCCTCCCCCCGCACCAGATCTGGATCCGCGCCCGCGGTCTGCTGCTCGCCCTCCTCGTACTCGTCGCTGCCGGTATCGCTCTGGCAACCGTGCGCTCCGGTGACCAGCACGGCCGCCTCGATCCCCGTTCCGCCGACCGCTACGGCAGCCGGGCCGTCGCCGCACTCCTCAAGGAACATGGCGTCTCCATTCATGTGGTCACCACGCTCGATGAGGCCACGGCCCAGGTCGGCCCCGAATCCACGTTGCTCGTCGCCTCCCCCAATCTGCTGACACCGCACCAGCAGAGCGAACTTCGTGCCACGACCGCCTCCTCGGCCGGTCGCACCGTCCTTCTCGCGGCGGGCCCTCCATCCGTGGGCACGCTGGCCCCCGGCGTCCGCGCGGAGTCCGCCGGACCGGTGGCCACCCGCGCCCCTCAGTGCTCCCTGCCCACCGCCCGCAACGCCGGCGCCGTCGAAACGGGAGGCTTCCGCTACGCCTCGGACGGCCTCGATACCATCGCCTGCTTCCCGAGCGACGGCCTCCCCACCCTGCTCCTGGTCGAACAGGGCGCGGGCGACACCGTTCTCCTCGGTTTCCCCGACCTTCTCTACAACGACCGGCTCGGCAACCAGGGCAATGCTTCCCTGGCCCTGCAACTTCTCGGTTCCCGCCCGCATCTGGTCTGGTACCTCCCTTCGCTCACTGATCCTTCTGCTGCCGCTGAGAACGGCGGGAGTGGTGACGACAGCGCCCACGACGACCGCAGCTTCGCCGACCTGATCCCCCAAGGCTGGCTGTGGGGCACCCTGCAACTCGCACTCGCCGCTGTGCTCGCCGCCATCTGGCGCGCCCGTCGTCTGGGCCCACTGGTGACCGAACGGCTGCCCGTGGCCATCCGCGCCTCCGAGGCCACCGAGGGCCGGGCCCGTCTCTACCGCAGGGCGAACGCCCGCGACCGGGCCGCCGACTCACTGCGTTCCGCCACCCGCACCCGTATCGCCTCTCTCATCGGCGTCTCCCCACGCGATGCCCACTCCCCCGCAATACTCATCCCTGCCGTTTCCGCCCGTCTCAGCACCACCGGCAGCGACCTCCAAACCCTGTTCTTCGGACCCGCCCCGTCCGACGATGCCGCTCTTGTACATCTGGCAGACCAACTCGACACCCTCGAAAGAGAGGTACGCACGTCATGAGCGTCCCGCCCCCAGTGCCCGCCGGGACTACCGAGACCGCCGGGAACGGTGACACAGCCCGCGCGTCCCTGGAAGCGCTGCGCTCCGAGATCGCCAAGGCTGTGGTCGGCCAGGACCCGGCAGTCACCGGACTCGTCGTCGCGCTGCTCTGCCGAGGCCACGTCCTTCTCGAAGGCGTCCCCGGCGTGGCCAAGACCCTTCTGGTCCGGGCTCTCGCGGCCTCACTCGCACTCGACACCAAGCGCGTCCAGTTCACCCCCGACCTGATGCCGAGCGACGTCACCGGCTCACTGGTCTATGACGCCCGCACAGCAGAGTTCTCCTTCCAGCCCGGCCCGGTCTTCACCAACCTGCTTCTCGCCGACGAGATCAACCGCACGCCTCCTAAGACGCAGTCCTCCCTCCTGGAGGCAATGGAAGAGCGCCAGGTCACGGTCGACGGAACCCCTCGGCTGCTGCCCGACCCCTTCCTCGTGGCCGCCACGCAGAATCCCGTCGAATACGAGGGCACCTACCCGCTGCCCGAGGCCCAACTGGACCGGTTTCTCCTCAAACTGACGGTGCCCTTGCCGTCCCGCGAAGAGGAGATCAATGTCCTCACCCGTCACTCCGACGGCTTCAATCCGCGCGACCTCAAGTCAGCAGGCATACGCCCCGTCGCCGGCCCAGCCGATCTGGAAGCCGCCCGCGACTCAGTCGCCCGGACCAAGGTCTCCCCCGAGATCACCGGCTATGTCGTCGATATTTGTCGTGCCACGCGTGAATCCCCCTCGCTCTCCCTCGGTGTCTCTCCCCGAGGCGCTACCGCTCTGCTGTCGACCGCCCGTGCCTGGGCCTGGCTCACTGGCCGTGACTACGTCATTCCCGATGACGTGAAGGCCCTGGCTCTCCCCACACTTCGCCATCGCATCCAACTGCGGCCCGAAGCGGAGATGGAGGGAGTCACCCCCGACTCCGTCATCACCGCAGTCCTCGCTCACGTCCCCGTACCCCGATGAGGCGGTGACCGTGGCCCTCACCGGACGTACCGCCCTGCTGGCCGCCCTGGGGTCACTCCCTGTAGGCATCCTGGCCCCGAGCTGGACTGGCCTGCTCGCGGTCAACGCACCGCTCTCTCTAGCAATTCTGTGCGACTACGCCCTGGCTGCACCAGTGCGAACACTTCGTTTCACCCGATCCGGTGACACAACCGTTCGACTCGGCGAAGCCGCTGAAGTGCAACTCACCGTAACGAATCCTTCCCGTCGACGCCTGCGGGCACACCTGCGCGACGCCTGGCCGCCCAGCAGCTGGCACACCGGCATGGAGCAGGCCTCATCCCGTCACACACTGACGATCCCGGCGGGGGAACGTCGCCGGCTGACCACCATCCTGCGACCGACACGGCGCGGTGACCGCCGAGCCGAACGCGTCACCGTCCGTTCGTTCGGACCTCTGGGGCTTGCGGCCCGCCAAGGGAATCACCAAGTCCCGTGGACGGTACGTGTCCTTCCGCCCTTCACCAGCCGCAAGCATCTACCGTCCCGCCTCGCCGGACTCCGCGAGCTCGACGGCCGCACCAGCGTCCTCACCCGTGGGGAAGGCACAGAGTTCGACAGTCTGCGTGCCTATGTACCCGGTGACGACACGCGTTCCATCGACTGGCGGGCGACAGCGCGCCAGTCCGCCGTCGCGGTGCGGACGTGGCGCCCCGAGCGGGACCGTCACATCCTCGTCGTCCTGGACACCGGCCGTACATCAGCGGGTCGCGTCGGTGACGTACCCCGACTCGATGCTGCCCTGGACGCGGCCCTGCTCCTCACCGCGCTTGCCACGCGTGCGGGCGACCGTGTGGATCTACTCGCCTACGACCGCCGCATCCGTGCCCAGGTTCAGGGCAGGTCCGCGGGAGACGTCCTGTCGGCCATGGTCAATGCACTGGCGCCGATCGAACCAGCACTCGTGGAAACGGACGCCCGAGGTCTTGGCGCTGCCGTGCTTGCCGGTACTCCTCGTCGCTCCCTGATTGTGCTTCTCACCGGCCTGGACGCGGCCCCCGTAGAAGAAGGCCTGCTCCCTGTCCTCCGACAGCTGACCCAGCGCCACACGGTGCTGGTGGGCTCGGTGGCCGACCCGCACATCGAGCAGATGGCGGGAGCCAGGGGCACCGTGGACGCGATCTACGAGGCCGCAGCCGGCGCGCAGGCCCAGGCAAGGCGACTCCGCACGGCAGAGCAGCTCCAGCGCCACGGCGCGGTGGTTGTCGATGCCACCCCGGACAACCTCGCCCCGGCTCTCGCCGACGCCTACCTCGCTCTCAAGGGAGCGGGTCGTCTCTAACCCACTCACACGTCAAAAAATTAGCTCATTGGGAGAAGGGCGGCCCTCTCGATGAGCTCAGAACGCAGAAAAGCCCCGTGCCACAAGGGCACGGGGCTTTCCCGTAAAAGGAGTTCGGCGGCGTCCTACTCTCCCACAGGGTCCCCCCTG